>CALBAX010000001.1 GCA_937926875.1 uncultured Desulfovibrio sp.
ACCAGGCTTCGGAGATCATGACCTCCCGGACCTGTTCCGGCCCGTACTGCTGCCGGGCTGATTCCGCCAGGGCGCTGCCGTTGCCCCGTGCGTCCAGGGAGACACCGGCAAAGCGCGGCAAGGCATCCAGGATGGCGAACAGGATTTGCTGCTGGGTACGGTGCGGACAGTTGCGCAGCTCAAGGACGAAGGGCGGCACCAAGCGCAGATCCCGCTCTTCCGTGGCGGGCCAGAAAACGGAAAGGTCGCCGCTGCGTCCGAAGTCCACGCCGCAGAAATGCGCCTGGTCAACCGGCAGACTGGCCAGCAGCGGCGCAAGATGCTCCGCGATCCAGCCCCTGGTGTATGTCTCGGCCACGGGCAGCGGCCAGTCCACAAAGTCGTCGGCTGGTGGCGTCCAGGTCAGCACCGGCGCGTCCCCCATGCAGGCTTCGATCATGGTCGCGGTCAGGTAGGCACCGCTGGAGCGGTTGGGGATGCAGAACAATTCCTCGTCAGCCCCGTCGCCGTAGTCCGCGATGATACCGGCCCGCCATGCCTCCTCGGCCTCCCGTGACCAGACACGGGGGGGATTGGCACGCTTGCAGATGGTCTTGAACAAGCCGTCAGCAATGGCGTCGTCCAGGGTGGTACGATGCAGGCTGTAGTTGCGCTCTCCGGAGCGGATTTCCTTGAGCAGCTCGTTGAAGGGATTTTCTTCCCCGTTGTGCGTGGACAGGATGGAGACACTGCCGCCCCACATAAGCAGGGCAAAGGCCGCCTTCATAAGCTCCGGCAAATCGTCCACAAAGGCCGCCTCGTCGATGATGACGCGCCCTTGTTTGGAACGAAGGGAGCGGGCTTCGGAAGGCAGGCCCCATACATTGAAGCCAGAGGCAAAGCGGATGCGGTAGACGGTTATGTCCCTGTCCTCGTCACGCAGGACGATTTCCTCGGACTTTTCCGCCAGCACATTGAGCGTCTTGGCCCAGAAGGCGCAGTCACGGATGAAGGTCTGGGTCATTTCCTTGTTGTAGGAAAGGTAAAAGGTATCCTGCCCCCCGGCTTCCCGGCTTTTGGCCGCTTCCATGACGGACTGGAACGCCTCGCAGTACGAGGCCCCGATACGACGGCTCTTTTCCCAGACGCGCACGCGGGCCGTGTCCGCCACCCAGCGGCGCTGGTAGGGCAAGAGGATATTGGCCACGCTCATCTATTCCCCCGTGATGCCCAGCGCCTGGTAGATGTCCTGGGCCATATTGCCGGACAAGCCGCGTTTTCTGCTCTCTTCCGCTTCGGATTCCTTGGGCAGGCTGGTTTCCAGTTCCGCCACCAGGTCAAGGCAGCGTTTTATATCCTGGACAGTGGCCGTGCTGATTTTTTCGGGATCGGCAAGGGCCGTGCCCAGCTTGCGCTCCACGGCCTCGCGCAAGGCGGCAACGGCATCCGCCCGTGTGACGATCTTGCGCCGGGCCAGGCTGGCGGCGTGGGGAATCTTTCCGGCGGTGGCCAGCTCCTGCCGCTTCAAGGCAAGCGATTCCAGACTGGACACGGCAAAGGCCATCGAGGCGGCTTCCTTGGCATCAGTCGTGGCCAGGAGCTGTTCAAGGGCCTTCTGTCGTCCCTTGATGATGTTAACGCGGATCTCGCTTTCCGCCTGCGCTATCTCTTCCCGGCGACGCGCCCAGGAGTATTTTTGTCCCCAGCTTTTGAGCGTAGTCGCCGAGACGCCCGTGGCCTCGGCCACGGCGGCATAACTCAGGCGGTCAACGCAGTAGAGTTCCTGCGCCCGCCACAGGACATCCGTCGGGTATTCCCTGCCCATAGCGTGCCCCTAGAGGCCAAGGTTGCGTTCCAGGACCTCGATCTTGCGAATCACGCCCCGCAGCTCCTGCACGCGCTCGTTGATCTTGATGCCCAGGGCCATGACGTATTCACCGTCGATGTCTTCCGGGTCCCCAACCAGAGGCAGAGCGTGCCGGATGGAATCACAATGGCTGGTGATTTCCGCAGCGATGATTTTACGCCGGGTCCGCAGTTCCTCCCGCTGGCCCATTTCTTCCAGTCGGCTCATCTGTTCCTCGCTTCTATGATGGTGGATAGGTGCTCCATTGCCCGTGTGTTGTTCACGACCAGCGTCTGGAGCGTGTCGTTCATGCGCTCGTAATTTTTTACCAGCGTGACGTTCTTCCGGTAAAATTCCGCCGTTTCTTCGTGCTTTTCGCTTACTTCCTGCAGGATGGCCTCATGCTTTTCACTGATGGTGCGCAGGGCCTCCTGGGTGTCCTTCCGGTACGCCGCCAGCACCCGCTCGATGCGCTTGCCGTGCCGGTAATCCAGGATGAACACCAGTGCCACGGCCATCGCGGGAATGGAGGCAAGGAACAGGAGGATGCCGGGAACCCCCAGCGCGAACAGCGATTCTATCAGCGGCAATGCAGCCGTGAGGGCGGCGTTCAATTCATTTCCCATGATTTCCTCGCGCCTGATAACAGCGCAGGGCGGCGTCCAGGCCTCCAATATAGGCTCTGAGAGCGTCGTCCCGCGCCAGCAGGCAAGCTATATTTTCAGGGCTGTCCAGCGGTTCCGCGGCGTCCAGCTCCGGCAGGATGGGTACGGATGGGGCCGGGCAGTCAGGCAAGTTGAGAATGGACGGGACGGATGCCTGACGGCCACAGCCGCTACAAAGGACGATTGAGACGAGCAACGGCACGACGGCGCGTTTCATGGTCCACCACCGTTTCTTCAGAGCTCCGGACGCGGGGTTTTGCCTGCCGCACGATGGCCTCACGTTCCGCCATGTCTTGTGCGGCTTTCGTCTCCCGCGCAAGGCACCGCCGGGCGTTTTCCGCCTGGGCTTCCGCGTCAAGGCGGTACGCTTCCGCCGCCGTTCGCCAATGATTACGTTCGGCGGCTGTTACCCAGTGTGCCGTCCTTTCCGCCTCAAGCTCGCCGCTCACACGATCCAGGCGCCACAACAGCAGTACGCAGGCCAGCGCGGCGACAAGGACAGGTATCCACGTCCGGGTCATAGCCGCACCTCATTTTTTATGCCCGGCCCCCAGCCAGCCTTGATATAGGCGTGTTGTCGCTCTTTCAGGATCAGGCGGGGATAGTTGCGGTTTTCCCGGAAAGCGGCTTTGCCGCGTCCGG
The DNA here is from genome assembly GCA_937926875.1 of uncultured Desulfovibrio sp. Lineage (GTDB taxonomy): Bacteria > Desulfobacterota > Desulfovibrionia > Desulfovibrionales > Desulfovibrionaceae > Desulfovibrio. Next base: position 3,133 of record CALBAX010000001.1, read on the forward strand.
CATTCACGTTCTCCACAGCCCCGAACCAGCACCGGTCATCCACGCCCAGGGTGCGGGCTTTTTTGCGGTCGCGGTTCACCCAGCCCAATCCGCCGTTATAGGCGGACAAGGTAAAGGCCATGCGCTCAAAGTCGGAATGCCCGGCCACACGATCCCACAGCCATTTGTCATAGACGCAGAGCGCCCGCAGGCTCCAGCCGGGATTGAACGGCGCGGGCTTGCCTGTTTCCGGTGCCACGGAAGGCAACCAGCGCGCGGTTGCGGGCATGAACTGCGCCAGCCCCTGCGCCCCCACATGCGATACGGTATCGTTGCGCCACCAACTTTCGGTATGGACCTGCGCCGCAAAGACGGCCACCGGCGCGTCCAGCCCCCAAGTGGCGTGGGCCGCCCGGACAAGCGTTGCCCGGTACTGCTGCGCCGCGCGGGGAATCGTCACGTCAGCGGCGTGGGCCAGACCGCACAGGAAGCCCAGCGCCAGCCAGAATCCCATGCCGACCAGAAAACCTATGGTCATAAGTTTGACGCCCAGCCAGAAACTTTCCCAAAAGAGCGTGGCCAGACGCCGAGGCAAGGCGCGCAGGTTAGCTTTTGCCCCCGGCCAACGGCTGGCCACAGCGGTCTTGATGCGCGTCCACATGCTTACAGCCCCAGTGCCACGGCGATGACAAAAGCGGTGACGATCAGGGCGCGACGCAACAGGGCCGTACAAAAAGCGAGAATATAGCCATCACAGATCGTGTAGTCCGGGATGCCGTCGTCCCCGTTGGCGTCGGGATCATTACGCCAGTCCTTGCTCAGATAGCCAGAGGGAACGGAGTAAGGGAAAAAGAGATAGTCGAAAATCAGCCCGACCACGCCGGACACCAGCACCAACGCCAGCTTGTACAGGATGACGGGCAACTGGACGGGAGAAATGAGCAGTACCGAGCCGACCAGGACAGCGATGGAGCAGATAAAGAGGACGGCCAGATTACGAGGATTGCGGGCGATGGAAGAAAGCATGTTGTTTCCTTTCGCTGGTTCTCCGTCTTTCCCGCCGGGGAAATCCCGGCGGGACGGTAGGGAGGACAGACCATGCGAAAACGGCCCGTCATGACCACCATGCCATGACGGGCCGCCATGCGCCTGTAAAGGACGCGCGCTATGCGAACTTTTTTCACTCGTCAAAATTGCCGCGAAGCTCCTTGATTTCCTTGGAGCGGACACGGACAGGATTTTCCTTAAGCCGTATCAATTTGCCCTCGGCAATATAGTTATAGATGGTACGTTCCGAGACGTTCAGACAGTACGCAGCCTGACGGACGTTCAATATATCATGTCTGTTGACCATTTCCTGCGGCGTCAGGCTATAAGGCTGTTCATAAGGCGCGCGCGGGTAACGTATGGGCAACGGAAGGGGGAAGCCTGCCGGGCGCTTCAGCGTGCAATGATCCGCACAGCCGATACAGCAAAACACGTCGTCCCGTACGAACCAAAATGGTTTGCGGGTATTGCCGCGCAAGACATGCGAGCACCCCAACTTTTCGTAAACGCTGCGGTCTGGCTCGGCATCGTATGGACGCCAGCCCTCACGGGTCAGCGTCACGATCTCCTGTATGCGTGTCCTGGACATAGCAACCCCCTAAAACAGCCTGGAAAAAAGTTCTTTGCCCTCTCGTTCCGTCTGCTCCCGACAGGAAAAGCACTCCCTACGGTCGAGACGACGGCAATGGGAACAACGGATTTCCTGCAACGCTTTTCCCACCACGTCCGGCGTCACTTGCTGGACGCGGGGGCTTTCCCCGGCTTCGGAAAGCGCCGCTCTGATTCTTGCCGCCTGCTCACTCCATTTTCCCGGATACCGACCGGCAAGCACTTGATAAACTGTGGCACGTTTCAACTCCGGGTGTGCCCGACAAAAAGCGTATATGCTGCGATAACGGGCGAGCACCGCGTCTTTCAGTTCACTGGCCGTCATGGTTCAGCCGTCTGCGCTCGGACACCCTTTCCCTGCGCTGCAAGTCGGACAGCAGCGTGGAGATCTGCTCCCCGTTCTTGAGCCAGACGAAATAAGGACATCCGAACGCCCGTTTGACCCGTGTGTCCAGGCTGGTCATGGAGTAGCCCAGCTTCCGCCATATCGCCAGAATCTGCCGCTTTTCGGCGGCAAAAGGCATGTCATCCGTGATCTCGATCCAGTCCGGGCGACTGAGCGGCGTCACACGTCTGTTGCGGCTTCTGGCGGGCGCGGCATAGGTAACGCCGTGCTGTTCCGCGAAAAGCTGTACCAGCCGGGAAAGCTGGTGGACGTTCATGTTCTTGCGGCTCTCCACGCCGAACTCACTACGCAGCAAAGCCCGGAAGGCTTCCTCATCCATTTGCGGAAGCTGCTTTCGGGCAATCTCAATCTTGCGATACAGGCCAAGGCGCATTTTCCGGTTATCCACGGCGATGCTCCTTGTGTACGACAACCTCTTCCACGGGCACGAACACCCGCTTCCCTCCCAGCGAGACATTGACCATCCAGTGTCCCGTGTAGTCCAAAATAGGGGCTGTGTTCGTCCAGGTGCCTTCATAAAAGCCGTCCGCGCGCCGCACGGACACGCGAGCGTGATAGGGGATATCAGGAGCCGGGGCAGGCGTTTCCAGCCCGCACAGGGCAAGATCCGTCGCCAGAAGGGCAAGGCCGTCTCTGTCGAAAAAGCGTGGCGCGCCATCTTCCGTATCAAGCCAGCGCCGGGCCAGGCGAACGCGGTAAAATCCCTCTGGCCCTCCATGTAGTGGGGCCGGGGAAAGCTCCATTTTCGTACGCTCTTCACCATTACGCACGCTGATGGATGCGCAGAATTTCCGGTTGTCCTGTGCCATGAATTACCCCCTGACACTCAATGCGGTTATATCCGCGTGCGGATTATCCCGGCGCACCTTGGACAATAGCAAAGCATTCAACTTGCGGGCCAGACGCAAGCGCTCGGCTTTTTCTCCCAGGTCAAACTCGGCTTTTGCTACGGCCTTGCGCAGCCCCAGCAGCTCCATTTCATATTTTTCACGGGCCAGCATGGCTTCCGCCTGACCAGCGTCAGCCAGTAAGTTGCCGATATATTCCAAGCGCACCTTACCGTCTTTTTTTATCCGCACCTGCCCACGCTCGGTTACGGTCAAAATCACGCCCGTGGGGCTTTTTACCTCTCCACGCCGGTTAATGCCGTAGCCTGGGAATGACGGTATCGTATAAAATGTCTCCATAATTTTATCCGTGCTTTACGCGGTCGGCTTCTTCCGCACGCTTCGCATTGTTGAAGCGGTCCAAAGTACCGACCAGGTATCCAGTGATCCGGCGAACCCGTTCAAATGAGATTCCCTCACCAACGTACACTATGCCGTCCCGTACTGTTTGTGGGAGCTTGGGCGCTACCTCTGTCATTGCACTATCTCTTGGCTGCTCGTCAGGCCGGAACCGCCACGCCCCGGCGACGGCCCCGCGTGGGGCCGTTTCGCATCATCCCTTGTTTCTGCGGTTCCAATATGTTCGGGCCTTCGCCATAGATGTGAACATTCGTGTCCTAGCGCAGTCACAGTTTGGGCATCTCAGGCCCACTAGAGGCCAGAGCAGTCCGACATGCAGCACGGGATCTGCGCCGCATTGCCTGCATTTCCTGTTTCTTCCCCATAGTCTTTTCATGCGCTCTCCTTTCAGAACAACGAAAGTTGCTCAATTTTTATCCCTGTTTTTGTGTCAGTTTTGACACGCACGGCGCTTGTCTTCTTCGGCGCTGGCGGCGTTTCCGGTCCGGTAAAGTGGCTTTCCAGCCATGCCCGCGCCTCTTCCTTGTCCACCGACCGGATGCTTCCTCCCCAGACCAGGCTCCTCCGTGTTTCCCATGCCCCGCGTACTTCCAGGGCAAGGTGATTGCCCCACAGCACAATCCCGGCCAGATTGAAAAACATGAGATTCAGGGCCGTCATACGCACACACGTCAGGTCGATGTCCTGCCCTACAAAGACGGCCCGCCCGTTTTGCTCGAACGTTTGCTCCTTTGCCGCCGCTATCAGGCAGGCCCCCGCGCCGCAGGCCGGATCAAGCACCTTGAAGCGGCCTGTTTCCGGCGGCGCTATGTGCGTTATGCTGGCCATAAGCCGTGCCACAGCGGACGGCGTGAAATACTGGCCCGTATAGTGGTTGGCCGCGTATTCCTCATACAACGGTCCCAGGACTTCCTCATTGGTCGCCCGCATGTACTCCAGCAGGCAGGCCGTGGCGGTGGCAAAATGATCCGCTTCCCGCTGGCCCCTGGGGGCCGTGTTGCGGTAGCCGCCCATGATCTCCAGATACGGCGGATCGTCACGCTGGAAGGCGTGGAACATCAGCCCCACCCAATCCTCAAAAACACGATGACTGCGGTATCCCATGCCGATGATAGTTTCCAATTCCTTGCGCACCGGGTTCAATCCCGGATTGCCTCGCTGATAGTGTTTCTTGCTCATGGCTGCTCGTCAGGCCCTGCGCACCACCGCCGGGCGACCGCGCCGCCCTTGGAAGTGGGCGGGCGGTTTCGCTTTATGACCTCATGGCCTCTTTCAAATCTTTGCAGGCGGTGAACACCAGCTTTCTCCCGGCGGGGATCTCCAGGATTTCGCCGTTTCGCGGGTTACGGACCTTGCGGGCCGCCACCGCCTTGCTTTTGAACTTGCCCAGCCGGGGCAGCGTGATCTCGCCGCCGCCCAAAAGCTCCGCTGCGGTTACATCGACCAGGGCGTCCAGCACGGCTTCCACCATGACGGCGGTCACGCTCCTTTGGGGATCCATCGTGCGCACGGTCTGCGTCACGGCCTTGATAAGTTCCTGCTTTGTCATACTTCCTCCTGTGGTTACGGAATGTTCCGGTACACGATCTTCCGGCTGTATCCGGCCTTGATGAGCAACACCCGCGCCATGTCCCGGATGCAGCGGCTGGTCTGGTTCCGCTGGTCCTGACGGGCCGCAGCCCAGTCCTCGTTGAGCACCAGGTCCGGCATGTTTTCCGGCCTGTACCCCGGCTTGATCATCACCAGCCGGGCATACTTTTCCGCCAGGCGCTCCAGCTCGCATTTTTTGAACAAGTCTCGGCCCATAACTGCCTCCTAGACGTTTTCCGGCACCTTTTCTTTGTTGATCTCGATAAAGAACGTGTCCGCCTGCTGCCGTTTCAGTCCCACCAGCTCCAGCCGTTCGTCCGGCCAGCCCAGCGCGGCGTCCTTGTTGATTTCTTCCTTGGTGCGGATGCCGTCCGAAAGATTGTACTGATGCAGCCTCTCCAGCGTCATTTCCGCCGTCACGCCTCGCATCTGGACTATTTTCGTGCTGGCCCGGAACCCGATCACGCCGAATCCGAGGTCGAGGCTCTTGCTTTTGATGAACAGTGCCTGCCGGTTGAGCTTGCCGTACACCGTCACCGCGTCCGACAGTTCCTTGCGCCGCGCCTGCAATGGCCCGGCGAGCTGGCTGGCCTTGGCCTTCGCGGCGTCCACGCTTTCCCGCATTTCGTTTTCAATGGCGGAAATCTTGCGATCCAGGGCCGCCATCTCCGCCAGCGCTCCCTCGCACTGCGCCATGTCAAGAACCATGTACGGGTCGGGCTTGATACGCGCCATTACATCACCTCCCGGATAGCCCTTGCCGGGAACTCTCCCGACACCTTGATGCCCCGTGCGACCAGCCGCAGATTCATGGCGGGCACGGCGATTTCCGCTTCTTCCGTGGTCCAGTCCACACTCACCACATGCAGGTTGTTTTCCAGCGCCTCCGCCTGTTCAGCGGCGGCCCTCAGATTGTCGCGGCAGCCGCGCACCAGGGCGGACTGTTCCTCATCCTTTGCGTTTACCTGTATTTTTCCAAGAGCGGCCAGAATGGACAAAAGGTTTTCTTTCAGCATGAATCATTCCTCCGTTTCTTCGTTCTCATTTTCCGTGCGGTTCTTGTCGAACCGCGCCAGCAGTACCTTGCAGGCTTCCGTGATGCTCTGCGCCGTTTTCTTTGCGTACGGATCCGCGCAGAGCAGAAGCCGCGCGATGGTGGCTGCCGCCGCACGCTCCTTTTGGAAAGGGTCTGTTTCCTTGTACGGGGGATAAGGCGTCTCTGGGGTCATGTCCGCCTTGCTCGTCCCACGATAGGTGACCGCATTTTTCCCATTGCGGCCAATGCGCTGGATGTATCCCTGTTCTTCGAGCCAGGCCGCGTAACGCAGCACCCGCGTGTAATCCACCCGCACCATGAGAGCGCATTCCTTGAGGCACCAGCCCGGCTTGGCCTTGCGGACAAAGCGCCAGATAGCTGGCAGGCTGCGGTTTTCGCGGGGACGGTATCCGAAGTTGTAGGTGTAGACTCCGGGGCGGACTTTGACGACCTCGCCCATGCGGGCCATATCGTTGATGCGGTTACGGAGACGGGCCTTGTCTCCCTCTTCCGTAAGGCCGAAGGCTTCAAACAGCATGGCGTGACTGATCTCTTCCCCACCCTTTCCGAAATTCCGCAGCGCGTACCGGATGGTCTCGTTAGTCAGCTCCTTCATGGCACCTCCTACTTGCGCCGCCAGGATCGCGCGGAAATAACGGTGTCCAGCATCGGCCCGTCCACCGTGAAGTTTTCCGCCGCCTTCGCCGCCTTTTCGAGTAGAAGCATCATGTTGCGCACCAGTCTGAAGTCGCCTTCCGCCCGTTCCGCTATGCGTCCACACAGTTCCGGCGGTATGTCCAGTGCCGCCGCCTTCATGGCGTACATGGCCACTTCCGCAGCGCTGATAGGCCCGAACTCCACTTCATGGGCTACACGGCTCCATACACGGCGGCGTTCGGACAAAAGCCCGAAAATACCTTCCTCGCCTATCAGGATGATGGGCGCGCCCGTCATCTCCAGAATGTCACGCAAGTCTTCAATGCGCCCGATGGCCAGCCGGTCGGCTTCGTCCACGAAAATGGGCTTACGGTCGCGCTCCAGAAGTTCCACGATTGCCTGCTTGCAGCGGTCCGCGCTCATGCGGGGCAAATCTCCGTTCTTGCCGCGCACTTCAAAAAGCACGCGCTGGAGGAACGCCGCCTGTGTCCAGCCTTCCCAGACCCGGACGTATGCGCCCCCGCGCTGGTAATGGTACTGGTCAGCCGCCACGCTCTTGCCGCGCCCGGCTTGTCCGTGGGCAAGGATGAATCCGCTGGTTCCCCGGCCCGCGTCCACCACGGCATCCACCGCCGTGTTGAACCGCGCCGTCGCGTCTGTGGGAATGATCACGTCTCGCATATAGCCTCCCTATGCCGTTGCGATATGGCTTTGTCTGTGCAGCAGCTCCAGCTTGCCGTCATAGAGCGGCTTGAAATTGCGCTGGAATTGCGGGGTGTTCTCGAAATATTCCATGAACGCCGCGTCTTCCGGCACCAGTTCCGCGCCCCGCTCGTGAAGGGCCGTGAACAGGTAGTCGTACCTGGCCGGTTCGTCCGGGAACCGCTTGAAAATGGAAGGTTCGTAGGTAGGAGCGTCCAGTTCCGCGCGGGCCTGAGCACCGGCGGCCTTGGCGGCCTCGATGGCAGCCTTCTCCGTGGCGGAAAGCGCCGGAGACTTTCTGATGGGTTCGGTGGCGGGGATGGCCTTATGGAAGCTTGTGATCTGCCGCTGCCGGGCTTCCGGGAGAATGACCGTTTCCGTCATCTGCCGTATTCCGGCCTTGGCCGCGCATTCCTGTCGCTTCTTGAGTTCCAGGGCGTCCGAAAGGTCTTGCTGCTGTTCCGCCGTTCCCAAAGCGCGGGCGGCGGGATGGATACCGGCGGCAATCCCGTAATGGTAACGGTCGCGGGCTTCACAAAGTCTGTGGCCTTCCAGATCGTACACAAGCACCGTGTACGGCGAGAGCTGCCAGTCATAGCGAACCAGTACCGGATGACGGCGGTTGAACAGGGCTTCATGCCAGAACAGGCGGCCGTCCAGCCGTATGCCGTCCTTACTGATGGTGCGGACTTCCTTTTGCAGCATCAGCAGCGTGAGGCGCTCCATGTCCACGCCCGGCCCCCGACCTTCCTCGAACACCTCTCCGGGCGTCCTGCCGCGTAAATGGGTGGTGGCCTGCGGGCGGGAAGCGTACAGTTCAAACCAGTACGCCAGCCACTCATACGTTTCTTCCAGCGTGAGCGGGCGGCGGCCCAGCTTTTCATGCAGGCGGCGGTGCAGCTTTTCATTCCGGTGCAGCCGCGCGGGCTTGTGGGCTATGTCCCATCCCGTATAGGACGGCGTAAGCTCTTCCAGCTCGTGCATGGTTCCGAAGAACCGTTCCACGGGCTTGCTCTGGCCGTGGTAGGGCCAGGCATGGATGACTTCGCAGCCAAGGTCACGGTACAGGCCGAGGAATCCGGCCTGCTCAAAGTCCTTGCAGCCGTCGAAAAACCGCGCCCTGAACGCCTTGCCGTTGTCCAGGTAAACAACGCGGGGAAACTTCCCCAGACGGATGCAGGCCCGGCGGAACGCGCTGGAAATACAGGCCACATTTTCCGTCGCCATCACTTCCCAGCCCAGCGGGTAACGGCTTCCGCCGTCGAAAAACAGGAGCAGCGTCATGCGCTTAGGCTTGCCCGTATCCGGGTCTGTCGTCTCAAAGTTGAGTGTATGGCCGTCAGCGATCACCACGTCGCCCACGCCTACCAGCGACCAGTCTCGAAGAATGGATATGGCGCATCGATCGTTCCACGCCTTTTCCCCGTTGCGCCACAACGTCCAGTCGCTGAAACACGTCTTGGAGTAGTTGGCTATCCAGCGCCGGATGGTATCGTCCGAGGGAACGGCCAGATTTTCCGCCTTGCACCGTTCCTGTATGATGCGGGCGCAGGTGCTGATTTGACGGTCTCCATCCAGTATTTGTCCCAGGATGATAGTCTGGTGCCGTTCCGTGAGCATACTCTTGCCCCGATGGGCAAGGCCACGCTTGTCGGCCAGAGCCAGGACGCCGCCGGATTCCTTCTGTTCCAGCTTCCAGCGTTCCAGGCTTTTCCAGCTTACGCGCGGGCCGAGTTCCGCAAGGAGTTTGCCCCATGCGCCGCCCTGATAGGCAAGAATGAAGGCTTGCTTCTGCCTGATGGTGCTGCCGTGCTTTGCCTGCCAGTCCAGATAAAGCCCCAGAAGATCGGCCTTTGCCAACGCCTTGTAACGGCGCTTGTCGTCAAAGATGGCCTGTCGGGCCGTTGGAGAAGGAAGCTGTGATGCGGTAACGGCGGGAAGGGCTGCACTGTTGGCGGCCTCTTCCTCTATCGCCCGACGTTCCTCAGCCGTCCGAATGGCCTGCTGTGTCGCTTCCGGCATGGAGGAAACAAGCCACTCCTTCCCGCCGCCGCGTCCCTTGCGCGGGCGGAATTGCCACGACTCACGCTGTGCGCGTTGCAGCGTGGATTTTACGCTCAACCCCAAGAGCCTGCTGCATTCTTGCGTGATGTATGCTTCGCGGAGTGCCATTGCCTGTTCCCCTGTCGTTGTAGGATTCCGGCTCCGCTGATAGAGTGATTTTGCTATTTCTCAACCTTAGCCCCTGAACTATTCAGGGAATCAACGGAGCCGGAAATGTCACTTTTTACTCGCTTGTTGGCTGCTAAAAAAGGATGCCCTTTTTGCAACTTCGATCCATGCAATCCTGAAAAATGTATGTTTTTTATAGGATTCAATAATGAAAATTTTGATTGTATTTTATTGAAAACATACGCTAAAAGTGTTTCTGCGGCGGCATATTCTCATTTTTTGACTTTTAATGTTCCCCGTACACACTTGGATTTTCTATTCCAGCTATCTCCTGAAGCATTGAAAAAACGATTGGATAGGATTCAAGAAACGCTTGAGAGCCTTGACGAAGCAATCGCATTTCCAATCCTTCCAGAAGAACTTCAAAAGGAGCTGGAAGGTTCCCGTGCGCGGCTTTCCGAGTATTACGAGCAAGTCTCCTCAGCGTTTGCAGCCGTATCACCACATCAGGCGAAAAAGTTGTCTTCACATACTCAAAAGAAATCATAGCATCTCCATTGAGAGATTCGACTGTGGGTCAAACAAGTATTGTTCCGGAACGCCTTCCCTGCGCAGGGCATCCAGGACCTTGGGACTATGCCGTTTGCCCCGCACCGTGGCGGAAACCAGCTCCGCCGTGACGCCTATGCGCCGTCCAAGCTCCGACATGCTCAAGCCTCGTTCAACAAGGACGGCCCGGATTGCATAGCGAGCCTCATAACGTAGGCGTCCGCATTCTTCGCGGGTCATAAGTCTTCCTCCAGCTTGCGCTTGCGTTGACGCGCCGCCTTCATCTCCAGAACCGCAGCTCCATAGTCTCGGAGCTTCCTGTCTTCTTCCGTCATCAAATCCAGTCCCAACGCACGCGCCGCAACGCGGAATGGTTCCACATTGCCGGTGGCGCGGCAGAAGGCCAGCAGGGCCAGAATGGAGGGAGGATGCGACGTGTCGGAGGGAGCCAGCCACTTGTCCAGCGTGGCCTTGCTGATGGACAGGGTATTGCCGCCCGTCAGCTTGATGCCCGCCCGCTGCGCTATTTCATTCAGGCGGTCGGCAAGCATCTTTCTTCCTTCGCCTTCCGGCGCTCCGGCGGCATCGCGCATGGCGGTCTTGATGGCCACCATGACGCCGGAAAGCCGGATGGCGTCGTCAAGTAAGGATAGCTGCTTCATGACCTGCTCCCTGTCCAAACGCGGTTCGCGCCCGGACGTTGATTTAATGGGGCGGGCCGGATAAAGTCCCTTTTGCTACTGTTGAAAACTTCAACCGCCCGCAAGACCCTTTTTACCTATTTTTTGACTAAAATCAAGGCGCTTAATGGGTAAAAGTTCATATTTTGAATAAAATGTAAATTTACAAATATTCTAATATGATACCATGAGTTCCTAGGTAAAAGTTTGGGTAAAAGTTCGGGCATGGAAACTTTTACCCTATGGAAACGCTAGGTGACCGCATAAAAATTATTCGTGGAGAGACTAGCCAGACACAATTTTCGAGCAGCCTGGGTATCACGCAAACGAAACTGAGTCGCTACGAACGGAATACTACCCCCCCAGAGATAGATTTTCTTGTGAGGCTATCACGCCAGTATGCTGTATCATTGGACTGGCTCCTACTTGGCAATGGATGCACAGAGTCTTCCCGCCCAAGTGATGGTGACGATGCTAACATACAGAGTGAGTTAGCTACCGAGCGCACAGAACGGCGAGAGTTGGCTGCCGAAAATCGAAAGCTTTATCGCGAAAAAGAGGCACTCTACAAGGAAAGAGAGGCGCTGCTTCGTGAAATTGGGGAATTGCGGGAGAAGGTTGCCCGACTGGAGGAGCGTAAAAATCGACTCGCTATCGCTTCGGATCAGCCTGCGCAAAATAGCGGCGTTGCATAATCAGAAAAGACAAAAAAACAGCCCTGCTTTTGTGTCAAAAACGACACGCGGCAGGGCTGTTGTATTCTCATTTGTCGTGCGGAAACGCTCTTGAAATAGCCTTCCGTTCTCAAGTCTTTTTTTCGCGGCCTTTTTCGACGCCGGAGCACCATAAGCCCGCGCCTGGCCTACATATAGCCGACATCTAGCCGACTGGATGACGCCATACAGTCATTCTCATTTACCCTGCCCCCCTATATTTCCGTCACGAACCTGAGAACAGTGCGGCACTTTTTCATGTCTGACACGATAATTGCTTAAGAAAGAGGCGTGGGAGCCGTGTAAAGGCGGCACTCCCACGCCTTCCCTCCCCATATTGGACGCAGCTCTCGTCGCTTCATGTATGAGCTGTCACGAAACTTGGGAACGGTGCCCGACAGCTTTTCGCCATTGGCACAGTGGTTGCGAGGATTTTTCCGAATATAAAGGGGCACGTACTCTGCCGACAACGAACATCCATGCCTCCTTTCCTCTTTGTTGTTCACAGCCGTGCCCCGATTTCCCCACACCGCAAGCGACCGCTACCATCCTTTCTGTCTCAGATATTGACCGATACGTGCGCGAGCAGCATGACAGACGCATTGAAGAGATCCTCCGGAACCGGAGAACAGACAGAAGGCGACAAAAAAAGCGGTCAGCCTGTTACAGCTAACCGCTTGTTTTTATTGTGGTGCGCCCGAAGAGATTCGAACTCCTGGCCTACAGGTTCGTAGCCTGTTGCTCTATCCAGCTGAGCTACGAGCGCGTCGTGAAAAGCTGTGTATAGCAATCGCCCTGCTCTGTCAAATATTTTCGTCCCCCAAAAATAAATTTTTATGCGACCGCTGCTGTCCGCCTTCCGGCGTTCACTAGGGCAGATAGGGCAAGACGGGCCCTTTCCCCGCTTCCTGCCGCAACCGGGACGCAGCCTGACAGGCCCCCACCTGCCAGATATTCCCGGCAAAAGCCGGGGCGGCGATCAGCCCGTGGAAAAGTTCGCGGGATGCTGGAACAAGGACAGCCTGTGACCTGGCCCCACCGACTGCGCCGGGCCAGGATAGAGGCCGAACGGCTTTGGGTTGAAAGGCTGGCCATCCTTCCCCACCATTGCAGGGGCCGACGGTAGACAGAATGCATCCAGATTGCAGCCATAAAAAAACGGGCTCCAGCTTCACTGGAACCCGTCCGTTTTTTATGGTCGGGATGGCGCGATTTGAACGCGCGGCCTCAGCGTCCCGAACGCTGCGCTCTAGCCAAACTGAGCCACATCCCGTTGCAAGAGGGGACATTACACCGAACACCTGTCGTATGCAAGCTTTTTTCCAAAAAATTTTCTTCGCCCAATTCCGTCCGCTGCTTCTGCCCATCGAACTCCCGGGCATACCGGCAAACGTTTTGTATATATCAGGCAATTAGGCTTTGACTTTATGAAAAAAGGGGCTAAAACGCTCATGCCGGTACGCCTGCCCGGTAAAAATCTTTTTGAGGTTGCTTTATGTCGAATACAGGATCCACGGACAATTTTGGCTACGGCCAAGAGTTGAAGCGCGAACTCAGCTTCAAGGACGTCTTCGTTTACGGTATGCTGTTCATGGTGGTCATCGCCCCCATGTCCATCTATGGCTACATTTCCAAAGACAGCCACATGATGGCGCCCTTCGTCTACTTCGTGGGCATCTGCGCCATGTTCTTCACGGCCCTGAGCTACATGAAGATGAGTAACCGCTTCCCCATCGCGGGTTCGGTCTACGCCTATGTGCAGCGCGGCCTGAACCACCATGTGGGCTTCATCGCCGGCTGGCTCATCCTGCTGGACTATGTGTTCGTGCCCGCCCTGCTCTATCTGTTGACCGCCAACTGGTGTGTGGAACTTTTCCCGGCCACGCCCCGCTGGCTGTGGGTCATCGTGTTCGTGGGCATCAATACCCTCATCAACGTCCGCGGCATCACCTATACCGCGCGTGCCGACTGGATCATGTTCTATGTGGAAGCCGTGGTCCTGGCCCTGTTCATCGGCTTCGGCCTCAACTATGTCCTTGGTGAAGGCGGCGGCACCGGCCAGCTGGTCATGGATCCCCTGTACCGCCCCGGCGAGATGAACCTGCAGTTCATCGGCCTGGCCTGCACCATCGCCTGCCTCTCCTTCCTGGGCTTTGACGGCATCTCCACCCTGGCCGAAGAGACCCACCGGCCCGAAGTGACCATCGGCCGCGCCACCATGGCCGCCCTGCTCTGCATCGGCTTCCTGTTCATGCTCCAGACCTACGTGGCCACCATCATCCAGCCCGACATGAACAAGATGAACCCCGATACGGCCTTCTTCGACGCTGCCGAGATCGCCGCCGGTGACTGGTTCCGCAAGGTCCTGCTGGTGGTCAACATCCTGGCCGTGGGCATCGCCAATACCATGAACGCCCAGGCCGCCACCTCCCGCGTGCTGTACGGCATGTCCCGCGACAACGTGCTGCCCGGCGTCTCCGGCCTGTTCCGCAAGGTGCATCCCCGCTTCCAGACCCCCTACGTCGCCACCATCGCCGTGGGCATCTTCTCCATCCTGGTGGCCGAGCTCTCCACCGTGGAAGACCTGGCCCGCCTGGTGAACTTCGGTGCCCTGACCTCCTTCATCCTGCTGAACATCGCCGTGTACAATTTCTTCTGGCGCCGTGAGAAGATGCGTGGCGGCAAGGCCCTGCTCCATTATGTGATCTGCCCCTTCTGCGGCGTGCTCATCCTCGGTTATGTGTGGCTCTCCTTCGACAGCATGACCCAGATCGTGGGCTTCAGCTGGCTGGCTATCGGCCTGGTCATCGGCTACGTCAAGAGCAAGGGCTACAAGATCGTCCCCGAAGCCTTCCGCAAGAGCGATATGGTGTAATCTTCATTGCAGGAGTTGAACCATGCAATACTTTGACAAGGTCGTTTATACCTTCAGTGCCGGCAACGAACCCACCGGCACCATCGATTCCGGCGAGATCGTCATCTTCCGCACCCAGGACTGCTTCAGCAACCAGATGCATTCCGAAAGCCAGCTGGTGACCAGCTGCGACTACAGCAAAATGAACCCCGCCACCGGCCCGCTGTTCGTGCGCGACGCCCAGCCCGGCGACGTCATCAAGGTGGAACTGCTGGACGTGCAGTGCGACACCATCGGCACCACCACTACCCTGCCCAAGATCGGCCCCCTCTGGGACAAGTGCGAGACCCGCACCAAGCGCATCCCCATCGAGAATGGCAAGGCCGTCTTCAATGACGTGACCTTCCCCATCAATCCCATGATCGGCGTCATCGGCGTGGCCCCCGAAAAGGGCAAGAGCGTGCCCTGCGGCTACCCCGGCAGCCACGGCGGCAACCTGGACTGCAAGCTGATGGTCAAGGGCAACACCGTCTACTTCCCCGTGCGTGTGGAAGGTGGCCTGGTGCAGATGGGCGACATGCACGCCGTCATGGGTGACAGCGAGCTGTGTGGCACCGGTCTGGAGATCAACGGTACCGTCATCGCCCGCGTGAGCGTCATCAAGAACTGCCCGCTGGAATGGCCCGTGCTGGAGACCGCCGACACCTGGTACACCCTGGCCAGCGCCGCCGGCTATGAAGAAGCCCTGCGCCACGCCAGCGTGCAGATGCAGGGCCTGGTGGCTGCCGCCACCGGCTGGGATGCCACCGACGCCTACCTGTACATGTCCCTGCGCGGCGACCTGGAAGTCTGCCAGGCCTGCAAGCCCTGCGAAGTGGACCTCATCGTGCGCCTCGGCGTGCCCAAGGCCGACATGAAGCGTCCTCTGGTGGGCTAGCCTGGCTGACCGTCCGACGCGACGATACTAAAAAAGGCTGTCCGTATCTTGCGGGCAGCCTTTTTCATGTCCTTTTGCCTGTAAGGCAGGCACGACGCTATTTTTCCTTCCTGTCGTGCCGGGAAAGCCGCTCCAGCAGGCGGTCGTAATAGGTGTCGTCATCAAGGTTCAGGGGACGCTGGTGCTTCATGCGGGCCTGCAGGATCATGAAGCGCAGTTTCTGCATCTGGCGCACCCGTTCCTGTTCGTCCTCGCAATGATCCAGCAGGTCGGCCAGGTTGCTGATCTCCTTGCGTTCGGCCAACTCCGGCGGCACACAGCCGGCGTTGCGCAGCACCTTGTAGGCCATGCGCAGTTCCGGGGGGACATGGCTGTCGTCTTCCAGCTCCAGGGGCCTGCCCCGGCCGGGGAGGTCATCGAAATCCCCCTTGGCCATGGATTCTTCGATACGGCGTTCGGCAATGGACTGGATGACGGACCAGGGACTGACCTCAGACATGTTTTTCCTCCGTATCGGGAGCATCGGCCCAGAGTTTCTTCCACTCCATGATCAGCTTGAGGGCCGCCAGCGGCGAAAGTTCCTCGGGATCGAGATCCCGCAGCAGCAGGACCAGCGGATGCGGCCCGGCGGCCGGTGCAGCCGGGATGTCGATGGGCAGGGACGGGGGCTCCTCGCGGGCGACCCGCTGCTCCATGCCGGGAAGGGCCAGCGTCTCCGTCTGGGGCGGCATGCGCCGCCCCTCGCCCCGGCTTTGCTCCAGCTCCGCCAGGATGGCCCGTGCCCGCTGCACCACCGGCGCAGGCACACCTGCCAGACGGGCCACCTCCACGCCATAGCTGCGGTCAGCGGGGCCGGGCACCAGCTTGTGCAGGAAGAGGATGTCGCCCCCGTATTCCCGGATGGCGATATTCATGGTGAACACGCCGGGCACGCGCTTTTCCAGCGCCGTCAGCTCGTGGTAATGGGTGGCGAACAGGGTGCGCACCTCGCCGTGCGCCCGGGCCGCCAGATCCTCCACCACGGCCCAGGCCAGGGCAACGCCGTCATAGGTGCTGGTGCCGCGCCCGATCTCGTCCAGGATGACAAGACTGCGCTTGGTAGCCTGACGCAGGATGCGGGCCGTCTCCATCATCTCGACCATGAAGGTGCTCTGCCCCTGGGCCAGATTGTCCGAAGCGCCCACACGCGAGAACAGCCTGTCCACCAGCCCCAGACGTGCCCGTGTGGCCGGGACCATGGAACCGGTCTGCGCCAGCAGGCAGATGATGGCCACCTGCCGCAGCACCGTGGACTTGCCCGCCATGTTGGGACCGGTGAGCAGGCACAGGCGGCGCCGGGCATCCAGCGTGATGTTGTTGGGTACGAAATTGGCCGCACCGAGCATGGCTTCCACCACAGGGTGCCGCCCTTCCTCGATGAGGATGTCGGCACTGCTGTCCAGCTCGGGACGGCACCAGCCGTTGCGGCGCCCCACCTCGGCAAGGCTCTGCCAGTAATCCAGGTGGGCGATGACGTCCGCCATGTGCAGGATGCGCTCCCGCTGCTGGGCCATAAAGGTGCGCAGATCCTGATAGAGCTGATATTCCAGCGTCTTGCGCTTTTCAGAAGCGGAAAGGAGCGCTTCTTCCAGCTCCTTGAGGGCGGGCGTGGTGAAACGTTCGGCATTGGCCAGGGTCTGGCGGCGGATGAAATGCTCCGGCACCGGCCCGCTGTGCGCGGCCTTGCTCAGTTCGTAATAGTAGCCGAAGACCCGGTTGAACCCCAGCTTGAGCTTGGCGATGCCGGTCTCCTGCTGTTCGCGGGCCAGCTCTTCCTGCAGCTTCTGCTCGCCGTGTTCCACCAGATCCAGCAGACGGTCCAGCTCGGCATTGTATCCGGCCTTGAACAGGCCGCCGTCCGTGATGACCACCGGCGGGCTGTCCACTAGCGCGCTGCGCAGCAGATGCGCACAATCGGCCAGATCGTCCCAGCCCTTGAGCAGCTCATGGATGACACGGGGCGCGTCCTCCCCGTTCTCCTGCCCGGGCAGCGGGTATCTCCCGTCCGGGGGCTGCGTCAGGGCCGCCAGAACGGCAGGCAGGGCCGCAAGGCTGTTGCCGAGGGCGATGAAATCCCGCGGGGTGGCCCGGTTGACCGTCACGCGCGTGGACAGGCGCTCCAGGTCATAGACGTCCTTCAGGGCTTCCCGCAGCAGGGCCCGGCGGTTGTCGTCATCGTGCAGCAGGGCCACGGCGTCCTGCACGGCCAGGATGGGGGCCGCCTCGCGCCACGGATGCCGCAGCATGTCTTCCAGCAGGCGGCCGCCCATGGGCGTCATGGTGTCGTCCAGCACATGGCGCAGGGTCCCCTTGCCCTTGCGGCCGTTGAGGCGCTGGAAGATCTCCAGATTGCGTTCCGTCACGTCGTCCACCAGCATGTGACGGCCCAGGTCCAGCGGCTGGAAGGGCATCAGATGCTCGGGGCGGCGTTTCTGGGTCTGCTCCAGATAGACAAGCAGCGCGCCGCAAGCCCGCACGAGGCAGGGCTTGTTCTGGAGGCCCAGGGCTGCCAGCTCCTGCACGGACTGGGCTTCCAGCAGACGGCGTTCGGCCTTGCGGGCGTCGAAACCGGCCACCGGACGGCGCAGCAGGCGCACGCCTTCCAGCAGGCATTTGGGCGGCAATTCCTTGTCGTCCGGCACCAGCAGCTCGCGCGGGGCCAGCTTCTGGATCCATTGCCAGAGCTCGGGCAGGCGCTTCACCTCCATGCCGGACCACTGGCCCGTGGAGATGTCTGCCCAGACGAAGGCCCCGTTATGCCCCTCCCAGAAAGCGGCTCCCAGATAATTGTGGCTGCGGGCGTCCAGGTTGGCGTCTTCCAGCACGGTGCCGGGCGTCACCACGCAGGTCACGGCCCGTTGCACGAGCCCCTTGGCGGCCTTGGGGTCTTCGGTCTGGTCGCAGATGGCCACATGGAAGCCCTTGTCGATGAGCTGGGCGATATAGGCCTGCGCGGCATGCCAGGGCACACCGCACATGGGCACGGGGTTCTCCGTGTCCCGGCTGCGACTGGTCAGGGCGATCTGCAGTTCACGGGCCGCGGTGACGGCATCGTCGAAGAAAAGCTCGTAAAAGTCGCCCATCCGGTAGAACAGCAGCGCATCAGGGTAGTCGGCCTTGATGCGCAGATACTGCTCGAACATGGGAGTCAGCTTGGGAGTTTTTTCTGCCATATGCGTAATTGCGCAGCGGCGCCATCCAAGGACGACGCCGCTGCAGAAAAATGCGCCTGATGCGCGGGGGAAAGGACTAGGCCTTGTCAGGATCGGGAGCGGTCACTTCTTCTGGCTTGGCCTCGGCCTTTTCCTTGGCAGGAGCGGCTTCGATGGCCTGGGCCTTTTCCTGGGAGACCTTGCGGAGGAAATCGCCGCGCGCGGTCTCGCCGTCCAGGCTCTTCTTCAGCTTGGCCACTTCACGTTCCAGGGCGGACACACGCCACTTGCTCTTCATGTAACGGGCCGTCAGGTGCATCTTGTCCCACAGCAGCAGGGCCACCGCCAGCAAGGCACCCACGAAGAAGGCCACGATGACGATGAAGTAGAACGGCAGCGGGATGGACGTCATCTCAGGCACGAAGAAAAGATTGAGTTTGAGCGTCATGGCCGTCGACAGGGCCGTCTGGTTCTGGAAGAAGAAGACCAGACTGAAGAAAATCAGCAGAACAAGTAACAGGACCTTTATATAGCGCATAGTCTCCTCCTCTGCGCGGTGGTGTTCAAAACCTGTCGAAATACGGCTTCAGATGGGCATAGCTGCTGCGCAGGTGTTCCGGGATCGTGCGCACCTCGTCCATCACGGCCATGAAGGAGGAATCCCCGTTCCAGCGCGGCACGAGATGGAAGTGCAGATGTTCCCGGATACCGGCTCCGGCAGCCTGCCCCTGGTTGAGGCCGATATTGATGCCTTCGCAGTGAAAATGATCCTGCAGCACCAGCGTGCAGCGCTGCATCAGGTCCATGATCTCGTGCGTCTCATCCCTTTCAAGCTGGGCCAGCGCCATCACATGCCGATAGGGACAGACCATGATATGCCCGTTGCTGTACGGGAATTTGTTCATGATCACAAAAGCATGCCTGCCCCGGTACAGGACAAGCCGCTCCTCGTCTTCATCCCTGCTTTCAGGAAGACAAAAAACGCAACTGTCCGGCTTGGGGCCAAGGATGTACTCGATGCGCCAAGGCGTCCACAATTGTTTCATTTTCTTTTCCTCAATACACGGCTTGCGCTCCGAGGGCAAGTCCTGCCCCGAATGCCGTTCTTTTATCTGGGGAATACGCCTTCCTGCCGGGCCATGTCCAGCGCCAGATGACGCTGGCTGTCCGCATCCGGCGTCTCTCCGTCCAGCTTGCCGAACAGCACGGCCCTCAGGATGCGCCCGAACAGCGGCCCCGGCGCGATGCCCATGTCACGCAGATCCCGGCCGTCGATATCGGGCTTTTCACGGCGCCACTGGGTGATGTAACGGGAAAGGTTCTTTTGCAGCCCGCTGTCTTCCACACCGGCCATGATGTAGAGCAGGAATTCCAGCGAGAACTTTTCCAGCAGCAGGTACAGCTCGCTGATTCTGCCTGTCCCGGCCTCAAAAGCCTTTTGCCAGCGGGCCAGCTTGGGTTGCACGTGCCGCATGGACTCCCGCTGCTGCAATATCTCCTGCTTGCGTCCTTCCGGAAGGCCCAGGGCAGAGAAATTGGCGGAGACTTCGGCATAGTTCAGCCGGTGTCCCAGCGCCAGGAAATAGATCAGCCAGTTCTCGACGCTCTCATCGAAATACAGCAGGCGGTACCAGTTGAGCATGGAGCGCACCTGCTGCAGGATCTGGCGCTTGCTCGGCGTCAGGGCCAGCGAAGGCCCCAGGGCCCGCAGCAGGCCCAGGCCATCCAGGCGCTCGAAACAGGCCGCCGGATCGTCTTCGTCGCATATATGGGTATATTCGTTGAAGATACGCTTTCCGGAAAGTTTGTCCAGCATATGCAGGCTGAGCAGGTTCTTGATGAGCTTTTCCGCACTGGGCCCGATATGGAAGCCATACCGCTGTTCAAAGCGTACCGCACGCAGGCTGCGCGTAGGATCTTCCACGAAACTCAGGGTGTGCAGCACGCGCAGCACACCTTCCTTGATGTCGCGCTGCCCGCCGAAAAAATCCACCAGCTGCCCGTACGGCGTGCAGTCCAGACGGATGGCCAGGGCATTGATGGTGAAGTCACGCCGGAACAGATCCATCTTGATGGAAGACAGTTCCACCGTGGGCAGGGCTGCCGGGGACTCGTAATATTCCAGGCGCGCGGTGGCCACGTCGATGCGCTGCTCCAGACCGTCTTCGTCATGGTAGATGACCATGGACGTCAAAAACTTGCGATGCTCGCGCACACGGCCGCCCAGCTCGGCGGCCAGGGCCCGGGCAAAGGTCACGCCCTCGCCCTCCACCACGAAGTCCACGTCATGGTTGGGCCGGTCCAGCAGAAGGTCGCGCACGAAGCCGCCCACCACATACACCGGCATGTTCAGCTGCTGCCCCAGACGGCCTGCCAGCTCCAGCAGATGGCGCACCCGCGCGGGCAGACGGTCACGCAGCAGCTTGGCCACATTGCGTTCGCGCGAGTTGTTCTCCTGATAGTCCAGGACCTGACCGGGCTCGGAGGTCATGACATTGATGAGGTCCGTGCGGGTCACCACACCCACGACCAGTTCCTTGTCCACGATGGGTACCAGACGCTGTCGGCCGCCCACGATGATGGACGAGATGTCCCGCAAGGGCGCATCCGGGGCCAGCGTCTTGATATTGCGGCGCATATAGTCGTCCACAGGACGGTCGCCCAGCTTGTGGCTGGTGGCGCGGGAAGCCGTCTGGGCATCCAGAATGCCGATACAGCGCCGTGTCCCCGGCTTGAAGACGGGCACGGCCTTGAGGCCGAAATGCATCATCAGGGTATCGGCCTCGCGCATGCTGCGATCCGACTCGATCCCCACTGCCGGTGACGACATATAATCACTGGCGGTCTTTTCCGGCCCTGCCTGCATGTGCAGGTTGCGCACGATGGCGTCATGGACCTCGTTGAGGGTCAGGTTGCGGATGGAGGCCGACGCGGCATAGGCATGGCCGCCCCCGCCCAGCTCCGCACAGATGCGGCCCACGTTGATGGCATCGCTGCGGCTGCGGGCCACTACCTGCACCCGGTCCTCCATACGGCCCACGGCAAAAAGCACCGTGAATTTTTCCATTTCCATCAGCCGGTGGGCCAGATAGGCGAAATCCCCCAGATAGTGTTCCATGGAGGCTTCGGCGATGACCACTGGCTCGTTGTTGATATGATAGACGCGCGCCGATTCCAGCAGGCTGTTGAGGGCCCGCACATGCAAACTGGTCAGCTCGTGGGCCGCCATCTCGTTGATGGCATTGACATCCATGCCCTGGGTCAGCAGCCAGGCCGAACTTTCAAAATCCAGCGGCGTGGTGGAACTGTAGGTGAACGAGCCCGTATCCCCGTAGATGCCGAGCCCCAGCAGGGTGGCGTCCGCGGCCTCCAGCACGATCCCCCGTTGCCGCAGCTCCCGCACCAGCAGGGCCGTGACCGAGCCCACGGTCTCCACATGGCTCGTCCGGGCCGGAACATCCTCGGACGACGCCGGATGATGGTCCCAGACCTCGACGGAAACCTCTTCCCTGTCCAGCAGGGCCGACACATGCCGGACCCGTTCCCGCTGACGCGTATCCACCAGCACGAGGCGGGTGATCTCGTCCCAGGGGATGTCGGCACTTTCGGTCAGATGGTAGCGTTTGGCATCCAGCGAAGCCACGACCTTTTGCAGGCCGCGCTCCTGCGTCCCGGGGAACAGCAGCAGGCTGCCGGGATACAGGAAATGAGCAGCCAGCATGGCCGCGAAGGAATCGAAATCGGCATTGGCATGGCAGGTGACCAGGATCCGGGGAGAAGATGCGGACATTACGACTGACTCCGTGGATGGAACTGCCTGTGCAGGGCATGGAGACGTTCGGCCTGCACATGGGTATAGATCTCGGTGGCGCTGATGTCGGCGTGACCCAGCAAAAGCTGCACGGCCCGCAGGTCAGCCCCTCCTTCCAGCAGGTGGGTGGCAAAGGAGTGGCGGAAAGTATGTGGCGAGATGGAGCGCCGTAT
>CALBAX010000002.1 GCA_937926875.1 uncultured Desulfovibrio sp.
GAACGGCTTTATGCGCCTTTTCGACCCCACCGTCAAGCATCTTTCCGCAAAAAAATTTGCGGTTTTGCCCCTTACTGACTGATTATTCAATCAATATACCGAAAAAACACAGGAAAATGTTGGGGATTTTCTTTGCCGCTTTCCAATTTCCTTCTCTCCATTCCTGCCCGGCAAGAGTCGCTCTCCCAGGCTAGAGCAGCATCCTTTTCTCTTCAGAAAACGATGCTCCCCTTTCGCCCTGCTTCAGATTTTTTCTGCCACAGCACCAAAGGACATTCGGAAAGGAGAAAAATGCACCGGACACAGCGCCCTGGATGCGACATTGGAAGCACAGCCACTGTCCCTTTTCTCAGGAAAGAAGAAAGGCAAAAGCAGCTAGTCCTCCTCTTACTTGCGCTATCCACAGCAAGAACCGGCGGTCCCGCAAAAAAAGCAAAGGGGATCCTTCACGGGCAGCAGTCCGGCAAAGGATCCCCTGTTATCAGTTCAACAGGTCTCTATCCTGCGAGGCCTTCCAGAGCCGTCATCATCTTTTCCACGTCCTGGACCGTAAAGTCCACGGGCAGGGACATCAGCATGCCGAGCCCTTCCATCTTGTCGTGGAATTCCGCCGCCGTCATGGGGCTGACAGCAGCCGTATGGATCATGGCATTGACCATGAGGATGTCGATGACAGCCTTGCGCAGTTCCTCAGGCTCCAGCCCCAGGTCGAGCACGGCCAGAGCGGGGGCCTGCTGGCGCACCAGCTCCATGCCCTGTTCCAGGGAACCCGCCTGCCGGACAGCCGCACTGCGGCCTTCCATGACCGGAAGGACCGGGGTCCACTGTTCGGGGCGCGAGGTAACGATCAGGATATCCATAGCGGACCCCGCGGCCTAGTGATGGCCGCCGCCACCGCAGGTGAAGTCCATGGTGAAGGGAGGCAGCTTGCCTTCCAGGAAGGCCTGCACGGCAGCGCCCACGGTGGGGTACTGACCGGCGAAGAAGACGTTGACACCCACCTGCTGGAAGCCCATCAGCGGACGCATGCCCATGCCGCCGGCCAGCAGGGCTTTCACGCCGTGGCTGGCCAGGTGCTGCACGGGAGCCATGCAGCCGCCCTGCTGGTGAGGCACGTTTTCCAGCGTGCCCACGGCCTTGATGGCGTTGTCTTCGATCTCCACGATGGTGTAGATGTCGCAATGGCCGAAGTGCATGCCCATCTGGGCATCAAGACCGCCAGGCATGCAGGAAGGCACGGCAAGAAGAAAGCTCATGATAAACGCTCCATTTCTGGTCGAAGGTGCGCGGCCTAGCGGCCTGTGCGCATGTCCTGAAGGGCCGACCACATGTCCTTCAGGCTGTTGCCAAGAGGATTGTCGAATTCTGTCAGGGCACGGCGCTGCACCATGGCCCGGGTCACCACCGGATCGAAGGGCAACCGCCCCAGCAGGATATGGCCGTGTTCGGCGCATTCCGCGGCGATGGCATCGGCCTCGTTCACATTGAGATCAGCCTTGTTGATGATGATGGCCAGCGGGATGCGAAAATGCCGGCACAGATCGGCCACGCGGCTGAAGTCGTGGCGGCCTGACGGTGTGGGCTCCACGACGCCTACGGCCAGACTGGCCCCCGAAAGGGAGCTGATGACAGGGCAGCCCACGCCCGGCGAACCGTCACACAGGATGGTCTCCAGCCCCAGGGCCCTGGCACGTTCCCTGGCCTGGGCCTTGAGCAGGCTCACGAGGCGGCCGGAATTCTCCTGCCCGGGGAAGAGCTGGGCGTGGACCATCAGGCCGAAACGGCTGTCGCTCACATACCAGTCACCGCAATGATTGTCGGGAAAGTCGATGGCCTGCTGCGGACAGAGCTTCACGCAGACGCCGCAGCCTTCGCAATGGTCATCGATGAGGAAGCCCCCGTCATGAGGACGAACAGCTTCGAAACGGCACAGATCGGCACACTGGCCGCAGCGGATGCAGTCATCCTGACGGATCCGGGCGCTGTGCCCCGAGATGAACGGCGTGCGTTCCTTGACCTCCGGCTGCAGCAGGATATGCAGGTCGGGGGCATCCACATCTAGGTCACAGATGACCTTGCTTTCGGCCAGATGGGCAAAGGAGGCACAGACCGTAGTCTTGCCCGTCCCTCCCTTGCCGCTGATGACGACGATCTCACGCATGGCACACCTCCCCGCCCAGACGGCGCAGGGCATCGCGCAAGTGTTCGAAACGCTCTTTCCATTCCGGAGACAGCGCGGCCAGCAGACGGCCATTGGCGTATTGTTCGGCGGCAGCCCGTTCAAAAGGCAGCTCCGCCAGCAGGGGCAGGCCGTGTTCACGGCAGTAGTCACGCACCGCGGCGTCACCATCGGCATTGCCCTCGGCCCCGGCCCGGTTGATGACCACGGCCATGGCCTTGTTCAGGGGCAGGAAGGCCTGGTGCGCCAGTCTGAAATCATGGAAACCGAAGGGCGTGGGGTCGGCCACCAGCAGGATCAGATCCACGTCACGGGTGACCGTGACCGCCGGACAGCTGACCCCGGGAGGCGCGTCGAGGATGGCGTCGGCCGGGACCTCAGCCAGCATGGCGTCCAGACGGGCCCGCAGCTGGCGCAGCAGGGGCGGCGTCATGGATTCGCCGATACGGGTACGGCCCATGAGGAAGCGGACCGTGCTCCCCAGCACCGTACCATGTTCCAGCTCGCCCAGTTCCCGGCCCACGGGCTTGAGGGCCTTGTCCGCGCAAACGGCGAAACAGCCGCCGCAGCCGTGGCACATGTCGGGGAAGATGCTGATATTGCCGGCAAAGGAGGCGATGGCCTTGAAGCTGCAGATCTCGCGGCACTTGCCACACTTGCTGCACGCGGCCAGATCGAGGGAAGGCACCTCCAGCCAGGCTTTTCTGCTCCCCTCCACCCGCGGGGGCAGGAAGAGGTGGAGGTTGGGCGCTTCCACGTCCGTGTCCACG
>CALBAX010000003.1 GCA_937926875.1 uncultured Desulfovibrio sp.
TATTGATATGAGCTGTATTCATGAAAGCGTTCGCAGCAGAATTGTCAGCCAGCTTGAAAAGGTATTTTCATTTCGAGACAGGCAGGCTGAAGAACCGTCCGCCTTTGCGCGGCTCATGCGCGATGAGCTCCTTTATGAAGTTCCTCAGCACACACCCAGGAGCCATATGCAATCTGATCTGCAGCGCTATTTTTATGCTGCCATTTATGCGGAGGTAACAGGAAAAAGCCCAAAATTACAGGATTTTCCAGCAGAGCTTCTGCCAAGGCACAAAAACATAGCCGGGAAGCCGGGAACGGCGGTCTTCAATGACAGGTTCAGAGTTCAGCTCAAGGATGAGCCTTCCTCGACGGTTACAGCTCATATTCGAAAGGACGGGCACTATTTCATCCATTACGACCCGTTGCAGTGCAGAAGTCTGACCGTCCGCGAGGCTGCGAGGCTCCAGAGCTTTCCAGACAATTACTTTTTTGAAGGAAACCGTACGGAGCAGTATCAGCAGATAGGGAATGCAGTGCCACCTCTGCTTGCCAGTCAGATTGCTGAAATAGTAGCGGATATTCTGGACAGACTGTGATGACGGACGTACTGACAGCTGAGCAGCGGCATAAAAATATGTCACGAATACGCAGCCGGGATACTGCTCCTGAGAAAAAACTGCGTTCTCTGCTCTTTCAGAGAGGCTATCGTTTTCGCTTATGCGACAGGCGTCTTCCCGGTACACCTGATATCGTGTTAAAGAAATATCGGACTGTCATCTTTGTGCATGGCTGCTTCTGGCATCGGCATGCCGGGTGCAGATATGCGACGACTCCCTCCTCGAATAAAAAATTCTGGGAGGAAAAATTTTTAAAAAATGTTGAGCGTGATCACAGGAACACTGCGGAGCTGCTTGCGCTGGGATGGAATGTTGTCATTGTCTGGGAGTGCCACTTGAAACACCATTGCTGCCGGACCGTCGAATTGATAACTCACTTTTTGCGAAGCGTCGAAGTATTTTCCACAGGCTCCGTCTATGATCTCAGCCTGACGGATATTGATAATTTTCCTTCGGAGCATAAAAAATAATAACTGCAAGAAGTGTTTTCTACTGTCGTGCAGCTTTTCCGTCAGTTCGGCAAGCTCGAAGCCGCGCCTGCGCTCCGCTCCAGTGTCAGATCTAGGGCAAAAATAGCTTCCCTACCAGTCAAAGGACGGCTTCCATCAAGGCTGACTCTGGCGGGTTTAAGGTGGAAAAATTCCGTCCTGATGGTTTTGATCTGATCCGGGGTAATGCTCATGCTGATGTCCTCCAGAGTCTCTTGCTTTCCCGGTCAAGCGGGACGCTTGTCCACTGGCTTCACGCATGTGAAGCATAGTGGGCCTATATCTTCGGCCGGGGCGGAGATTTCCCGGCAGACACCTTACCGCATTCGTAAGCTGCCCTGTCTGTCCTGCTCGGCAATCGCTGTGCGTTGCCTTTCCTCCGCCTGCCGCTGTTGTTCCGCTGTCTGCTGCTCCCGAAGGAAGTCCGTCAGGCGTTGCCGGATTTCCGGCTCCCGGACAAATTCCCGGTAGGTTTCCAGCTCCTGCCCCATGCGCGCCTGTCGGCGTTCCATATCCGCCTTTTCCTGATCGCGGGCCTTGCAGACAGCTTCAAGCTGTGCCAGCTGCTTTTTCAGAAAGGCCGCTTCACGTTGCAGCTCATTCTTCTGGCGTGCGATGAGATGCTTTGCGGACAAGGCTTTGCGCAATCGGCTGATCGTCTGTGCCGACATTTCCAGCACGCGCCTGTAATTGAAAAGAGATGCTTCCGGGAGTGGTTCTTCCTCCCGCAGCAGACTTTCCGCCTCCTCGGCCTGTCGCTCATAGTCGGCAACGCGCTGTTTCAATTCAGCCTCCCGCTGTCCCACTGCCGATGGTGCGGAGCGCATCCCGGACAAGCAGCAGTCCTTCCCGGGCAAGGCGATTGTTTTCTTCCTGCTGCTGTTTGTATTCGCGGGTATCCAGATGTTTTCTGGCCGCGCCGGGCTTCTGTTCCACGCCGCGCTGAATGGTAAAGCCGCAGCGTTGCAGATGGAGAGGCAGATCGCTTTGCAATTTTTTCAGACTTTGCCGCGTATAAATCTTGTTGGCATTCAGGCGTCCTTCCCGTGTCACGGGCACATGAAGAAAGTGCATGTGCGGCGTTTTTTCATCCATGTGCACCATCGCGGAAATGACATTTTCCGCCCCCACAAAATCCGTGAGAAAGGCTTTGCTTTCCTCAAAGAAGCGTCGGGTTTCTTCTGGAGAAAGACTTTTGAAAAAAGCGCTATCAGAGGTGATGATAAGCCCGCACATATGCACGGCATCCTTTCTGACAGCCTTGATCATCTGCAAATCGTCAATGCGCCGCTGAATGGCCTGCGCATAGTTTGTCGCGGCCTTGTCGTGCAATTCGTAATTGTCGCGGCTGCGCTGATAGTCGATCCGGGTTGGAATGGCTCTCGCGTTCCCGGCGATTGTGGCTCTGAATGCCTCTGACGGCCTCTTTCTTGAACTTGTCCATATGGAGGACGAGATAAGACATGGTCGGACTTCCTTGTATCTCTGATCCGCACAGGTTTCAGGCGGCTGCAAAGCGGTACACTTTTACCGTTGTAGCGGTACAGCCGGAGAAGACCTCGTCGGACATTGCCGGACATATCTGGACGCTTGTTCGGGAGGTGTACCGCTGTACCGCCCCTTAGAGACTGGTACAGCGGTACACCTGCACGCAGACAGGTCAATTTTTCAGCAGCCTTGGACTTTCCCATTTCCTCGGCGCAGTCGCGGATGCTGTAGCCCTCGGCCAGCAGGCGTTTCAGCTCGGCCAGCTCCACATCCTCAAGCTCTCTGATGCGCCAGTGCAGCGCGTTGCCTTCGGTAATCAAATTGGCCTCAAAGGGGCGGGCGTCATCGCCCACAATACCCCGTGCCTTGGTCAGATGGACTTCAAAGCGTGCGCCTTCGGCCATGCTGTACTCTCTGGGCCTGCGCAGACTGATGACCGTATCCATGATATCTTCTCTGGCGCTGGTGCCGCGCTGATCGCCAGATTTTCCGGCATGATGGATAAGCAGGACAGCCATGCCCCGGCGACGCAGTTCCAGCAGCCATGCCTGCATGGTCTGCCATGACTGGGCTTCGTTTTCCTTGCCGGTACGGCACAAGGTAGCAATATTGTCCAGCACGACCATATCCACGCCTTTCAGGAATGGTTCCAGCATGACCTGCCCCTGCGCGGTGGAGAGATCCGGCATGGGACAGGGCTGCAGGTCCGGTGTGATAAGCGCCATATTTTTCAGCGTATGCGGCGGGATGGACATACCGCTGACAAGCGCGGCAAGGCGATGCTGCATGGCTGTGGCGGGCATTTCTCCGTCCACATACAGCATTCGTTTGGGCATGGGCGCGCGCCAGTTGAACACCGCGCCGCCGGAAGCCACGGCAACGGCCACGCTCAAGGCGGCAAACGTCTTGCCGATGCCGCGCGGAGCATACAGAATGCCTATCCCTTGAACCGGAAGAATGGGGGATAAAAGATACCCCCGTTCAGGTATGGACATGGAAAGAAACTCGCCCATATCCAGCGATACCAGCGAAGGTGGTTTGTCCGGCAGAGCGCTTTCCAGCTGGCGGCGCACGCTTTGCAGTCCCTCTGTCAAATGCAAATCATTGAAGTCCTTGTCGCGGCCCGCTTCATCATTGTCGCCGCAGATCAGAATCTGCGCGTCCGGGAACTGTTTTCGCACGGCAGCCGCCACAACAGGCAGATTTACGGCCGAAAACGTCACATAGACCGTCCATGCACAGGCAAGGTGAATGCTGGCCCCGGTGGCGTAGCCCTCACAAAGTGCCAGCGGTTTTTCTGCCTTGCCAGGAATAACGAATTGCCCGCCCTGAACCTTGCCGCCCGTAAGAAAGCGCTTTGTGCCGTCCGGTGCGATATATTGCAGACTCTGCACCCTGCCGGAACTGTCCCTGACCGGAATGAGAAGCATCCCATTTCTGTCCTGACGCATATCCGCAAGCGCGGGAATACCTTTGCGGCTCAGGTACGCGTGCCTCTCTGAACAGGGAAAGGATGCCTGTAAACGCTTGTGTGCCTGCTGCGCCGCCTCTGCATGACGCCTGGCGCATTCTTCGTCACGCTGTTTCCGCATGGCCTGCTGCCGCCTGTGCCATGCCGACAGCTCAACAGGAGAAAGTGCCCGTTCGCCTTCCGCGTGGAACGTCCCCTGATCGCCTGTCTCCCAGTTGCACCACCAGAGAGTCGCAGGCCTGTCCTGATGAGCAATATATGCGCCGTTGTGTTTGTAAGGTTTGTTCCGTGTCGGACAGCGATACAGATTCCCGTCCGCAAGAATATCCTCCGGCAGAAGGTCATGCTGCGCGAGAATTTCCCGGAAGGTCTCCAGAAGGCTACTCATGGTCTTCCTGCTCCCGTCCCGCGTTTTCTATGAACGCTCTGATGTCTTCCGCCCGCCAGACAGTGGTACGAGGGCCGAGCTTTACAGGCTTGGGATAGCGCCCGGTACGGCAGCCCTGCCACCAGGCGCTTTTACTGATGGGGACAAGGGCAAGCACCTGGGGGAGACGAAGAAAGCCAGTAGAGGGAATATTTGTCGCCATAGTAACAACTCCGTATAAAGAAGAGGATTACGGAGCATATAGCATAAAAGAAATATCATGTGCAGAGCAGATATTTTGTCACCACGATACATTCAGCGGCATTCAGCAGCATTTCTGAGTGTACAATAATGGCATGTATTTTTCTTTGAAGAAGAAAAGTAAATTTTGTAACACGTTAAAATATAACAATATAGCAGATAAAGCACAGAGGGGGATGTCAGCGGCCAAAAGGTTACAAAAAAAGCACAGTCTTTACGAACAGCATTTATTTTTGGCTGATCGTAAAAACTGTGCAATTAGAGTGTATTAGCAACGGATTATTTTGCCCTGTTTCTGGAAAAAGGCTCTCTGTGCATGTTTGGACGCCGTCCCCCCTCAGGTAATTTTATCAGAGAGCGTTCTTTTCTGCGGCTGTTAAGCCTGCTCGGATTTGCCCGTGCGGAGTTTGTCGAGATAGTCGGCCCACTCCTGCATCATCCTTCGGCGCTCCGGCAGGTACTCCGCATAATTGTATGCTGCACGAACCTCATTTCGTTCGCCATGTGCAAGCTGCCGCTCAATCCAGTCCCGATTGTAGCCCAGTTCGTTGAGCAGCGTCGATGCGATGGAGCGAAAGCCGTGGATGCTCATTTCGTCTTTTTGATAGCCCATGCGGCGCAGGGCATTGAGCATTGTGGCGTCAGACAGGGGACGCGCTTCCGTGCGCACGGAAGGAAACAGAT
>CALBAX010000004.1 GCA_937926875.1 uncultured Desulfovibrio sp.
CAACAAGTTGATATATGGTAACTTTGCCCAAAATTGTAGCAGTGATTGTGGCGCATCCCACCGAGTACGGTCAAGCCCCGGCACAAAAAAAGACGGCCATCCACGGCGGAAGGCCATCTTTTTCCGGCAAACAGGGAAGCGGCCGCCCCATCATAAAGACGTTGCGGCCGCTCTTCCTTACTCGACGACCCTGCTCGCTGCCTTTTTGATCTTGGCAATGACAGATAGGTGACAACGACCGTCAAGACGATGAACAGCAAGGCCAGGGGATGACTGTCGAAGGCGGTGCACATGTCCCGGGGCGTCCCCGGTATGTTGAACAAGATGCGGGAAGGGAGCCGTCAAAATTGCCGCCTTTGGAAATGCCCAGGGGCATGGCGATGCCGGGGATGGGCCCAGGTAATACGTGAACGGGAGCAGGAGCACGATGCCCACGGCATCCATGCCGCGGGCGATGCCCCCGGAATGCCGCATGTCCCTTTTTTTCAAACACGACGACCCGCTGCCCGGGACCCATCTGTTTGGCCCATATAGCCACCATCACGCCGGCACTCCCTCCGCTGACGATCAGCACATCTGCACTCAGGGCCATGTATGGGCTGCATACATCGTCTCCTTTTTTGCCACAACTGCCGTAGTTCCATATGCTATATAGCAGTTGAAAAAACAAAAAAGGGAGCCTTGTCCTTTTTCTCCAGGCGATGGTGATTCTTTTCATAAAACAGGGGAGCCTGCCGCATGCGGAAGCTCCCCTGTCCTTCTGCATTACTTGCCGTGCTTGGCGCGCCACTGGTCGGAATTGGGGAAGAACAGGGGCTGACCGTACTTGTCCTTGCCGAAATCACGGATGATGGTCTGGGCTTCATCGTCCACCAGCCAGTCCGCGAACTTCAGGGCCGCATCCTTGTGGACCTGGGGGAACTTGTCAGGGTTGACCCGGATGATGGCGATGAGGTTGAGCATGATGGGATCGTTTTCCACCAGAGGCACGACCTTGACCGTATCCTTGAGGGTCAGCCAGGTGGCACGGTCCATCAGGGTGTAGGCCTGTTTCTTGTCCGTATACAGCGTCGTGGCCTTGTTGCCCTTGGCACCGTCAGCATAGACTTCATACCAAGTGCCTGCGGGCTGGATGCCGGCAGCCTGCCAGATGTCCATTTCCTTGACATGGGTACCGGACTTGTCGCCGCGGGAGACGAAGGGCACACCGGCCTTGGCGATGGTGGCAAAGGCATCGGCGGCGCTCTTCATGCCCTTGATGCCCGCCGGATCGCTGGCAGGGCCCAGGATGACGAAGTCGTTGTACATGACATCGCGACGATCCACCCCGAAACCGGCGGCCACAAAGGCATCCTCAAGCTTGCGGGCGTGGACCATCACCAGGTCGAAGGCCCCGCTCTCCGCCTTTTTCAGGGTCTTGCCCGTCCCGGCTTTTTCCATGCTGATGGCGATACCGGTCTTTTTGCTGAAGGTATCGGCCAGCAGCGGCAGGATACCGGCATCCACCGGACCGATGGTGCTGGAGATCTTCAGGCTGTCCGCGGCCTGGGCGGGGATGGAGAACGGGAACAGGCACAGCAGGCAGACCAGGCTGGCCATGCGGGAAAATTTCATGATGCTTCCTCCAGATGAGCTTGTAGCCGGACGGGATGCCCGGCCTTGCTTCGCTTCCGGCCACTGTGCCCCAAAAAAATTTTTCGGACAATACACAACGTACCTGCTGGCGCACGGTTGCGCAACCATGCCACCCCACGCCCCATTGCGAGCCTGCCCTCCTCTTTATGACAACGGGAACAGGCAGTCTGCCCCGCCGGCGATACATTTATGCTCTTTTTTTGCCAAATCCTCTCTTCCGCTGTTCAGGTCCCGACAACTTGTTTATATTCAGTTCGTTGCAGTCTTTTTCTTTTGAGGATGTCCCCATGCTCGACCCGCACGCTGAACTGCTCCGCATCAATGCCTGTATCAAGGAGATCCTGCTCCAGCACATGGCCAGCCCGGGCACGTATGACAGCCCCGTGCCCGGGCTGGTCATGCGCAAGCTCGAGACCTGCCATACCACCACGACCTGCCTCGGCAAACCTTCGGCTTCCATCATCGTGCAGGGAGAAAAGATCGCCATGCTGGGGGATCGGGAGATCCACTATGGCGAAGGCCAGTGCCTGGTCACAGGCATCGACATGCCCAACACCTTCCGCGTCCTCCAGGCCTGCCATGACCATCCCTTCCTGGCCATGTCGCTGGAGCTGGACAGGAGCCTGACCGGCCAGATGGTCAAGGAGCTGGCCGATGCCGTCCCCCCTGCGGCCCGCCCGGACAGCGGCGTCAGCCTGGGCACGACCAGCCCTGAGCTTCTGGATGCCTTCCTGCGCCTGGCCCGTCTTCTGGACACGCCGGAAAGGATCCCCATCCTCGCGCCGCTGGTCATCCGCGAGATCCACTACCTGCTGCTCATCGGCCCGCAAGGGGCCGGGCTGCGCCAGCTCAATACCCACGGCACCCAGGCCAACAGCATCGCCCTGGCCACGGACTGGCTCCGCAAAAACTACCGCAAGCCCCTGCTGGTGAGCCAGCTGGCCCGTCAGGTCAATATGGGCACCTCGACCTTCCACCGGCATTTCAAGGAAGTCACGGGCATGAGCCCCCTGCAATACCACAAGCGCCTGCGCTTGTACGAAGCCCAGCGCCTGATGCTGGCCGGAGAGATGGATGCAGGCAGCGCGGGGCTGGCCGTAGGCTACGAAAGCACGGCCCAGTTCAACCGGGAGTACAAGCGCCTGTTTGGCGAACCGCCCCTCCGCGACCTGAAAAGGATGCGCCGCCGCGACGCCTGCCTCCCTGAAAACTCCCACTGAGCGCTGAAAAACGTATTGCAAGGCTCAGAGAAACTGCGTAAAAAAAATTCCTGCCTTTAACGGCAGGATTCAACGTTTTTTGCGCCATGCGCGCACAGAGCACAGAGGAGTGCACCCATGTCTTACGCTCAACGAGTCATTGAAGGCCTGAAACAGAAGTACGCCAGCGAACCTGTCTTCCTCCAGGCCGTGGAAGAAGTGCTGATGACCCTCCAGCCCCTGCTGGACAAAGACGCCAAGTACGAAAAGTACAAGATCCTCGAGCGCATCACCGAGCCCGAACGCATCATCAGCTTCCGCGTGGAATGGGTGGACGACAAGGGTGAGATCCAGGTCAACCGCGGCTACCGTGTGCAGTACAATTCCGCCATCGGCCCCTACAAGGGAGGGCTGCGCTTCCATCCCAGCGTGAACCTGGGCATCCTCAAGTTCCTGGGCTTTGAACAGATCTTCAAGAACTCCCTGACCGGCCTGGCCATCGGCGGCGGCAAGGGCGGTTCCGACTTCGATCCCAAGGGCAAGTCCGAGACCGAAGTCATGCGTTTCTGCCAGGCATTCATGACCGAACTGCACCGCCACATCGGTGCCACCATCGACGTGCCCGCCGGTGACATCGGCGTGGGCGGCCGTGAAGTGGGCTACATGTTCGGCCAGTTCAAGCGCCTGACCCGCAGCTATGAAGGCGTGCTGACCGGCAAGAACCTGCTCTTCGGCGGTTCTCTGGCCCGTACGGAAGCCACCGGCTACGGCGCCGTGTATTTTGCCCAGAACATGCTGGAAGCCCGCGGCGAAAGCCTGGAAGGCAAGGTCTGCGCCGTTTCCGGTGCCGGCAACGTGGCCACCTACTGCTGCGAAAAGCTGCTCCAGCTGGGCGCCAAGCCCGTCACCGTGTCCGACTCCCGTGGCATGATCTATGATCCCGAAGGCATCAAGGTCGACGTGCTCAAGCAGGTGAAGGAAGTGGAGCGCGCTTCCCTGACCCGTTACGCCGAACTGGTGCCCACCGCCAAGCACACCCCGGTGGCCGAATATCCCGAAGGCCGCAATGCCGTGTGGTCCGTGCCCTGCTTCGCCGCCTTCCCCTGCGCCACCCAGAACGAACTGAACCTGGCTGACGCCAAGACCCTGCTGGCCAATGGCTGCAAGTGCGTGGCCGAAGGCGCCAACATGCCTTCCACCCTGGAAGCCGTGCACGCCTTCCTGGAAGCCGGTATCGCCTACGGCCCGGCCAAGGCTGCCAACGCCGGCGGCGTGGCCACCAGCCAGCTGGAAATGCAGCAGAATGCCGGTATGCAGAGCTGGACCTTCGAGACCGTCGACAGCAAGCTGAAGGACATCATGGGCAACATCTACAAGAATGCTGCCGAGACCGCCAAGGAATTCGGCCAGCCCGGCAACCTGGTGCTGGGGGCCAACATCGCCGGCTTCCGCAAGGTGGCCGATGCCATGATCGCCCAGGGCGTCTGCTAGCCCTGTTCCCAAACAGCAATGAAAAAAGCCCGGCATGGCCGGGCTTTTTTCATTGCCTCACAAACAAGGATGCCCGCGCGGGGCGCGTGCTGTCTACCAGCCCTCATTATGGACGCGTTCAGCGCGGAATCGTTCCACAGCCTTGAACTCCTGGTCCGTATGTCCAAGCACGATCAGGCTCAGGGGACGGATGTTTTCCGGCATGTGGAAGATCTCGCGGAAGGGCCGGGCCCTGTCCTCGATGGGATGCAGGCCGCACCAGACCGTGCCGATGTTCAGGGCACGTGCCGCCAGCATGAAGTTCTGCGTGGCCGCCGAGCAATCCTGGACCCAGAACCCGGGAGTCTTCTCCTCGTTCAGGTCGGCGCAGATGATGACGGCCGCGGCCGCACCCGCCGCCATTTTGGCATAAGGATGGACCTCCGCCACCTTGCGCAGCATCTCGCGGTCACGGATCACGACAAAATGCCAGAGCTGACGGTTGTTGGCGCTGGGAGCACACATGGCGGCCTCCAGCATAAGGTCCATATCTTTCTGGCTGACAGGCTCTTCCGTGAAGGAGCGGATGCTGCGCCGGGTCCTGATCGCTTCAAATAAATCCATGCCTACTCCCTTGCGGCTTTGGCCGCCTTTTTTTATCATGTCTCCCCTGCAAACGGCGTGCCCCTTCTCTTATGCGGGACATGCCGTGCGGGTCCGCACCTGCACCGGAGGTACAAATGCATTTTGAATTGCTTGATGAACTGGTCATCATCTTCCTGCTCTCCATCGTCGTCAATCTTGTATGCAACAAGATAAAGCTGACGGCAACCGTAGGATTCTTGTTGACCGGCGTTCTCTGCGGGCCTTCCTTGCTGGGCATCGTGGACAGCCAGTCCATAAGCGACGTGGCGGAACTGGGCGTGGCCATGCTGCTGTTCACCATCGGCATGGAATTGTCCGGCGAGGCCCTGAACCGTCTGAAACGCCCCGTTTTCCTGGGGGGCAGCCTGCAAATCGGCCTGACGGTCCTGGCCATCGCCGTCCTTACCGTGCTGCTGGATGGGGCCAGCCTGCCCAGCGGCATCTTCTGGGGCTGTCTCGTGGCACTGTCCTCTTCGGCCATCGTGTTGCAGATCTTCCAGCAGAAAGGCATCACCAGTACGCCCACAGGGCGTCTCTCCCTGGCTATCCTCGTTTTTCAGGACATCATGGTCGCGCCCATGATGCTCTGTGTGCCCTTGCTCTCCGGCCAGTTCCACATGGCGCCCCTGGACATGCTGCTGTCGGTTCTGAAAGTGGGGGGCATCCTCGGAGCTGTGCTGCTGGCTGCCCACCTGGGTCTCAACCGTTTCATGGAAGCCGTCATGCGCACCCGTTCGCGCGAGCTGCTCTTCCTCTCCACACTGGGCACCTGTTTCGGCATGGCCCTGCTCACGCACAGTCTGGGCCTTTCCCTTTCGCTGGGCGCCTTCCTGGCGGGCTTGATGCTGGCCCGTTCCCAGTACAGCATGAGCGTCATTTCGGGCATCATGCCCTACCGTGACGTGTTCATGAGCCTGTTCTTCATCTCCGTGGGCATGATGCTGGATCTCTCCTTCTTCTTCCAGCATGTCTGGGCCATCCTGCTCAATACCCTGCTGTTCATCCTGATCAAGAGCCTGCTGACCATGCCTGCCGTCCTGGTGCAGGGCTACCCGCTGCGCACGGCCATCCAGACCTCCCTCAGCCTCGCGCAGGTCGGGGAATTTTCCTTCGTGCTGGCCGCCTCCGGTCTGGCTGCCGGTCTGCTCAACGATATCGGCTACCAGTCCTTCCTGGCCCTGAGCGTCATCACCATGATGCTCACGCCCTTCCTTATCAATCTGGCGCCCCGCGCCGCTGTCTTGCTGACCCGCAGACACGGCAAGGAAGCCTCCACCCCGGAAGAGGGACAACAGAAGGCCAGTTCCCTCAAAGACCATCTCATCATCGTGGGCTTCGGCATCAGCGGCAAGCATCTGGCCCAGGTGGCCAAGGAATCCGGCATCCCCTACACCATCCTGGAGATGAATCCCGAGACCGTGAGCCGCTACAAGAACAAGGAACCCATCTCGCACGGGGACGCCTCCCAGCCTGTCATTCTTGAACATCTGGGGGTCTATACGGCCCGCGTCCTGGCCATCATCATCTCCGACCCGGCAGCCGTACGTGCCATCACCCTGGAGGCCCGGCGCATGAACCCCGACCTCTATATCGTGGCCCGCACACGGTTCATCACCGAAGTCGCCCCGCTCCGCCGTCTGGGTGCCAATGTGGTCATTGCCGAGGAATTCGAGACCTCCATCGAGGTGTTCAACCAGGTGCTGACCCAGTATCTGGTGCCTCGTCAAGATATCGACGCCTTCTCCGCCCGCCTGCGCCAGCAGAACTACCGCATGATCCGGCGCATGAGCAGCGCTGCGGACAGCCTGGAAAGCGTTGCCAGCCGCCTGCCCGAAATGGGCGTGCAGACCATGCGGCTGGAGGCAGGATCTCCCCTGTGCGGCCTCAGCCTTGCCCAAAGCAATCTGCGCCGGGAATACGCCGTGACCGTGGTGGCCGTGGCCCGCGGCGAGCAGGACGTGATGGCCTCTCCGCCTGCCGACTTCGTCATGGAAGCCGGGGACCTGCTCTACCTGTTCGGCAAAACGGACAAGCTCTTTGCCGTCAAGCCGGTCATCTGCGCAGCTCCCGCTACGCCCGCAGCTGCGGCCACGCAGGAGGCTCTCCGGGCCTGACACCACGGCAGGGACAAAAGTTTTCACCAAGTCTGGGCCCAGGCTTGCACTTGTCCCTGTCAGCCCGTATATTCGTCTTTCCCCGTCGGCTACGCCGGGACAATCCCTCATGGAGGCATGGATGCTTTCTTTCACCGCCATCCGGGACGTACTCCAGCGATCCCGCAGTATCGCCATCGTAGGCGCCAAAGACAAAGCCGGGCAGCCCGTGGACAGAGTGGGCCGCTACCTGCTGGACAAGGGCTACACCATCTTTCCGGTACACCCCGTCCGCAAGACCGTCTGGGGCCTGACGGCCTATCCCGATCTGGCGTCCCTGCCCCAGCCTGTGGACATCATCGACCTTTTCCGCGCTCCCCAGTACTGCCCCGCCCATGCGCAGGAAGTGCTGGCCCTGCCCTGGAAGCCCCGCTGCTTCTGGATGCAGGAGGGCATCCGCTCTGCCGAGGCACGTGCCCTGCTGGAACCTGAACAGATCCTTGTGGTGGAAGACCTCTGCCTCATGGTCGAACACGCCCGCCTGTTCCCTTTGCAAAAACAATCCTGAGGATATCGAAATGAGCCAAGAAACCCGGGCCTTTTCCTGTAAGATGTGCGGCCATTGCTGCCAAGGGAAAGGCGGTATCGTCGTCAGCCCCTCCGACCTGAAGCGGCTTTGTGCTACCCTCCGCATGGAAGAGGAAGAGGTGATACGCCAGTTTGGGGAATATGTGGGAACAAAGCTCAAGATCCGCGTGGGCGAGGACGGCTACTGCATCTTCTTCCGGGAGGGCAAGGGGTGCATCGTCCATGAGGGCAAGCCTTCCATCTGCAAAGCCTGGCCCTTTTTCCGGGGCAACATAGAAGATCCCGTCAGCCTGCATCTGGCCAAGGATTTTTGTCCCGGCATCCCCAAAGAGATCAGCCATGCCGACTTTGCCGCCCAGGGCAAACGCTATTTGCAGGAAAACGGCCTGCTGGCCAATGACCGCAGCCGCGAGGCCAACGCCCTGATCCTGGACAAGTGATCGTCGCCTGAATATCCCCCAAAACAGCCCGGAAGATGATCTTCCGGGCTGTTTTTCATGCTCCGGCCCTGCGCTCGGCGGCTTTTGCCGCATCCAGATCCGCCTGCATGCGCTCAGCCTGCAACTGCCGCACGCAGCGCAAAAAATCTTCGCGATATGCTGCCGCCTGTCCGGTGGAAGGCTCCCCGCTGCGGAGGCGCCGCTCGATGGCAGGATGCCGTACTTCCGGCACGTGCTCCAGCAGGGCCGTACGCACGGCAGGCCCGCAGGTGCTCAAAACACCGGCCAGCGCCTCGCCGGACATTTCTTCCAGCGCCTCTTCCAGCAGGCCGTCCTCCAGTTTCAAACAGTCTTCAGGGCAGTGCACCATCCTGCCCAGCAGCGACGGCAAGCGTGAATCGTGCCGTTCCAGATCGGCCAGCAACGCTCTGCCCTCCTCCTTGCCGGCAGCCGCCACGATCTCGGCCGCCATCTGCAGGCCGGGGCGCCAGTCCTGTGCGGATCTTTCCGCAGCCTGCCGGGCAAGCACACTGTCCACCTCATCCAGGATGTCCGCATCCACCGGAGCCAGTCCGCCGATATGTTCCAGCAGCAGGGAGCGCATGTCCGTCGGCAGGCGCATGAGCAGGCCCGCCGCCCGGGAAGCGGAAAGATGGCCAAGGACCAGCGCCAGCGTCTGGGGATGTTCCTGCCGCAGCAGCTGATAGAGCTGTCCCGGACGCATCCGCTCCAGTGATTCGAACGGCCGTGCCGACTCCTCCGGGCCCCACTCGCGCATGGTCTCCCGAGCCTCGCGTTCGCCAAGGCAATGCTCCAGCAGACGTCCGGCCAGAGCTCTGTCCGCACAGATGCCGTCAGCCTGTACCTCAAGGAATATCCGGGCTTCCCGCAAGATGGCCCGTACTTCCCTTTCGGGGACGTGCGGCAGACGGGCCATGGCTCCCGTTATGCGGGCCACCTCCTGCCGTTGCATGTTGCCCAGCATGTCCGCGGCCACCTCTTCGCCCATGGCCAGGAGGAAGACCGCACAACGCTGGCTGCCTGTCAGTTGCATGATCCCTGCCCTCCTGCTGTCCCTTCCGGTACACCATCTTCCTGCGCCAGCCAGTGCCGCAGCAGGGCCACCCCGTGCCCGGGATGCTCCCGGAGGCAGGCTCCCACCTGTTGTCGCAGGCTGTCAGCATCATCCGTCGCTTCGCTGTCCGCTCCTGCCTCGTCCGGCGGGCCTCCCTCGACCGCCGTCCCGGAAGGAACATCCGCGACAGGGGCACGGCGACGCCTCCGGAAGAACGCGACCATACTGGCCAGAGCCAGGACGGCAAAGGCCAGGGCCACGCCCCGCAGGACAAGCACATCCCGTCGTGCAGGCAGGAAACAGATCAGCAGCGTATCGCCTCGATCCTCTTCCAGCCCGCAGGCCTGCCCCAGCAGGCTTTCAAGATGCGGGAGCGATGCTTCCGGGATGGCATTTTCTTCCAGCAGGACCGAGATTGTACGGCGCCCCGGTACCCGGCCTTTTTCCTTTCCTGCTCCATCTAGGCTGACGAGGACTTCTGCCCTGCCACTGTCTTCCAGCAGTGGCCGCAGGATCCGCAGGGCCTGACGCTCCAGCGCCACTTCCTGTTCCCGGCGGGCCGTCCCGTCCGTATCCTGATCTGGATACAGGCGCCGTCCTTCCGTATCGAAGACAAGGACATGGCGTTTGTCCGGGCCGTCCGGTACCAGGGACAGGACATCCAGCATCCTGTCCAGAGCCGCGGCATCCGGCATGGTGTCCGGCCGTGAGGGCTCCAAAACGATGACCGCCCCAGGCTGCCAGCTTTGAGGGGCAAGTTGCACCCGCGCCTGACGGATGCAGGAAAACTGTTCCAGCTGCCGGGACAGCGATGCCTCCTGCTCATGACACAGGGCAGCCCCATCCTCGCCGGTACACCCGCCCGCTCCCCGCAGGGACAGGCCGCCCAAAAGCACGGCCAGCAGCAGAGACACGAACGCGACCGCCGCGAATGCGGTCTGCCGTATACGACCTGTCGTTCTGTAGCGCTCGTGGATGCTGCTGTCCGGCACTGCCAAATTTCCTCCATGGATAGCTGTATCCACATAGAACTAGCAAAGAGGATGCCATATATAAATAATCATTGATTACAATATATTAAACAGTTTTCCCCAATGACTGCACGTAGGTATTCAAAAAAATGACACACACTGCTTCCTGGGACGGCTCCACGCTGTCTGCCTCATCTCCCGCCAGACAGCCGGCGCCGCAGGTACACCATATCACGCAAGAGAATGCCCTCTTCCACGATGGGGTGGGGATAGCTGCGGGTAAAGAAGCCAGGGATGCGGTCAAATGGCACAAAACCGCAGGCCCGGTAAAATGCCAGCGTCGATGGGACTTCGCCTGTCCCCAGCTGCAAACTATGGCAGGAGGAGGCATAGCGCGCACAGACAAATTCTATCAACGCCTTGCCGTAACCGCGTCTGCGCCAGGCGGCTGCCACGGCCAGGTTCTTGATCTCCGCCACGCCCCCGCTCTCCTGGGTCACGACGCAAAGCCCCCGGGCATCGGGGTCATGGAGGACGAACAGCTCCCCGCGTTCCAGATAACGGTCTATCATGGCCTCGCTCTCATCCCCTACGAGCAAGAGCGGCAACCAGACTTTTTTGTGA
Source organism: uncultured Desulfovibrio sp. (assembly GCA_937926875.1). Classification (GTDB taxonomy): domain Bacteria; phylum Desulfobacterota; class Desulfovibrionia; order Desulfovibrionales; family Desulfovibrionaceae; genus Desulfovibrio. The sequence goes on from CALBAX010000004.1 coordinate 10,741, forward strand.
CTACGGACATGCACGATATCCATATATCCCTCCCAGCCCTCTGTTTCTCCATATGGTCGCGCGGCTTCTCCCATCCGCCCGTGCTCCGCGCACCCTCCTTCAGCCATAAAAAAAGGAGGCCATCCCGGGGATGCCTCCTGCCTGTGCCGTCTGGCCAGCCATCACAGTTTCATCTGGCCGTCCGTGACGCCAAGGCCACGCAGACGCACATAGATCTCCGCACAGGCCCGGGCATCAGAGCCGGCGTGATGGTGATCCAGCGGGATGCCAAAGTAGTCACAGACGCTGTCCAGCGCCCGTGATGCCAGCGGCAGGCTGCGGCGCGCCCCCTTGAGCGTACACAAAAACGGCAGTTGTGGCTGCACAAGCCCCAGAGCCTGACAGGATGCATGCAGTACCCTGCGATCGAATCCGGCATTGTGGGCCAAAAGGGCATGGCTGCCTGCCATAAAAGCAACCAGCTGCGGCCACAATTCCGTGAACGTGGGGGCATCCTTCAGCATGGGCCAGGTCAGGCCATGCACATGGGTGAACAAAACACGGGAGGATGGCGGACGGATCAGGCTGTAAAAGCTGTCCGTGACCACACCATCCTCGATGCGGCAAAGGCCCACAGCGCACGCGCTGTGGGCCGCATAGCCGGAAGTCTCAAAATCAAGGGCCACATACCGGCCTGTCGTCATACGGGGCTACTCCTTGCCCTCCGCCGCGCTGCGGGCAGCTTCGGCGATGCGGTCAGCGATATAGGCACGCATGGCATCGTCATCTGCATCCAGATTGAAGCAGCAGGCATCCTCGCCCATGAGACCGGCCGGCACATAGTCGCCCAGCTCGTCGGGATCCCGGATCATGTCGGCATAGAAGCAGACAGACAGCCAGCGGCTTTCCGGTTCGTCATCCACCACGTCCACCAGGACGAAAAGCTCACGCCGTTTCTGGGCGGCATTGCGCGCACGCAGCGAATAGCTGACGCCCGGACGGGCCTTGAATTCCAGCGAAACGTTTTCCAGACCCGCCAGATAGTCACGATATGCCAGGAAGGCCGCGCGGGCATTCAGGGGATCGCTCTGCCAGGACTGCACCAGTTCTTCAACGCCCTTGCTCCAGTCAGCGGACATATGAACACTCCTTTGTCTGCTCTTTGCCACGGCGCACCGCATACGGACGAAACGGCTCCGTCGTGAATCTGGGCATGCTCCTTCGCGCACAGCCTGACAACCGGCTGTCGCGCGCGTCCATCGTCTGCGGACCGCATGTCCGCCGGATCAGAGAATGCCCCATCGTGGGGATAATGCCCGTGCTTCGCAGCCTTTGTCAAGGCAGGCGACAGGCCGCATCCACACCTGTCCACGGGCTATTCCCGAGCGGCCGGAATATCCTTGTCCGACAGTCATGGAGCCTGCATGGCCAGTCCCGCACACGGCGTCCCCTGGAGCCACGAGAAAAGAAAAAAGGGAACGCAAAAAGGAGGGGCTCCAGAAAGCCCCTCCCGCATGGCGGCGACCGTTACCCGCCGCCGGACGTTCAGCGTGTATGGCAGGTCTACTCCCAGACCACCAGACCGATCTGGTAGGCTGCTACGGAGACGGCAAAGGCCAGCAGCGTATTGAAGACCATGCTGAAAATCAGCCAGCGCCAGCCCCCGGCCTCACGCTGGATGACCACCAGGGAGACGAAGCAGGGCGAGTACAGCAGCACGAAGAGCATCAGGGAAAGGGCCGTGGCCTTGTTCCAGTTGGGACTGTTCTGCAGCAGCTGGCCCAAGCTCTGGGCATCTTCGGGATCCACATCACCAAGGGAGTACGCCGTACCCATGGTGGAGACCACGGCTTCCTTGGCGGCCACACCGGCCAGCAGGGCGATGTCCGTACGCCATTCGAAACCGGCGGGCAGAGTCAGGGGCTCGATGGCCTTGCCCAGGCGACCGGCATAGCTGTAAGCCAGCTCGGCGGCACCCTTCTCTTCTTCCAGCTTGGTGATCTGCTCTTCCAGGGCCGCCCGGCCTTCGTCTTCAGCGGGCAGGGCTTCCATCTGGGCCGTGAGCTGCTCGATCTGCGTGTCGAATTTGGCCGACTCGGCTTCATCCAGCTTGGGATAGGTCAGACCGGCCCAGATGATGATGGAGATGGCCAGGATCACGGTACCGGCCTTTTTCACATACATCCAGGTACGTTCCCAGCAATGCATGAGCACGCTGAACAGGGTGGGCAGGCGGTAGGGAGGCAGTTCCATGACAAAGGGGGTCGCCTCGCCCTTGATGATGGTGGAGCGCAGCAGACGGGCCACCAGCAGGGCGAAGACCCAGCCGGACAGCATGACCAGCATCATCACCGTCGGGGCCTGGTCGCCAAAGAAGGCCGCGGCCAGCAGCAGGAACACGGGCAGCTTGGCGCCGCAGCTCATGTACGGCAGGGTCAGCAGGGTCGCCAGCTTTTCCTTGGGGCTGCGCAGGGTACGCGTGGCCATGGCACCGGGGATGGCGCAGCCGCCCGCGATACCGCCCGCGATGATATAAGGCATGACAGAGGCACCGTGCAGGCCGAAAGCGCGGAAGATGCGGTCCATCATATAGGCGATGCGCGCCATGTAGCCGCTGTCTTCCAGGAAGGCGATGAGAGCGAACATGATGACGATGAGGGGCGCGAAGCTGAGCACGCCGCCCACGCCGCCGATGATGCCGTCCACCACCAGGGATTGCAGCTCTCCTTCAGGGATGATGCCGGCAAAGAATTCACCCAGCGCGGCGCAGCCGTCTTCCACCCAGCCCTGGGGATAGGCCCCGACCTCGATGGTCACATAGAACAGGCCATACAACACGGCCAGCATGATGAGCGGACCGAAAAAGGCATTGGTCAGCACCTTGTCCAGCTTGTCGGAAAGAGCCAGACGATCCTTGCCAGCGTCCTGGCGCACCACGCCGTCACGCAGCAGCCCTCGGATATAGCCGTAGCGGGCATCCGTGATGTAGGCTTCCATGGAGATGTTGTGCGCGGTGCGGATGTGCTCGGCCACTTTACGGCGCACGGCATCCAGCTCCGCCGCGGCCTCGCTGCTGGCCTGATGCACTTCCTTGCGGATCTCGGCGTCACCTTCCATGAGCTTCACGGCGATCCAGTGGGCCGCGTACTTCTCCAGCAGGCCTTCGCGCCGGATGATCCCGCACATGGTCCGCAGGCCTTCGTCGATATCCGCACCATAGTTGAGTTCCAGCACCCGGCGCTGGCCTCCGCCGGCCAGACGCGCCGCCTCACCGAGGGCCTTTTGCAGCCCCTCACCGGTACGGGCCACGGCGGACACCACAGGGATTCCCATCATCCTGGACAGGCGCTCCATGTCGATATGCACACCGGCCTTGCGGGCTTCATCCATCATATTGCAGACCAGCACCACAGGCAGGCCCATCTCCATCATCTGCACGGTCAGCAGCAGGTTGCGCTCCAGGGCCGAGGCGTCCACCACATTGATGACGGCCTGAACGTCCCCGCTGCCCAGCTCGGCACGGGCCACCAGCTCTTCCATGGAGTAGGCGGTCAGAGAATAGGTCCCGGGCAGGTCCACCAGGGTGATGTCGACGTTGCCGTGGCGCACATGACCTTCCTTGCGGTCCACCGTGACGCCGGGGTAGTTGCCCACATGCTGCCGTGCGCCTGTATAGGCATTGAACACCGTGGTTTTACCACAGTTGGGATTGCCTGCCAGAGCGATCCGCAACGCTCCCGTGGCCATTTTCCCCTGACCACCATCAAACCGGGCTTCAGCACTCATTCCAAAAACTCCTCTTTGAGGCCTTGTGTGACCCATGGGCAAAAAAAGTAAGGGTTCAAAAAACGAATTTCATTTCCCGAACCCTATCTAACTTGAAAATGAATGTCAATATTTATGAAGACGACAAACAATCACGCAAGCTGGACACTCCGCAGGAGTGCACCAGATGGATGGGGATGTTGCGGGAGCGGGCATGCAGCAGAGCTTTGCGCTTGGCTTCATGCGAGACTTTGTTGGTGAACACGATGATGGCATCCGGGTTGCCGATCTTGTCCACGAAATTCCGCTCATTGCGGCTGATGCATTTGAGTGTTGCTCCCCCCTGACGGGCAGCGGCGATATAATCCTGCTTGAGTCTGTCCATTCCGCCAATGAGAGTGACGCACATATATGGCTCCTTGTCTTGTTTTCATGCTCAGCCCCCACTTGCTGCAGGTTCAACTTAATTGAAAACGAATTTCAATGTCAATAAAAATTTTCACGTCCTCCTACAAAAAAGAGGAGGCGCTCCTGCACCAGGCAGAAACGGCTCCTCTTTTCCGGTAAGGGCCGTCACACGACACGGCCCTCACCGGATCCTGAAAAAACGGTGCCTCCCGAAAGTTACTTCCAGCGGGCGATGAACTCGGCAGCAGGCCTGCCGGCATCCAGATGCTTCAGCAAGGCACTGCCGAAGACCACGGCATCGGGCAGGGTATCCGGCGGCAGGCCCTGCATCTGTTCCGGCTGCTCCAGGCCAAAGCCCAGCGCCAGAGGCAGGCGGAACACGGAGCGGGCCCGCTGCAGGGTCTCGGCGACCTGCATCTCCATACGGGCGCGCTGTCCCGTGGTCGCCATGGCCGAGACCACATAGACATACCCTTCGCTGACTTCCGCATATAAGCGCATCCGTTCCTCGGGCGTATTGGGGCCCACCAGGGCGATCAGGGCCAGGCCCTGCGCGGCGAAGATGCGGCGGATATCCCCGGACTCCTCAAAGGGCAGATCCGGGATGATGAAACCATGGACACCGGCCTCGCGAGCCTCTACCGCCAGTTTTTCCAACCCGTATTGCAGGAAGGGGTTCAGGTAGCCCATCAGGACGATACCCGCACGGAAGACCCCGGTGCGCAATTTCAGCTCTTCCATGATCCGGGCCAAGCAAACACCGTCGCTCAGTACCCGGCGCGAGGCCTCCTCCACCACAGGCCCGTCGGCCACAGGATCGGAAAAGGGGACACCGATCTCGATGATGTCCGCTCCGCTCTCGTCCAGCTCCACCAGTGCGGGCCAGAAGCGTTTTTCATCCGGGAAGCCGAAGGTCACGAAGGGGATCAGGGCATGACGTCCGGCAGCACGGGCCGCACGGATCTTTTCTTCAAGGATATGCATGACGAACTCCCGGGGCGGCCGCTGACGACCGCCCCCGTTATGGCTGTTGTTGTATGGCTCTCTGCCGGCCTTTCCCGAACGGAAAGCAGGGCATGGGCTGTTTCCCATCTCCATGCACGCGGGGGAAGGTGTCATCCCCGCTGCGGTTCCCCTGCCCGTCCGTTGGCCGGGGGCTTTGTTCCGCGGATGGCGCTAGCAGATCTCCCCGTTTTCCGGCAGGTTCAGGGCCTTGCGCACGATGGCCAAGTCCTTGTCTCCGCGGCCGGAAAGGTTGACCACCACCTTGCTGCCGGGCTCGAACTCCTCGGGGTGATCCAGCACCCAGGCCAGAGCATGAGAGGATTCCAGCGCGGGCAGGATGCCCTCGGCGTGGCACAGCTTCTCAAAGGCGGCCAGGGCGCGGGCATCACGGACCATCACATAGCGCACCCGGCCCGTCTTGTGCAGGAAGGCATGTTCCGGCCCCACGCCGGGATAATCCAGCCCGGCCGAGACAGAGTGCGACGGCTCGATCTGGCCGTCACTGTTCTGGAGCAGCATGGTGCGGTTGCCGTGCAGCACCCCGGGGCTGCCCAGGTTGAGCGGTGCGGAATTGAAGCAGCCCGGTTCGCCCGTACCGGCGGCCTCCACACCGATGATGCGCACCCGCTCGTCATCCAGGAAGGGATGGAACAGGCCGATGGCATTGGAACCGCCGCCCACGCAGGCTACTACCGCATCCGGCAGGCGCTGGACACGGGCCAGCATCTGTTCCCGCACTTCCTGCCCGATGACCTGTTGGAACATGCGCACCAGCGTGGGGAAAGGATGGGGCCCGGCAGCCGTGCCGAAGCAGTAATGCGTGGTCTGCTGGCTGACGATCCAGGCACGCAGGGCCTCATTGATGGCATCCTTGAGCGTGCGCGAACCACTTTCCACCGGATGCACGGTGGCCCCGAGCAGGCGCATGCGCATGACGTTGGGCGCCTGCCGTTCCACGTCTTCCGCCCCCATATAGATGGTGCAGCTCATGCCCAGACGGGCGGCCGCCACGGCCGTGGCCACACCGTGCTGCCCGGCACCGGTCTCGGCCACCAGGGCGGTCTTGCCCATATATTTGGCCAGCAGCGCCTGCCCCAGCGTATTGTTGATCTTGTGGGCACCGGAATGCAGCAGGTCCTCACGCTTGAGCCACAGTTCAAAGCCCAGTTCTTCGGAAAGACGGGGGCAGAAGGTCAGGGGCGTGGGCCGTCCCGCATAATTGTGCAGCAGATCCTGCAACTCGTCCTGGAATTGCTGCGTCGGCATGATGTCCCGCATGGCCGCTTCCACTTCCAGCAGCGGCGGCATCAGCAACTCAGGAACGAAACATCCCCCAAATTCGCCAAAATAGCCTTTCTTCATGGTCGTTCTCCACTGTATCTGAGCTGTATCGTTTTTTATACCTTTTATCAGCCCGGCTCTCCAGTCCTTCCGGGAGCAGGCCGTCAGGCCCGTAGGGAAGGATCTGCCGGACCAGCCCGGAAAATCTCTTCGACAAGGCGGGCCATATCTGCCATGGCCCGGGCATCCTTCTGCCCCGGCGCATCTTCCACGCCGGAATTGCAATCCACGCCGTCCGGATGGCACGCCGTCAGCGCCTGACGGAAATTGGCGGGCGACATGCCCCCGGCCAGCAGCCAGGGATGGGGCAGGCGCAGGCTGCCCAGCTTCTCCCAGGCCAGCGTATGGCCGCTGCCGCCACCTGCCCTGCCGGCATCCAGCAGGTACAGGGCACAGCTGTCGGCATACTGGCCTGCCGCGGCTGCCAGCGCGGCCGTATCACTGTAGCGCTGCGGCCACAGCACCCGGATCACCCGTTCCGGGCCCAGCTGCCGGGCACATTCCACGGACTGGTCGGCATGGAGCTGGGCCATGTCCAGCCGCGCCAGACGCATGATGCGGGCTATCTCGTCGCTGTCCTGTCCGGTGAAGACGCCCACACGCAGCATGCCCCCGCTCTCCAGGCGGGAGACCGTCACGGCATCCATACAGCGGGGGCTGCCCGCATGGAACACGAAGCCGCAATGCGTGGCCCCCAGCCGGGCGGCCAGCGTCACATCTTCCTGCCGCCGCAGACCGCAGAATTTAAGCAGCATGATGCCCTTCCTCCCGGCCCTGGAGCAGCCGGCGCAACGCGGCCCCGGGCTGCCCGTCCTTCATGAGGGCCGTCCCTACCAGAGCAGCGGAGAATCCGGCCCGGGCGGCATCTTCCAGATGCTCGCGACGATCCATGCCGCTGGCCGCGATCCAGATCTCGCCCTGCTCCGGCGGGCACTGCCGTGCCAGCTCCAGACAGGCCTGCATGTCCACCCGCAGCGTGTCCAGGTCACGGGCATTGACCTGGATGATGCGTGCCCCGCTCTCCCGGGCCAGCACCAGATCCTTCCTGCCGCAGACTTCCACCACGGCCTGCATGCCGAGGCTTTCCGCCTGCTCCCGCAGACGGCGCAGCAGCGAGGCATCCGGGGTCAGGGCCACGATGAGCAGCAGGGCCGCTGCCGGAGTGGCTGCCGTGGCCCGCACCTGCAGCGGATCGAAGATAAAGTCCTTGCGCAGCAGGGGCGTCTCCGGGCAACAGGAAGCCGCCCGTCCCAAAAAATCCAGCTCACCGGCAAAAAAGCGCCGCTCCGTGAGTATGGAGAGAGCCCCGGCCCCGGCCGCCACATACTGCCGGGCGGTCTCTTCCACCGTCAGGCTATGGCAGATGGGCCCCCGGGAGGGCGAAGCCTGTTTGAATTCCGCGATGACGGTCAGCGGCACGCCTGCCATCCGCCGTTGCAGGACCGCGGCAAAGTCGCCGCGCGGCCCGCTGAAGGGCGCAGGCAGGCTGCCTTCCCTTTCCTGTCGCCGCAACCGTGCCACTTCGTCCGCCTTGGCCCAGAGGAAACGCTCAAGCAGCATGGAGGACCCTCCTCCCCAGACCGGCACGCACCGCTTCGCGGGCACGGGCCATGCAGACATCCAGGGGCATGCTCTCTTCCATGAGGAAGATGGCCAGCCCCACATTGAGGGCCACCATATCGCGCATGGGGCGCGGGCCTTCACCATCAAGCAGGCGACGCAGCACTTCGACAGCCTCCTCGCGGCTCTCCACCGCCAGATCTTCCGGCGTGCAGCTCTGGAAACCGAAACTGGCCGGATCCAGCTCCAGCGGCCGGATGTTGCCGTCGTGCAGCAGCATGGCCGTGGCCGGGCCCATGGGCGTCAGCTCGTCATAGTTGCCGGCCCCGCAGACCACTGCCGCCCGGTAAAGCGAGGACTGCGACAGGGTGTCGGCCAGAAGGGGCACCAGCTCGGGCCGGGCCACCCCCATGAGCAGGTGGCTGGGCCGGGCCGGATTGATCATGGGGCCCAGCAGGTTGAACAGGGTACGCACCCCCAATTCCTTGCGCAACGGACCGATATTCTTGAATGCCGGATGGAAATGCGGGGCGAAGAGGAAGGCGAAATTGCGTTTGGCCACCATGTCCGCCACAGCTGCTGGATCGGTATCCAGCGGGATGCCCAGGCTCTCCAGGGCATCGGCACTGCCGCAGGTGGAAGAGACCGCCCGGTTGCCGTGCTTGACCACCTTGTAACCCATGCCTGCCAGCACCAGCGAGGTCGCTGTGGAACAATTGAAGGAATGGCGACCGTCACCGCCGGTACCCACCACGTCGATGCACGGCCCCGATATGCCTTCCACACGCACGGCGCGGGCTAGGGCCGCCCGGGTGGCATGGGCCAGCTCCAGGGCACTTTCTCCCTTCATGCGCAGCCCCATGAGGAAGCTTCCGGCCTGGGCAGGCGTCAGTCTGCCATCCATGAGTGCGCCGAAGCTGCGGGAGGCCATGTCCGCCGTCAGGTCTTCCCGCCGCGCCAGATGTTCCAGCACCTCGGCCATGCCGCCATCCCGTCCCTGCCGGGGCAGGATGGCCTGCGGGAAGTTGCCCAGCAGGCGCAGGCCGTCCGGCGTCAGGATGGATTCGGGATGGAACTGCACGCCCACCCAGGGCCTGTCGCGATATTGCAGGGCCATGACCTCCCCTTCAGGGGCGCGGGCCGTCACCGTGAACAGCGCATTGCCCTCCCCTTCCCCGCTATGGACCACCAGCGAATGATAGCGGGCCACCTTCATGGGATTGGGCAGGCCTTCGAACAGGCCGCTGCCATCATGCACGATCTCGGACTGCTTGCCGTGCATGATGCAGGGGCCCACATCCACCCGCGCCCCGGCGTGCAGGCCCAGCAGCTGATGGCCCAGGCAGACGCCCAGCACCGGCACATGGTGCGGCAGCCGGCGCAGGAATTCAGGACAGAAGCCCGTTTGAGAGGGATGCCCCGGCCCGGGCGAGATGCAGACCATCTCCAGGGCGGGATCCACGGCCATGTCCAGGATGGCGGGATCGTCGTTGCGCAGCACCACGGGCTCGTGCCCCAGAGCGTAGAACGCCTGGACCAGGTTGTAGGTAAAGGAATCGTAATTATCGATGAGCAGGAACATGGTCTTCACCCTCTTCAAGCACCAGGCGCATGATGGCCGATTTGTTGCAAACTTCTTTCCATTCCAGAGCGGCGTCCGAATCATGGACGATGCCTCCGCCGGCCTGCCAGAACAGGCGTCCCCCGCGGCTCCACATGCTGCGGATGGCGATGCCCATGTCCAGATCCACGCTGTCCTTGTCCAGCCCCAGCCAGCCGATGCAGCCCGCATAAGGACCGCGGGCACGACCTTCCAGGCTGCGGATGATCTCCATTGCCCTGACCTTGGGCGCACCGCTGACCGTCCCTGCCGGGAAGGTGGCCGCCAGCACGTCCAGGGCATCGCGTCCCGGAGCCAGGCGGGCCGTGACCCGGCTGGTCAGATGCATAACGTGGGAAAAACGCTCCACATCCATGCAGCGCTCCAGGTTCACACTGCCGGGCTGGGCCACCCGGCCGAGATCGTTGCGTCCCAGATCCACCAGCATCACATGTTCAGCCTGTTCCTTGGGGTCACTGCGCAAT
>CALBAX010000005.1 GCA_937926875.1 uncultured Desulfovibrio sp.
AGTAGAGGACGACCACAGCCATGATGGCCCCCAGCTGGATGACCACCTGGAAGGTCGCAGCTTTTTCACCGCTGAAATTGAGCAGATCGCCCACCAGCACCAGATGGCCCGAGGACGAGACCGGCAGGTATTCCGTCAGCCCTTCCACGATGCTGAGGATGAACGCAATCCACAAATTATCCATATATGCCGTCCTTTGGATCCGAAGACCCGTTGTTTCCCGAAACGGACTCGGCTAGAGTGATCCGCAAAAAGGAGAATCCCATGGCCACCATCATGCCCGCTTCGGAACTGGTACGGCGAGCCGCCGCCTGGCTGGCGGAACAGCGCGCCCTGTATCCTGAAAAATCCCTGGCCGCCCTTCTGGACGAAGCCGGGATGCGCTTCAACCTCAACCCGCTGGACGCAGCGGCACTGGGCCGCCTGTTCGATTCCAAGACGCAGGAAAAGAGCGAAGAGGTATCGCCTTCCTGAACAGCGGCCGGGGCCTGCCGGGACGGCATCGCCGCCCTCCCCGGGAACTTGGTCCCACAGGATGCCGCACTTCCCGGAGGCAACAGCCCCTCCCCACGGGCGGCCCGGCAGCACCGGCGCCCGCGGCCAGCCTATAGACGGAAATGCCGGGCATTGCAATCCCCGCCCTGCGCATCATGCCGCGAGGTATGAAAAAAGGGAAGGCGGCCTGATGGTCGTGCTCCCCTGTTCCAGCCTCCCCCATCCCTTGCGGACGGGGGAGTTTTTTGTCTCTGCCCGGGGGCTCCCCGCTGCTCTCCCCTGCTCCCTCTGAGGGCGCTGAAAAAGGAAGAGGTATGGGGAAGGGAGGCCCTCCTTGCCGCCGGCAAAAAGCCCTCCCCGCCCTTGTCGAGAATCGTTTATCCTAGGCGATCTGGCTGCCGTTGGGCACAGGCGCGGCAGGCGTCAGGACGGAGAGCTTGCCGTCCTTTTCCGCGGTCAGCACCATGCCGTTGGACATGAGGCCACGGATCTTGCGCGGGGCCAGGTTGAGCACGGCGATGACCTGCTTGCCCACCAGCTCCTCAGGCTTGTAGTAGTCGGCCAGGCCGGACAGGATCTGGCGCGGCTGGCCTTCGTCAAAGTCGATCTCCAGGCGCAGGATGCGGTCGGCATTGGGATGCTTCTCCGCCACGACCACGGTCCCGGCGCGCATCTCCACGGCCTTGAACTGGTCGAAGCTGATCTCACCACCGCTCTGGCCTTCGGCGGCAGGAGCGGCCTTGGGGGCTTCCTGCTTCTTTTCCTTCTTGGCCTTGGGGGCCTTTTCGGCCGGAGCTTCCTGCTGCAGGGCCTTGACGTCGATGCGCGGGAAAAGGTTGGAGCTGGCCGCCACTCCGGTGCCGGGCTGCAGACCGTCAAAGTTGCCGGCCTCGGCTTCCAGCGAGGTGGTCACAGGGCCTTCGCCGGGCTGCTGGCCCAGCTGCTCCAGCAGGGTGCGGGAGGCATCGGGCATGACGGCCCACAGGCACAGGGCCACCTTGCGCATGGCCGACAGCAGCACGTACATGACCGTACCCAGACGCGTGGTGTCGCCCTGCTTGAACAGGGTCCACGGCGCCTGCGAATCCACATACTTGTTGAGCGCGCGCACCAGATCCCACAGGGAATCCAGGCCCTGGGCGAACTGGGTGTTGCCGAACAGCTGGATATAATTGGTCATGGCCGTGGCGCACAGCTCGACGATGGCCTTGTCGTCCTCGCTGAACTCGCCGGGCTGGGGCACCTTGCTCTCGAAATATTTGGCCGTCATGGACAGCACACGGCTGAACAGGTTGCCCAGGTCGTTGGCCAGGTCGGCGTTGATGCGGGTCACCATGCCTTCTTCGCTGAAGGAGGCGTCGGAACCGAAATGCATCTCGCGCAGCAGGAAATAGCGGAAGGCGTCCAGACCGTACTTCTGGCGCATCTCCAGCGGTTCCACCACGTTGCCCAGGGATTTGGACATCTTGGTATCGCGCACCAGCCAGTAACCGTGCACGTTCAGGTGCTGGTACACGGGCAGGCCCGCGGCCTTGAGCATGGTGGGCCAGAACACGGCATGGGGCTTGAGGATGTCCTTGGCCACCAGATGTTCGCCGGGCCAGAAGGTCTTGTACTTTTCACCGTCAGGCCAGCCCAGGGCGCTGATGTAGTTCAGCAGGGCATCGAACCACACATAGCAGACGTAATCCTTGTCGAAGGGCAGTTCGATGCCCCAGGTCAGGCGGGACTTGGGACGGGAGATGCACAGATCTTCCAGCGCGCCCGATTCCAGCATGGACAGCACTTCGTTGCGGTAGCGCTCGGGGCGGATGAAATCGGGATGGCTCTCGATGTATTCCCGCAGCCAGGGCAGGTACTTGGACATGCGGAAGAAGTAGTTCTTCTCGCTGATGAACTCAGGCTTGGTCAGATGCTGGGGGCACAGGCCGTTCTCCAGCTCCTTTTCCGTATAGAAGCGTTCGCAGCCGTAACAGTAGTGGCCGCCGAACTCGCCGAAATAGATGTCGCCGGCATCATAGACCTGCTGCAAAAAGCGCTGCACGCGGGCCTTGTGGTCTTCGTCGGTGGTACGCACGAAGGCGTCGTTCTCGATGCCCAGTTGCGGCCACAGCTGCCGGAACAGGCCGCTGATGCCGTCCACGAATTCCTTGGGGGAGATGCCCTGCTTTTCGGCGGCCTTGACGATCTTGTCACCGTGTTCGTCCGTACCGGTCAGGAACATGGTGTTGTCGCCCAGGGTCTTGTGGAAGCGCGACAGGGAGTCGGCCACGATGGTGGTATAGGCATGTCCCAGATGGGGCTTGGCGTTCACATAGTAAATGGGGGTGGTGATGTAGAAGTTCTTCACGTCTGACTCCGTTTATTCGGCAGCGCCGTCCTGCCGTTGCTGCGACTTGCGGCGACGGCGGCGGCGACTTTTGCTGTTCTCTGCGGGGGCGGCTTCCGCCTGCGGCTGGGCCTGCTGCGGCTGGGCTTCCGGCCCGGCGGTCAGGGGCGCATCGGGCGGCAGCACATCGGCGAACAGGTTGGGATCGTCCACGTTCTCCGGCGTGACGGAGACCACCAGCAGGCCATCCCCCTGTGCCGCCTTCTGGGGCTGCTGCGCCTGTTTGGGCTGGGCATTGCTGGGATGGGGCTCGGGACGATGCGGATCCAGGGCCTGCCATTCCTCCAGCGTCAGTTCCTGTTCTTCGTTGTTCTCATTGAGCACGGACAGCGAATTGCGGAACATGTTGGCCCGCAGCACCTTCATGGTGCCCTGCGTGGTCTGATACTTCTTGCCCAGGCGCGGGCAGTTGTGGTGGAAGCGGTCGTAGTTCTCCTGCTCGTAGGAAAGGCAGCAGAGCAGCCGGCCGCAGATGCCCGAGATCTTGGCAGGATTGAGGAACAGGTTCTGCTCCTTGGCCATGCGGATGGTCACGGGGGCGAACTTGCGCAGGTAACGGCGGCAGCAGCAGACCATGCCGCAGTTGCCCACGGCCCCCACCATCTGGGTCTCGTGGCGCACGCCTATCTGGCGCAGCTCGATGCGGGCGCGGTATTCGCGCACCAGATCCTTGACCAGCTCACGAAAATCGATGCGGGCCGGCGCCGTGAAATAGAAGATGAGCTTGCTGCGGTCAAAAAAGACCTCAACGTCCACGAGCTTCATGTCCAGGCGGCGGTCACGGATGCACTGGCGGCAGAATTCCGTGGCCTCGCGGGCCAGTTCCTCGTTGATATGGCCCTCGGCCAGGTCTTCTTCCGTAGCCCGTCGCTCTATGGGCGTCAGGCTCTCCGGCTCCACACCGGCCACATGATCAAAGGGACCGGAGACCACCTGCGCCAGGGCCTGCCCCTGATCGGCCGCGATCAGCACATGATCGCCCACGGCCAGATCGGCAGGGCCCGTATGGTAGAGTGTCTGTCCCAAAGCGCGAAAGCGCAAACCGTATATTGGCATAGTTCCCAATCTTTGTTGCGGGGATTATCTGAATCCCTTTACATCGGGCATATCCGGGCCGCTGTCAACAGGCAGGGCCCGCGGCCGGCACGGGCCGGGGGAAATGCCTTTCCTTCCCCTCTGCCGTCCGCAACGCCCCTGCCCTGCCGCTGCCCGTACGGCATCCATGATACAGGGAAGCGTCAAAGGATGCGGCACGGGACGCCCGTCTCCTTCCGTCACGCTCCCCAGAACAGCCGGGCTTTCCCTTGCTATGCAGTTCTGCCTGTTTTAGAATCGTGACAAGGAGAATACCATCATGATCTCACGAGACGAAGCGCTGGCCCTGCTGGCGGAGAACCATGTCCAGGCGGGCCTGTTGCAGCACTCTATCGCTTCCGAGGCCGTCATGCGGGCCCTGGCCCGCGAATTTGGTGAAGATGAAGAACTGTGGGGCCTGACCGGCCTGCTGCACGATGTGGACTATCCCGCCACGGAAGCCACACCGGAAAAGCATGGCCTGGAAGGTGCCCGCCTGCTGGAAGGCAAGCTGCCCGAAGAGGCCCTGGCCGCCATCCGCGCCCACAACGGCGAGATGACCGGCTGTGCGCCCCAGACCCGTTTCGACTATGCCCTGCGCTGTGGCGAGACCATCACCGGCCTCATCAGCGCCGCCGCCCTGATGCGGCCCACGGGCTATGAAGGCATGGAAGTCAAAAGCATCAAGAAAAAGATGAAGGACAAGGCCTTTGCCGCCAGCGTCTGCCGTGACAGCATCCGCCAGTGCGAGCAGGCGGGCCTGCCGCTGGATGCCTTCCTGTCCCTTTCCATCGCCGCCATGCGCGACTGCTTCTCGCAGCCCGCCTGAACCGAGCATCCCACGACGAGGTGAAGCATGACCCAACCCGGCGCCATCGATACCAGTATCCGTACTCTCGGCACCCCAAAACTCACGTCCCGGCTGCCCTACCGCACCTGGGTGGATGACGTGCGCCTGCCCGTACAGGTGGACAGGGAACTCTGTGACGAGTTCACCGAACCCGTACGCCTGGATTTCGAGGCTGCCGGCCCCCGGAAAAAACTCTACTTCGACCCCAGCCGGGCAAAATGTGCCATCGTGACCTGCGGCGGCCTTTGCCCGGGGCTCAATGACGTCATCCGCGCCATCGTCATGGAGGCGCACCACGCCTACCATGTGCCCTCCATCATGGGCATCCGCTACGGGCTGGAAGGCTTCATCCCGGCCTGCGGGCATCACCCCATGGAATTGACGCCCGAGCGCGTGGCCGACATCCACCGCTTCGGCGGCACCATCCTGGGCTCGTCGCGCGGTCCCCAGTCTGCGGAAGAGATCGTGGACAGCCTGGAGCGCTCCAATGTCAGCATCCTGTTCGTCATCGGCGGTGACGGCAGCATGAAGGCCGCCCTGAGCATCAGCCGCGAGGTGCAGGCGCGCAACCTCAAAATCGCTGTCATAGGCATCCCCAAGACCATCGACAACGACATCAACTTCATCCCCCAGTCCTTCGGCTTCGAGACCGCCGTCTACAAGGCCACCGAAGCCATCGAATGCGCCCATACCGAGGCCAAGGGCATGCCCAACGGCATCGGCATGGTCAAGCTCATGGGCCGGGAATCGGGCTTCATCGCCGCCCAGGCCACGCTGGCCATGAAGGAAGTGAACTTCGTCCTGATACCGGAAGCGCCCTTTGCCCTCGAAGGGGAAGGCGGCCTGCTGCCCGCGCTGGAAGAACGCCTGAAGAGCCGCCGCCATGCCGTCATCGTGGTGGCCGAAGGCGCCGGCCAGCACCTTCTGGACCGCTCCGGCGCCACCGACGCTTCGGGCAACCTGCTGCTGGGCGACGTGGCCGACCTGCTGCGCTCGGAGATCAAGCGCTACATGGACGCACGCGGCATCCCCCACGGCATCAAGTACATCGACCCCAGCTACATCATCCGTTCCGTGCCCGCTACGGCCAACGACAAGGTCTACTGCGGCTTCCTGGGCCAGTATGCCGTCCATGCCGCCATGGCCGGGCGCACCGACATGGTGGTGGGCAAGATCCAGGACCGCTACGTGCACCTGCCGCTGGAGCTGGTGACGCGCCGCCGCCGCAAGCTCAACATCTACTCCGACCTCTGGCGCGCCGCTCTGGAATCCACGGGGCAGGGCATGCTGGCCGGCATGCTGCCGCAGCAGGAGACGCATGGCTAGTCTGCATCAAGTCAAGGCATCCGCCGGGTCAGGCAAGACCTATGACCTGACCCGGCGTTTCTTGTGTCTGCTGGCGGCTTGCGGGTCACCGGCACCGGCCGCTGCCGCCTCCTGCGGGCTGGGCAACGGCCCCTCGGGCTGGGACGAGATCCTGGCCATCACCTTCACCAATGCCGCCGCCGGCGAGATGCGCGACCGCGTCATCGGCCGGCTCAAGGCCATCGCCCTGGGCACGCCGGAAAAGGACATCCCCCTGACGCCCGGCATGGCCGCCCGCTGGCTGGATGTCATCCTGCGCGATCTGGCCAGCCTCAACATCCGCACCATCGACAGCCTGCTCCACGCCATCGTGCGGTCGGCCTCCCTCCAGCTGGATCTGCCTCCGGACTTCCAGCCCGCCTTCGTGAGCATGGATGCCGCGGCCCCCTACCTCGACACCCTGCTCAACCAGGCATCCCAGGGCAACGCGGCCATGGAAAAACAGCTGCGCGACCTCTACTGGGCCATCGTCCATGTGCAGCAGAGCAAGGGCTTCAACGCCGGGGAAAAGCTGGGCGACATCATCCGCCCCCTGCTTGACGGCATCCTGCGCGGCGAGTTCACGGACATCGCGGGCCCGGAAGAGCTGGAAAAACGCCACCGGCAGCACTGGCACAGGACCATCGGCCTGATCACGGCCGTGCTGGAGGCGGAAGAGCGCGCCGGGACCAAGCTCCATGCCACGAGCCGCAAGGCCCTGGTGCGTCTTCAGGAGCGGGATGAAGGGGCCTTCAAACTCAAATCCATTGCCGAGCCCGAGCTCGACAAATTCCTCACGGCCAAAACGAAGCGTACGGAAGAACTGCTGTCGGCCCTGGAAGACCTGACAGCCTGGCTGCCGGATTTCAGCCGCCGTCATGCCCTGCTGCGTTCGGCCCGCAACTTCGCCCCGGCCGTCCAGCTGGCGACCCTGCTGGTCCACGCCATGCGGGCCAACCAGCAGCAGGAGGGCACCCTGCCCGCCGTCCTGGTGCCGGAGCTGGCCGGTTCGGTGCTCAGCGGCAGCTTTGGCGTCTCCGAGGCCCTGTGCCGTCTGGGCAGCCGCCTGCAACATTTCCTGCTGGACGAATTCCAGGACACCAGCCGCGAACAGTGGCAGGCCCTGAGCCCGCTGGTGGAAGAAGCCCTTTCCCGGGGCGGTTCCCTGACCTGGGTGGGCGACGTCAAGCAGGCCATCTACGGCTGGCGTGGCGGGGATGCGGCCCTTTTTGACGGCATCGAGGCTCCCTTGCGCCTTCTGGCCCCGGACGCGTGTCACGAGACGCTCACGGCCAACTGGCGCAGCTGCCGTCAGATCATCGCGCACAACAACGCCCTGTTCTCGCCCCTGGAGGATGCCTCTGTTGCCCGGCAGGCCCTTGCCGCCCTGATGCCGCAAGACACGCCGGACGACCTGCTGGACAGCTATGCGGAGCGCGTGGCCGCGGGCTATGCCGGGACGGCCCAGGATTTTTCGCCCAGCTCGCCTTCCGGCGGCCTCGTGCGTGTGGAAGCCGTCGACGGCGACAGCAGCGAGGAGCTCAACGCCGCCGTGCTGGGACGCCTGCGTCACGTACTTAGGCAGGAACTGGCCCCGCGCCGCCCCTGGCAGGACATGCTGGTGCTGGTGCGCAGCAACGCCCAGGCCGCCCTGGTGGCCGAAGATCTGGCCGCTGCCGACATCCCCATCGTCACGGAGAACAGCCTGCTGCTGTCCACCCATCCTCTGGTGATCCAGAGCGTGGCCCTGTTGCAATTCCTGTGCAATGCGGAAGACGAGCTGGCCCTCTGGACCGTGGTCACGGGCAGCCTGGTACAGCAGGGGCCCCTGCCGGTCCCCGACCTGCAGGCATTGCACGACAGTTGTGTGGACAGGGGCGGCATCCCCCTGGTGCAGCATCTGCAACAGGGCTTCCCCGGATTCTGGACCGCTGTACTGGCGCCTTTCCACAATCAGGCCGGGCTCATGACACCGTACGACACGGTCATGGAGTGGTACGACCGCCTGCGGGTCTTCGAACGCTATCCCGATGCCGACGTCTTCCTGCGCTGTTTCCTCGAAGTGCTCAAAAATGCCGAGGATCAGGGGCTGGCCACCCTGCCCGACTTTTTGGCCCACTGGCAGGAAAAAGGCGAGGAAGAAAAAGTCCCCATGCCCGAAGGCATCGACGCCGTACGCATCATGACCATCCACAAATCCAAGGGCCTCGAGGCCCCTGTGGTCCTCCTGCCCTGGACCGATGCCACCCTGAAAGCGGGCGACCCGGTGCTCATGGAGGAAGACGGCCTGCGCATGGTCTGCAAGAACGGGCCGCAGTGCGGCAGGGTCTACTACGAGGCCCTGTTGCGGCAGGCCATGGAACTGCTCAACCAGTTCTATGTGGCCTTCACCCGGGCACGGGAAGAGCTCCTCGTCTTCCGCACCAGTGCCGCCACCGTGCGCAAGGGCTGCGGCAGCCACGCCCTGGATGTCCTCTGGCAGCAGGCCGGGCTCGACGTCCCCTACCAGCTGGAAGGCGGGGACGATGCGCTGCATCCCGTCCAGCCCCCGGTGGCGGAGGATGAAGAGGAAGATGCGGCCCCGGAACAGGAAGCCGCGGCGGACGACACCGCTCCCGACCGGCTTCCCGACGGGCGGGCGGCAGTGCCGCATGGCCCGGAGGAGGACTGGCGCCCCATGCAATGGCTGCCCCGGCTCAAGATCTACCGCAACCCGCTGGAACGGATGCACTTTTCCGCACGGGATCGCGGCACCCTGCTCCATGCCTGTCTGGAGCAGCTGCCCCTGGGCGGCCTCAGTGAGGACAACATCAGGGCTGCTGTGCGGGAAGTGCTTGCCACCATCCCCCTTGCCGACGGACAGGACGCTCCTGACAGGGAAAGCGTCGCCGCCGACATGGAATCCTGCCTGCTCTGGCTGCTGCGCCTGCCCCAGTTCGGCCTTTGGCAGCGGCGCGGCGTCCCGGAGCAATCCATGCTGGCCGCTGACGGTCCTCGCAGGGAGCTCTTGCGTGCCGACCTCATCGTCCCCCTGTCCTGGGGGACCCTGGTGGTGGACTACAAGAGCGGCAGGGTCATGGACGAGCATGTCCGGCAGGTGCAACGCTATCTGCGCTGTCTGGAGCAGAGCGGCACAGCCGTGGCCCGCGGCCTGCTCATCTATCTGGACAGGCAGTCCTTCCGCCTGGTGGAGCCCGACGGCACTTCGGAACTGTTTACGGATCTTGGGGCCTATCCCCGCTACTTCTGTGAGGACGAGGCATGAGCAGCCCCTTCCATATCTTTTCCTGGCAGCGCCCCTTCCTGCCTGCCCTGAAACAGGCCACCGACCTCTGGAGCGGCGGACGGCCCGGTGATGCCGTCATCATCGTCCCCCACAACCGTCCGTGGCGCTATCTCGTGGACATCTATGCCGCTGCCGGGACCACCGGCCTGCTGCCCAAGGTCCTTTCCCTGCCGGACATGGTGCGCCTGTGGCGCATGCATGCCGGCCCCGTACCGCTGCGCACGGCCTGCCTGCTGGACAGGGTGGCCCTGCTGCGGGGCTGTGTCCTCGAACTGGCCGATGAAGACCATGAGCTGGAAAAACGCTTCGGCGATCTGGCCCCGGGCGCCTTCCTGCCCTGGGGAATCCGCCTGGCCAGCCTGCTGGAAGAGCTGCTGGGCCAGAACATGGTCACCGACGACCTGCCCTTCGTCGATGAGGTGAGCCCCCCGGCCGCGGCCCTGCTGGGCGCCCTGGGGCGCATCCGTGACGCCTACGTGGCGGCGCTGGCCCAGAAGGGCTGGACCACGCCGGGCCATGACTTCTGGCTGGCCGCCCGCCATGCGGAGGCCATCCCCGACCTGCTGCGCCCGGCGGACGGACATCCCGTGCTGCTGGCCGGCTTTTCCCTGCTCACCGAGACCGAGGACATCCTGCTCCGCAGCCTCTGGCAGGCCGGCGCCCGCGTCTGCCTGCACACGGATCCGGCCCTGGCCCGGCATGGCGAGGATGGGCGGCCGCCCGTGCACTGGGCCTGCCAGGAACACGTCCAGTGGTTGCAGCGCTGGCAGGCCACGGCCCGGCCCTGGGAGGCGGACACCCCCTCCCCGGCAGACGGCGCGCAGAAATGGCATTATTTCGCGGGCTACGACCTCCACTCCCAGCTCAAGGCCCTGCAACAGGATCTGGATGCCCCTTCGGAGGCCTCCACGGCCATCCTGCTGACCCACGGCGACCTTCTGCTGCCCGTGCTGCATCACCTGCCGGACAAGGAAGTCAACATCTCCATGGGCTACCCCCTGGACCGCTCGCCCCTTTTCCATCTGCTGGACAGCCTGTTCCGCCTGCATGAAGGCCGGGACAAGGACGGGCTCTTTTACTGGCGCCATCTGCTGGCCTGCCTGCGCCATCCCTACCTGGGCATGTTGCAGGCCACCGCTCCAGAAGGGGAAACAGACAGGGGGCAGCCCCTGCGGCCCCTGCTGCGCCGCCTGGAACGCCGCATCCGCAGCGGCAGGCGTCTGGTGGCCCTGGACGACCTGCTGGACGCCCTGGCCGAAGGCAAAGGATGTACGGATGGACCGGCTGGGCCGGAGGGGGCCCTTCCGGCCCCCAGTCCCGGACGCGCCCTGCTGGAAGAGCTGCTGCGCCTGCTGCTGGAAGATTTCGGCAACGTCACCACCCTGGCCGGTCTGGCCGGGGCCCTGCTGCGCCTGAGCGACTTCCTGACCCGCCACGGCCAGGCCGTCTGGGAGCACTTTCCCCTGGATGCCGAGGCCCTGTACCGGCTGGTACGCCACTGCGTGCCGGAATTGCAGCACAATGCCCTGTCCGGCGAGGGGATGGCCCCCCGCCTCCTGCACGGTCTGGCCCGCCAGCTGCTGCAACAGCAGCGCATCCCCTTCGAGGCCGACCCGCTGGGCGGCGTGCAGGTGCTGGGTATGCTGGAAAGCCGTCTGCTCCAGTTCGACCGCATCTTCATCGTCGATGCCACCGATGACGTCCTGCCCGGCGCGCCCGGCCAGGATCCCCTGTTGCCGGACAGCCTGCGCCGCATCCTCGGCCTGCCCGATGCCCGCCGCCGGGAACGGGCGGCCTCCCACACGCTCTACCGGCTCTGTGCCTGCGCCCGTGAAGTCCATTTTTACTGGCAGGAGAGCCAGGGACGCTCAGGGCTCATGGACAGCAAGAAAGCCCGCAGCCGCTTTGTGGAACAGCTCATCTGGGCGCACGAACAGCGTACCGGGGCCATCCTCAAGCCGGGCACGCCGCCGCTGGCTGTGGCCACCTGCGCCGTGGCCCCCATGCCGCCCCGCGAACTTTCCCTGAAGCGGAACCAGGCCCTGCAGGATGCCATGCGGGCCTTTCTGGCCGCGCCCATCTCTCCCACGGCCCTGGATACCTATCTGCATTGTCCGCTGTCCTTCGTCTGGAAGCATCTGTGCCGTTTCCGGCCTGTCCAGGAAGTCAACGAGAAGGACGATCCGGCAGAAGTGGGCTCCGTGCTGCACGATGTGCTGCAACAGCTCTACCGCCCGTATCGCGGCAAACCGGTGGGGGCCGGGACCTTCGACATGGCCGTCATGCGCGCCGAGCTGCAGCATCAGATAGAAAAGCACGACCTGCGGACCCAGCTGCCGCCCGACAGCCTGATGATGTTCTCCATGGCGGCCCCGCGCCGTCTGGAGGAGTACCTTTGCAACCAGCCGGACGCCACCATCCTGGAGCTGGAATATCCCCTGACCCAGGTCATCAGCTGCAACGGCCGGGAGTATACGCTCAAGGGACGTCTGGACAGGCTGGACAGACGGGAAGACGGCCTTTGCATCGTGGACTACAAGACCGGCATCATCAACAGCCCTGCCGGGGCACTCTGGGACGACGAGGCCCTGTTCCTCCAGATGGCGCAGGTCCGGGACGCACGACTCCCTCTGGAGGATCGCCGCCGGCTGGCCGCCGGGGCTTTCGACCAGCTGGCCGAGAAGCTGCGCATGATCCAGCTGCCCGCCTACCTGTGCATGCTGCACGCCGCCGGCCTCACCGAGCTGCACGACGCGGCCCTTGTGGAGCTGCGCGACAAGGGCCGGGAATACTGGCTGTTCGGCCCCAGGCTGGATCTGGACAATCAGGAACGCATCCGCCAGTGTTTCGACGTCCTCTCCCTGCTGCTCTGGCATATGGAGCACGGCCCGGAATTCACCGGCCGCCCGGGCGAAGGCTGCCGCTGGTGCGACTATCAGGCACTTTGCCATGCCTGACAGAGACAGCGGCCTTGTGAAAACAGGTTTTTTCTGGTACTTATTTCCGAAAACTGATTTCAATACCGCCCCTTGAGGGCTTTACCTTATAGCGCCATGTTGGAGGTTGCATCATGGCTTTTCCTTCTTTGTCCATTGGAGACCTGACCGCTAAAATGCCCATCGTCCAAGGCGGCATGGGTGTTGGCATTTCCCTTTCCGGCCTCGCCTCTGCTGTTGCCAATCAGGGCGGCATCGGCGTCATCGCCGGAGCCATGATCGGGATGAAAGAACCCGACGTGGCCAAAAATCCCATCGAAGCCAACCTGCGCGCCCTGCGCCAGGAGCTGAACAAGGCCCGGGAAAAGACCCAGGGCATCATCGGCGTCAACATCATGGTGGCGCTGACCACGTTCAGCCAGATGGTGCGCACGGCCATCGAAAGCCGTGCCGACATCATCTTTTCCGGCGCCGGTCTGCCCCTGGAGATGCCCAAGCATCTCCTGCAGGCCTGCGAAGAAAAAAAGGAAGAGTTCAAGACCAAGCTGGTCCCCATCGTCTCTTCCGCCCGCGCGGCGACCCTGATCGCCCGCAAGTGGCTCTCCCGCTTCGACTACCTGCCCGATGCCTTCGTGGTGGAAGGTCCCAAGGCCGGCGGCCATCTCGGCTTCAAGCGTGAAGAGATCAACGACCCGAACTTCGCCCTGGAAGTCCTGGTCCCCCAGGTGGTCGAGGCCGCCAAGCGCCTTGAAGACCAGAAAGGCCGTGCCGTGCCCGTCATCGCCGCCGGCGGCATCTACACCGGCGAAGACATCAAAAAATTCCTCGACCTCGGCGCTTCCGGCGTCCAGATGGGCACCCGCTTCGTGGCCACCAAGGAATGTGATGCCGACGAACGCTTCAAGCAGAGCTACATCGCTGCCCGCGAAGAAGACATCACCATCATCAAAAGTCCGGTGGGCATGCCCGGCCGCGCCCTGCAGAACGACTTCATCGAGGCCGCCCGGCAGGGCAACAAAAAACCCTTCAAATGCGTCTTCCACTGCGTGCATACCTGCGACCAGGAAAAGACGCCCTACTGTATCGCCCAGGCCCTCATCAGCGCCATGAAGGGCAACCTGGAACGCGGTTTCGCCTTCTGCGGCGCCAATGTGGCCCGGGTCAACAGCATCGTCTCCGTCAAGGAACTGATGGAATCCTTGCAGCAGGAATTCGACCAGACCATCAGCAAGGGCAAGCAGACCCTGCAGGGCCTGCTGAAGTAGCACCCGCCCTGTCTGCCACCTTGGGGCCGGCCCTGCCGGCCCCTTTTTTGCCCCTGGAGGATCATGGACGACACCCTTCCCCTGGTGGACAGCGACACGCTGCCCGCTGCTGAAAAAAAAAGCCTTCGGGACAGCCATCCCCTGTACGGACGCATGAACGGCGAAGTGATCTGGATGGCCTATGAAGAACTGGGCTGTGATGCCGAGGCCTGCGCCACGGGCATGGACGCCGAGCTGGCGCTGCGCCGCCGCACCATCAGCCTCATGGCCACGCTGGAACGGGCCCCGCATGCCTGCTGCGTGCTGGAGCTGCCGGATGCCCCCTGTGCTTCCTGTACCGCCTGTCCGGATCTGGCGCGCCTTTCCATCGACGCCGCGACACCGCAGTGGCGGCAATGGCTGCCCCCCTATGCCATCGGCTGCCGGGTCCATGCCCGCCTGCTGTCGCACAAGGAAGCCGGCCAGGCGGGGTGCCGCCCCCCGGAGGGGGCCGATCTTCCCCGGCGCCGGATGCTCTGCCCGTGCCTGACGCCCGGAACGTAGCCCGCAGCAAAGAAATTTGGGCTTTTCCCGGAAAAAAGCTTGCCTTTTGGGCAAAGCTTGGGTAAAGGAACTGCTTGCGCGGCCATGCTGGATGCATGGCTCATTGCCTGCGCAATGCGCGGCCGCTGTTACCCGGCTTTGCCGCATAAACGATACACACAGTTTTCTGCATATACGGAGGACACCATGAGCAAAGAATGCGATTTCTGCGGCAAAAAGCCCCAGGTCGGCAATCTTGTCAGCCATTCCAACATCAAGACCAAGCGCCGCTTCAACCCCAACCTGCAGCGCGTGCGTCATCAGTTCGCTGACGGCACCGTGCGCACCCTGACCGTGTGCACCCGCTGCCTGCGCTCCGGCGTGGTGACCAAGCCCGCCGCCCGCGCCAAGCAGGACTAACTTGTTTTTTGCCCGCAAAGCCCCGGTTGCAGCCGCAATCGGGGCTTTTTTGCTATGAAGCCCCGCCTTCTGCGTCTGCCTGCCCCTTTTGCGGGATACTGGCATGTCCAGCGTCGCCCGCGTCCCCTGCCTTCCCACTGGCGTTCCCTCACCGGCGCCGCGGGCATCACTTCCTACAGCCAGCGTCAGGAAATGATCCTCGTGCTCAGTGCCTGCGGTCTGCCCCATCAGCTCTGGCGCTTCCGCCAAAAAGAATACATCTATGTGCCTGCCCTGCTGGAAGGCCTGGCCCGGCGGGAATTGCAGCACTTCCATGCGGAAAAGCAGCGCCCCCCGGCCCCCCGTGGCCTGCCGCCCGCGCTCCATGGCCGCTGCCGGCTGGCTGCCCTCCCCCTGCTGCTGCTCGTTCTCTGGCACGGCCTGCGTAGCGGCTGGTGGCCGCTGCCCGACGGCCTGCCCCTCCCGCTGGGCTGGGAGCAGGCCGGAGCCCTGGACAATGTCCGTCTGCGCATCTACGGCGAATGGCATCGCCTGTTCACGGCCCTTACCCTCCATGCCGACGCGGCCCATCTGGCCGGCAATGTCCTGCTGGGCGGCATCATGCTGCCCCTGCTGGCCCGGCTGACGGGCCCGGGCCGGGCCCTGCTGCTGACAGTGCTGGGCGGCGGGCTCGGCAATCTGCTCACTGTGGCGCTGCGGCGGGAATTCGTCCTCAGCCTGGGCTTTTCCACGGCGGTCTTCGCGGCCATCGGGGCCCTGGCCGGTTATATGGTCCTGCACCATGAAAGCAAGCGCTACCTGCCACTGGCGGCCGGGGTGGGCATCCTGGCCATGTGGGGCATGGGGGAAGGGAATGTGGACTACCTAGCCCATATCTGCGGTCTGGCGGCCGGGATGGCCCTCGGTTTCTGGGAGGCCCTGCGCACCAAGCGACGCTGGCCTGGCCTGCCGCAATGGCTGTCCGCCCTGCTGGCCCTGGCAATCCCCATGCTGGCCTGGATGCGGGCCTTCCAGCAGGGATGACGGAAATGGGGATCTTCGGGCGGCGCTGACACCAGAGGCAGCGCCGGAAAAAAGCTGCGGGTGCTGGCAATGCCGTGCACGACGCAGCTTTTTTATAGAGAAACGGTGGAGTGCCTGTCCCCGAAGGGGCCCGGCAGCTCCTAAAAAATGTCCAGCCTGGTCACGGCCAAAATACCGCAGACCGCCACGAACATCCCCATGAGGCAGGCGTATGCCCGGCGTGTGCGCAGGGAAAGGATGCCGCCCACCATGCTGGCGGCAAACAGCATGGGCCAGCTCATCTGCCCTTCAAAAAGGAATATCGCGTCCCCCAGCAGATCGCAGGCCAGCCACAGGACCGCATAGCACAGCATATAGAGCGAGAACTGCCAGGCAGCGCGCACCACGGCCCCCAGCGCCACAGCCTGTCCCGGCGTACAGCCGCGACCGGAAGAGAACGACGCCGTGACCAGATCCACCAGCGGATTGAAGGCCACCCGCTGATAGCGTTCTGCATAGCTGGCGCCGTAGGCCGCGAATACTGCGAACATCAGGGGCGCAAGGAACTGATGGGCCTCAGACCAGCCCGGGATGATGGACAGGGGAAAAAGCAGCAGGAAGGCCAGGGTCCCGAAGGGGGGGACCACACTGCCCAAGGCGATGACATCGAGCCAGAGCAGCTCCACCACGATCCCCAGCGAGAGCGCGGGCTGCCACTGGCCGGAGAGGGCGCCCAGCAGCAGGGCCCAGAACAGGGGCCTGTCAGCCAGCCTGAAAACACAGGAGGAACGGGCTACCCCCGCGAGGACAAAAAAAAAGCGTATTGCACGCCCAGACAGAGGGCATCAGAGAAGCTGCTCATAGGCATCCCGGATTTTGTCGGAAGGCACGCAGCGGAAATCCAGCTCCACCTGCTGTTGCAGCATGGCCCGCAAGTCCTCCCTGTCCTGTTCGGAAAGGGCCACATGCGGGAAGACCTGGATCTTGCCCGGTGCGTAGTGCAGATTGCCGATATTGAGGGCCCGGATGGTGACGCCGCTCTCCAGGGCCCGACGGGCATCCTGGCAGTCGGCAAAGAGGACAAGGCTGCTCTCGCCGCAACAGGCCAGGGTCTCGGGCAGGGCATCCACCGGTACGAAGTGGATGGCCACCTGTTCCGGCACAGCCAGAGAGACGATCTGCTGCTGCAAAAGGTCCGCGGACATGGCGTCATTGGCAACTATCAGGTGCCGGGCGGCCACATAGGGCAACCAGCCTTCGATGACCTGCCCGTGCACCAGACGATTGTCCACTCTGAACCAGAGCATACGGATCAATCGCCTGTTTTTTCTTTGTTCCGGGAACGCAGCATGCTGCCGGCCACGACGATGCCCTTTGTGCCGGCCTCTCCGGCCAGCTTGGCCAGCTCGGCCAGAGGCTTTTCGCGACAGGTGAAGACCTTGAGCAGCATGGGCAGGTTGACGCCGGTGACGACTTCCACATTATGGCTCCCCAGCAGGGAGAGGGCCAGGTTGGTGGGGGTACCGCCGAACATGTCGGTAAGGATGATGACCCCGGCGCCCTTGTCCAGCCGCTGGGCGGCATCATCCAGACGGCGCACGGTCTCGGGCACCTCCTGGGCGATGTCCACGCTGATGGAGGTGCAGTCGCTCAGGGTACCAAGGATGAACTCCGCCGTACGCAACATGGCAGAGCCATAGTCGGCATGGGCGACGACGATGATGCCGACCTGGGTGGAAGATTGCTGTTCCGACATGACATACCTCGCGCTGGAACTGAAATTTCTGCAACATGCAGCATGTAAGGCCAAGAGTGCCAGCTTTCCTAACCAAGTTCAAGGTGCCTGTGCTCGATGCTGGCCGGATAATCCGCCTGGCGCAACATCTGGAACAGGGCCTCGGCCGTGGCCACGGAACGGTGGCGGCCACCGGTACAGCCCACGGCTATGGCCACCCGGTAACGGCCTTCCGCTTCCATCTGCGGCAGCATGAAGCGCACCAGGTCGAAAAGCTTCTTCTCGAATTCCTGCGCGGCCTCGGAGGCAAAGACATAGTCTCGGACGGCCTTGTCCCTGCCGCTGAGGGGACGCAACTTTTCTACGAAATAGGGATTGGGCAAAAAGCGCAGGTCAAAGACGAAATCCGCCTCGCGCGGGACGCCGTACTTGAAGCCGAACGAGATGACGTTGACGCGGATGGCCCGCAGCTTGCCCGGCGTCCTGCTCCAGCGCTTCTGGATGGCGCGGCGCAGGTCATGGATGGAAAAACGGCTGGTGTCTATGACCAGGTCGGCCATCTCGCGCACGGGGGCCAGACGTTTGCGCTCCTCGCACAGGGCATCTTCAAGGCCCATGCCTTCGCGCTCCAGCGGATGGGGCCGCCTAGTCGTGGCGTAACGGCGCATGAGCTCCTGCGCCCCGGCCTCCAAAAAGAGCAGGATGGGCCGGACGCCGTGCTCGGCAAGCTGGGCAAGGGCAACGTTGAGCTCTTCCAGGAAATCCTGCTGGCGCATGTCCATGCCCAGGGCCATGCCCCGAAAGCGTTCCATGGATCCGCGCCGCATCATGTCCGCCATCTCGGCGGCCAGTCCGGCTGGCAGCCCGTCCACGGTAAAATAGCGCAAGTCCTCAAAGACCTGCAACGCCGTACTTTTTCCGGCCCCCGACAGGCCGGTGACGATACAGATCTGGACAGGCGCGGCCGCGCCCTCGGAAGGTGTCTGGCTCATGGCAATCTCGAAGGGGCCCCCTGACGGGGGCCCCGAAGTCTTTACAGGACAGGGTCGATGACGGCATAGCCACCGATGCGGCGGCGGTACACCACATTGACGCGGTCGGTCTCGGCATTGATGAAGACCAGGAACTCGCTGCCGATGGATTCCAGCTGCATCAGGGCTTCATCCAGATGCAGGGGCTTGGGCGCGAAGCGCTCGGTGCCCACCACGGCGGGTTCTTCATCGGGATCGGCTTCCAGGTTGTAGGTGAAGACGTCCACGTTGGCGTTGCGGGCCTGACGGCGCTGTTCCTTGACACGCGAGACGTGCTTCTTGATCTGGGCCTCGACCTTGTCCACCACAAGGTCGATGGCGGCATACATGTCGGAAGACTGCTCGGAAGCGCTCAGATGCAGCCCCTCGCCGGCGATGGTCACTTCACAGCGATGCCGGAACTTGTCCACAATAAGCACAACACCGACTTCCAGCCCGGAAGCCTTGCCGAAAAAGCGTCCCATCTTCTCCATGCGGCGGCGGGCATACTTCTTCAGATGATCGGAGGCCTCGAAGTTCTTGAAAGTGAAAGCAATGTTCATAGAACCTCCCGTGGTGCAGGAATCAGAAATGTTCCTTGCGCTTTGAGGATGAGGGGATGTTCAGCGCCGTGCGGTACTTGGCCACCGTACGCCGTGCGATATTGACCTTCAACTGTTCCTTGAGCAGCTCGCCGAGCCGCTCGTCGCTCAGGGGCGATTTGGGATCTTCGCCAGCGATGAACTTTTTGATCAGTGCCTTGACGCTCTCTGAGCCTACCTGACTTCCATCGTCCAGTTCAAGCCCGCTGTTGAAGAAAAATTTGAGTTCGAAGATGCCGTGCGGCGTCGCCACATACTTGTTGGTGGTGATGCGGCTGACCGTGGACTCATGCATCCCGATATCGTCGGCGATATCCTTGAGGATGAGCGGTGCGAGCTTGGTGACGCCGTCACGGAAAAAGGGCTGCTGATGCTTGACGATGCTCTCCACCACTTTATACAGCGTCCGCTGCCGCTGGTACAGACTGCGGATGAGCCAGGAGGCGGAACGTACCTTTTCCGAAACGTAGTCCTTCTCTTTTTCATTACAGGAGGGAACGCCATCACGCAACATGCTGGAGAGCTGCAGATGCGGCAAGCCATCTTCATTGAGCAGGATGACGAACTCGTCACCGACGCTGTACACGAAGACGTCAGGGCTCACATAGGTGGGCTCGCTGCCGTCGAAGCTGGCACCGGGCAGGGGTTCCAGGGACTGGATGATGTCCAGGTACTCGCGCAGGCCTTCCATATCCAGCTTGAACTTGCGCAACAGGGGCTTGTAGCGGTGGGCCTCCAGGTCTTCCAGATGCGACTGCACCAGCTCAAGCAGGATGGGGTCACGGTCGTAGCGCAGGTTCTTCAGCTGCACCAGCAGGCATTCGCGGGCATCCCGGGCCGCTACGCCCACCGGATCGAAGAGCTGCACGCGCTCCAGTACCGCCTGGACGGCTTCCGGTGTGGTGGCGGCCATCTCGGCGATCTCTTCCACACTGGCACGCAGATAGCCAGAAGACCCCAGGTTGCCGATGATGATCTCGCCGATCTCCTTCTGCTCGTCCGTCAGGGTCGAAAGATGCAGTTGCCAGAGCAGATGTCCTTCCAGTGTGGGCTTGGCCGAATACCGGGCCTCGAGGGGAGAGATCTCTTCCGCGATCTCCAGTTCCCGCCCCTGCGAGGTGCGCGGCGTACTGGCGAATTCGCCGAGGTATTCCTCCCAGTCGGCATTGCGGGAAAGGTCTTCGTCATAGACTTCGTCCTGGTTCTTCTCGTGCCGCGACTCTTCCTGATCCTGCGGGGCCACGGACTCATTGGCCGGGGCCTCTTCCAGGAAGGGGTTCTCCAGCAGCTCCTGCTGGACGGTCTCAAGAAGTTCGACACGAGAAAGCTGCAACAGCTTGATGGCCTGCTGCAACTGGGGGGTCATGACCAGCTGCTGCGACAATTTGAGTTGTTGACGAAGTTCCAATGCCATGGGGTGCTATCCTGTCAGTAAAAATTTTCTACGTTTCAAATACCATGCCACATGCTGCACCAATAGGCAAGGGAGACGCCTTGAGAGCATAAAAAAGGGAATATTTCAAGTGATTCATAAAAAAAGGACGCTCCGTGCCAGCGGAGCGTCCTGAAGGGTCTTCTTGCGCAAAGATCTTATTTTTTATGATTGACCTTGGCGGCCTTGATGAATTCGCGGAACAGGGGATGCGCCGCCATGGGACGGGACTTGAACTCGGGGTGGAACTGGCAGCCCAGGAACCAGGGATGGTCGGGCAGTTCCACGATCTCCATCAGGGAACCGTCGGGAGCGGTACCGCTGAAGACCATGCCCTTCTCTTCCAGCAGATCCTTGAAGGCATTGTTGAACTCGTAGCGGTGACGGTGGCGCTCTTCCACCAGTTCCTTGCCGTAGGCTTCAAAGGCACGGGTGCCGGGGATGATCTTGCAGGGATAGGCGCCCAGGCGCATGGTGCCGCCCTTGTCGCTCTCGGCATCGCGCTTTTCCAGGTTCTTGGTACGGAAGTCGAACCATTCGGTCATCAGGTAGATGACCTTGTGGGCGCTCAGGGGATCGAACTCCTCGGAATTGGCATCCTCCAGACCGGCCACGTGGCGGGCGAACTCGATGACCGCGCACTGCATGCCCAGGCAGATGCCGAAGAAGGGGATGCGGTTCTCACGGGCATAGCGGATGGCAGCGATCTTGCCTTCCACGCCGCGGTAACCGAAGCCGCCGGGCACCAGGATGCCGTCGCAGCCGGCGAAGGTGGCGGCCACGTTGCTGTCGTCCACGTTCTCGGAATTGACGTAGCGCAGGTTCACGGAAACGCGGTTGGCCACGCCGCCGTGGATCAGGGCTTCATGCAGGCTCTTGTAGGCTTCCTTCAGGTCCACATACTTGCCCACGATGGCGATGGTCACGCTGCCCTGGGGATTGGCACAGTCGTAGACCAGCTTTTTCCAGTCTTCCAGATGGGCGTTGCGCGCGGGCAGGCGCAGCATGATGGCCACTTTCTGGTCGAAGCCTTCTTCGTAGAAGCGCAGGGGCACTTCATAGATGTTGCCCACGTCCACGGAGGAGAACACGGCATCCTGATCCACGTTGCAGAACAGGGCGATCTTGCGGCGCATCTCTTCAGGGATGCTGTGCTCGCAGCGGCAGAGGATGATGTCGGGCTGGATGCCGATGGAAAGCAGTTCCTTGACGCTGTGCTGGGTGGGCTTGGTCTTGTGCTCACCGGCGGCCTTGAGGTAGGGCACCAGCGTCAGATGGATGTTCAGGCAGTTGTCGCGGCCCAGCTCGGACTTGAGCTGGCGGATGGCTTCCAGGAAGGGCAGGCCTTCGATGTCGCCCACGGTGCCGCCGATCTCGATGATGGCCACGTCAGGGGCGTTGTCGCCCTCGGCCAGGGAAAGCACGGTGCGCTTGATCTCGTCGGTGATGTGGGGGATCACCTGCACGGTGCCGCCCAGATAATCGCCCCGGCGTTCCTTGGCGATCACATGGTTGTAGATGGCGCCGGAAGTGGTGTTGTTCTTGCGCGACATGGGCACGTTGAGGTAACGCTCGTAGTGGCCCAGGTCCAGATCGGTCTCGGCCCCGTCATCGGTCACGAACACTTCGCCGTGCTGGAAGGGGTTCATGGTGCCGGGGTCAACATTGATATACGGATCCAGTTTTTGGATGGTGACGGAAAGTCCCCGGGTCTGCAACAGGGCGCCCAGCGAAGCCGCGGCAAGCCCCTTGCCCAGGGAAGACAACACACCGCCCGTAACAAAAATGAACTTGGTTTTCATGAACTCCTACCTTTTGATGACATACAGCGGACCGTGGTCCGGACCGCATGTGCTGCGTCCGGGCGAACCGCCCTCGCGCAATCGGGAGGTTCTACACCAATCTGAATCATTTTACCAGCGTTGACTATTATAAACTTTGCAGGTAGTCTCTTCTTCCATTTCTATAGTGGCCCTTTGTGGCTACCGCTTGCAAGGAGGCTTCTGCCGCATGGGCACAGTCAATACTCTCGTCATCACCGGCTATGGCACCAATTCCCATCTCGAAACCGCCCACGCCGCCCGTCTCGCGGGCGCCGACCGCGCTGACGTCGTGCATTTTTCCGACATCGTGGCCGCCAAAGTCCGTCTGAGCGATTACCACTTCCTTGTGTTCCCCGGCGGGTTCCTGGATGGCGACGACCTGGGTGCCGCCCAGGCTGCCAGCATGCGCTGGCGCTATCTGAAGGACAGCACGGGCACGCCCCTGCTCCAGTCCCTGACCGAATTCATCAACGACGGCAAACTGATCCTGGGCATCTGCAACGGCTTCCAGCTGCTGGTCAAGCTGGGCGTGCTGCCTGCCCTGGACAACAACCGTTTCGAACGCCAGGTCTCCCTGAGCCACAACGACTCCGCCCGGTACGAAGACCGCTGGGTGCATCTGCTGCCCAACCCCAAGAGCCCGTGCGTCTTCACCAAGGACCTGCCCATGATGGCCATGCCCGTGCGCCACGGCGAAGGCAAGCTCATCGCCCGCGACGACGCCACCCTGCAGCGCCTGGCCGACGAGAACCTCATCGCCCTGCAATATGCCGATCCCGAGACCGGCAAGGCGACCAT
Organism: uncultured Desulfovibrio sp.; assembly: GCA_937926875.1. Taxonomy (GTDB): domain Bacteria; phylum Desulfobacterota; class Desulfovibrionia; order Desulfovibrionales; family Desulfovibrionaceae; genus Desulfovibrio. Next base: position 22,984 of record CALBAX010000005.1, read on the forward strand.
GGAATATCCGCTCAACCCCAACGGTTCCAGCCTGGCCATCGCCGGCCTGACGGACCCCAGCGGGCGTGTGCTGGGCCTCATGCCCCACCCCGAAGCGTTCCACCATGTGACCAACTATCCCACCTGGACCCGCGGCTCCATCGACGTGCCTCCGGCCACCCAGCTGTTCTCCAACGCTGTGCGCTACCTGCGCGCCCTTTGATATAAGGAAGGGAGGAGACTTCCCGCTTGACAGCGGGCTCTGGGCCAGCTAGATTCTTTGAACCATTTTGCTGGTTACGGCCCCAGTGGTCGCAGACACAGGTGTCGATCATTTGCAGCGAGCCTGCCGCCCTTTGCTTTTGAAAGCACTTTTCTGGTTTCAGGGAAGTGCTTTTTTACTGTGAGGGATCGATATGCATATAGCAGAGATCATTAGCATCATAGAACAGATGGCCCCCCTGCAGGGCGCCGCGTCCTGGGACGTCTCGGGCCTGCAGGTGGCCGCGCACAGGACCGACGCCACGCGTCTGGCCGTCTGCCTCGATCCGAGCCCGGCCTCCGTCTCGGCCGCGCTCGAGCTTGGTGCGCAGTGCATCCTCAGCCATCATCCGCTGGCGCTCAAACCTTCGCTGCCCAACCGCATCGACCATTACCACGAAGTCCTGCGTCTGCTGCTGGCCAACGATGTGCCGCTCTATGCCGCGCATACTTCGCTGGACGTCAACAGCGACGGCCCGGTGTCCTGGCTGGCCCGCGAACTGCACCTGGACGATCTGGCCGTGCTGGAACCCACCGGCCCCGGCACGGGGGACCTGCCGCACGGCTTCGGCCTGGCCGGCGATCTGGCCGAGCCTGTGGACCTGCAGCAGCTGGCCGGCATGCTGGCCGCGCACATCGACCTGAGCACCGCCACCGTCAGTGGCCCCTGCCCGGAAAGCATCCGGCGTGTGGCCTACTGCACCGGTTCGGGATCCTCCCTGCTGGAGGAGGCCCGCGCCGCGGGTGCCGATATTTTCATCACCGGCGACGTCAAATACCATACGGCGCTGGATACGCAACTTTGTCTTTTCGACGTGGGCCATCACAGCCTGGAAGAAGAAATGATGCGGCGAGCCGCCATCCACCTGCAGCACGCCTGCCCGATGCTCGAAGTCGTCTTCGTGCCTTCGGCCTCCCCTTTCCAGCCTGTCCACCCCCGCGTTCTTTAGGAGGAACCTCATGAGCACCGCTGTCTACCTTGACCAGATCCGCCAGCTTGTCGAGCTGCAGAAAGTGGACGACGCCATCTTTGCCGTGCGTCAGGAACTGGAATCCGCTCCCCGCCAGCTGGACGAGCTGCAGGCCAAATTCGATGCCAGCAACGCCCAGCGCGAACGCATCGTGGAGAAGCTGACCCACCTGCAGGAGCAGCAGAAGCGCCTCGCCATGGAGATCGACGACGACTCCGCCCGCATCAAGAAGAGCAAGAACAAGCTCATGCAGGTGGAGAACACGCGCGAATACCATGCCATGATGCGCGAAATGGACAGCATGGAAAAGATCAACCGCTCCCGTGAGGAAGAAAAGATGACCCTCATGGAAGAGGTGCAGCGCCAGAACGAAGCCCTGGCCGAACTGGACCTGACCCATGGTGCCCTCCAGGCCGAACTGGAAGTGCGCCGCGACGGCCTGGAAGAAAAGATCCAGCTGGCCCAGGCCAAACTGGCCGAACTGGAAGAAAAGCGCCAGCATGCCGCCAGCGTCATCCCCCAGCCCGTCTTCGTGCGTTACGAATTCATCCGCAAGCGTCTTGAGCATCCCGTCATCGTCGGTGTGCGTGAAGGCATCTGTTCCGGTTGCCATATCGCCATCCCGCCGCAGTCCTTCATCGAACTGCAGCGCGGCCAGCAGATCCTGAGCTGCCCCAACTGCCAGCGCCTGATCTTCTGGAACGAGCACTTCCCGGATATGGAACTGCAGGCCGCTCCGGCCAAACCCAAGACTCTGGTGGACTAAAGATCAACAGGCAGGAGCCGGACAGATCGCCGCTGCGGGCATTGGCCCGGAGAGGAAAGTCCGGGCTCCACAGGGCAGGACGCTGGATAACGTCCAGGAAGGGCGACCTTCGGACAGCGCCACAGAAAGCAAACCGCCCGGCCGGCCCCGTACCGGCCGGGTAAGGGTGAAACGGTGGAGTAAGAGACCACCAGATGCCGTGGTGACACGGCATGCTCGGCATACCCCGTCTGGAGCAAGGCCAAATAGGGAAGGAGGCTGGCCCGGCCATACCTTCCGGGTAGGCTGCTTGAGAGGGCAGGCAACTGCTCTTCTAGAGGAATGGCGATCGCGCGCCCCGGCGCGAACAGAACCCGGCTTATCGTTCGACTCCTGCCTGTTTTTTGCGAGTACAGCATGACACGAATTCCCGTCCGTCCCTGGGCCCTCGTTCTGGCCGCAGGACAGGGCAAGCGCCTGTCCGCCGCCACAGGCGGCTACTCCAAACAGTTTTTGCTCTGGAAAGGGGTTCCCCTTTACTGGCATTCAGCCCGCACTCTGGCCCGTTCCGGGGCCGTGGCGGGCCTTGTTTTTGTCTTTCCCCAGGATCGTCTGGAGGAAGAGGAACAGCGCCTGGCCCAGCTGGCCCGCGATGAGGATCCCGGTATCCCCTGGCTGGCCGTGGCCGGCGGGGCGGAACGGCAGGACTCCGTGCGTCACGGGCTGGCCGCCCTGCCCAGGGAAGCCACGCATGTGCTGGTGCACGACAGCGCACGCCCCTTCATGAGCGCGGCCCTCGTCCACCGGGTGTGCGATGCGCTCGCCGCAGGTGCGGTGGCCGTCATCCCGGGCCTTGCCGTCACGGATACCATAAAGGTCGTCTGCGACGATCTTGTGACGGACACGCCGCCCCGTGCCCGGCTGCGTGCCGTGCAGACCCCCCAGGGATTTGCCCTTTCTCCCCTGCTGGCCGCCCACGATGCCTCCCGCCAGGAAAGCGCCGCCGGACGCGCGGCCACGGACGATGCCGCCCTGATGGAAGCCCACGGGCACCCCGTACTGGTGGTGCCGGGCGAAGCCGCCAATATCAAGATCACCCATCCCGAGGACCTTGCCTTGCTGGAAGAACGCTCCCCCGTCATGCCGGTGCCGCGCGTGGGCATGGGCTACGACGTCCACCGCTACGGCAGCGGCCGCCCCATGAAGCTGGGCGGCATCATCATCCCCAATGCTCCCGAGGTCATCGCCCATTCCGACGGCGACGTCCTGCTCCATGCCCTGATGGATGCCCTGCTGGGCTGTGCGGCCCTGGGCGACATCGGCCGTCTTTTCCCTGATGCCGATGCCCGTTTCGACAATATTTCCTCTGCTGTCCTTCTGGACGACGTACTGGAACGCTTCCGGGATGCCGGTCTGACCCTCTGCCACGTGGACCTGACCGTCGTGGCCCAGACCCCCAAACTGGCTCCCCACCGTGAAGAGATCCGCAAGAACGTGGCCCGTCTGCTGGGCCTGGGCACGGACTCGGTCAACATCAAGGCCACCACGGAAGAAAAGCTGGGCTTCACCGGTGCCTGTGAAGGCATCAAGGCCTATGCCGTGGCCACGGCGTTCCAGCTTCCCCCTCACCCGCGCAACACCAAGGAAATGGCATGACCCCCGAGCTGCACCGTCCCTGGTTCTCCCATTACGAACCGTCCGTTCCCCGTACCGTCACTGTCTTCGACCAGCCCCTGTACAGCCTGCTGGACGAGGCCGCCGCGCACTATCCCAAGCGTCCGGCCCTGATCTTCCAGAACACCCGCCTGAGCTACAAGGCCCTGCATGAGGCCGCGGAACGCTTTGCCGGGGCCCTGCGCCGCGCGGGCATCCAGCCGGGCCAGCGCGTGGCCGTCATGCTGCCCAACCTGCCCCAGACCATGATCGCCTTCTGGGGCGTGGTCAAATGCGGGGCCGTGGCCGTGATGGTCAACCCCCTCTACATGGAACGGGAGCTGCTCCAGAACCTCAATGACGCCGGTGCCGAATGCCTCGTCCTGCTGGACATGCTCTGGCCCCGCGTGGCCCCGTTGCGTGACCGTCTGCCCGTCAAGACCTATGTGGTCACCGGCATCGCCGACGCCCTTTCCTTCCCGCTGAACCTCATCTACCGTTTCACCAAGGGCCGCCAGAAAGCCGTCCCCATCCCCTATGATGACAAGGTCATCGCCTGGAAAGACTTCAGCAAGGGAGCCCAGCCCCTGAGCGAACCCATCGCCGACCCGCAGAACACGCCCGCGCTGCTGCAATATACCGGCGGCACCACCGGCATCCCCAAGGGCGTGGCCCTGACCCACAGCAATCTGGGCACCAACTGCCGCCAGATCCTGAGCATCATCCAGGAGACCGCTGAAACGGAACACCGTTTCGTGGGCCTGCTGCCCTTCTTCCATGTCTACGGCCTGACCACGGGCCTGACCATCCCGGCCGCCCTGGCCGCCACGGTGCTGCCCCTGCCCCGTTATGTGCCCCAGGACGTGCTGCACCTCATCGGCAAACACCGCCCCACGGTCTTCCCCGGTGCGCCCGCCGTCTACAGCTCGCTGCTGCAGCAAAAGACCCTGGGCCAGTACGACCTGACCTGCATCAAGCTCTGCATCTCCGGCTCCGCGCCCCTGCCCCGCGATACCTTCCGCCGCTTCCAGGAGCTGACCGGCGCCATCATCCTTGAAGGCTACGGCCTGACAGAAGCCTCGCCCATCACCCACATCAATCCCCGCGAAGACAGCAAGCAGAAGGAAGGCTCCATCGGCATGCCCCTGCCCGGCACCGATGCCCGCATCGTGGACAGCGAAAGCGGCACCGCTCCCCTGCCTGTGGGCAAGCTGGGGGAACTGGTCATCCGCGGCCCGCAGGTCATGCAGGGCTACTGGCACCTGCCCGACGAGACCGCCAGCGCCCTGCGCAACGGCTGGCTCTATACCGGCGACCTGGCCGTCATGGACGAGGAAGGCTATTTCTTCATCATGGACCGCAAGAAGGACATGGTCATCGTGGGCGGCTACAACGTCTATCCGCGTGAAGTGGACGAAGTCCTGCTGGAGCACCCCGACGTGCTGGAAGGCGTGAGCGTCGGCATCCCCGACGGCGTGCGCGGCGAGGCCCTCAAAGCCTATATCGTGCCCCGTCCCGGCGTGGAACTGACCAAGGCAGACATCGTGGGCTGGTGTCGCCAGCGCCTGGCCTCCTACAAGGTGCCCCGCCTGGTGGAATTCCGCGAGGAACTGCCCAAGACCATCGTGGGCAAGGTCCTGCGTCGCGCCCTGCGTGAAGAAGAGATGGCCAAGCAGGCCAAGAAAGCTGCCCGCCACGCCGCCCGGCAGGACGATGCGGCAGCCACCAAGGAGGACTGATGCGACTTCTGGTCCAACGTGTCCTTGAAGCGGCCGTCACGGTGGACGGCCAGACCACCGGTGCCATCGGCAAGGGCCTGCTGGTCATGACCGGCTTTGGCGATGAGGACGGCCCGGACTTCCACCACAGCCCTGTTTTTGAAGGCATGGCGCGCAAGCTGCTGGATCTGCGCATCTTCCCCGGCGAAGGAGACCGCTGCGACAAATTCGACCGCTCCGCCCGGGACTCTGGAGCCGGCGTTTTGCTGGTGCCACAGTTCACCCTGTATGCCGACTGCCGCAAGGGCCGCCGCCCCTCCTTCTCCCATGCCGGCGATCCTGCCTGGTCCCGCGAGATGTTCGACCGCTTCACCCGAAAAGTCAGCGAGGAAAGCGGCCGCCCCGTGCCTACGGGCGTGTTCGGCGCGGACATGCGCGTCCACCTCGTCAACTGGGGCCCCGTGACCATATGGCTGGACTCCCGCGAGGTGCTGCCGCATCTGTACCTTTAAGGCGGCAAGGAGTATCCCTCTTCCTCGCGTGAAAGTCCTCTTCCAAGGCCAGTGCCGCTCTTGCAGCCTGTAACGTCCGCGACGAACGGGGTACAGGCCGACCGGCATCCGGTCGCTCCTCTTCCCCATACGCTTTCCCCAAAGCCATAAAAAGGACAGCCATACGGCTGTCCTTTTTATGATCTCCCATCCAGCGGATACTGCCAGCAAAAGAGAAAGAAGAAGAAAAAAAAAGAAGAGAGAGAAAAAAAGCCTGACCAGCACAGGCCAGGCTCAACATTTTTTTGGGGGACCATCAGTAGCGGCAACTTTGCCACAGGCAGCCACCCATCATCCTCCATAGCAAAGCGCGTTTGGGAGGGATGGGGGAGCTTGAGGGGGGAAGGGAACCTTTTGGCTGGCGCACAAAAAGGTTCCCTTCCCCCCTCAAAAAACATCCACCCTGCAGCCTATTCCCGTTCATCCAGCGCACACAGGGCCAGACGGGCGGCCTCCTGTTCGGCCTTCTTGCAGCTGCTGCCGCTGGCCATGAACTGCTGCCCCGAAGGCAGGGAGACCTGCACGGTGAAGTGCCGGGCGTGTTCCGGGCCTTCACAGGCCAGGGTCGTATAGACAGGACGGTCGTGGAAAAGGGCCACCGAGCGTTCCTGCAAACTGGTCTTGAAATCCTTGGTCTTGGGCTTGCCCACGCTGACCTCGTCCAGCAGCGTCCCGAAGATGCGGGCCACGACCTTCTGGGCCGCGGCATAGCCGCCGTCCTCGTACACGGAGGCCAGCACGGCTTCGAACACATCGCTGAGCACGGCGTCACGGCTGCGGCCGCCCTGCTGTTCCTCGCCGCGTCCCAGGCGCAACAGCTGGTCGATGCCCGTTTCCCGGGCCCGCTGGGCCAGGCTGGCGGTACCCACCAGCTGGGAACGCACACGGGTCATGTCCCCCTCCCGGGCCTGTGGGAAGCGCGTGAACAGCTCCCACGAGATGCACAGTTCAAGGACGGCGTCGCCCAGGAACTCCAGACGCTCGTTGTGCGCCTGACCCAGGCCGTGTTCATTGGCCCACGAGCTGTGGGTCAGGGCCAGGGCCACCCGTTCCGGGCGTGAAAAATGGTAGTCAAGGATATGTTCGATGCGTTCCAGATCCGCGGCCGAGATGCTGAGGTCGAGTTTCTTGCTGTGTTCCATGCGCAGCAGTCTAGTCACTTCAGGCCGCAAGGCAACAGAAATTTTCTTGACACCCGGCCTTTCAGCGCCTACCTATTTGGAGCAAAATTCAGAGACTTCCGCATGTCCGGCCGTCATACGGCCCCATGCTGCGAGGAGACATTATGGCTTACGATATCCGCCTCATGAAGCTGGTGACCGGTGAGATGGTCATCGGCAAGTACGACGCCGAAAAGGACTGCCTCAACGAAGTGGCCAGCCTGCAGAGCATCCCCACCCAGCAGGGCATGCAGATGATGCTCCTGCCCTACGGCTATCCTTTCGAGCCCAATTTCACCGGCACCCTGGAAGGCCGCCACTTCCTGTACCGCTACGCCGATACCCCCAAGGAACTGCAGGACAAGTACATCGAAGCCTGCACCAACCTCACCGTGGCCGGCGGCCTGGGCAAGCTGAGCTTCGGCCCCTCCGTGCAGCCCGGCAGCGGCCTCATCAAGTAGCCCGTTTTCCATCAGGTTTCCGGGGCGGCATCTGCCGCCCTTTTTTGTATCCAGCCAACAGGGATGTTTATGCGCGCACTGCTCCCCATTCTGCCCCGCCCCAGCCGCTACGCCGGCATCGAAGAGGGCGCCTGCCACAAAGACCCTGCCCAGGTTCGCCTGCGTGTGGGCCTGGCCTTTCCCGATACCTATGAAGTCGGCATGTCCTATCTGGGGCAGAAGATCCTTTACGGTATCGTCAACAGCCACGAACGCTGGTGGGCCGAACGGGTCATGGCCCCGGAACGCGAAGCGGGCGACATCCTGCGGCAGCACGGCTGCCCGCTGGGCACGCTGGAATCCGGCACGCCGCTGCGCGACCTGCACTGTCTTTCCTTCTCCATCACCCACGAGCTGTGCTATACCAACGTGCTCTACATGCTGGAGCTGGGCAACATCCCCCTGCGCACGGCCGACAGGCCGCAGGATCTGCGCCGGTGCCCGCTGGTCATCGCCGGTGGCGGCGCGCTGCTGAGTGCCGAACCGCTGGCTCCTTTCATCGACCTGATGGTGCTGGGCGACGGCGAAGAATCCCTGCCCGACGTGCTGCGCCTGCTGGAGCAGGCCCTGGACGAGGGCTGGACGCGTGACCGCTGTCTGGAAGAGGCCCGCCACATCCCCGGCGTCTACATCCCGTCTTTCTTCACTCCTGATGCAGAAGGCCGTCTGCGGCCTCGTTTTGCCGACCACGCCAGGCCCTCGCGCCGCATCGTGGCCGACTTCGACAAAGTGGCCTACCCCACCAGCCAGGTGGTGCCCATCGGCGCGGTGCACAACCGCCTGTCGCTGGAGATCGCCCGCGGCTGTACGCGCGGCTGCCGCTTCTGCCACGCGGGCATGGTCTACCGTCCCGTGCGGGAACGTTCGCTGGACACCATCACCGGCCTGCTGGACGACTGCCTGAAAAAGACGGGCTTCGACGAGATCTCCTTCCTTTCGTTGAGCACGGGCGACTTTTCCGCGCTCAAGACCCTGAGCCACGGCGTGCTGGGCCGATGTGCACAGGAACACATCAGCCTTTCGCTGCCTTCGTTGCGCGTGGGCTCCATCGACGACGAGATCATGCAGCGCATGTCCGACCTGCGCCGCACGGGCTGTACCCTGGCCCCCGAAGCGGGCAGCCAGCGTCTGCGCGACGTCATCAACAAGGGCGTCACCGAGGAGCAGGTGCTGCTGCATGTGCAAAAGCTGCTGGAATACGGCTGGCGTCAGGTCAAGCTCTATTTCATGATCGGCCTGCCCACCGAGACTGACGAGGATCTCAGGGCCATCGCCGACCTCTGCCGCAAGGTGCGCGACGCCGCAGGCAAGGGCAATCCCCGCCTCCAGGTCACGGCCGCGCTCTCGCCCTTCGTGCCCAAGCCCTTCACGCCCTTCCAGTGGGTGGAACAGATCAGCCGGGAAGAGATCCAGCGCCGTGTGCAGCTGGTGCGCAACGAATTCAAGGGACAGAAATTCCTCAAGCTGCGCTGGCACGAACCGGCCATGAGCCATCTGGAAGGCATCCTTTCCCGGGCTGACCGCCGTCTGGCCGATGTGGTGGAGAAGGTCTACCGCAAGGGCGGCATCTTCACCAGCTGGATCGAAGGTTTCGACCTGGCCCCCTGGCTGGAGGCCCTGGAAGAATGCGGCCTGACCGCCGACGAATTCACCCGGGCCCGCAGCATGGACGAATACCTGCCCTGGGAACATCTGGAGGCCGGCATCTCGCCCGAATTCCTGCGCCGCGAATACGAACGGGCGCTGGCGGGCAAGGTCACGGAAGACTGCCGCTACCATGCCTGCCGCCAGTGCGGCGCCTGTGACACCAAGGCCGGGCCTTCGCGCATGCCCCACGCCAGCCGGGATGAGGACGGCCAGCCGCTGGCACACCACAACCGCCTGGTCTTCCCCCAGCGTGACCAGCAGGCCCACCAGCCCGCCCGCGACGAGGAAGGGCGCATCATCTGCCGCACCCACGAGAACAAGCCGCCGCAGATCGCGCCGGAACTGGCCGTCAAGGCCGTCCAGTACCGCGTCTGGCATACCAAGACCGGCGGCAGCTCCTACCTCAGCCAGCTGGAGCTGCAGGCCATCCTCGACCGCGCCCTGCGCCGTGCCGACCTGCCCATGGCCTTTTCGCAGGGCTTCCATCCCATGCCGCTGATGTCCTTTGGCCGGGCCCTGCCGGTGGGCATGGAAAGCCGGGCCGAATGGTTCGCCATCACCCTGCGCGCGCCCATGCCCGCTGCCGAGGTCCACGCCCGTCTGGCCGCGGCCCTGCCCACGGGCATGGCCGTCATCCGCGTGGAGGAGGTGGACAGGAGCCGCCGCACGGAACAGTCCGTGGCCGAGACCTTCCGCCTGCGTACCGGCGGCATCGACGGCGAAGGGCTCCCGATGGCAGCCGTACGTGACTGCTTCACGGCCTTTGCCGCGCAGGAAAGCGTCATGCTGACCCGCGAGACCAAGAAGGGCCCGCGCACCAGCGACATCCGCCGCCACCTGCTGCGCTGGAAGGAACTGGAGGATGGCAGCCTGGAATTCAGCCTGGACTGGAGCGACGGTTACCTTTCGCCCCTGCTGCTCTGCACCAGCATCTGCGCCTCATTGGGTGACGAGCCCCGCCTGCGGGCGCTGCTGCGCCTGAGCAAGACGGCCCAGCATTTCGCGGACGGCCAGGTCTGTCCGTAACATACCTTTTCAGGGCCTTCCGCGGATATGGATGCACCATCCGGCTGCGGAAGGCCCTTTTTGCGGCTCTGCGCCGGCCGTACCGTCATGCCGGAAGCATCCCGCCCCACGTGTTCTGCTCATACAGGAGGCATCATGGCTCCCCGTTCCACCACGGAAACGTTCTTTTTTTTCGGTGATTCCCTGACCCTGGGCGTCAATGACAATGCCATGCCCGGCGGCTGGGTCAGCCGCCTCGTGCTGCTGGGCTCCCAGGCCGGCTGGTACGCTATGCCGCCCGCCACCTTCTACAATATGGGCGTGCGCCGCCATACCTCCACGGACATCGCTGCCCGCTGGCAGGCCGAAGTGGCGTCCCGGCAGATCCCCGGCACCATCAACCATCTGGCTTTCTGCCCGGGCGTGGTGGACATGTCCCCTGCCCAGATGCGACCGGTGGACGAGGTCTGCGCCACGGTCATGCAGATGCTGGATCAGGCCTCGGCCCTGGGTCCGGTCTTGCTTATCTGCCCGCCTCCTGTTAAAGAGCCCGCCATGCGCCAGCGCATCACCTTGCTCTGCGAAGCCTATGTGACGGCATGCGCCCGCAAGGGACATCCCTGTGCTGATGTACACGCTGCTCTGGCGGCCTCGCCCGAGTACATGGATGATCTTGAGGACGGCCTGCATCCCGGCCCGCAGGGCACTGCCCTGATGGCCCGTCTGCTGGCCGAAGACCCGGCTGTACGCCGCTTTTTTCTGACCGCCAAACAGGATGATTGATATGGGCTCCTGCCAGCCTTTCACCGATGACGAACCCTTTGACAAACGCGTGAAGACGCTTGCCGACAATGAATTGCTGGAGATCTGGGAAGAGACCCAGCAGCTGGAAGACCTGCTGCGCACCCAGATGCAGACCGACCTTGCCATGGCCCCCGAGTACGAGCGCCTCATCGTCAGCGAGCTGCAGCTGCGCAGCAACAGGGCCTTGCTGCACGTCCGCTAACGTTGATTTTGGGGAGGGCCTTGCGTCGATGCCTGCAAAAACTTGGATTGCTGGCGGGCACGAGGTGTGGCTGACATCCGGCCGTACTGACGCAGGAAGAAGAGGTCTCCCGCGGTTCCCCGCTTTTTCTCGAACAGGCATTATCAGGCCGGTCCTTGCGGGGCCGGCCTTCGTCTTTTCACGAGCCTTCGTATCGCGAAAAACCCGGCAATCCCCGTTTCCGGTTCCCCAAAGGATGCGTGCACACCGCAGTCTTGCCACTCCAGCTGCCGGTATCCCTTATCCTTTCCAAGAGCGTCCAGCTCTCGCTGCATCCAATCCCCTTGGCAGACATCGTTACCTGCATCGGCTCCCCAAAGCCAAAAGCCATGAAAAAGGCCTGTGGCATCCCCCACAGGCCTTTCAACGTTCTCAGACTATGCGGTTTCCGGCTATTGTCCGAACGCCTTCTCCAGCGTGTCCTTCAATGTCCCGGCCGTATAGACGTCTCGCAGCACCAGCGGGGACGAGGCCTGCTCGCCTGCCGGGAACAGGGCCGTCAGCGGGATACTCTTGCTGCCCAGGGCCTCCAGCAGGCGGATGCCGTAGGCATTGACGCCCGTCAGGTCCACACGGATCAGTTCCATGCCATAGCGCGCACGCAGCTTGCGCATCCGCTCATCGGTCAGCACCGTGGCTTCCAGCAGCTTGCAATTGGGGCAGGAATCTGCCGTGAATTCCAGCAGCATAGCCTTCTGGCCAAGATCGGCCTGGAACTGTTCGGGGCTGAATTTCCGCCACTGCACCAACGGGGCGGCAGGCCGCAGGACCCAGATGAAGGAGCCCACCAGGATCAGGACCGTCAGGGCCCCGATGATGCGGCAACGCAGGCGGGGGGAGGCAGGGCCGCAAAACTGCCCCCAGAGCCAGGCCACCAGCGAAAGCACCAGCAGCACGCACAGGACCTGCATGTGCTTTTCCACCGGCAGGATGGAGAGCAGATACAGGGCCGTGCCCAGCAGAAAGAAGCCCAGGACGCGTTCAAAGACTTTCATCCAGTTGCCCGGACGCGGCAGGATGCGGGCCAGCTGGGGCCAGATGCTGAACAGGATGTACGGCAGGGCCATGCCCAGGCCCACAGCCCAGAAGACCACCATCAGGACCAGTAACGGCTGGGTGAAGGCCCAGCCCAGCACCCCGCCCAGCAGCGGGCCGCTGCACGGCGTGGCCAGGAAGGTGGAGACCAGACCGGTCAGATAAGGTTGCAATCGGGGATTCTTGCTGTTGGCCCCGGCCTTGAGGTCGATGACAGGCAGGGTGAAGACCCCCAGCATGGAAAGGCCCATGAGGAAGACCAGCATCACCAGGCCCAGCAGCAGGCTCTGCTGCTGATAGAGCTGCCCCCAGATCATGTCGGCGGCACCCAGCACCAGGGCCAGCAGGGTGAACAGGGTCATGATGCCTGCGGAGAAAAAGAGATTATGCTCGCGGAAACGCCGCAGGCTCTCTTTGTCGCCTCTGCCCCCCATGAGCAGCAGGCCGCTGATCTTGAAAGTCAGCACCGGCAGGACGCAGGGCATGGCATTGAGCAGCAGGCCCGCCAGGATGCCCACGGCAAGCGCCATACCGAACCCCGATATTTCCACGGAACCGTCTGCATACTGTGGCGTCAGCTCCAGGGCAAAGCCGTCCGGGGGCGGCAAGGGCTTTTCGCCGTCTTCATCCTGCAAGGCAGCCAGCGGATCCTGTGCGGGATCCGTAACGGCACTCAAAGTGCCCTCTCCTCCCCCGTCCATGGCAAAAGGCAGGCCGGAAACCGGGGCAGTACCTTTGGAGAGCACGGGCGGCAAACGCCGCAGCTCTTCCCAGCGGGCCTTCCAGGGCATCTCTTCCAGTCCGGGCAAGGTATCCGGTACCTGGCCGCTGATGCTCTGCGAGACCGGGAGGCAATTGCGCGAGGAACAAAGCAGCATGCTCAGGACAGCCTCAAAGCCTCGATGCTGGGCCTCGTGCGGCAAGAGGACGAACAGGGTCGTGGGGCTTTCGTACACGTAGACGGTCGCATCAGGATCGAACAGATCCCGCTGCATGAAGCCTTGGGGGTACCAGACAGGCAGGCCGCTGCCGTCATCCAGACGGATGAAAAGCGTGGTCGGACGCCCGGCATCCCCTGATTCGTGGGCATAGGCATGGTAGCCCTGCGGGAATCCCATTTCCAGGGCCATGACGATGCCGTCAGGCCCCTCAGCAAAACGTGGCTGTACCGACACGATGTCCGCCGCAGCGGATGTTTTTACAGCCAGTTGAAATATAAATAAAAATAAAACAAGCACCCCTATCAGGGCAGCAAAGTTCCGTGTTTTTTTCATCAAATACCTCTGGGGAGCTACTATAAAATCTTTTTTTTTCTTTTAAAAGTGTTGACAGGGAGGGCGCAAAAGGGTAGCTCTCTTTTTCGCGGATGGGTCATTAGCTCAATTGGTAGAGCAGCTGACTCTTAATCAGTTGGTTCGGGGTTCGAGTCCCTGATGGCCCACCACCATGATGCAAACCGCCTTTGCGGATATCGTGGGTCATTAGCTCAATTGGTAGAGCAGCTGACTCTTAATCAGTTGGTTCGGGGT
>CALBAX010000006.1 GCA_937926875.1 uncultured Desulfovibrio sp.
AGGCTTTTCTGAGCGTCCAGAGAGGTGCAAAAAAATATTTTCAGATTTTTTACCGAATTGAGGTATCTGGAGAGGTATCACAGATGGAAATTTAATAAAAACTGATAAAAATAAGCGTGTTATATTTGTAGAGATTATCCCCTTGGGGACGCCAAGGAAAAATTAAGCGGAGAAATATACGCTCGATGAGGTATGTTTCTTCGCTTTTTTTTAGAGCGTTTTCTTCTTAATGCTAAGTAATCTTAAATTGAGGAACGCAATTTTTCGTTCAAATCACCATATTTTGTTGCTCATTGAATCGCTGCAGTCAAAGAAACTGCCTTAGCTTAATAGCTAAGGCAGTTTAAGAATTACCGAATCAATGAGTTTACAAAAGTGTCTAACATGAGCTCATCGTTAACGTTAGGAATATTTCCTAGTTTAAATTTTTTAGCCATATTGGCCATTGCCATCATTGTATTATTCGCTTTATCAAATTTAGGAATATTAAGATATTCTGTAACGCTTGTTCCCAAACTCAAAGCAGAAGAATACGCATTAATGACATTTGTAACTATTCGAGAGTTGAGAAAAGCAGTTAGATATGCAGCCTCATCTTCTAGTTCCAATGGAACAAAATATACTTTATGGTCCGGTATAATTACTTTCGTCTCTCCGTAAATTTCACTAACATGCACATAGGCGGCAACAAACCCTCCACCAGACATTTCTTTCCAGACAACTTTGTATGGAGCAAACGTGTACTCTCCCGTAGACCAAATCGACCAAAAGGGTTTACCTCGTTGGAATCGGCGATAACTAGAGCGCATTTCTAGAATTTTTTGGAATTCACTTAAGAATTTAAACGTGCGAGGTCTTGTCATTGGAAGAGTCTCATCTCCAAACATCCCTCGCTGCGGAACTATGACGCATTGTCCCGCTTGAGGAGCGGCCATAAATCTTTGCACATCGCGCCCCCTGAGCAGTGGGAATATATCCTCCCTTTCTACAATGGCACTTGTTGCAACTATGTCACGGCGGCGCCCCTTGCGGGGATCGTTACTTATATGAAGCAGTTTATTATTAGCGGGAACTGGATGCACAGAAACAAAAAATATACCATTGACATCAGTAGTAATACCTTTTCGCGCGCGATAAGTAGATTTGTCAGAAGATTTAAAGAGCCTCGGCCAGACTTTTATTTCCCTACGAGTACCGACAAGCCATGGACCAGCATCGGTTCCTGGCACAGGCATAGCCTGAAGATCTTCATATGAGGACAGGTTCCCCCTAGATCCTCCTTTGAAGTATCGGCGATAGTTAACTGGATAAGTAGTCGCTTTTCCATTACGCCGTATGAGTAACAATGCAGGCCAATTGGCGACCCCGTCAAATGGGCGGAGTTGAGCATAGTCTTCCACCATCTCTACTGTCATAGGCTCGTCGTTACCCATTGCCTTGCGAAGTTTCCAGCGCCGAAAGCCTTGACTAGATTCGTTTTTAAAAACTGTACCGGTAATGAGGAAAGCCAAGCTTCCCCCTTTTTTTACGAATCGTTCTAGTGCATGATATGTTACGACGGTTGATATATCCGACTGAATGCCACCTACCCATGCATCTTCGCTAAAGATATCCATTTGATCACAGATGGGCTTTATGAAGTTAGCATACGGCCGAGGAAGATGGCTCCATTTAACCCAAGGAGGATTACCTGCCACTAAGTCAATGTCCTTGATACAACCAGCCTTGATACGATCGAATAGAATGAGACACCAAATACCATTCCAATGATTACGATGTAAATCAATAAGGGCTATGATTGTCTGTTTAAGAACGTTTAAATTTATTGTAGTTAAATATTTGATGGTAGGAGAAAAAGCTTTCAAAGATGACATAATATCATCACATACTAGACCGGCATCAATACATGCTCTTAGATGATCCATCACTGAAAAAAAATCTGAGGATTCTGCAAGTGGCATAGGAATAGAAAATGTACGCTCTCCTTTTTCTGTCAATATTGAATGCGTGAATACCTCATCTGTAGGATTTGCGGTATTAATGGCATCCGCTAAAAATATTGGTAGTAGAACAGGAGACGATGGAGAAAATCTTCCTGATAGAAATACAACAATAGAAGCGCGGGCAGTTAGGACTGCAAGAGGATTAAGGTCAAACCCATATAACCCGTGTAACAGCTCTTTTGCAGACGTATGGTTTGCGGCTTTTTCAAGACGACGGCGTAACCCTTCTAAAATAAAAGTTCCACTTCCACATGTTGGATCCAGAAGGGATTGATTAGTGCACCAACCTGCAGCATCTATTATATGTGATGCCAACCAGTCTGGTGTGTAATACTCTCCGAGTGCATGACGCATTGAGGCTGGCGTGAACTCCATATACAGCCCTTTAAATAAATCTCGGACAGATTCTGGACTCTTTCTTGTAACATCGAAGTCAATGGTCCTCAGTCGTTCTAGTAAAACTCCCAATGGCTCTTCCAGATTTTCGGCAACATCATCTCCGAGATACCATGAGAAAAAATCTGTACTTAGCATATTGATAATACCAAATATCTTGAAATATCCTCCATCCTCAATACGTTTGAGAAAGGTCCTAGGATTTGAAGAAGGACTGATTGCTTCAGAGGATTGGGAAGCTAATGCATAAACCGCACAGACTTTCGCAACGATAGCGATATATGTGCTCAAAGCGAATACATACGCTTGAGGGTTATCCATATATCTGATTCCGTGGCTTCGGCTTGCATCTTCTAGATACCGTGCGAGGCGTTCGGTTTCAGTTCCATCGACCTGACCAAAAAGTCTGGTCCACTCAGTGTATATCAGTTTCGTTCTGGTGGTCGAACCACTTGTTTGTGCTTGACATATTGAGCGAAATAAGGCCGGTAGAAGTTTTCGGCCTACCTCGGTATCTGGACCAATAAACTGTTTGAGCAGTAATGGACTTACTAAGGGACGACCGCCATCTGATATGAGAGATAGAAGACGATTGAGGCAAAGTCCATCTAGTGGTCGTGCAGGTTCCCAGATAAATTTGTTGTTTGATATATATCCAAATGTAATTGTTTCACCATCCCATGCAACAAGAGAATATCTATTAATGGGTCTTCCCTCTTCCTGCGATAAAAGATTAGCATATTCTTCAGCTTGTCTACGTGCGTGACGAAGCTGAGCATTTTCTGAGTTATTAAATGATCGTGGTGGCTCATATTCTATAATTGTTGAACCATGCACTGCATCAATGCGATGATTATTTAAAGTTAATCTATGTTCATATGTATATGGATTCCAAAAAATATTTAGTTTAGTACATAGTTTCTCAATTACTCTTTCAGCATTAATTTTAAATTGTTCTTCATTGTTCGAGGCATTGGCAGCTTCAAGTAGTTTTCTCAAAGCCTTACTTGTCTCTTCAGAGGACAATAAAATATTTTTCATGTTTGATTCCTGTATAGGTAGAGAGTGCTGGCTAAGTCAGGCTTAGAGCTAAACGCATAAGGATTTGAGGAACATTACTACTTGCCATTGCATTATTTTCTCAGCTACAGCGACCGTTCCTGAAGGCCGGAGCGGGGCGTGCTGTCGGGCCGGGGAGGCTCGGTCACACCTTCCATGCCGGGCAGGGCATCATGCACGTCCGTGGGGGGAAGTTCGCCTTCGCCCACGCGAGGGATGGCACGGCTGTCACGCACGGTGAGCTTGCAGGCCAGGCCGTAGCATTCGTACACAGCGGCCACAGTGGCCTGCAGAGGCTCGCCCTTGCGCAGCGGCGGCGGCACCAGCACATAATAGGTGCGGCTTTCGGAGCCCAGATGCGGGCGGACATCGCAGGCGATAAGCCATTCGTCTTTTTCGTCGCTGTTCCAGTCCACGATGCCCAACATGGCCAGATTGATGGTCTGGGTGGGATGGACGATGGTAAAGCCGGTCTTGCGCACGGTGGCATGGCTGGAGGGCGTGCGCGTAGCGGCAAAGGTGCTGCCCAGATAGACGTGGCCCCTGTCATTGAACAGGAATTCGGGCGAGAGCTGGCGGAAAAGGATCTCGCCATAGTTCTCGCCACCGCCACCGGGCAGGGAGATATAGCTGCCATCGTCGGTGAGCAGGCCGCGGGCTTTCATTTCTTGGGGCATGCGCTGGCTCATGGTCACGAAGCCGGACTTGTCCACAACAGTCACGCCCTTGGCGCCACAACCGGCCAGCAAAAAGGCCGCGCAAAGCAACAGAAGAAAACGGGTCATTGGGTACCTCGGTAACAAATCATATCAGGAAAAGAGGTGTACGCGTCCCGGCAGGGCTTGTAAAGCCGCTTTCTCCTTATCTTTTTAAGGAGAGCAGGGCAGCAGCCCGCCAGGTCGGAAGGCGAGGATAGAGGAAGAAAGCCTCATCAGAACTTTCTCCCCGATAACCATGGGCACCGGGCCAATACCTAAAGGGATGCTTTAAGTTCTTCCAGATGCGTGCGGGCAAAGTCCAGCGAAGGATCCACTTCCAGCGCGGCTGCCAGGTGTTCCATGGCGGCTTCCTTCTGGCCCAGGAATTTTTCACACAGGCCCAGATTGGCCAGGTCCATCACCGAGCCTTTGTCCACCTTGAGCACGGCACGGAAGGCGGCGGCAGCCTCTTCATAGCGCTTGAGCTTGAACAGGCAGACGCCCAGCAGATTGCCGTACTCCTTCATGTCCGGGCACAGGGCCACCGCATCATGCAGGGGGGACAGGGCCTTTTCCCAGTCGGCGATCAGCGTGGAGGCATAGCCCTCGTAGAAGGCGGCCAGGCCTTTGGCATCGTTTTCCGGTTGCAGGGGACGGGCCTGGGCGAAAAGGTCGCGGGCATCTTCAAAACGTTCCGCGCGCAGGGCCAGCATGGCCCGGAAAAAGGGCAGGAAATGAGCTCCGGGGTAGCAGCGCTCCAGTACGGCCAGACCATGCAGGGCCGTGTCCTCATCCGCTTCTTCAGCCAGCTTGCGGCCCACGAACAGGCCGATGCTCTGGTTGCGGTCACGCTCGCGGAAGGAGAGCCCCGGAGCGATGCAGTAGTGGGCCGGGACGCCCAGATCGGGATGTGTGGTCTCCACAGCGTAGACCTGTACCGGCTCCAGACCATGCAGCGCCTGGAGCAGCTCGTCGCGGATGTCGGGCCCTTCCACGCTGGGCAGGCTGGACAGGCGGCAGGCGGGCCCTTCCAGCAGCCACTGGATGTCTTCCAGACGGTCGAACTTGGAAAGGCCGGAGGCTTCGTAGCAGGCCTGTGTGCAGAAATCACCGCCCAGCTGGGCGATCTCCGTAACGGCACGGATGGCGGCCTTGGCCGGTGAAGCGGCGGTGCCGGCCGTGAACACGATCTCGGAGCGATCCGGGAAGGTGGCCGGGTCCCAGGCGACCGCGCCGACAGTGGGCAGCGGCATGCCCAGGGAGAAATCCTTGAGCACGATATGGATGCCTTCCCGCTCAAAGGCGGACAGCAGGTCGCGCAGGGTGGGATCGTCCACCTCGTAAGGATCGATGGTGGGGGTGGTCAGGCGTTCCCGGTCGATGTGGCAGCAGACATGGCGCTCCACCAGCTCGGAAAGACCTTGCAGAAGGGATTCTTCCGGGCTGTTGCCCGCGGACGTGCCGTTGAATTCTCCCAGCAGCTTGAACCAGTCCAGCGGCAGCCAGACAGTGCGGCCGTCAGCCAGATGCGTGGCAGGAAAGAAATTCCAGCGCAGGGTGCTCATGGCTTCGCGGGCCTGCTCGGGGGAAAGGCTGTCGTCCACGGAGCGGCAGATCTCCTCGATGGGCAGCAGATCCTTGCCGAAGCGTGCTTCAGCCTCGGCCCAGGTGGCGCTGACCATATGCGGCAGGCGCTGCCAGAAGCTGAAGAAGGCAAAGCGTTCCATAAGTTCCATCAGTGCGGAAGCGCGGGCCTGTTCCGGCGAGGAACCTTTGCCCATCTGCTTGCGGGTGGGCATGATGCCGCGGGCGTCCTTGCCGCAGACGCTGAGGTAGACCGGGATGCCCAGACGGCCCACATCCACGCGGCGGACTTCGGCCAGGATGTCCAGACCGGCGGCCTGCATGCGGGCCTGCACGCGTTCATAGGTCTCCTGGGGAGAGATGGTCTTGTCCAGGTCGCGGGTATAGCCCTTGGGGCAGGACTGCAGACGGATGACAGGAAGAGTGGTCGTGCTCATGGCTACTGCTTGCGCTCCAGGATATGCAGGACGTAGATGCGGCGCTGTTCCTTGCCGTCGGCATCCTGGCTCTTGACGCCGATATGGCCTTCCTGCACCTGGAAGGTCTTGGCCGCCAGCTTGGCAAAATGCGGTTTGGCGCGGGCCATGTCCGTGCAGAATACGGCCTTGCCGCCCGGAGCCAGATGACGGTCCACGAATTTCAGCAGCGGCCGGTGCAGGTCATCGAGATACAGGAGCTCCGAAGCAACGATGCGGTCGAAGCCTTCGGGGAAGCGTTCGTCCTTGCCGGGGCGGGAAACGTCCAGATAGCAGACGTCGATCAGATCCTGAAGGTTGTTGCGCAGCACATTGGCCCGGGCGAACTGGAGAGCGTCGTTGACGATGTCGCTGGTCACGATGTGGCGAAAGCCGTAACGGGAGGCCACAAGGCTGAGCACGCCGCAGCCGCCGCCCAGTTCCAGCATGGTCTTGCCCTCGGGCTCCAGCTTGCGCAGGAAACGTCCCAGCACGAAGGAGCCCGGCCAGACCTTGGCCCAGAGCGGCAGGTCTTTCAGCGGGTCATGGATGGCGTGCCGTGCCAGCAGCCCGTCCAGATGGCTCCGCATATTGTTGATGTTCAGGACCTCCAGCTGGCCGTCATCCAGCTGCAGGGGAACAAAGTCCACATCGAAGGTCTTGCGGATGTCCGCAAGGATATGGTCCAGCATCGTCGTCTCCCGTATATTTTCCGCCTGGGCCGGATATGTCCCGGCTGGCCGGAAAAGGCTTGTAGAATTCTCAGGGGATCACTAAGAAAAGCTGAAAAAAAGGAGGCGCCCCGCCCGGGGACGCACTCACGAAACAGACGGCAAAAGCCGATGCCGACAATCCATACAGGCATTTGCGCCGCAAATCAACATGCCGGCTTGACAGGGCCCGGTGTGCGGGCTAGGCAGAATGCATGAAAACCATCCATCGCCTCGAAATTGTTGTTGCGGAAAGTGATTACGACTGCGCCACCGGCCTGCTGGCCCTGGAAGTGCCCTTTGGCTGGGAAGAGCAGAGCCTGCCCACCGGCGAGACGCGCTTCCGTATCCACTGCGAGCAGAAAGATTTTCTGGAACGGCTGCAGCGGCTGCTGAAGCAGACCGTCCCGGCTGCGGAAAGCGCTCTTTCCGAGCTGGAGGAGACCGACTGGCTGGCGGCCTGGCGTCAGTTCTTCACGCCCGTGTGTTGCGGCAAGCATTTTGTGGTCCTGCCGCCGTGGCTGGCGGATACGCCGGATTTCCCCCGCCGGACGCCCATCCTCATCGAGCCCAAAAGCGCCTTCGGCACCGGCCATCATGCCACTACGGCCCTGTGCCTGCGGGTGGTCAGCGACCTGCTGGAAGCCGGACGCCTGCAAGAAGGACAGCAGTTCCTTGACCTGGGCACCGGTTCCGGGGTGCTGGGCATCGGCTGCTGCAAGTTCGGCCTTACGGGCGAAGGTCTGGACATCGACCCGCTGGCCGTAGACAACGCGCTTGAAAACCGTGCCCTCAATGCCATCGCACCTGAGAGCTTCACGGTGGCCGAGGGCAGCATCGGTGCCGTGGCCGGCAAGCAGTTCGACCTGGTGCTGGCCAACATCCTGGCCCGTCCGCTGACCGAGATGGCGGCCGATATCGTGCGCGCCTGCCGCTCCGGTGGTTGCCTTGTCCTTTCCGGCTTGCTGGAGATCCAGGCTGACGGCGTGACAGCGGCCTACAGGGCCCAGGGACTGCCCGAACCGCGCCGCATCATCGACGGCGAATGGGCCGCCCTGGTCTGGGATTCCATTAAATAGGAAATATTCTTGACAAGGACAGGAGCTTCTGCTATTTAAAGGCATCTTGAACGCAAAAGCTGCAAGGAGCTTTTTATGAATACTGTCACTTTCATGGGTAATCCCCTCCATCTCGAAGGCAACCTGCCCGTCGTGGGCCAGAAGGCCCCTGAATTCACCGTATGCAACAACGGCCTCGAGCCCCGCAGCCTGAAAGACTACGCGGGCAAGATCGTGGTCCTGGTGAGCGTGCCTTCCCTGGATACGCCCGTGTGTGATATGGAAGTGCGCCGCTTCAACAAGGAAGCCGCTGCCCTGTCCGACAACGTGCAGATCCTGGCCCTGAGCTGCGACCTGCCCTTTGCCCAGGCCCGCTGGTGTGGTGCCGCCGGCGTGCAGGCCGTGGAAAGCCTGTCCGACTATAAGGACGTGGATTTCGGCAAGAACTATGGCGTGCTGATCCAGGAGCTGCGTCTGCTGGCCCGCGCCATCTTCGTTGTGGCTCCTGACGGTACGCTGGCTTACAGCCAGCTGGTGCCTGAAGTGACCCACGAGCCCGATTACGACGCCGTTTTGGAAGCGGTGAAGAAGCTGGCCTAAGTGGTTCCATCCATAGCTCTGATGCTTCCGGGCTCCCTTCGGGGAGCCCTTTTTGTTTTGTGTGTTCGCCCGTATTCTTTCAGTCCTTCCAGCTTGCCTGCCGATGCAGACCAGGGGGCTCCCCTTTATCACAGTCCTGTGGGGACAACGATGCCTGTCATGGGAAAGTGATGATGAGTCCAACGCAAAAGGATTCCATATCATAGGCTGCGGCCATGGAAGTGCGCGTTTACTCATGATTTCCTGCGGGGAAAAACAGAGCAGGAGGAGAATGGGGCGCGGGGATACACATAAAAAAAGGCGCCCTGAAGAGCGCCTTTCCGAAAAGCTGATATGGTGCGGCTATTTGCCCATGGCATCCATGAAGTCCTTGTTGGACTTGGTCCCGCGCATCTTGTCCAGCAGAAATTCCATACTGTCGATGGAGGACATGGGAGCCAGGATCTTGCGCAGGATCCAGACACGGTTGAGGATATCGTCGGAAAGCAGCAGATCTTCCTTGCGGGTACCGGTACGGTTGATGTCGATGGCCGGGAAGATGCGCTTTTCCGCCAGATGGCGGTCCAGATAGATCTCCATGTTGCCAGTGCCCTTGAATTCTTCAAAGATGACTTCATCCATGCGGGAGCCCGTGTCGATAAGGGCCGTGGCGATGATGGTCAGGCTGCCGCCTTCTTCGATATTGCGGGCCGCACCAAAAATACGCTTGGGGCGTTGCAGGGCGTTGGCGTCCAGACCGCCGGAAAGCACACGGCCCGACGACGGGGTCACGGCATTGTAGGCGCGGCCCAGACGGGTGATGGAGTCCATGAGGATGACCACGTCCCGCTTGCGTTCCACCAGGCGCTTGGCTTTTTCCAGCACCATTTCACAGACCTGCACATGGCGCTGCGGCGGTTCGTCGAAGGTAGAGCTGATGACCTCTGCCTTTTTCACGGTACGTTCCATGTCCGTGACTTCTTCGGGGCGTTCGTCGATTAGCAGGACGATCAGATAGACGTCGGGATTGTTGGCATTGATGGCGTTGGCCAGAGACTGCAAGAGGACAGTCTTGCCGGTACGCGGCGGCGCCACGATAAGACCGCGCTGGCCACAGCCGATGGGCGACATGATGTCGATGACGCGGTTGGAAAGATTTTTTTCGCCGTTTTCCATGATCAGCTGGTGATCAGGATAGATGGGCGTCAGGTTGTCGAACAGGACGAGATTTTTGGCATTTTCCGGCGGTTCAAAGCCTATCTCCGTCACTTTGAGCAAGGCGAAGTAGCGCTCTCCTTCCTTTGGGGGCCGGATCTGGCCGGAAACGATATCGCCCTTGCGCAGGG
>CALBAX010000007.1 GCA_937926875.1 uncultured Desulfovibrio sp.
CCCGCGGACAAAGCACCGGCAGCCATGCGGAGGACAGGGGCTGCGTCACCGTGTCCCGCAGCTCCACCTGCACGCGCATTTTTTCCGGCTGGCGGGCCGTCACAAAGCCCACGCGGATGGTCTGGGCCAGCACGTCCTGCACATCACTCATGGCAGTACCCCCACAATTCCAGAGCCAGCCAGCAGGCGGCGGGGAGAAACAGCAACCACGTCAGGAGGATGCACATCAGCACCCCGCGCATCCCTCGCCGCGCCCTCTGCAATTCCTGCGTCTGATCCATGTCCGCCCCCTAGTAGTCCAGCGCCTTGACCAGCTCCACGCTGGTGCGGTAGCCGCTGTCGCGGCCCAGGCTGTGCGTGGCCTGCTGGATCATGTAGTCCGTGTCGAAATTGCCCCAGCCCGAGAGGCGCAGCACCGTGCCCGCCCGCAGGCGCGTATCGCCCATGCACTCGAAAGAGCCGGTCATCTCCTGACAGTTTTTGGCCCGCAGCTCGGCGATGGCCACGCGCTCGGCCTGCGCCGGATGCTCGATGCGCTTGTTGATGGTCAGCACCCGGCCCGTGGTGGGCGGCAGCTCCGGCTGATAGCTCTTCTCCGTGGTCTCGGAGCTGGCAGCATCGGTGTAGCCCACCACGCACTGCGTGTAGACGCCGTCCAGCGTGCGCTTGAAACCGGCCCGCTCCACGGCCAGTTCGCCGCGCTTGAGTTCCAGGGGCTCCAGCTGGTCGGCCGCCTGCCCGGAGTAGATGACGCAGAGATTTTTCTTCACGGCCACGCGCAGGCCCTGCTCCTTGCAAATGCGCTGGAGGAAGGCCAGGTCGGCTTCCTGCCGCTGCTCCACGCGCCCGAAAACGATCTCCGGGGCTTTGTAGAGCAGATCGAGCCCGGCAGGCCCCACCACGTCCGCTGCCACCGTGGACAGAGGCACGTCCCCCCAGGCCCGCGTTTTTTTCTGCAGCATGAGGCTGGACTTGACCGCCGCCGGCACGCCTTTGATGGTCACCACGTCGCCACCGTCGCGACTGGATTCCAGCGTCAGCTCGTCCACCTCGAATTCCCCGCAATCCAGTTCTTCCCCTCCGGGGGCGCGAAAATTGCTGGCCACGATGGTCACGCTGATGATGTCGCCGTGTTTGGGCAGCCAGTCACCCTGCCAGAGCCCCTCGCGGTCTTCCAGGGTAAGCTGGAGATCGTCCAGCTCATCATCCGCCTTGTCCACATAGGAAAGGGACAGCAGATGCGGCCAGAGATCCATGCTCACGTCCTTGCCCTGGATGCTGATCTCCACGGTGGCGCGACGCATCACATGCGCTCCCACGGCGGCAGGCTGCGTACACGCTCGGCAGCGGCCTGCTCCGGCACGCTGACGCGCGTCTCCCCGGAGAGCAGCAGCGCGTCCAGCTCATCCACGTTGAGGGCCAGTACATCGCCCATCTGACGCTCACCGGAAAGGCGGGCCAGAGCGATCTGATCCCATGCCTCGCCCTGACGGCTGACGTACTCACTAGGCATAGGCCGTCCTCCTGCGGTCGGAGGCGATCTTGTCCAGCGCCCGGCGGATGAGCGCCTCCATGTCGGGCTTGATGCTCTCCAGTACTCGGCGCACTGCACGCGGGTCGGACGACATGAGGGTAAAATTCTGGGTCAGATCCACCATGATCTGGCCGTTGCTCCCGGCAGCCTGGGCTGCCTTGCCGCCGCGCCGGGCCAGACGGGCGGGCGTCTGCGGCAGGGCCGTGGGCGTGCCCACACGGCCGGCTGCCTGGGTGGCCGTGCCCGCGGTCACAGGTACGGGGGTGCGGCTGCCCGCCGGGATGAACAGGGTCTGCGGCCGAGAATTGTCCCCGGCCAGCGTGACCACGGTGGTGCCGCCGGCAGCGCGCGACCCGCCGCCCTTTTTGCCTTTTTTCTTGGCCGCCTCTTCAGCTGCCATAAAATCATTGAAGCTCTGCTTGAAATATTCTTCGTCACTGCCTCCGGCGGCCAGTCCCTGCAAACTCGCTGAGGCTTTGGCATCCGGCGCCTTGGGCAAATCGGGCATTGGGGGCGCCTCGGCGGCAGAAGCCTTGTCCGCTGCGGCCCTGGCATTGGGAGCGGCGCTCTGCTCCGCCGCAGCCTTGGCATTGGCCGCCGGCTGCGCCTTTTCATCCTCGCCGCTGAACCAGCCGATGGCCTTGCCGATGCCGCGCTTGGCGCTGCCCAGCACGGGCATCTCGTCGATCTTTTTTCCGATCCAGGTCGCGGCCTCGGCCACGGACTCCATGATCCCCTTGATGATGCCCCACGCCCACTGGAACACGCTCACGATGCCGCTCCAAAGGGAGTGGAAAAACGGGCCGACCGTGCTCCAGTTGTCGATGATGAGACCGGCGGCCACGGTCACAGCCGTGAATACCACGCCCATCGGCCCCATGGCGAAACGCAGGGCCACGCCCACCAGACGAAGCCCCCCGGAGAGGATCGCGGCACCAGCGGCACAAGCTCGCTGGACTGTGCCGAGGGCTATGGTGGACAATGTGGCACCGCGCAGAAGGCCGGTCAGGGCCATGAGCCTGCCCCCCACACCGGCAAGAACATCCCGCCACGAGAGGGAGGCCAGAGACGAGGCCCGCTGCCAGAAGGTCAGCGTCTGCGCTCCACCGGCTGCCGCGAGCTGGGCGGCATTCATGCGCAGCAGCACCCCGCCCAAACCGTTGGCCGCTGTGCGCAGCACATTGAGGACAAGGCCCAGAGCCACGCCGCCCACGACCAGCGTGGCCAGACCTGCGCCGGCGGTCATGACCACGCCGGTCAGACGCGGGAAGCGCCGGGCAAGATCGCGGGTGACGCCAAGGACGGACGCCCCCTTGTCCGCCACTGCCCCCACCATCGGGAGCAGCGCCGTGCCTACGGTGACACCGAGGTTGCGGGTGCTTTGCGTGAGCCTGGCCAGCGAGGTGGCCGTGGTCTTCATGCGGTTGGCGTATTCTGCATCCACCGAGCCGCTCACATCGCTGTTGGCGATGTTCACCGCCTGGCGCAAGGTCATGATCCGCTCCATGATGGGTGCGATGGCCGCGATGCTTTCATCACCAAACAGCAAGGAGGAAATGGAATTGCGCTCCTCCGGACGAACGCGCTGGAGGGCCTGCAGCACGCGCATGACCGCGCCCATAGCGTCGGTCTGGAGCTGCTTTTGCAGCTCGTTGGGGTCGATCTGGAGGTATTTGTAGATGCCCTTGCGGGCATCGGTCAGGCCGGATTCGCCAGCGGCCAGCACATTGACGAAATTCTTCATGGCCGTGCCGCTGACTTCCACCTCGGCCCCGGCGGCCTTGAAAGCCGTGGCCAGAGCGGCGATGTCCTGGGTGGCGAAGCCGGAGGCCTTGAGCAACGGCCCCATGCGGGTGAATATCTGGTCGATATCCCCGGCCTCGGCGTTCATCTCGTTGCTCAGGGCATTGATGACATTCGCCGTGTGGCGCGACTGCTCCGCCGTGAGGCCCATTGCCGCCTGCCATGTGGCCAGCGACTTGCCCGCCTGCTCGGCGCTGACACCCCAGGCGATGGACATTTTCGTGGCCTGCTCGGCAACGCCCAGCATCTCCTCGCGGGTCTTGCCCAGCCCGGCCTGGGCCGCCGCCGTCATGATGGCGACCACGTCCTCAAAGCTCTTGCCGGTGCGGTTGGACATGGCCTGCGCATCGGCAAACAGCTGCTGAATGACCTCTTCCGGAGCGTCCAGGACTTTGCGCAAGTCGGCGAACACGTCTTCCGCGCTGACGGCCAGCTTGACCGGGATGACGGCCGTAGCCCCCACAGCTGCCGTGCCCAGCAACCGGCTTTGCAGCTCCTGCCGCTCCGCCTGCAGCGCGCGGGTATTGGCCATGTGGGTCTGGAGGGCGGACCGCGCCGCCCTCGCCTGATCCATACGCTTGACGAGCCCCGCGTAATCAGCCTGCAGGGCCTGTACGCTACCGCTGACATTTCCTGCCTGCAGGGCAAGTCCCTGCATTTCCTTTTGATTGAGCGCCAGCTCTGCCGTCAGGTCGAATACCCGGCTTTCCGCCGCCTTGATGCGGGAGGCGAAGCGGGAGGAGGAAGCTCCCGCACTCTCCGCCTGGGCTCGCAGACCGGCCAGTTTGGCTTCCGCCTGCTCCAGCTTTCCGGCCAGACCGGTGAGCTTGGCACCTTGCTTTTCCAGAGCCGCGCCCAGCTGTCCCACGGGCGTGTTGCCCATCTCGCGGATAGCCTGCGAGACCATGCGCGCCTGGCCGGCGGCATCCTGGAACGCTGTGCGGTAGCTCCCGGCGAGGGTCGCGCCCAGCTTGAAGGAAACGGAAACTTCTTTGGCCATGATACCCTTTATCCGCCGCTGGCCGTCTTTTCGACGGCGGCGGCGGCATCAAGATAGTTTGTGAACACCTCCGGGCTCATGGCCCGGATCTCGGAGCGTGACCAATGGGCGACCTTGCCCAGGGCCACCATGCACTGCCTCAGCTCCGCTAGGCCTGCTCCGGCATCCCAGCCGCTTCCGGCGTAGGATTTTCCTGATCGGCATTCACTGCGTTCACGCGGTTCACCACATTGAACGCGGCCCGCAGCTTGAGATAATCGCCGCTGCTCAGGCCGCGCAGGGCGTCATAGGGGACCCGTGCGATGCGGGCCAGCAAGGTCAT
The DNA here is from genome assembly GCA_937926875.1 of uncultured Desulfovibrio sp. GTDB lineage: Bacteria > Desulfobacterota > Desulfovibrionia > Desulfovibrionales > Desulfovibrionaceae > Desulfovibrio. The sequence goes on from CALBAX010000007.1 coordinate 4,660, forward strand.
CTCCGTCGTCAGCGGGTTGGATGCCTTGCCCATGCCCACGGCATCCTGCATGGCATCTTCTTCGTCCCCGATGGTGGACGGGCGCACGGTCAGCTCCCACACATCCTTGCCGCCCACCTGCAGGGGAGCGGACAGCTTCACGGTATGCATACGATTTTCACTCATGGTGTCCTCCTTAGACGTTCAGGCCCATCTGGGCGCGCACCGTGGCCAGCAGATCCGTGCCGTGCACGCGATGGATAAAATTGAGCTTGTCGATGAGCAGCTTTTCCTCGCCATCCAGAAGCACTTCCAGACGGGTCACCTCCAGTTCCTGCTCGTTGCCCTGCTTCTTGCCGGGTTCGAGGCTGCCCAGAGGGAAGCTCTTGGCGCGGCCCACCACGTTGACGCGCAGGGGCACAGAGGTGCGCATGGACGTGGCCGGATCGCTCATCTGCACGGCGGCGTAGCACTCGAACAAATTGGAGCGCGTCCAGTCCAGCATGTTGTAGATTTCGGGATACACGGAATTGAACGACATTTTCAGCGTCATGGATTCCGTCATGCCCAGGGTCGGACTGTCGATCTCGCCAGCGATGCCGGCACCGGACAGGCTTTCCGTCATGTAGGACAGCTCAGGCAGGTCGATGGTGGCCACGCCGATCTGGTCAGTACCGTCATGATAGATGCGGAAAGCGATAGTTTGTTCAGGGAGATACTTTCCCACGCTATGCCTCCTTAACCGAACAACGCGTTGAGGTTGTCAGGATCGAACTCGTAGATGGTCTCGATGTCGCGGGCGGGCACGGGCGGCGTGATGCGCAGGCGGAAGCGCATCATGCCGTCGATGAGGTCGGTCACGGGGTTCTCGCTTTCGTCAAACGTCATGCTGCCGCCCAGGATGATCTCGCGGGCGGTGTAGCCGTCCAGCTTGATCTGCTCGCTCTTGAGGAATGTCTGCACCAGACGGCGGGTCAGTGGCTCGTCCACCTTGGCGAAATAGGTCAGGATGAACTGCGCCTGATGCCAGTTGAAGAAGCGGCGCACGCTGTCCCAGGCGTCCTTGGGGTCGGTATTGCTGGGGTAGCAGGCCATGCGGCCACCCCAGGTCTTCATGCCGCCATCGAAGTTGCTGACCGTATAGATGCCCTGCCCGTTCAGGTAGTTGGCCCTGGTCAGGTCGAGCCACAGCTCGTACCACTGGCCGTCAGCGCCCACATAGCCGCTGGAGGTGATGTCCAGCCGCTTGTTGCTGGGGCTGGCGTAGGGGATGCCGTCGTGATCGCCGTCCGTGGACGCCATGACCCCGGCCAGATGGGTGGCGAGGCCGTACACGTCATCGCCCAGCTTGACCTTGGGCCAGCAGACGACCATCAGGCCGTCGGTGAGGTTGTTCTGCTCCTTGTAGCCGGGCACGTCGCTGTATTTGGTCACGGCAGCATCGCCGCTGCTGGGGATGTCCACCAGACAAATGGCCTTGAACAGGCCGTTGATGCCATCGCACTTGGCAGCCATGACCACGGCCACCGCCGGGTCCTCGCAGAACTGCGGTGCCACCACGATGGACGGCACGAGGCGAAAACGCGGGTACACCTCGTCGATAAGCTCCAGACCGGTGCCCTGCCCGCTGGCCGGGTCGATGCCGCCGATCACGTCCTCGGACGTGACCTTGCTCACGTCCGCGTAAACGTAGCCGGCCTTGACCGTACCACCTTCGGGGATGCTGCCATCGGCCAGACGGGTCAGCATGCCGCTGACGGCATCCACGCTGTAGTCGGTGCCCGCCTCATAGGTGGTCTCGCCCAGCGCATCCTTTAGCTCCACGGCGCTGACGCCGCCGTGGGCCAGCCGGGCGGTGTCCTTGTCCAGGGCCGACGTGCCGAAGGTCAGGCTCTCGTCCGCGACCTCGCTCTTGTGCTTTTCGGGGTCGAAAACGTTGACGCAGACCACGGGAGCGCCGCGATACAGCGCAAAATGGCTGTGGATCAGCTCCTGCAGGCTGTAGTCGCTGAAATGGTCGGCATCCCAGCCCATCGCCTGCACTGCTTCGTCATAGCTGTAAAAAAGCTGCGGCACGTTGACGGGACGGGCCTTATCCTCGGACAGCGTATGCACAGGGGCCGTGCCCACGGCGAAGACGACCGCGCTGTCCACGGTGCGGGCGGGCAGGATGCTGGTAGCCTGCTCGGAGGTGTAGATGCCGTGAGGGTATCCGGTGGTTGCCATGTGATATTCCTCCTACTGCTTCCTGGCCTTGGTCGACGCGCTCTTGATGGCGGCATAGGCATTGTGCAAGGCCGTGCCCTGCATGGTCAGCAACATGCGGGACGTGGCCAGTTCCGCCACGGGAACGAACAGGGTGCGCAGCTCTTTGTGCTGCTCGAACAGGGCCGAGAGCTGCGGGAACGTCTCTTCGGGATCGCCGCGAAAGATCGCGCGCGTCACCAGCGGCAGCCCGAAAGGCCGGTTGGGGCCCAGATACATGTACTGCATAGGGTTCATGGTCTCTCCATTTTTGTCAGTTCTTCCAGGCCGCGCGACGGCCAGACGTAGTTCCAGACGGTCTCGATGGTGGCCAGGTGGTATTCGTTCCAGCGCGTGCGCGGCGTGGGGATCTCGGCCTTGACCGGCTCTTCCAGCTCAAAGCGCCCCGCGAGGACGCGCCCCTTCCAGAGGGAGCGGCGCAGGCAATCCAGCAATTCGGCCAGCAGGATGCCCGCCTGCTCCTGCGTCTTGGAAGCGTAGACGCCCAGGGCCAGCCCCACAGTCTCGCGCAGGCGCGTGACCTGGGCTGTTTCCTCCTCCATCGAACCGCTGATCCAGCGCACGATGACGAAGGGATAGCAGGCGTCGCCCTGCTCCTGCGGCAGCCCGTGCAGGAACACCCGGACATCACTCCAGCTGCCGTCCGGGGACGGGAAGGGATAGTCGGCCAGTGCCTCACGGACAGCCGCGCAGAGCTCTTTCAGCAGCAGACGTGTGGTCGCCATGGCCTACCCCTTCGTCAGACTGGCCAGCAGGGCCTCGACTTCACGGCGCAGATTTTTGGTAAAGACCCCGGACGCGTGGTCGATGATGCGCTGCTGGGTCTCTTCCGGCATAAGCGCCTGGATGGGAGACGGCCCCCAGAGCATCTCCACGCTGTTCTTCCACTGGTCGAGGACGCCCTTGTTTTTCTTGCTGCCCCAGCCCGTGCCGCTTACATGCATGAACAGGCCGTAGTCCCCTTGCTTGCGCCGCATGACGAAGGGAGCATCAAAGCCGCTCTCGCGGCGGGCATAGCGCTTGCCGCCCTGATGCACCTTGGTGGTCACGCCGCCGCGCGGACGCCTGCCGGGGATGGCCGGCAGCGGCTCGAAATGGTACAGGTGCAGGCCCCAGGAACCGGTAAACTCCAGCACGCCTTCCTGCCCGTCGTCATCGCTGTGGTAGCCGATGTCCATGTTCTCAAAGAGCTTGCGGGGACGGGCCGTGTAGGTGGTGGCCGCCGTGCGCCGGGCGTCGCGCTGCGCGGTCTGGACGGACTTTTCCAGCGCCCGCCGCAGCGCGTGCGACTTGTGGACCTGCTCCATGCCGGTCAGGGCGTTCATGGCCCGCTTCACGGTCTTGTCGAGCTGGGGCGTCGTCACCCGAAGGAACTCATCCTCCATGTGCTGCCAGTTGCTCATCACCATGGTCATGTCCTCTCTCGATAGAGCCTGATGGTGCGCATGGTCTCCCCGGAGGAGGATTCCAGCACGAACCAGCGCTGTCCCCGGAAGGTCGTCTCGCGGTGCGGGCGCAGTTCGTCCGGCACATCGGCGGCAGCGACATAGATGGTCACGCCCTCATAGCTGACGGCGGGACGGTCGTTTCCCTCGCTGGGGGTGAGCTCCAGCGGCTCATAGACGCACGGGACGCCCTCATGCCCGGCCAGTTCCACCTGCTCGCCGAACTCGGCGGGGGCGAAGAACACCACGCGCAGGTCTTCTTCAAGCTGCTCCTTGAAGCCCATGCCGCTACCTCTCGCAGGCACAATCCCGCTTGGCTTCCTGCACAGCCTCCAGCCGCGCCAGCCGCTGGCTCAGGTTAGCTATGATGGAATCCTGTTCATCCAGACGCTTGTGCGCCCGGTACATGGCGGCCTTGGACGCGTAGACCTCAGACAGACGCTTGATGCTTTCGTCCAGCTCCTTGTGCTGGGCCTTGTGGCTCTTCCACCACTCATGGCCCAGAAACAGGCTGGCGCCGAACAGCAGGGTATTGGCTCCCAGCAGTATCTCGGTGGTCATCGGTTGTCCTCCACCCACTCGATCCAGAGCAGCAGCTCCCCGGCCTCGGAGGCGGGCAGATGCAGCCACTGGCCATCCATCCGGGTCAGGCCGTCTTCGCCCGCATACCACCACTCATCCGTCACTACGGCTCCCGGCGTCATCGGCACCGGGGGAAGCGCGCTTGTCGCTGCCCCCGAATTTGCGCATCCACTCACCACCAGGGTCAGCACGCACAGCATCCGTGCGAGATGCCGCGCGTTCCCGGCGGAAAAAGGCCACCACCGCCACCACCAGCCGCAGGAGCGCCTGGGCCCAGACCGGCATGGCATCACAGCCTGTTGCGGGCCGCCGCGTCGTCCGCGTTCTGTGCCTTGCCCGCGTTGAAGCCCAGGGCATTCACCACGGTGTAAAGGAAGCGCACCACCACGTTGGCGTCGTCAGCAGGACGGGGCCACACGGCCGAAATGGCCGCGCAGATGGTCACCACGAAGGTGATCCACTGCCCCCAGCTTTCGGGCAGCCAGCTGATGATGGTGGCCACCATGTCGGCGCCGGGCACGGTTTCGGCCTCGGCAGCCAGCGCGAGGCAGGGAAAGAAGCAGCAGAGACAGAACAGCAGGGTCAGGAGATTTTTTTTCATGGCATCCCTCCTAGTCGGGACAATGGGTACGTTTCATCCAGCCATCGGTGAACTTGCGCTGGCTGGGGTTGCGGGCAGCGAGCTCGATGTAGTGCGCGCCCTGCATGCAGTTGAGGGCATGGACAAGGGCTTTTTCGTCCGTGCGCCGGGCCAGCAGGGCCGCCAGGGCATCCAGCGTACGGGGGCCGATGACGCCGTCCACCGCAAGATCGGCGAACAGGGAGTTCCCGGCCTTCGCGCGATTGAAGGCATTGCAGACCAGCTGCACCTTTTTGCCGGAGCCGCCCTTGCCCAGGTTCACGGACTGTTCAAGAATCTCGCTGGCCAGCTCCTGCGGCAGGGCTGCGAGCCCGAGGCGGTCCCACCACTCGCTGCGATACCAGCCGGACACCAGATCGGCGAGGCCGGGCACCGTGGCCAGATGGCGCGTGAACGCACTGGCCCCGGAGGAGAACGAGCTGTGGGCTTTTTCGCCGTCGATGAGCTTCCAGCCGGGCCAGTCCGGCCAGTAGCGGCGGGCGATGCCCGCGTAGGTCTCGCCGCCGCTGTCTCCAGGCACGTTGCACCAGCCGCCTTCAAAACCGGCCAGCGGCGCGTAGGCAGTAGCAAAATCGGCCATTTTACGCCGCCTTGAAGGTCAGTTCCACGAGGGCTTCGGGGAACATGCAGATGGTGAGCGGGTTGCTCTGGACTTCCACATCGTAGCCGCGACCGCGCTCCTTGGCGTCCATGCGGGCGTAGAACTGGAGAAGCATAATGTCACGTCTGTCATTTGAAAGCATACATAACGGAATAGTCGAGCTG
>CALBAX010000008.1 GCA_937926875.1 uncultured Desulfovibrio sp.
GTCCACCCTGGATGCCGTGACGGCCCTGGTACGCGACACGGTGCCCGGGCTGGACGACTTTTCCATCATGGATGTGCCCATCACGGTCAGTCCGCAAAAACTCCAGGCCACCATCCAGCGGACGCTGGCCCCCACGCTTTCGGCCCTCTGCGAACTGGTGCACCTGTACGATACCGACATGCTGCTGCTGACGGGCCGTCCCAGCGCCTGGAGGGTGGTCGCCTCCACGGTCATGGCCAAGCTGCCCGTGCCGCCGGACCGCATCATCCCCATGCGCCGCTATCATGTGGGCAGCTGGTATCCTTTCCCCGATACGCTGGGCCGCATCCAGGATCCCAAGACCACCGTGGTCGTGGGCGCCATCCTCTGCGCTCTGGCTGAAGGACATATCGAAGGCTTCTCCTTCGATTCCAACGCGCTGCGCCTTACCTCCACCGCCCGCTACATCGGCGAGCTGGACATCAATACCCAGTTGCGTACCCCCAAGGTCTGGTTCAAGGTGGATGTGGACGCCAAAAACGGTGTGGAACTGAACCGTACCGTGGCATTCAACGGACAGCTCGGTATCGGCTACCGCCAGCTGGGGGCCGAGCGCTGGCCCGCCACCCGCTACCACCTGCTGACCTTCGCCAGCGAAGACGCCCGCGCCCGGGCCTCCGGCCGCCTGCCCTACAAGGTGGACGTCACGCTCAACGTGGCCGAGATGCTGGACGATGAGGACATGCCCGTCAGCAGTGGCGAACGGGAAGAACGCAGCGAAGGGGAATTCAGCATCACCGCCATCACGGACAATGCCGGCAATTTCGTCTCGCCCCGGGATCTGGAGATCCGTCTGCAGACCCTGCCCACGGACGAAGGCTACTGGCTGGATACCGGCGTCGTGAACGCTGCCAACTAGCGACGGACAGACAGGAGCATCATCATGCAGGAACAAGACATTCAGCTGGCAGCGCGTTGTGCCCGTCTGGCGGAACAGTCGCGCCATGCCGCCACCTGGCTGGCCGACAACCGCGAGACCGTGGGCAGCGAATGCACCACGCTGCAAAAAGAGATGCGCCGGGCCGCCCGCTTTTTCGGCAAGTGCGAACAGGCCGCCCGCCGCAAGATGTGCGTGGGCGTATTCGGTCCCAGCCAGTCCGGCAAGTCCTACCTCATCTCGGCTCTGGCCCGCGACAGCCGCGGCGACCTGCTGGCGGACTTCTGCGGCCGGACGTCGGATTTCATCACCGAGATCAATCCCGAAGGCGGCAAGGAATCCACCGGGCTGGTGACCCGCTTCACCACCACGCCGCCCCAGGGGCTGACGCCGGACTTCCCCATCCGGCTGCGCCTGCTCTCCGAGATGGACGTGGTCCGCGTGCTGGCCAATACCTATTATGCCGACTGCGAACACAAGCAGATGCCCGACGCCGAAGCCATGCGGTCCGCCCTCGAGCGCCTGACACAGACGGCCCGCCAGTCTTCGCCCGGCGCCAGCAGCGTCACCGCTGATGACGTGGAAGACCTGCGCGAATACCTCAACCGCAACTTCCTCTCCAAACCGCGCGTCCAGATGCTGCAACAGGGCTACTGGGCCCAGGCCGTCAGCCTGGCCCCCCTGCTGCCCCTGAGCTACCGGGCGGAACTTTTTGGCATCATCTGGAACAACCAGCCAAAATTCCAGCAGCTTTTCCTCGAGCTTTGCCAGGCCCTGGAGGCCCTGGGCAATCCGGCCGAGGCCGACTGCCCGCTGGAGGCCCTGCTGCCGCGTCAGACCAGCATTATCGACGTGGCCCTGCTGGCCGGTCTGGGGGTCAGCGGTACGGAAGACCGCCTGACCCTGCTGGGCAAGGACGGGCGCAAGGCCGCCCTGCCCCGTGCCGTGGTCACTGCCCTGACGGCGGAAATCACCATCTTCATGAAGGAACAGCCGGACGATTTCTTTTCCTACACGGACCTGCTGGATTTTCCGGGCTACCGATCCCGCCTCAAGATCCTGGACCTGGACAAAGAACTGGAACGCGAAGGCGCACTGCAGAACCTTTTCCTGCGCGGCAAGGTGGCCTACCTTTTCGAGCGTTATTGCGAAGAGCATGAGCTGACCAGCATGCTGCTCTGCATCGGCCCCGGCAATCAGGAGGTACAGGATCTGCCCCGCGCCGTGTACGACTGGATCTGCTCCACCCACGGCGAGAACCCGGCCCACCGTGCCGGCAAGGCGCCCTCCCTGTTCTTCGTGCTCACCAAGATGGACATGGAGTTCGAGAAAAAAGCCGGATCGCCTTCTGTGGAACAGCGCTGGAACACGCGCCTGCAATCCTCGCTGCTGGACTTTTTCGGCAAGCAGCATGACTGGCCCACCAACTGGGACGGCGCGCATCCCTTCCGCAACATCTTCCTGCTGCGCAACCCCAATTTCCGTTGCGAGGCCATCTTCACCTTCGATGCCCAGGGCAACGAAAGCGGCGTCCGTCCGGACCAGATCCCCTATGTGGAAGAAGTGCGCCGGGCCTTTGTGGATTCGCCGCTGGTACGCTGCCATGTGGACGACCCCGAAGCCGTCTGGCAGGCGGCCATGACGCTCAATGACGGTGGCATCAGCCTGCTGCGCCAGCGTCTGCGCCCCCTCTGCAATCCCGAACTCAAACGGCGTCAGATCGGTGTGGGGCTGGACGAACAGGCCGAACGCGTCCTGACGGCGCTGGGCGTCTACTACCAGAGCGATGACCGTGAAGAACTGCGCCGCCAGAAAGAGGCCCTGGCCCGCAATCTGGCCGTCCTTCTGGCCCGCGTGGCCCAGAGCCAGACCTTTGGCGAGGCGCTCCACCGCCTGCAAGTCAGCGATCACGACCTTTACGCCCTGTGCGCCCAGGTCACCTCCGCCATGTCCGGGGCAGAAAACGGCGGGGCCGCGCCTGCCTCCATCGGGGTGCGCGTTTCGCAGCAGGACATCCTGGACGATCTTTTCGGCGATGAAGCCCCTGTCGCTACCGAAATGCCCGGTACGGCACCCGTCACAGGCAAGGACAGCGCCGCCGAACTGGCCGAAGCCGTATTCGACGCCTGGGTGGAACAGGTCCGACGGTTCGCGGCCGACGCGGAGACGCGCACCTTCTTTGCCATGCCCGCACGCGAGCTGGACCAGTTCTGCCACGAGCTGCTGCTCTCGGCCCAGCGTTGCCGGGTCCGCCAGCAGATGGAGGAAGACCTGCGTGCCTGCTCCGCCTACAGCAACCTTGAACGGGAACGCCTGCTCTGGAAACAGGCCAGTCTGGCCGCCGACGCCATCAACGCCTTCGTGGACTGGCTGGGCTTCGACCCGCGCCGCCACAGCGAGCAGGAACGCACCATCCTCTTCCGGGACAAACCTGTGGTCCTTTTCCCGGCCGTCAGCGATCCCGTGGGCGAACCGCTCATCGGTGAGGTGGAAGCGCCCTACGACCGGCAGTGGTACACCGACTGGCTGCGCGCCCTGATGCACGGCATCACCGCCAACGTGGACTTCGATGGTCAGCAGATCCGCAACCCCCAACAGAACAAACGCCTGTATGACATCCTGCAGGCATTCAAAGGATGACGATGAAAGCCATCATTGCCCCTGATGACGCACGCACGCCCGGCGTGGCCATAATCTGCATATACGATGCCCCCGGTGCGGGCCCGGCCGATGTAGCCATCTATTCGGGTGACGGCAAATACCTGTCCGCTTCCGGCTGGCAGGAGAGCCGCGTCCCCCTGCCCGTGGACGCCCACGATGACGACAGCGGCTGCCTGCGCCTGCAGGTAGGTGCCTCCGTGGTGGACAGGCTGGACAAGCTGGAGCGCTATCTGCTCATGGCCGGTGACCAGAAGTGCGTCCTCCAGATCCAGGATCTCGTCTATTCCCGCATGCAGGGCGGGGACGGCATGGGGCACGCGGCAGCCCCTGCCGCCGCGCCCGCGCCGCTCCCTGAGCCGGAACCGGCCCCCATGCCCGCACCGGCCCCCGATCCCGAACCGGAAGCGGAGCCTTCGCCGCTGCTGGCCGGAGCGCCGCTGGAGATGGATCAGCCCGCCGCGGAGACGGCGAAAGAAAAAAAATCCTCCGGCAGTCTGCTCTGGATCGTTCTGGGGCTCGTCCTGCTGGCCCTGGCCGCTGCCGCAGTCTGGTGGTTCTTCCTGCGGGCCACGCCCCCGCCGCCTCCGCCCATGGCGCCGCAAGCCCCGGCGGCCCGACAGGAGGCAGCAGCGCCCCAGCAGACGGCACCGGCCGGGACGGAGAAAGCCGCGGTGGCGCCGCTGCAGCAGGCCCGCGAGCATCTGCGCGGCACGGCGGATCCTGCCGCCAGCCTGGAGCTGGCCCGTCCCTTGCGTACGCCCCAGGCCGGCAACGATGAAAGCGACGCGGCCTTCCTGCTGCTGGAAGACGCTGCCCAGAAAGGCAACGCCGAAGCCATGTTCCTGGTGGGCCAGTTCTATGATCCGCAGTCGAAGCTGCCGCGCGGCAGCATCCCCGCGGACATGAGCCAGGCGAAACACTGGTATGAAAATGCCAAGAGCAAGGGCTACGCAGAAGCGGACAAGGCACTGGCGGCCCTGCGCCATCATGTGGAAGGCGAGGCCGCCAAGGGCAACGCCGAGGCCTCGCTCCTGCTGCGCGAATGGAAATAAGGAGAAGACCATGCCCAGAACCTGCATCCGCTTTTTCGCGCTCCTGCTGCTCCTGCTGGTGGCCGTGCCTGCCCTGCAGGCGGCGCCCCTTTTGCAGGAAGGCAAGAAGACCCTGTACCAGCGCGTGGTCTCCCACCCCGGCGCCCTGCCCCTGAAAGAGGCCCGTGACGGCGCCCCGGCCGCACGTGAGGCCCTGGTGCCCTTTACCGTGCTCTATGTCTATGCCCGTCAGGACGACTGGCTGCAGGTGGGCCTTGATACCCGTACGCCCCTGGGCTGGCTGAAAAAAGATCAGGCCACGGACTGGAACCAGTCCCTGACCCTGCTGTTCACCCCGCGTACCGGTCGGGATCCCGTGCTCTTTTTCAAGACGGAAAAAGACCTGAAAGGCCTGTGCGAAGCTGCCGACATGGAAAAGCAGCTGGACAGCCTCGTGGCGGCCGCAGCCGGCGGCAAGGAGACGGCCGGCCTGCCCATCCTGGCTTCGGAACCGGCGGAACAGAAAGGGGCCGTGGCCCAGAAGCGCTTCTACCTCATGCCCATCCTCGGCATGGACAGGGCCTTTGAAGGCGTGAACCTGCTGCAGGTGGCCTCCATCGATCCCGGCAGCAGCCAGTCCGGTGCTGTGGCCGGCCCGCCCAAGACCGGCATCGCCCTGGTCATGGACACGTCCATCTCCATGAAGCCCTATATCGACCAGAGCCGCGACATCATCCGCCAGCTCTATGACCGTCTGGAAAAGGACAAGATGACCGACAATGTGGGCTTTGCCGTGGTGGCCTTCCGCAGCAGCACGGAAAAGACCCCCAAGCTGGGCTACACCTCGCAGGTCATCAGCGATTTTGCCACGGCCAAGGACCGCAAGGCTCTGGAAAGCCGCCTGGCCAAAGTGGAACAGGCGACCGTCTCCAGCCATGATTTCAACGAAGACTCGCTGGCCGGGATCTATACGGCCATCGATTCCCTCAACTGGGGCCCCTATTCCACCCGCCTGATCCTGCTGGTCACGGATGCCGGGCCCCTGCGCGGCGATGACCCGTACGCCTCGCAGCGTCTCGGCGCTGCGGAGATGAACGACCTTGCCCGGCAGAAGGGCATCTGGATCACCACCATGCACGTCAAGACGCCCGGCGGCAGCAAGAACCACGCCTATGCCGAGCAGGCCTACCGGGCCCTGAGCCGCCTTTCCGGCGATCAGGCCAACTATCAGGCCGTCAACGCCTCCAGCCACAAGGAGGCCGCCCGCCAGTTCGGCATCGTGACGAAGATCCTGACCACCTCCATGGTGGACATGGTCAAGAACACGGCCAGCGGCAAAATCATGACCCGTCCCAAGGACGAAGCCGTGCCCTCCACCGAGGAAGCCCAGGCCCGCCAGCTGGCGGAGCGGCTGGGCTATGCCATGCAGCTGGACTATCTGGGCCGCAAGAACGAGAACCGCGCCCCGTCCGTGGTGGATTCCTGGATCGCGGACATGGACCTCAAGCGCCTGGCGCAGGGACGTCAGGTCCCCAGCGTGGAAGTGGCCGTGCTGCTGACCAAGAACCAGCTCAGCGACCTCAGCACCCAACTGAAGAACATCATCGACAACGCCGAGCGGACCAAGAAGACCGATTCGCGCGATTTCTTCCAGGGCATCCTTTCCGCCTCGGCCCGCATGGCCCGCGATCCCAACATGCCTACCCAGGGCAAGAGCCTTGCCGAGCTGGGCGTGCTGGCCGAATTCCTGGATGGCCTGCCCTACAAGAGCGACATCATGCTGCTGCGCGAAGAAGACTGGTACCGCATGAGCATCGGCGAGCAGACGGCCTTCATCAACCGCCTCAAGTCCCGGCTGGCCCGCTACGAAGAGTATGACCGCGACCGGGAAAACTGGGAAAGCTTCGGGCAGAGCAACGCCGGGGACTGGGTCTACCGGGTGCCGCTGTCCATGTTGCCGTAACCCGGGGGACGCATGGAAAATACGGTCTTCTCCCTGCGCGATCTGCATGTCGTCCGCCCGGGCGCGGGCGCGTTCCGCCTGCATGTCCGCAGTCTGGACGTGCAGCAGGGGCAGCTGCTGGCCCTGACGGGCCCCAGCGGCTGCGGCAAAAGCACGGCCCTGGACGTGCTGGCCGGCATCCTGCGGCCTGACAGCAGGGATGGCTCCCGTTTCCTGCTGCACACCGCCGATGGCGAGACGGACATGCTGGCCCTGTGGCAGACGGGCCGTCTTGATGCGCTGGCCCGTCTGCGCGGCAAGCATCTGGGCTATGTGCTCCAGACAGGCGGCCTGCTGCCCTTCCTCTCGGCCCGTGACAACATCCTGCTCCCCTGCCGCTGTCTGGGGATCATGGGGCGCCGTCTGGAAGCGGTCTGGAACATGGCCACGGCCCTGGACATAGACCGCCTGCTGTTGCAGATGCCCGCCAGCCTTTCCGTGGGCGAACGCCAGCGCGTGGCCATCGCCCGCGCCCTGGCCCACGGGCCCGCCATCGTGCTGGCGGACGAACCCACGGCCGCACTGGACCCGGCCCAGTCCCGCAGGGTCCTGGGCATCTTTGCCGGTCTGGCCCGGCAGCAGGGGACCACGGTGATCATGGTCTCCCACGATCCGCAGATGGCCCGGGAGGCCGGGTTCACGCTGGTGCCCCTGGCCTGCTCCACCACGGAAGAGGGCCCTCTTTCCGTCATCGACCATCCCCAACGGTAACGCCATGCATACCCTTGTACAGATCTGCCATCTTTCCCTGCGGGATTACCTGCACGAGCGTCTGCTCTCCGCCTGTGCCGTCCTGGGGCTGGCGGCCGTCCTGGCGCCGCTGCTGATCCTTTTCGGCGTCAAATTCGGTGTGGTGGAGACCCTGACCGAACGCCTGCGCAGCGATCCCGCCACGCTGGAGATCTCCCCCGTGGGCAGCGGACATTTTTCTGCCGCCGATATGGAACGGTGGCGCGATGACGGCCGGGTGGCCTTCGTCATGCCCCGCACCCGCACCCTGGCCGCTACGGTGGAGCTGCTGCCGGAGCGGGGGACGCCCCTGCACGTCTCCATGGAACCCACCGGCCATGAGGACCCCCTGCTGGCCCGCCATGCCCTGCCGGTACCGGCCCTGCTGCTGGACAGCGAGGACCATCCCGACCACCCGGGTCGTCTGCGTACCCGGGCCGCTGCCAGCGGTGTCGTGCTTTCCGCGCCCGTGGCCGAACGTCTGGGCCTGCACGCGGGCGACCAGTTGACGGGCAGGCTCGAACGCACCCGCAACGGTAATGTGCAGGCCGTGCGCCTGCCGCTCAAGGTCATCGGCGTGCTGCCCCTGGCCGCCCAGCAAAAAAATGTGGCCTATGTGCCCCTGCCCTTCCTGGAAGCGGCGGAAGATTACCGCGACGGGCGCGCCGTGCCCCTGTTCGGCCCGGAACATGCCGCGGACGGCGACCAGCCGCCTGCCGAACGCCTGTATGCGGGCTTCCGTCTGTACGCCCGCAGTCTGGATGACGTGGCGCCCCTGCGGGACTTTTTCCAGCAGCAGGGCATCACCGTCCATACCGAGGCCGAGGCCATCGACCAGGTCAGGCGCCTTTCCATGTCCCTGGACATCATCTTCCTGCTCATCGGCGGTGCCGCTGCCGCGGGCTTCACGGCCTCTACGACCAGCAGCACTCTGGCCGCCGTCCGGCGCAAGCAGCGGCTCCTCGGCCTGCTCCGTCTGGGAGGTTTTTCCACGCTGGAGCTTTTGCTGTTCCCCCTGCTGCAGGCCCTGCTCACGGCCGTGCTGGGCACGGGGCTGGCGCTGGGCCTCTACGCGGCTGCCCAGGGCGTGGTCAACCGCATATTTGCCGCCGGTCTCGACGATATGGAGCATGTCTGCCGCCTGTTGCCGGAACATGCCGTCGTGACCCTGGTGCTGGTTTGCCTGCTCTCCCTGCTGGCAGCCCTGCTGCCGTCCCTGCGCGGTGCGCGTACCGAACCTTCGGAGGTCATCCGTGAGATTTAGGCTGCTCTCTTCGCTCCTTTTCCTCCTGTTGCTGGCAGCCCTGCCGGCAACGCCCGCCGACGCTGCCCTGGCCAAACGGGGCGGTGAGGTCTCCACGGCCGATGCCTGCAACCCGCACCCGGACAAGGACGACATCGTCCTGCCCATGCCCGGCGGGCTGAGCATGGCCTTCCGCCTGGTGGCCGTCCCCAGCAAAGGCCTGCTCTGGGACATGTCCGCCCGGCCCGGCCGCGATGATGCCGCCAACAGCGACCGTGCCTTTTACGACCGCCGCTACCGGGCTTTCCTCTCCGCGCCTTTCTCACGGGCCGATCTGCCCGCCCAGTGGCGTGCCCAGGTCCCGGCAGGCGACTACTTTTTCTATCTGGTGGCCAAATATGAAGTAAGCCGTCTGCAATGGCAGAGCATCATGGGCAACGGCACGGAAGGGCCTGTGGCGGATGCCGCCCGGCCTGTGACGGACATCAGCTGGTATGAGGCCGTGGAGTTCACCCGCCGCTATACGGAATGGCTGTTGCAGAATGCCGCCGATGCCCTGCCCCATTACGCCGGGGACAGCCGTAACGTGGGCTTTGTGCGCTTGCCTACCGAGACCGAATGGGAATACGCGGCCCGCGGCGGTCAGACGGCCGGGCCCGAGCAGCTGATGGAAAAGGATTTCTTTGCCCTGCCTGCGGGCGCGCCTCTGGCCGACTATGCGGTCTACCGTCCCGAAGGCGCGGCCCGTATCGCCGAAGACTGCGCCCGCATCGGCTCACGCAACCCCAACCCGCTGGGACTGTATGATACGGCGGGCAATGCGGCCGAAATGGCGCTGGACATGTTCCGCTTCTCCGTGGGCGGCCGCCTGCATGGCTCCGCCGGCGGCTTTGTCCGCAAGGGTGGTTCCTTCCTTTCCGGCGAGGCGGAGATCATGCCCGGCCGTCGCGAGGAAAGTGCCTTCTTTCTTGCGGATGGCCCCGCCCATGCGCGCGATCTTGGCTTCCGCCCGGTCATTTCCGGCATCAACACCCCCGGTGGCGACCGGCCTTCGGCCCTGCAACAGGCATGGAACGCCGCGGGCCAAAGCAATCCCCTGGCCCGAGATGCCAGCCGCAACCCTCTGGAAGAGCTGGACAGGCTCCTTGCCGCCGCTCCTGACGACAACAGCCGCAAAAACCTGCTGACCCTGCGCGAAGCCATCAAGGAAAACAACATCCTGCAGGAACAGCAGCAACAGCTGGAGATGCAGTCCACCCTGCGCACGGCCGTCTATATGCTGGAGACCATCCGCAACTATGCCAGCCGCCGCAATTCCCTGCAAAGCCAGTATGAGAGCATGAAGCGGGACAGCCGGACCGCCAAGGGCGAGACCCTCTCCACCCTGCGCCGGATCATGGAAACGGCCGAACAGGGGCTGGAACAGTTCCAGACCGGCATCGACCGTTCCCTGTCCTTCTACCGGACCCGTGTGGAGGAGGCCGCCCGCCTGGATAAAGACGATTTTGAACGGGCCCTTGCCAGCCTGCTCAAAGATTATGCGGGGGACGATCTGTTCAACGAGAACATGCGCCGCAATGCGGAGCTGCTGCGGCAACATGTCCAAAATGCGCGGGCAGGCAGGCTCCCTGCCGGCAAGGCCATGCTGCAGGAGATCCTGAAGACCCGTTCAAAGTAGCTTTCCGGGCATCCCGCCTGTATTCACCCACGCCGCAGCAGCGGCAAGACAAGGAGCTGGTTCGATGAACAATACACCGCGTTTAGGCTGGATAGGCACCGGCGTCATGGGACATTCCATGGCCGGGCATCTGCTGGCTGCGGGCTATCCGCTGACCGTCTACAGCCGTACCAAAGCCAAGGCGGAAGGTCTGCTGGCCTGCGGTGCCCGCTGGGCGGAAACTCCCCGTGAAGTGGCCCAGAATGCTGACATCGTTTTCTCCATCGTGGGCTATCCGCGTGACGTGGAAGAAGTGATGCTTGGTGAGCAGGGGGCGTTGCCCGGCCTGTCCGCGGGCGGTATCCTCTGTGACATGACCACCTCCAGTCCCGAACTGGCCCGGCGCATCGCCACGGCTGCAGCCGCCAAGGGCTGTACCAGCCTGGACGCCCCTGTCACGGGCGGTGACATCGGCGCGCGCGAGGCCCGGCTGTCCATTTTCGTGGGTGGTGACAAGGAAGCCTTCGAGCGTGTGCGCCCCTGCTTCGAAGCCATGGGCAAAAACGTCCTCCACTGCGGTGCTGCCGGAACGGGCCAGCAGGCAAAACTGGCAAATCAGGTGGCCATAGCCGGCGTCATGTTCAGTGTTTGCGAATCCATGCTTTTCGCCCAGGAAGCCGGTCTGGATGTGCACCAATGGCTGGAACTGGTAGTGCCCGGCGCCGCTGGCAGCACGGCCATGGGGACCCTGGGACGCCGTCTGCTGGGCTGTGACTATGCCCCCGGCTTCTTTGTAGAACACTTCATCAAGGATCTGGGCCTTTGCCTGGAAGAATGCAAGCGCATGGGGCTGGTGCTGCCCGGTGTCGCGCTGGCGGAACAGGTCTACCGCATGGCCCAGGCCCAGGGCCACGGCAAGGACGGTACGCAGGTACTGCTGCGGGTGCTTGCCGAACTGTCCG
>CALBAX010000009.1 GCA_937926875.1 uncultured Desulfovibrio sp.
TTCCAGAGCGCGCAGGCCACGCACGGTGATGAGGTCTTCCGCACCGGGACCGGCGCCGACGATTTCCACAAAGGGCATGTTCATGGGCAAACTCACAGGGAGAGGTAAGGGGCTCCGGCCGCAGGGCGGTCAGGGCCTGTCGATGAAATAGCGCAGGCCGATGTTAGGGACCTGTCCGTCAGGAGAAGCGTCTTCCATGCTGTCGTCCGGGGACGGCAGGGGGGCCGACACCGTGCCGGGAGCGTGCCGCAGGCTTTCCTTGAACAGGAAGGCACCGTCAAAGTCGAAGACCAGCAGGTGCAGGGACGCTACACCGGGAGCCCGGCGGGAAAAATGTTCCAGGGCCGCCCGGGCCAGGCCATGCAGGACAGGCAGGCGCCCGGCTTCGGGGATAGAGTGCAGGGCCTCGCGCACGGACACGCTGTGGCGCAGGGCCTCGTGCAGGGCGGTCTCTCCGGGCAGGCAGGCCTGCACCTGACGGCGCAGCAGCGCCATGTCCTGTTCCACCTGATGGGCATGGGTGTTGGCGAAGCCTGCGGCATATTTGCAGAGCTTGCCCGCCATGCAGGCCACGGCCACTTCCTGCATCTGGTGACGGGCGGCGATGCCCAGGCTGTCGGCAATGAAATCCCCGATGCAGACGAAGGCGCTTTCCGGCCAGTGGGGCAGCTGGCGACGGGCTCCCGCCTGGGTACGCCCGCCGGTACAGAAGACCATCTCGCGGCCGCCGCTGCGCTGCCGGGCCCGTACGCACAGGCGCACGGTCTCCACATAGGCGGCGTGGCTGTAAGGCCGCACCAGACCCGTGCTGCCCAGGATGGAGATGCCGCCCTCCACGCCCAGGCGGGGATTGAGGGTGTGACGGGCCAGCTCCGCGCCGTTCTCCACGCCCAGTTCCAGCAGCCAGCAGCCGCCAGTCATGCCCGCACGGGCCAGGTTTTCGGCCAGCAGGCGCCGGGGACCGCCGGTGACGGCCCATTTGCCGGGCGGGCAGTCCAGGCCCTGCCGTGTACAGCGGCCGATACCTTCCACGGCACGCAGGATGAGCATGGCCGCGCCTGTCTTGATGCGATGGTCCTCCGGCCGGGCATCTTCGGACGCGCATGCGGAGAGCCGGGCAAAGAGCACCGCACCATGCGTGCAGTCGGGGTCGTCGCCGCCGTCCTTGACCATCTCGGCCATGCGGCCTGGAGCCGGCGGACGCAGGGGCAGGAGGCGCTCCTTGCCGTCGCCGAACAGCACAGGCACCACGGCCGGTGGCGTGCCCGTCCGCAGGGACTGCCAGCAGGCCACGGCCAGCGCGGCCGCACAGGCGCCGGTGGAATAGCCCCAGCGCAGGGACGTGTGGTCTTTGCGGCCCATGGCGGTCTAGGCGCTCTCCATGACGGCATGCAGGGTGGTGACGGCCAGGGCGCTGCCGCCGCGGCGGCCTTCCAGCACGATCTGGGGCACAGGGCAGCGGGCCAGGAGCTCCTTGGATTCCACCACGTTGACGAAGCCTACGGGCATGCCCACCACCAGGGCCGGGCGGACGCCTTCGTCAAGGATATAGCGGGCGATGCGGGCCAGGGCCAGCGGCGCGTTGCCGATGAGCACGATGCCGCCATCCAGCAGGGGGCGGGCTTTCTCGGCGCTGCACAGGGCGCGGGTATGGCCTTCGGTGCGGGCCCGTTCCACCACATCGGGGTCGGTGATGTAACAGTGCAGGTCTTCAGGCCCGTAGCCCGGATGGAGCGTGCGCAGTTTGGGCAGGGACAGGCCGGAGCGCAGCATCTGGGAATCACAGAAGACGGGGGCCTTGCGGCGCAGGGCGGCCAGCCCGGCGGGCACCGGATCGTGGCGGAAAACAAGGGTGTCCGCGATGTGCATGTCCGCCGTGGTGTGGATAAGGCGGCGTGCCACGCGCCAGTGCGGGGCGGACAGGGTGCGGTGCAGGTCGCATTCGGCCTCGATGCGGCGGAAGCTCTCCTGCTCGATCTCTGCGGGGCTCATGTTCCAGCGAATCGTTTCCATGGAGTATCCTGCTGAACAGCAGTCAGAAAGGTCGGGAAAAACGCGACAAGAATGCAGAAAATCGGCGTGCTGTGCAAGAGGGGAAGTGACGGGCCGGGGCGGCCCGTCAACTGTGGCGGAAGAGGGGGCGGGACATCAGGCAACGTGGAAGGAAAGGGACAGTTGCCGTTGGCGGGCCGGACGCGAACGGATCGGATGCGGATGAGTAGAGGACAAGGAGGAGTGCCGTCCGGCGGAGCTCCGGGCGACATGGGCAGGGCAGACCGAAACACCACGGGCAGAGTACCGACCCGGCCAGGACACCGGCGGGACGGGCGATGGCAATGTCAGTCCAGCAGGCATTCCCGTGCTTCGGGCTGCTGGCGGCAGCGTTGCAGGTTGGTGCGCACCGCCTGTTCCGAACGGTTGGCATAGCAATAGACACAAAAATGCGGGCAGCTGTCGTACGCACCGATGTCCTTGCTGGGGATGCAGCCGCAGGCCGTGCGCTGGCCCGTATCCTTGGGGGCGTTGGCGGCGGTCTCCTTGCCGGGCAGGAGGGAAAGCTGCTTATTGGGCGCCAGCTCCGCCTGTACCAGGGCATCCTGCGGGCACAGGCGGCGGATGAGGGCATCGTCGATACATTTGTTTTTATGGATGCCCAGGGCGCTCAGGTCGATGCCTTCGGCGCAGGTGGCCAGCTCCAGCCGGTGCGGCCAGCCGGCATTCAGGGCCGCGATGCCCCGGGCCAGCTCCCGCATCTCGTCCACTGTGGGCGTCCGGTAGGCCGGATCGAGCCTGTGCAGGGCAGCGGCGGTCTTGCGGTACATGTCCACGAAGCTGAAGACGAGCTTTTCCGTATAGGGGGAAAGCTCCCGCCCCAGCCGGTCGATGCGTTCCAGCAGGGCATCCGTGCCCAGACGGCCGCCCACGATGAGAGGGTCGCAACGCCAGATGACCCGCTGCGGGCCGATGGTGTCCGCCAGCCGCTTGAACGTCTCCAGACGGCGGCACAGGGAGGGCAGGCCGGGCTCCAGCCCCTCGGCCTCATAGGCATTGAGGGTGTACTGGAAGTAGAATTGCCGTCCTGTGGCCGCGATCTCCGCCAGATGCGGCAGAAAGGGCGCTGGATGCTTGCTCCAGAAGACGAAGACGCGCGTGCGCGCAAAGGAGATGACGCTCTCCTGTCGGCTGTTGAAGGGATTGCGCCGACGGCAAAAGCCTGCTCGCAGCCGGGCCATAAACCAGTCCCCGTGGAAGGCGGGGATGTCCGTGGCCCGGCTGGCGGAGATGACGAGGGGGGAGTGAGGGGAGATAAGGAGCGGCATGGGACGGGACAGGCAGAGGTATGTATATTGTCTAACTATTCCTTCTCTAGGATATTAAAATTTTCTGTTAGCAATCTTTTTCATGGTTTTAAAGCCATTGCAACCGATAATTTCGATAGAAGATTCTTGCTTGAGTGCCTTTTCAAGGCTTATTCTTATTTGTGCTGGTATATATTCTGTTAGTCCGCTGCTATTTATAAAATTATGGAATACAATTTTTTTGTTGAAAGTTTGATAAATAGAATTTTCATTAAAATCTTGATTAGAATTTGCTACATTCCTTACCATATGTTGCAGAATCTCTTTATCCTGTTGCTGCATATCTTTCGGAAGAAGATTTGTCATGGCTTCGGTGAATTGATTTATGTCAATAGGGAATTGAGAAGATGAAATCATTGCTTGCTGAAAAAATTACTTTCTGTTTGCGCAAGAACTTGTTGAGTCAAAAAGAAAAAATTTTTCTGTGGATTTTTCATAAGCTGTTGCTGCTCAAGTATTGATGACGCACAATTATAAAAGTCATCAAAAATATTAAAGCTGCCAGAATCCATTTTTTTCACAAAATAGTGCTTATACTCATTCCAGTAGTCTTTTTTGAAATAAAATTTGAGACTCATAAAAAGCGGGGTCATTAAGTTTTTTATCAACGATATATGAATTTATTTTTTAATTTGGCTTTTTAAGTCTTCAATCTGCAGAACTATAAGTGAGGCTGCTTCAGACACTTTTCGGCGTTCTTGTAAAATAAAGACTAAGAATGCAATACATCCGACAAAAAGCGGCCATATATTTTTTTGTATATTCGAAAAAATGAAAAATTCTTCCCACATAGCAAAAATAGAGTATTTAATTGTTTTTATATTTTTCATTACAGCAGCTGGGCAGAGTTTTTCTAAGTTGCTTTTTGAGAAAGTCCACGTCTTTTGCTGAGGAAAATTGTTTGAAGAGGAGACATTATTAAGAGTCGCTTCGATAAATATATTGTCGCAGATTAGCTCAGATGGTGACGATTCTAAGTGCGCAGCTGTTTGGTGAAGAGACTTGAATACGCTGGAGCGCTTGTCGGCTATGGCCCGGATAGAGGGGCTTTTTCGGTAACGGTGCAGCAAGGAACATGGAGGAGAACTCCGGCGAGTGGTGCATACAGGTTATTCGACGACCGGAGTATAAAGGCTGCGCAAAACCGTGGCAAGGGAAAGAAGAAAAGGTTGTATAACTTATTGCTATCACAGGTAAAATGTAGAAAACTTGAGGAAAGGCAGGTAAAGCACGATGGCAGACATGTTGAGAGTCATAAATAATCGTATTATACTGCCTCTATGGCGATACTAGGCTTGTGTTGAATTCATTATCCGTCCTTGCTGGAGGTCAGTATGAATCAGAGTACCCTCATCAAAAATATCCATCTTGGTATCAAAAAGACGAATGATCTTTATATAGGATGGACAGGAGGCTGGTGGATTACCGCATACGGTGTGGAGAATTTTATGGTGGGGAACGTCGCACGCTTTATTATGGAGCAGGCGGACAGGCCCGCCTATGCGTTTCTGGAAGTCCCTTTTAGGGAATTATATGATGATGGAGGCAAACTCCCTCGGGGCCGGCGCTCCGAGGCCAAAAGAGACCGGAACAGACTGGATCTTTCCTTTTACAATCAAACGGGGAAAATCCAATATGCCCTGGAGTTCAAAAAAATGTGGACCGCGGCTGGATTTGAGCATGATGCCGACAGGCTCGCAGGACTGCTCAGCGTTTTTGGAACAGTAAAGGGCGGGTCGCTGACCTGTGCCGTGTTCACCTGTCTTGTGGCGGCAAACGGGAGCTCCAGGGAAAATACCCTGGATAAGCTGCGTTCGAAGATAGAGGCCTACGGCGAGCGCTGCGATGGCTACATGACGACAGAACTAGGCAAGGCTGTTACTTTTTATAATGTTACGTCTTCTCTGGATTATAAGGATATTGGCCCTGTGCTGACAGAAGACGGTACACAGGCCTTGGCCTCCTTGTGCGTGCGGATGAATAACAGCAGAGGCGATCAGGAATAGCGAAAACGATCCGGGAGGCGGGATTTTTCCAGCGAGGTAGTTGTAAAGAACGTCGCGTCAACATGGAAAGAAACGAAAAAGGCACCTGCATCACTGCAAGTGCCTTGTTTTTTTATTGCCAAGGAAGGAGGGCCGCCTGCCGGCGGCGTGAAAGACGTCGTGCAGCCCTGGCGTTTCTCCTTTTGCGACGGACCTGCCTCAAAAAGACCGTCAGACGGATCTTCCGGGGCATCCGGCAGGGAGGGAACCGCGATCTGTTTCGAGCCGGACGGGGGGCATCGACCAAACCCGGGCATGGGGATGGGATTTGATGCCATGCCCCCCGACGGCAGCGATCCACGGACAGCCCCCGTGTAACGGGGACTAGAATTCCACTCTCAAGCCTGCGCCCACGCTCCAGGGGGTGGAGGCCCTTTGGCCGTCTTCGCGTTCGAATTCGGCATAGATCCGGGCGTTGCTCGCGAATTGCAGGTCAAAGCCCGCGCCGTAATAGCCGCGCGTACCGCGCAAGCCATTGGTGAACCTGATGCCGTTGACCGTGACTTTCTGGTCGCCCATGAATTCGTGGTTCACACCGGCCTTGAGGTAGGGCTGGAAGTAGCGGTTGTTGTCCAGATCCCACTTTTTGCCCACCACCAGGCCGGCGCGACCGGTAAGGGCGCAGGCATCGTCCTGGTCCACGTCCATGCCGTTGCTGGTGGTGAAATCCATGCCCTTCATCCAGTACCAGGAAAGCTGCAGTTGCGGTTCGACGAACAGCCCGTTATCAAAGCGGAACATGCGTCCCACTTCCTGGCTGATGCCTCCCGCATAGGTATGGTAGGCACCGTGGACCGGCGTGCCGTCCAGCATGCGGGTCTTAAGGTTCTGATCGTACCAGTCCCAGCTGAGCACGGTGTCCGCGTACCAGCCTTCGGTGTGCTGCCAGGTGGCGTATGCCGCGATGCCGTAGGAGCGGTTGTCACCGGTGCCGCCATGCGGACCGTCCACACGCTGGTGGGCCCTGCTGATCTGGCCACGCAGGCCCAGCAGCCATTTGTTGTTTTCATCCTGCTCCAGCAGGCGGTCGTACCCGAAGGACGTGCCGTAGACATTCTGGCTGAAATCCGTGCCACCCAGACCGGAAAGACGGTTCTCCTCGGTGAAGCCGCGCACCCACAGGCCATCCGTACCGTTGCCGTAACGTATTTCACCCAGGCGTTCCCGCAGATCGGAGAGACGGCTCATGTGCATGGCATAAGCCGAAGTCATGCCCGAAAGCCCCAAAGCCATCTCGCCTGTAGGGGAAAATCCCTCCGTACGGGCAAGATACCATTCCCTGCCATTGTTTCTTTCACTTGTTTCCAGGACATAGTCGTAGATCCCTATGTCGATCATCTCCCGTCCGTTGACGTTTTTTCCGCCTTTCAGCGCAAAAACGTTTGCGCTCCGCTCTGGCCAGATAGCTTTTGGTCTGCACAGCGACAGGTTCCGCTCCGCTTGCGTTCACATGCAAGGCGTATGTGCCGGACAGGGAGTCGGTAACGAGGACGCTGTCGGAACTATCCGTTTCCATATCCGTACGCAGATAAAAATCTCCGGCCCCGGAAAGATGGCTGATCTTCAGCTCGGCAGGCGTATCCGTCTGGGACAGCACGCGCTGGGACGACGCAAAGCCTGTGCCGGCGTTCCATTGCCCCTGCCTGCTGCCCACATAGACGTGGGCGCCGTCCAGGGCGAGCTTCGTCAGATTGCCCGCGTATCTCCCGTCGCTCTCTTTCGTGAGCTGGTTGGAGGAAACGACTTCCCATACGGCTTTTTTGCCGAAGGACAGATCAAGGTCGCCTTGACTGCGTGCCCAGCCCCGCAGGCTGCCGCCGTCCTGGATGAAGGCGCGCACGGTGGCACTTGGGGTCGCCGTTTCCATATCGCCTTCCATGGTCGAAGCCTTGTCCACCGTGATCGTGCTCGGCGTGTCCCCCTTGGCATACAGCGAATAGACTTTTTGGCCGGGGGCCGCGGCTGTGGCCGTGATGGCGGTCGTGCCCTTCAGGCTGATATCGCCCGAAGAGCTGTAGGCCCCTATGGCGGTATCGCCGGAGGACTGCGCCCTGATGACGCCATTCGTCAGTTCGATCGAAGCATTCTGGCCGGTACTTGCCTGCCCCCGGACACGGATGCCGTAGGCCTCCATGCCTTATACCGTCACGCGTGTCGTGGCTTTGGCATCGCCGTAGGTGATCTTGCTGGCAGGCAAGGTCTCCATGCCGATGGCAACGCCCGCTGAGACGGCGATGTCACCACCGGTCTTGGTGATGGTCCCGCCCCCTTTGGCATAAAGCCCTATGGCCCCGCCATCTCCTTTGCTCGAAACTGTTACGGCCCCTCCGCGCATCGTGAAGGACGAAT
>CALBAX010000010.1 GCA_937926875.1 uncultured Desulfovibrio sp.
CTGTCTGGGCCTGGGGCTGGGCTGGTTCGGCCTGCCCTGCATGGGCTATATGGGCATCGCCTGGGCCAATGCCGGTGCCCAATGTCTGGGAGCCGTGGCCAACTGCCTGCTGCTCTGTCGATCCGGCTACCTGTGCCGCGGGGCCCAGCCCACCACGCGCTGGCTGCGGGCCGGTCTGCCCTACCTGCTCAAAGTGGCGCTGCCCGCGGGGGCGGCCCAGATCGTCTGGCAGTCCGGCTACCTCATGCTTTTCGTCCTGGTGGCCTCCCTGCCCTTCGACAGCATCAACGCCCTGGCGGGCCTCACTGCCGGTCTGCGCATCGAGGCCCTGCTCTTCCTGCCGGGCATGGCCTTCAACATGAGCGTCTCCGTGCTGGTGGGCAACTGCCTTGGCATGGGCGAGCCCGCCAAGGCCAAACGCGTCGCCCTTCAGATGATCGTCATCGCCTCGCTGGGCATGAGCGTCGTGGCGGCCCTGCTCTGGCCCTTCCGGGACGAGCTGGCGGCCCTGCTCTCCCACGAGGCAGGCACGCAGGCCCAGATCATCAACTATCTGACCTACAACCTGCTTTCCACGCCTTTTTCCATCGCCAGCACCGTCATGGGCGGCGTCATGGTGGGCGCGGGCGCCACACGCTACAACCTGATGGTCTACGGCGGCACCTTCTGGCTGGTGCGCCTGCCGCTGGGCTGGCTGCTCGGCCACTGGCTGTGGGGCACGGCCTCCGGCGTGTTCCTGGCCATGCTGGTCTCGCAGTGTTTACAAACGGCCATCATGTTTTATGTTTTGCTGTACCGCGACTGGGCCCGCTTTGCCATGCGTGCCCGGCACCATCATGATAACAGATAACGACAGGTTCCCCTGATGAAGAATCTTTCTTTCACTCCCGTCACCCTGGACGGCCGCTCCGAATTCTACGAACTGTGGCACAAGACCCCGCGTCGCTCCCTGGACTACAGCCTGCCCAACATCTGGGGCTGGCAGCAGTATTTCGGCCTGCAGTGGGCCTTTGACGGCGATCTGTGCTGGCTGCGCCAGACCGTGCCCTTCGTCACCTACTGGGCCCCCGTGGGCGACTGGGATGCCGTGGACTGGGCTGCCAGCGGCATCGATGCCTGCCGCAGCCTCATCCGCGTGCCCGAAGAACTGCTGGAGCGCTGGCGCGCGGCCCTGCCGGACAAGGTCGAGGAGCATGATTCGCGCGGCCAGTGGGAATACCTGTACCTGCAGAGCGATCTGGCCACCCTGCCCGGCAACCGCTACCACAAAAAGCGCAACCATCTGCGCGGGTTCGAAAAAGCCTACGGCATCGACTACCGGCCGCTGGACGATGCCATGGTGGAAGACGTGCTTGGCCTCCAGGATGACTGGTGCCAATGGCATGAATGCGAGGATTCCCCTTCCCTGCGTGCCGAGAACGAAGCCATCAACCGCGTGCTCTCCCACTGGGAGCTCCTGGACGGCCTGCGCGGGGGTTCCCTGTATGTGGACGGCCAGATGGTGGCCTTCAGCGTGGGGGAAGCACTGGACGAAAAGACGCTGGGGGTCCATTATGAAAAAGGGCTCAACGGGTTCCGCGGCGTCTACCAGACCATCAATGCCTGCTTCTCCCGTGAGGCGGGCAACGGCTTCGAGCTGCTGAACCGGGCCCAGGATCTGGATGAAGAAGGCCTGCGTCAGGCCAAGATGACCTATCTGCCGACGGATTTTCTGCGCAAGTATCAGGTGAGCTTCAAATAAGGGGGCATCATGACTCGGTCTTTCCTCTGGACAGGGGTACGGCTGGCGGCGCTGTGTTCGCTGCTGTTGCTGGCCGCCTGTGGCGGCAAGCAGATCCCGCCGCGGGACGGCATCCCTTCCCCGCATCTGGGCACCATCCGTGACATGCGGACCTTCCCGCAGGATCTGACCGTGTTCGCCCGGCAGGCCGGCGCCGACACGCCCCTGCTGGACAGCCAGGCCCAGGCGGAACAGGATGCGCGTTTCAACCGCATCTTCTTCGGCCCCTGGGACATGCGCAAGACTTCCATCCGCAAGCGGGACGTGGAGATCTATTTCCGCAAGGCCAAGGGCTACAAATACGGTGACGTGCGCTGGAGCCAGGACGAATGGGACGCCATGCGCGCCAACGCCGGCCTGAAAGGCTTCCCCAACACGGCCATGCACGGCATCACGGTGCGCAATGCCGACCTGCGCGAGATGCCCAGCCATACGCCGCGCTTCAGCGAGCCTACGCCCGACCCGCGCACCAATCCTTTCGACTACTTCCAGTATTCCCTGCTGCCGGTGGGTACGCCGGTCTTCATCGCCCACACCAGCCGTGACGGCAACTGGTACTATGTGGAGACCCCCGTAGCCGCGGGCTGGGTGGACGCCAATGATATCGGCATCGTGGACGAGGCGTTCGAGGCCGGCTACAAGACCGGCAGCTATGTGGCCGTGCTGCGCGACAACGTCCTCCTGCCCGGCAGCCTTGCAGGACAGGTCAATATCGGCACTATCCTGCCCCTGGCCCCGTCCCAGAACGACAACACCCGTCTGGCGGTGCTGGTCCCCGTCAAGAACGGCAGCCGGGCGAACGTGGTCACCCTGACGATGGCCCACGAAGACGCCGCCATCAAGCCCCTGCCCATGACCCCGGCGCAGGTGGCCCTCATCGGCAATGTCATGATGGGACAACGCTACGGCTGGGGCGGCATGTTCGGTGACCGTGACTGCTCCGCCCTGACCCGCGAACTGCTCACTCCTTTCGGCATCTGGCTGCCCCGCAACTCCCTGTCCCAGGCGCGCAGCGGACGGCGCATCATGCTGGACGGCATGAGCATCAAGGAAAAGGAGAAGGCCATCCTGCGCGACGGTGTCCCTTTCCTGACCCTGGTCTGGCTGCGCGGGCACATCATGCTTTATGTGGGGCCCTACAAAGGGCGGCCCGCCATCTTCCACAACGTCTGGGGGGTGCGCACCGTGGAGGACGACAGCGACAACGAGCGCTTCGTCATCGGGCGCGCCGTGGTCAGCTCCATCACACCCGGCCACGAATTGCGCAACCTGTACCGCACCACCACCTTCGGTGACCGCGTGAACAGCATCACCGTCCTGGGAGGCCGCTGATGAACGGGGACAGCCCCCGTCTGCTGGACTTCCGCGTGGCGGGCGCTCTGGTGGGGCAGCGGCTGGACAAGGCCCTGTGCGGCCTGTTGCCCGACCTTTCCCGGGCGGCCGTGCAGCGTGCCATCACGGCCGGTGCCTGCCGCATCGACGGGATGCCGGTCTCCGCAGCCTCCCTCAAGCTCCGGGCAGGCCAGGAGGTCTGCCTCGACCTGCCCGATACGGCCAATGAGCTCCGTGCCGAAGACGAAGCGGTGGACATCCTCTGGCAGGACGAGCATCTGGTGCTGTGCAACAAGCCTGCGGGCCTGACGGTCCATCCCTGTCCGTCCTGCCCCGAAAACACGCTTGTCCAGCGCCTGCTGCACCACTTCCCGCGTCTGCGGGAACAGGAAGGCCTGCGCCCCGGCGTGGTCCATCGTCTGGACAAGGACACCAGCGGCCTCTTGCTCGTGGCCCTGGACGAGCCTACCCGCCTGCGCATGAGCGAGGCCTTTGCCCGGCGGGAAGTCCACAAGGAATATCTGGCCCTGGTGCAGGGCGTGCCCCCGCAGACGGGTACCTGCCGGGAACCTCTGGGCCGCCATCCTACCGCCAAGGTCAAGATGGCCGTGATCCCGGAGAACCGGGGCGGCAAAGCGGCCCACAGCGACTGGCGTGTGCTCTGGAAGAGCCCGCGCAGGGATTTCTCGCTGGTGGCCGTGCGCATCCATACCGGGCGCACCCATCAGATCCGCGTCCACATGGCGCACGTGGGCCATCCCCTGCTGGGCGATGCCCTGTATGCTCCGGCCCCGGTGGCGGCCCGCGCCCCGCGTCAGATGCTGCATGCCTGGCACATCAGTTTTTGCCACCCCCTGTCGGGCGAAGAGCTGGAATTCTTCTGCCCGCCGCCCGACGACATGCTCCAGGCCATCCTGCGCAACAGCAGCCGCATGCAGCGGCTGGTCATCACAGGCAACCCCGGTTGCGGCAAATCGACCCTCACCCATGCGCTGGAAGAGGCGGGCCTGCCCACGGTGAGCGCCGACGCCCTGGTGGCACGGCTCTATGCCGCCGGTGGCGAGATGGCCGACTATCTGGGCCGCCGTTTCGGGGAACGCCTGCTGGAAGATGACGGCAGCGTATGCAAAAACGTGTTGCTGGAGGCCATGCAGCAGGATCCCGGCCTGCGCAGGGAGGTTGAACAGATGGTCCATGCCCTGGTCCGGGACGCCATCCTGGCCTTCTGGGACAAGGCAGAAGCCGAGGGAAAGGACTGCGCCGTGGCGGAGATCCCCCTGTATTTCGAGTGCGGCTGGCACAAAGCCGGTCTGCCCGGGGCCCTGAGCTTGACGGTACGCTGTCCGCGCGAGATCCGCCTGCAGCGCATCATGGCCACCCGAGGCTGGAGCGAAGAAAAAGCCGCGACCCTGGAAGCCTGGCAGTGGCCCGCCGAACGCAAGGAAGCCGCCAGCGATCTGGTCGTGGACAACGCCGGGACACCAGCGGACCTGCGCGCCCGCATCCCTGCCCTGCTGGAACAGCTGGCCGCGCTGCGGCAACAGGAACAGAACGACATTGTCCGGCAGGCCACTTCCTGCTGGCAGAGCAAATGACGCCATCCCCCGTTCGATCACAAGCATATGGCAAGCACTATGAGCAGCAAAAAAATAGCCAAGACCAATGCCGCGCGCCTGCTGGAGCGTCTGGAGATCCCCTTCGCCCTGCATCAGGCCGATGTGGATGAAAGCGACCTTTCCGCCGTGACCATGGCCCACAAGCTGGGCGTGGATCCCGGCTGCGTCTTCAAGACACTGGTGGCCCGTGGTGACAAAACAGGCGTCATCATGGCCTGCATCCCCGCCGCGGCGGAACTGAACCTGAAGGCCCTGGCCACGGCATCCGGCAACAAGCATGTGGAGATGGTCCACCTCAAGGAAGTCCTGCCCCTGACAGGCTACATCCGCGGCGGCTGTTCGCCGCTGGCAGCCAAAAAGGATTACCCTGTCTTTCTGGATGAACACGCCATCCTTTGGGAACAGATCTACATCAGCGCCGGGCAGCGCGGAGTTCAGCTCTGCCTTTCGCCGGACGATCTGTGCCGGGCCA
Source organism: uncultured Desulfovibrio sp. (assembly GCA_937926875.1). Classification (GTDB taxonomy): domain Bacteria; phylum Desulfobacterota; class Desulfovibrionia; order Desulfovibrionales; family Desulfovibrionaceae; genus Desulfovibrio. The sequence continues at coordinate 5,201 of CALBAX010000010.1, forward strand.
CTGGCGCCACCATGGCCGAGATCGCCAATAATGCAGACTGAAACAGTCTGCAAAAGACAGCAAAAAAACTCTGGACCTCCTCCTGCCTGTTCCTGACGGAGCAGGCGAAGCCTATCAGCCATGACGCAAAGAGAGCGGGCCCCCTGCGGGACCCGCTCTCTCATTTTGTACCGCCGTGTTATGACTTAGGCCTGAGCCAGCGCCTGCGACAGGTCTTCCAGAAGGTCGTCGATATTCTCCAGACCGACGGACAGGCGGACCATGCCGGGCGTGATGCCCGCCTCCGTGAGCTGCTCGTCACTGAGCTGGCGATGTGTGGAGCTGGCCGGATGCAGGACACAGGTACGGATATCGGCCACATGCACCTGCAGGGACACCATCTTCAGGCTGTCGATGAAGCGGGCCCCGGCGTCGCGGCCCCCTTTGAGCGAGAAGGAGATGACGCCGCTGCAGCCCTTGGGCAGGTATTTCTCGGCCAGGGCCTTGTCGTGGCTGTCCGGCAGCCAGGGGTAGCAGACGCTCTCCACCTTGTCGTGCCCGGCCAGGAAGGTCGCCACGACTTCAGCATTGCGGCAGTGGCGTTCCATGCGCAGGGGCAGGGTCTCCAAGCCCTGATTGATGTAGAAGGCGCCCTGAGGCGTCTGGCAGCAGCCCAGGTCGCGCATGAGCTGCACACGGGCCTTGACGATGAAGGCCGCCTTGCCGAAAGTCTTGGTATAGATCAGGCCATGATAGGAGGTATCAGGCTCGGTGAATTCGGGGAAGCGCCCGGAAGTCCAGTCGAACTTGCCGCTGTCCACGATGACGCCGCCCATCTGCAGGGCATGGCCGTCCATATACTTGGTGGTGGAGTGGACGACGATGTCGGCACCGAAATCGAAGGGGCGGCAAAGCACCGGTGTGGCAAAGGTATTGTCCACAATCAGGGGCAGGCCGTGACGATGGGCCAGGGCCGCGATGCGTTCGATGTCCAGCACATCCATGGAAGGATTGGTCAGGGTCTCGCCAAACACCGCCTTGGTGTTGGGACGGATGGCCTTTTCGATCTCGGCGTCATCGGCCCGCTGGTCCACAAAGGTCACGTCGATGCCCATTTTTTTCAGCGTCACGGCAAACAGGTTGAACGTGCCGCCGTAGATGCTGGCCATGCTGACCACATGGTCGCCGCTCCGGGCCAGATTGAGGATGGCGATAAGGTTGGCAGCCTGCCCCGAAGAGGTGCACAGGGCGCCGACGCCGCCTTCCAGAGCCGCGATCTTCTGCTCCACGGCATCCACTGTGGGGTTGCCCAGACGGGTGTAGAAAAAGCCGGAAGTTTCCAGGTCAAAAAGCTTGGCCACATCGGCCGTGGAATCGTACGTAAAGGTCGTGCTCTGCACGATGGGCACTACCCGGGGCTCACCATTCTTGGGGGTATAGCCCGCATGCAGGCAAAGCGATTCGGTTTTCATGGGTTCCTCGTTCCGTAAAAAGTCCATTCGGCAGCGTCTGCCGGCCTTTTTTCTTATCTGATGGATAGGAGAAACACAAGCCGCAGCGCCCCAGAACAAAAGCCCGTCCTCAAGGAAGACGGGCGACGACGGCAGTGACCTTCCACAGGCCTAGATATATTCGGGCAGATGCTCCTCGGTGTACAGGGCGAAACCGGCCTCACGCAGCATGCGTGCCCACAGCCCGTCGCCGGGACAAAGGGTGCGGCTGAACGTGCCGTCATAAATCTGCCCCACACCACAGGAGGGCGAACGGCGCTTGAGGATGGCAGCCGCGCAGCCGTGCCTGCGGGCTATCTCCATGGCCAGACGGGCCCCCCGGAGGAAATCCTCCGTCAGATCCCTGCCATCCTGCGACAGGACACGCCCCGCCCTTATCTCGCACGGCGGACGGGGCACGGGCAGGCAGGCCAGCCCTTCGGGACAGGCCGTGATTGCCTCGCCCCTGCGCACCAGTTCCCGGACCGCAGCACAGACGTTGGTCCCGCCATCATAGCGGCAATATTCTCCGGCCAGACAGGCACTGACCACAAAACGGCACGCACGCGTCATCACAGCTCCGCATTCTGGCGCTGGGCTATGGCCAGTTCGCGGCGTTCGGCCATCCCGGCTCTGACGGCACGTTTCATGGCCTCTTCGGCAGACTGTACCACAGGGACATTGGTGTAATACAGGGCGCCGCTGTCCAGACCATTCTCTTCCTGGACGCGGTCATAATGCTGCCAGGCAGGGCTCAGGGCCACAAGACGCGGCGTGACGACCGCAAAAAAGACCCACAGGCCGACGCCCCAGAGGACAAGCTTGGTCATCTTGAAGATTCTGTCATTCATGAGGATCACCCTACACCGGAACATCCGGGAAAAAAAGGGGGCCATCTCCAGAACGGCCCCCTTGATTGCAGATGTTACTTAGATCTTGGCCGTGATTTCGGGGAAGACCTTGTAGAACATGAT
>CALBAX010000011.1 GCA_937926875.1 uncultured Desulfovibrio sp.
TGCCGGGCACAGCCAGGGAGGGATACTGGCCATGGCCCATGCGTCCCGCAGTCAGCGGGTGCGCGCCTGTTTCGCGTTCAGCGGGATCTTTCCGCAAAGCCGCCGGGCCATAGAACTGACCCGTTTTGCCCCCTGGGCAGCTCAGCGTGAACACCTGCTGACCGGGCTGAAGGTGCTTGGCACCTGCCTGCCCCGGCTGCCCCTGCCCGTGTTCAGCTATCTGTCGGTCAAAAAGATCCTTGCCGGTTGTCTCCGGCTTCCCCTTGATCGCCGACAGGCCAGGACCAGCTACCCCCTGGCGTACCTGTATTCCCTGTTCAGCGCCTCGGTGGCGTCCACGATCCACTGCCCGTTCTACCTTTTCAACGCCCTTGATGATGCCCTGTTCACCAGGCCGCTGATCGAGGAGACGTTCGCCGCGGTGACAGCTCCGGAAAAACATTGTGTCTGGCTGCCTCGCGGTGGTCATTTGGCGATCCTTTCCCCTGTCGTGGCCGCCAGGACAGCTGCCCATGTGGCAGCCCTGGCCAGTGGTCACGGCCTGCCACTCTCTCTTCACCTGTAAGGAAACTGTCATGGATTTTGGTGGTGTCGTCGTTGGTTTGGGCAATCCCGGCAACCAGTATGCCGGAACGCGCCATAATTGCGGCTTTGCTTTCGTGGAAAGCCTGCTGGATCATGCACGCCGGGAAGGTGGTCAGGTGCAGAGCCAGAATGGGGGAAAGTTCTCCTGTGAACTGTGGCGACTGCGCTATGACAGACTCCCTGGTGACTGGCTGGCTGCCATGCCCCAGACTTTCATGAATCTGAGCGGCCAGTGCGTCCAGCCCCTGCTGGCCTGGCACAAGATCCGTCCCGATCAGCTGGTGGTGGTGCACGATGAACTGGATATCCCCGCCGGGGAGCTGCGCTTCAAGAAAGGAGGCGGCAATGCCGGACACAATGGGCTCAAGTCCATTACCCAGATGCTGGGGACGCCGGACTTCTACCGCCTGCGCATCGGCATCGGCCGTCCCCCCCAAAAAGGGGACGTCATCAACTGGGTGCTGGGGCGGCCTTGCAGCGAAGACGCTGAAAAGATAAGGGCAGCTACCGATAATGCTCTTGAAGTGTTGAAGATTTTTGCCCAAAAGGGATTGGAGGCCGCTGTACGGGCCACCCGTTCCTGATCATGAGCCGGCCTATGGCCGGCTTTTTTATGCCACGATACCAGCAAAAAATTTTTTTTGCTGGACTAATGATTTGTTGTGCGCTATGTTCTTTTAACAGTGGAAAAGATTACCTGAATCTTTTCCACATTTGCTATTTTTCTTCGCGTTTGGCGCGGGCACTTCAACCCGTGGACGGAAATGTTTACATCCGAACAGCTTGTAGTGTACCCAGCTCAAGGAGTGGGCCAGATAGAGCGCATCGACAGCCAGAATATTGGTGGTTCGGCGTGCGATTTCTACATCGTGCGCATCCGGGCCAACAGTATAACCCTCATGGTGCCTGTCAAAAATGCCTCTAATGTTGGTCTGCGCACTTTGGTCAGCACCAAAGAAGCAGAACACATCTGGGAAGCGCTGCGCAACAACCCCCAGCAGACCGTCCACACGGGCCAGAACTGGAACCGGCGCTTTCGCGAATACTCCGAGCGCCTCAAGAGCCCTGATCTGTCCATCGTCGCCAATGTCCTGCGTGAGCTCCTCCTTATCGGCCGTACCAAGGATCTTTCCTTTGGTGAACGGCGCCTTCTGGAACAGGCCATGAGCCTCGTGACCGGTGAACTGGGCGAAGTCCTCAAGACGGAACAGCGAGACTTGCAGTCCGAGCTCATCTCCCTCTATTCCCCGCCTGCCAAGCAGCCTGCGACCACTGCGCATTAACTATTTTTTACTTGCTTCCGGCCACAAGATAGGCTACACGCTTTTCACACGTCTTTTTTATCCCAATCCCATAACATTTTTTTGCATTGCATTGCCATGTTACGGTGATGCGTGCTTTCTACGCCCATGGAAAAAGCACCCCGTAAATATGTCCGTAAAAAAAAGGCTGCCCCTGCCTTACTTTCAGATAGCGGCCTGAGCCTGACAGAACTGAAAACCCGCAGCATGCAGGCCCTGATGGAACTGGCTGAACAATACGAGATCGAGAACGCCAGCTCCATGCGCAAGCAGGAACTCATCTTCGCCCTGCTACAGGCCTGTGCATCCCAAAACGGTGCCATCTACGGGGATGGTGTCCTAGAGATCCTTCCCGACGGCTTCGGCTTTCTGCGTTCCCCCCTGTGCAGCTACATGCCTGGCCCGGACGACATCTATGTTTCCCCCTCCCAAATCCGCCGCTTTTCCCTGCGCACGGGCGATCTCGTTTCCGGCCAGATCCG
>CALBAX010000012.1 GCA_937926875.1 uncultured Desulfovibrio sp.
CTTTGAGATGATCATGGTCCACGGCGGGCACGGCTGGCTCATCAACCAGTTTTTGTCGCCCTGGTTCAACCACCGCACGGACGAATACGGGGGCAGCATCCAGAATCGTTGCCGCTTTGCCCGCCGGGTGCTCCAGGCCGTGCGCGAGGCCGTGGGCCCCGGTTTCCCCATCGAATTCCGCATGAGCGGTTCTGAGCTGTTCGAGGGTGGCTATACGCTGGAAGACGGCATCGCCATCGCCAGGGAGCTGGAAGACGGCATCGACCTTTTGCATGTTTCTGCCGGTACCTACCAGCGCGGCTTTGGCGACACGCATCCTTCCATGTTCAAGGCGCACGGCTGTAACGTCTATCTGGCGGCGGAGATCAAGAAGCATGTCTCCATCCCCGTGGCCACCATCGGCGGCCTGAACGATCCTGCCCAGATGGAGGAGATCATCGAATCAGGCAAGGCCGATGTGGTCTATATGGCGCGTGCGCTGCTGGCCGACCCCTTCCTGCCGGAAAAGGTCATGGCCAACCGGGACGAGGAGATCGTCCACTGCCTGCGCTGCTTCACCTGCATGGCGGAACGCGCGGCCACGGCCACGCGCCGCTGTACGGTGAATCCGCTCATCGGGCGCGAACTGGAAGGCGACCATGTGCTGCCCGCACCGGAAAAGAAAAAAGTCCTGGTGGCGGGCGGCGGCCCCGGTGGCCTGTATGCGGCCTGGACGGCGGCCCGGCGCGGGCATCAGGTGATTTTGTGCGAAAAAGAGGACAGCCTCGGCGGCATCCTGCGCAGTGAACAGGCGCTCCCCTTCAAGTACGAGATGTATCAGCTGGCCGGTACCTACGCCCATCTTGCCCGCAAGGCCGGGGTGGAGATCCGCCTCAATACGGAAGTGACCGCGGGATATGTGGAGCGGGAGGCGCCCGATGCCCTGATCATCGCCGTGGGCTCCCGTCCGCTGCTGCCACCCATCCCCGGCCTGAAGGGCGACAATGTGGTCGTGGTCAACGATTACTACAGGGAAAAGGACAAGGTCGGGGAAGATGTGGTCGTCTTCGGTGGCGGCCTTGCCGGGTGTGAGTGCGCCATCCATCTGGGCCAGGAAGGCAAGACCGTCCATATCGTGGAGATGCGGGATGCTCTTGCACCTGATGCCAACGTACGCCATCGCCCCTTGTTGCTGAAGGAAGTGGAAAGGTACGCCACTGTCCACACCGGTTGCCGGGGACTGGAAGTCCGCCCCGACGGCATCTGGTGTGAAGACAGGGAAGGGCGCCAGTTCCTCGTGCCCGGCAAGAGCGTCATCGCAGCGCTTGGACAGCGGTCGTGCACGGATATCGTAGAAGAATTGCAGGATGGTGCGCTCGTTGTGCGCATCATCGGAGATGCCGCCCGTGTCTCCACCATCACCAATGCCGTCTACTGGGGCTATCACGCCGCTCTGGATATTTGATACTGATATAAGCTGTGCGGGGCGCTCAGGCGCTCCCGCCAGTTCCCAAAGCGGGCTGTCGGCAGGATTATTGCCGGGAGGCGACGGGCAAACGCGTTGACGCCCCTTTACCTTTTGCTGGCCGCCGAAATGGGGATCAATCCTGCCTGGGCGATTGCCTCCTAAGCAAGTGGCCGCAAGCAGGCTTGTCACAGCAACGTACGGGGCGTGGCAGGCGACAAAAGGCAGCGACGGGCCTTGGCTGGCAGATAACTTTTGATGGTGCAAAGGCGCCAGCTGGCGGAATCTCCTTGGAACACAGCCGCACGGCTTCGCCGGTCGGTAGCGAGGCACGAGGCATGCCGTTTTCCTTCAGCCTGCAGAAGAGAATGGTTGCGCTGGCCTGAGCCGTCGTACCACGGATACCTGGTACGATAGCGGCATACTGTGCCGTCTTTGAGAGGGCTCCACAGGGAACTTGTTCAGGTCTTCCTTTCCATGAGCTGTTTAACGGACACAGATCCCTAAAATCCCTGAGCCGTGAGGGGCAAGGACTTTAGGGGCCGGGACGTGCAAGAATGAGGCTGCCCTTGCGAATGGAATCAGGATGCTAGACACACCGTTGTGGTCTTCCCGCGCCTACCGGACAGGCTGGTCCCCACGATGCGATATTTTTTTACTGTTCAGCTTCCAGTGGGGCCGGGAGGCGTTTCCATTGGTGCAGGCAAGGAACTGTTTGTAGGGGAATTGCTCGTCATCATACAGGGCAAGCTCGCCAAAAAAACATTGCCCGTCCGGGCTCATGACCGCCGATTTGATGGAACGTTCCGGGGGCAGGTACAGCCCGAAGTGCTCCAGATAACGCGCGAGCGGCATGGGACGGGGAAGACTGTCATGGGGCAGGACGAAATCCTCATTCCAGATCCAGATCTCAGCCTCCCTTTCATAGAGGATGGTCTTGCCGTCATCGCTGATATCCATTCCCATCAGCGCGGAGCCATCGTCGATAGGGATATCGTTCCCCTTGGCATCCAGCCGGGCAAGCACGGTCAGGGTCTTGGAGTCCAGGAGGAATGCACGGGCAGACTTCTTGGGCACTTGCTTCAGATAGAGCGCACACAGGATGAAGCGGCCGTCGAAGCTGGGGATGGAACAAAAGAAATCGTCAAGGAGCCAGTCCGCAAACATGGGGCTGTTCCGTGCAACATCTTTCAGTTCGGCATCCGTGAGGAGGCGGCTGCGATTGAAGCCCGGCCGTCTTCCCCAGCGGAACAGGGGATTTTGCGGATCGCCCGCCCGCAGTATATTTTTTCCCTTCTTGCTCCGATCCGCGTAGGCGTGGGGCAGCACACCGCCAAATGTCAGCGGGCGCTGTGCTCCGGTCTTCAGATCTACGATCTGGACGCTGTTATCGTGCCGCTTTTGCAGCAGTTTTTTGCCGTCGCGGCTCAGGAGCCTGTAGTACGGGCTGGCGACAGGGCGGGCGACTTTATCCAGCACCCGGAATCTTTTGTTCCTGATGCAGAACCAGCGGTTGTAGTAAGGCGTCAATTCCAGATTTTCAGCGGCCTTGTCTTTCGCGTTTGGTGGGGCAGAGGGCGGCTTTCTTTTGCCATAGCCCAGGGCGATCTTGCCGTCCGCCGACAAGCCGTACCACTCGACGTCCACGATTTCATGCTTTGACATATACTGCATGCTTCTTTCGCCGTAGCGCCAGATGAATCCGGGGCGGGCCCAGGTCTCGCCGTACGGGGGAGGATAAATGGCGTCATTGATGGATACGAAGCCCAGCATAGCGCGCCCGTCATCGCTGAGGAAATCCCCCATGCCGAAATATTTGGGGGGAGGGGTAAGGCGGACGAGGCCAAAGTCCCGGCTCCAGACAAAGGGCCCGCCCTCCAGAAAACCGGTAACGGCCCGGCATCCTGGCGCGATGGCCTTGATCCGCCCATTGCTGCCAAGGAGCGGTGTCATGTCCATGATGAAGCCTTGGGCAGGTGTGGTGGGGGCGGCGTGTGGCATATCGGGATAGGAAAAAAGCAGAGGTGATATGAACAGCAAAAGGGTGCAAAAATAATACTGATGGCAATAAAGGAGCCGCTTCATGCTGAAACCTCCCGTTGATCAGTATAGTGCGCAGGGAGGCAACAGGATGTCAAGATTACGGGTAAATGTTCTCCCCATGTCCTGCATATGGTTTATATCCTGCGCAGGAGAAAAGTGAAAAACAGCATCCTTGCATCCTTATCGATCAAAATATTGATAATTATCATTATTCTATATTGAATTATATAACTGATAGCAATAGGATATAAAAGGAGGTCTATATGAAAAATACAGAGTATTATCAAGATAAAAATAATGATAAAATACTTTTTAAAAGGGATTTTTGCTTAATTTGCATCGCAAATTTGTGTACATGCATGGCTATATATTCAGTTATGCCTGTACTTCCATTGTATTTGATCGATGTCCTCCATTGCAAAGAATCGGTGATGGGTATAGGTCTCGCGGCATTTCCCCTGGTCGCCCTTGCGGTGCGCCCTTTTTCCGGGATGATGTCAGATATGATGGATTGTAAGCGTCTCCTGCTGATTGCTACTACCTGCTGTGCTATTTTTTTCCCTCTGACTTTTATGGCAGCAACGATCTCGCTTTTTATCTGCATACGTTTGTTGCATGGCATAAGCTTTTCCATCATGACCACATCACAGGCAACGATGGCAGTCAGCTTTATTCCTGAGAAAAAATTGGGGATGGGGATCGGGGTATTCAGCAGCATGTTGTCGCTGGGAATGATCCTTGGTCCCATGCTGGGCTTGTATGTGACGAGCAACTATTCCTATGCTGCTGCTTTTGGCTTGCCTTTTGTCTTTGCCATGTTGGGTACTTTTTTACCGTTCTTCATCACATCTCCGAAAAAAATACAGGCAAAAAAATATAGAAAGCCTACCTTGGATATGTTTTTCATGCCACAAGGCCTCTATGCACTGGCCTCTTTGTTCATCGCAGCGTTCATGCTGGGGATGATCTCAAATTATACCTCAGTACTGGCCAGAGACATGGGCATGGATTCCTATGCCAGTGCTTTTTTCCTGCTGATGGGAATAGGACTCTTGGTGAGCCGCCTGTTTTCCGGTTATATCGTAGATAAAGGCTATCTTGTCATTCTGGTCTGTATAGCGGATCTGGTGGCGCTGGGCGCTGCGCTGCTCCTTGCCCGGACAACATCTCCCGTACTTTTTCTGGGATGCGGGGGGCTGCTGGGCATATCGCTTGGGGCTCTCCTGCCCAGCTATCAGGCAGTGCTTGTATATCTGGCGGACAAAACAAAGCGGGGAGTTGCCAATGCAATGTACTTTATCGGGATGGAT
>CALBAX010000013.1 GCA_937926875.1 uncultured Desulfovibrio sp.
CCTGCGCGAGCAGCCGCTGCAACAGGCTGTAGATCTGCCAGTAGCCCCAGCAGTAGATTTCCAGCAGGCCGCGAACCACGCCCTTGTTCAGGTTCAGCCGCGCGGGCAGCCAGCCCCGCGCCGCAAGGCTGTCCTGCGCGGATTCCACATAGCCGAACACGGAGGCCCGGACCTCCTCGATCGTCCGGGAAACACGGGGTGCGGCAGCCGTTGCCCCGCTTGCGGGGCTTACGGATGCCGACAGTGATCGTCTGGTGCTCATGGTGTTCTTTCCTCCGGCTTCATGCCCGCCATGCGCTATGACGCGGCCACGGCCTGAACAAAGCTGTCTGATCTTGGGTCGGCATCGTCGATGACCAGCTCCAGCGTTTGCTTGTTCACCTGCAACACCAGGTTCATCGGCGTGCCCTCATCCAGAAAGCGCCAGCTCGCCAGCGCCGTGATGGATCGCTCGTCCCAGGCCGTCACCGTGCAGCGCACGGACCCCACGGCAACGCGGGGGTCTTCCTCCACACGCATGACGACCTCGGATTCCAGGGCCGCCCGGTTCCCCGCCGTGGATTCCTCCAGGATCCAGTCATGGAGCAGGGAGCCGAACTCCCGGTCATAAAACAGCTTGCCAAGGCGGGTGAACAGGCGCAGGCGGATGTCCTGCACGCCGGTATCCACGCCGTCGGTCAGCACCAGTTCGCCATTGGCGGCCACGCGGGCCTGCCCGCTGCTGTCCAGGGCGATGTCCTGCCCCCAGAGGTCATTCATCCGTTCCTCACTCGCATCCATGCCGGGCGGGCAAAGCCCGACCCGGCGCTCGTTCGTCACTCCAGGCGGCGCACGCGCCGCGCCTCCGGCGGTTTGCGGTATGCCGCCTCATGGAAACGACTCTGGCACAAAAAAAAGAAGCGCGCCCGGAAAGGACGCGCTCCATGCGAACTATTTTCAGACTGTTTTTTATTCGGGATTGGCCCGCTGATTCAGGCGGCGCAGCATGTCTTCAAGGTCCTGTGTCCAGTAGAACAGGCCTTCCAACCCTTTGCGACTCAAAGCAAGGTCCTCCTCCGGTCTTTCGGAAACGACCTGAAAAACGTCACTCAAAAAGGCTACGCGAGCTTCCATGCGCTCCATTTCATCCAGCACTTCCACGGGAACTTCACGCATGGCGCTCATGCTCCCACCTCCAGCAGGTTACCCTGCACGGGCCGGGAGACGCGCCCCATCCGGGGCGGCAGCAGGCCCAGCGCCTCGGCGGCGTCCAGCAGGCTGCTGACTTCACGATTGTGTACGTCCAGCAGTTTGGCGATGTCATGGATGCCCAGCCCCATCTTGCGGTAGCGCACGGCGGAGCGCAGGCGGCGCTTGCGCGCCGGACCGAGGCGCCAGAACAGGCGGGCCGTGTCCTGCCGGGCCTTCGCTTCCGCCGCCTTCACCTCCGGCAAGGCGGAAGCCCGGCCTGCATCCAGCCCTTGCAGGTAGCCGGATTCGCGGGCAAGGTCCGCCCGGTTTTCCAGCACGGCGGCTTCAAGTGCGTTGAACGCCTCGATGTAGCGCAGCTTCCACAGGATGGCCGCCTTGCCGGTCATGCCCATGACCAACAGGGAAAAGGCGTCGCGGGTAAGGAGGTAGGCGCGGCGTTTTTCACCCTTTGCATCAGTGATTTCAACGCGCCCAAAATTGAGCGCGTTGAATGATTTCGGCAGGATAGAGCGCAATCTGTCGATGTCGCGCAGAATATTTGAATGACGCCGCTGAAAATGCCGGGCAACGTCCAGCGAAGAGACAACGGGCGTTTCGTTGTTCAGGAAATCAATGTGGATGGGATTCTCGGACTTTACCGGGGACGTGAGTTGAGATAGGCTGTTGGCAGCCATGATACACCTCCATGAAGGTGGGTTGTGGTTAGGCGGCTGTCTGGTGGCTAGACCAGGCAGCCGCTGTTCTATTTTGTTGTCTTCTTTTTGGGCTTCCAATCAGGAATCAACTTTTCCAAAGCTGAAAAAATCATTCCTTTTACAGACTGCCTCCGCTGAGCCGCCAACTCTTTGATTTTGGCGTGCTCCTCCTCTGACACCTCAAATGAAATTTGTTTTCTTGGCAACTTACCTCCTTACGGAATAAATTGCTAGCATACTAGTAAATGAAGCGCAACCTTTTTCCGCACGATAAATGAGAATGACGGAGGCCATGCCCGGAAAGGACGCGCTCCATGCGAAGGATTTTCAGGGCTATCAGCAGCCCGAACAGCCGTTGACCTTGCCGCTTATGCCGCCGGTCACGGTCAGCGGTCCGTCTATCACCACGGCCCCGGCAATGGTGGCGGGACCGCGCAAACTGTAGCTCCCTTCATGCTCCCGGTGGTCCCGCTCGTGAACCGTGCCCAGGCCGCCGCCGGTCCCGCGCGCGGTTTCGTTGCCTTCCTTGACGATTTCCGGGGCGCGAAGGGTCAGCGTTCCCCCGGCCTCAATGACGGCGTCCTTCCCCGCCTGGATGGTCGCGTTGTCCCCGGCCTTGACCGTCCAGTTTTTCCCGGCCTCCGTCCGCACGTCCTGCGGCGTCAGCGTCACCACGCGCTTTTCCTTGTCGATGCGGATCTCCACGCCATTCTCAAGCTGGATGACAAACTCGTTCAGCTCCGCACGGGGGGCATTCATGCCGCCGCCCCAGCGGATATTGGCGATATACGGATAGTTCGGATCGCCGTCATAATAGGCCAGGTCGCACAGCACCCCGGCAACAGGCGGGCAGACCACGCCCCGATCCGGGCCGCCCCACAGCACGGGCAGGGCCACGCGCGGCACGACCGGCTCCTTGGGGTCCGGGCTTTCGTCATTGCGCAGCGGCTGCACGTCGGCAAAATATTCCCCATTGCAGGCATACACGGCCACGATACGGGCCTTTCTGGTGATGCGGTAATAATGCCGCAGGTTGGGCA
>CALBAX010000014.1 GCA_937926875.1 uncultured Desulfovibrio sp.
TGCTGAAAAAAAAGGCATATCCGAAAAAATACCTGCACGAGCGCAAAAATTCTTGCATGTGGGGGCATATCCGGCGGTAATGCCGCCCCCTTGGGGAAGGACGCCTGTTGGCAGCGTGGGGACCATGGATATCTGGCAGAAATGTCCCCGGGCGACGGTTTGCAGGGGGCACTATACGCACGAAGCCCTTTCTTGTCCAGAAGGCAAACCAACGCCAAAAAGACCACAAGAAAAAATACTTGCGGCCGCAACAAAATCATGGCATCAAAAAAATCTTAAAAAAGTTGCTAGGTTATCTTTTTTCGTTTCTCCTGGAACAGGTTGCCGGAGCATTCCGGACAGTGCAAACCGTCGGTTCTGCCTGCCAGAGCAGATCCCGTCTCAGTGGGGTACAGCCCATTGAGACAACCCGGACGAGTTGAATTAATTATCCTACGTTGCGAACGATTGTCAATCCTTTTTGCGTCGTTAAAATAATAATGGCAATCCAGCATGTTAGATGATGTCTTCCATATCAGGCAACACCCCGGCTGTACAGGATGAGCTCCGGCAGCGTGCGTATTGCAGGTAACGGTAAGCAGTCTGGCGCGAGATGCCGAACTCTCGCGCCAGGCCCATGACGTTCTCCTTGTTCTTGAGGGCCCGTGTCACCAGGGCGTTTATCTCCTCTTCCGTAAGGCGCTTTTTCCTTCCTTTATATTTGCCCCGCTGTTTGGCAAGGGCGATGCCTTCTCGCTGGCGCTCCCGGATGAGGGCGCGCTCGAATTCGGCCACGGCACCGATGATCTGCAGATGAAGGCGCTGGAATGGTGAACTCTCACCACTAAATATTAGATTTTCCTTGTAGAATTTAACAGTCACATTCCTGTTTGCCATGTCTTCCAATATGGTCAGCAGATCCTGCAGGCTGCGTGTAAGACGGTCGATGCTGTGGACATGCAGCATGTCACCTGCCTGCAAAGTACGCAAACAGGCCTGGAACTCCGGTCTGTCCATATCCTTGCCGCTTGTTTTGTCCATAAAGATCCTGTCCAGACTGATCCCTTCCAGCTGTCTGTCCGTACGCTGGCCGCAGCTGCTGACACGAATATATCCAATGTTCACGTGATACCCGTTTCAAAAGCTGTAAATCTTCTTGTATTTTCTGCAAGTTATCGTGCTTTTTGCAAGACAGTGCAGTCGTATGCCTGCCTCAATGGGCTGTACCCCACTGAGACAGCCCCGCAGTTATGCATTCATGGTGTGTCATGCCTGCTACAGCAGCCTTTGCCGCACCTGTCCATATCTGCGGATGGCACTCCCGCTTGCGGCACAAGGCCGGATATCCGGGAGGGAAGGGAGGCATACCCTGTGTCATCCGTACCGGTGCCGTGCACCGGAGGAGGGACGTCCCCGCCGTGCGGCCGGACAACATGTCCGGGACCGACGTGGCTAGGTACCTCCATGCTGGTGACGAGGCCGCACGCTGCCGCCGAGACCCGGGCGGCCAGCGGTTCGTCCCTTCTGGGCCGCATCCGCACAGGGCGGATGCAGGATGTGCCGACCGGCACGCAACCTTTTTTCTTATCCTCCGGAGGATAACAATGGCTACTCCCAAATGGTTTGATGCTAACGCCTACATGCAGAACAAGCTGGCTCAGCTGAAGGCCCAGGAGCCTGACGCTGGCTGGACCCTGGACAATCTGTACGACGCTTTTCGCGAAGGCGGCTTCGTTGGGCCTGAAGGTCAGTACGAGCATTTCGTGAAATTCGGCGCTGCCGAAGAAGTGGCTCCCAATGCCTACTTCAATGCCGATGAATACTATGCCGCCAAAGCCCACGAGTACTATGGCGACAAGTTCGACGGCAGTGAGGAACAGATCGCTACTGTCAAGGCCATGATCAAGGACGCTGGCATGAACGCCTGGACCCACTACCAGCAGTTCGGCTCCGCCGAAGGCGTGAACCCCTCCAACGCCTTTGATGCCTCCGACTACTGCGCCGCCAAGGCCGAAGCCATGAACAAGGCCGGGCAGAAGGACCCCGACGGCAATGACTGGACCGCCGAAAGCATCGCCAAAGCCATCGACGATGCCGGCATGAGCGTGCTCGAGCACTACCTGACCTACGCCGGTACCGGTGAAGGCGAAGTGGCCGCCGGTTCCACCTATCCTGTGTCCGAAGATGAGCAGGTGGTGGTGAGCAAGCCCGGTGAGACCTTCTTCCTTACCGACAAGATAGACGACTTGAAGGGTACGGCTGGTGATGATGTCTTCAAAGCTGCTGACGGCACTCTGAATGCTGGTGACAGCGTCGATGGCGGCGCCGGCAACGATACGCTGGAAGTGTACACCGACGATACTTTGGCTGGTACCTTCACCAATATCGAGAACCTGGTCGTCGCCGGTACTGCTGCTGCAGCCAGTTATGATCTGTCCTCTTTCTCCAAGTCCTTCACGCTCAAGGCTGATGCCGCTACTAAGGTCATGAATGTGGCCGGTCAGAAGCTGGTGATGGACGGTGTGGGTGTCAAGGCTCTGACGGTCGAGATGGCTGCCGATCAGGCTTCCGTTGAACTGGTCAGCCAGAATCGCACTGGTGACAATACCTTCTTCTTGGGCAAAGGAGACGCCCTGAAGAGCGTGAGCCTGACGCTGGATGAAGATGCTTACTCTGTTAAGTTCAATGGCTCTAAAGCGAGATCTATCGAGACGCTGGCGGTGAAGGCCGTAGAGTCCTCTACTACTGATGTTGCCACTGTTGATTTGACCTTGCTGACTGGTCTTAAGGACATCACTGTGACGGGTGACGCCAGTGTGACGCTCAGTGCAGTAAATAAGGCCATCAAGCTTGAGACCTTGGACGCTTCCAATACTACCGGCGGTGTGACCGTGAATGGCAAGCTGGCCGATACTGCCGCTTTCACGGGTGGTGAAGGCAATGACACCATCACCCTGGGTACCTCCACCAAGGCCCATGATATGGGTGCCGGTGACGACACTGTGGTGCTGAATGGTAGCGCCCTTGGCAAGGATGGTTCCGTGGACGGTGGCGACGGTGTGGATACGCTGCTCATGACCGCTACTAATGCTGTCGCTATGACGGCTGACAACTTCAAAGCCTTCACCAACTTCGAAGAACTGGCTCTCTCCGATCAGCTGGGCGCTAACATCAATATGGCTAACTTCGCCGGCATCGATCATCTGACCCTGGCTGGTACCTCTAAAGCCGTGACAGTCAGCAACATGCAGTCCGGCAGTACGCTGGAATTGGGCGACGATACCACAGGAGGCATCACCGTGGATGTTGATGGTGCTGCTGCCGGTCAGGATGATGTCCTGAACATCGTGCTGAGCAAGGATGCGGCTCTTGCTGCCAATAAGGTCACTGTAAAGGATGTGGAGACCATCAATATCGTGGCTGACGACAGTGGCGAAGGCGCGGCTAATGCCACCCACACCATGACCCTTACTGCCGACAAGGCCACCACCGTGAAGGTGAGCGGCGACGCCGGTCTGACGCTGACCCTTAAGGGCTCTGACGCTGTGAAGACCATCGACGCTTCCGAAAGCACCGGCAATGTGACGATCAGCGGTACTCTGAAGGGTGTGGCCTTCACGGGCGGCGACGGTAATGACACTGTTACGCTGGGCGCTGGCAATACCGTTACCGGCGGCGCCGGTAACGACACCTTTATCATCAACAAGACCGCAGTCAATGACCGTTCCGTGATCACCGACTTCGGTGCTGATGACAAGATCAAGATGGGGACCAGCGCCGATGGTAGCGGTGATGGTAACGCTCTGGGCGATGCCCTGGTGGTCAATGACCCCAAGGCTACGCTGGCTGACTACGTGACTGCTGCTACCGCCACCGCAACGGAAAGTGTTGCTTGGTTCCAGTACGAAGGCAATACCTATGTGGTTGTCAATTCTGGCGTTGGCTTTGACGCCTCCGCGGACTACATCGTGCAGCTCTCCGGCAGCGTGGATCTGAGCGATGCCGTGATGTCCAACGGTAGCCTGACCCTGCCCGAAGGTGCCTAGTCCCCATCCCTCCCACTGACTGATACAGGCGCCCTCCCGTCCCCGGGGGGGCGCCTTCACAAAGCGGCGCCCCTGTGTCCCGCCGGGGCAGAGCGGCGCCGCGGCATATTTTGCAAGATCGTGCATATGTCCTCTCCTGCTGTCAGTATCATCGTGGCCAGCTACAATTATGAGCAATGGCTGCCCCAGGCCCTGCAAAGTGCGCTGGACCAGTACTTTGTGGACTTTGAACTGCTGGTGGTGGACGACGGTTCCGCGGACGGATCCCTGGCCGTGGCGCGGGACTTTGCCGCACGGGATGCCCGCGTGCGCGTCCTCACCCATGCGGACGGCGGCAACCACGGCCTGCCCGCCACCCTGGCGCTGGGACTGTCGGTCGCGCGCGGCCGGTGGACTGCCTTTCTCGAAGCCGATGACGTCTGGACGCGGGACAACCTGGCCCTGCGGCTGGCCGTCGCGGACGGCACGGATGCCGGGGTGATCTTCAACGACGTGGAACTCTGGTCCATGCCCGGTGCGGCCACAGGCTGGTTTGCAGGTTACGTCCCGCGCGTCATGGCCGGGCATGCCCGCCGGGGCAGGGCAGGGCAGCGGGCGTTTTCCCTGTGCGGGCCCATGCTGGTGGAAAATGCCATCCCTACCTTTTCCTGCGCCATGGTGCGGACAGAGCTTTTGCGTGCCTGTGACTGGCAGTCGCCGGTACCGCGCTGGACGGACTGGTGGCTGTGGTGCCAGCTGGCCTGCCGTACCCGTTTTTTCTTTGTGCCGTACCGGCTCGTGCGCTGGCGTCTGCATGCGACCAGCCAGCATCACGGCGTGGGCGGTGGCTACCTGCACGATTACGCCCGCATGGGCCGGGGCCTGGCCCGTCTGCTGGGCCCGGAACTCACGGCCGGTGGGCGACGGCGCTGGCTGTGGTACCTGCACCTGCCCGCGGCGGTACGGCTGGCGGTACGGCTGGGGCGCATGGTCGTATACCAGGGCCCGCGCAGGAGCCTGCGGCAGGTCGCGGAGCGCCTGGGCCGGCGCAGAAGTTGACGCCACCTGCTACGGATCTGTCCCGGTATCGTCCGGATGGTCTTTTGGGACATGGATATATTCCAGAATGTGGCATGTAGATCAAAAAAATGACCGCAGGGGCAGAAAAAACGCTTTTTTGTGTCACATGGACAGTTACAGGTGGTGGACAGATGGATGCCATGCAGGATCTTGGTGAGCGTATCCGGCGGGTACGCGGGTACACATCACAGGAAGCTTTTGCCCGGCAGCTCGGTATCAGCAAGGGGGCGCTGGGGTGTTACGAGCGGGGCGTCAACTGTCCCAATGTGGAAGTCATCCTGAATATCTCCCGTTTGTGCCATGTCAGCCTGGAATGGCTTATGACCGGCAAAGGGGAGATGGCGGACACGCGGGTCCCGGAGGGCCCCGTCGCGGGCGACCATGGAGCAGACGGAGTGGTACAGCCGGCCGGTGGCGAGACCGGGGAACTGCTGCGCCGCCATTGTGCCTGGTTGCAACAGCGGCTGGATGCCATGGAGGAGGAACGCCGCGACCTGAGCCGTGAGAACAGGTTCCTCTGGCAGCGCACCGCTGATCTGGGAGAACGTCTTGCACGGCTGGAACAGGCCGGCGGGGAAGAGGGCGACGCTGCTACGCAGGCTGGAGCGGCATCGTCCCGCAAAATGTGATGCGCGGATGCCCGGCAGAGGCGTACTGCCAGCCCGGCTGTCCTGGCTGGAGGATCCTCATTTCCGGCGGGAAAGGTGAAGAAGGAGAACGTTCGTCATGCAGGCTTTGTATCTGGTCACCGGTGGTTGCGGATTCATCGGTTCCTGTTTCGTTCTGCGGGCCCGTGCCACCGGCATCCCGGTCATCGACCTGGACAAGCTGACCTACTGCGGCAATCCCGAAAACCTTGCTCCCCTGGAGCATGATCCGGGCCATGTGCTGGTGCGGGGCGACATAGCCAACAGGGAACTGGTTGCGTATCTGCTGCGCACGCACCGTCCTTCGGCCATCGTCCATTTTGCCGCCGAAAGCCACGTGGACCGTTCCATCAGCGATCCGGGCGTCTTCGTGCGTACCAACGTGATGGGGACCGCCAACCTGCTGCATTGTGCCCTGGACTACTGGCAGGGCCTTGCCGGCCAGGAAAAACAGGATTTCCGCTTCCTGCATGTTTCCACGGACGAGGTTTTCGGTTCCCTGGGGCCGGATGACGCGCCTTTCCGTGAGGATACCCCTTACGCCCCCAACAGCCCCTATTCCGCCAGCAAGGCTGCCAGCGATCATCTGGCACGGGCTTTTTGCCATACCTATGGCCTGCCCGTGCTGGTGACCAATTGTTCCAACAATTACGGGCCGCGCCAGTTCCCGGAAAAGCTCATCCCGTTGTTCATTTCCCGGGCACTGGCCGGAGAGGCCATGCCCCTGTACGGATCGGGGCGGAACGTGCGCGACTGGCTGTATGTGGAAGAACATTGCGAGGCCCTGGAACGCGTGCTGGGCCATGGCCTGCCCGGGCGCAGCTACAATATCGGCGGCAATTGCGAGCGCAGCAACCTTGAGCTGGTGGACAGTCTGTGTCGCGCGCTGGACAAAGAGCGCCCCCGGCCGTCCGGCTCCTACAGGGAATTGGTGTGCCGGGTGGCCGACAGGCCCGGTCATGACTGGCGTTATGCCATGGATACCGCACGCATGCGGGACGAGCTTGGCTGGCAGCCGCGTGCAGGGCTGGAGGAAGGCATGCTCCGTACCGTGCGCTGGTATCTGGAACACGAAGGCTGGATGGAGCGGGCCCGCCAGCGTGCGGCCCGATAAGATCTTCCCGGTGGCAGTGCACCGGGAGCGGCATGCAGCCCGGACTGGCTGGCCCCCGGCCGTCCGGTTCCTGGCGGGGGGCGGCCGGCGGCTCCGGTCGCATACAGGCGTGTGTCCGTGCGGGGTATCCCCCGCATGCCGCAGGCAGGGGGCCGGCATGCTCCCTGCCGTCCCGCTGGGTCTCCCAAGCATATCGGCTTTTCCGGCTGTCCCATGCCGCCTGCTGTATCACCTTCCGCAGCAGCGGCGTGATGCGGCAGCACGCGGGTACGACGTCATAGGCCGAAGGACACGTGTTTGGCACAGCCGTGTCCCTGCCTGCCGGTCTGGAGGCTGCCCAGCGATCCATGTGTCTGGGCTGCAGCAGGCGCCTGCGCCGGGCCGCAGTCCAGCCGCAAGGCCGATTTTCCGGGCCGCAGGGTCACCGCGGACTCGGCGTGCCCGGGCCGTGCATGCCGCACGGCGGCAGGGGGGAGGAGTGGCCCCCCTGCCTTTTTGCACAGCAGCCTAACGCTGCATCAGCCCCTGATGATGGTCCGGCAGGGCCGTTTTTAGCGAACGAGGCTCCTTCATGAGACAGCAACGCAAAGGCATCCTTCTTGCCGGTGGATCAGGCACGCGCCTGTATCCCCTGACGCGCAGCATCAGCAAACAGCTCATGCCGGTCTATGACAAGCCCATGGTCTACTATCCCCTCAGTGTCCTCATGCTGGCGGGCATCCGGGATATCGCCATCATCTCCACCCCCGTCCACCTGCCTCTGTTCGAGGATCTTTTGGGTGACGGCAGACGTTGGGGCTGCTCTTTTTCCTACATCGAACAGCCCCGCCCCGAAGGGCTGGCACAGGCCTTTCTGCTGGCAGAGGACTTCCTTGCCGGATCCCCCGCCTGCCTCGTCCTGGGTGACAACATCTTTTTCGGTCACGGGCTGGACGCTCTGCTCCAGCATGCCATGGTACAGGGGAAGGGGGCCACGGTCTTTGGGTATCATGTTACCGATCCCCAGCGCTATGGCGTCGTGGCGTTCGATGACCGGGGACGGGCTACCAGCATCGAGGAAAAGCCGAAGGAGCCCCGCTCCAATTTTGCCGTGACCGGACTTTATTTCTATGACGCTGATGTGGTGGACATGGCGCGTCAGGTGCGTCCTTCGGCTCGTGGAGAGCTGGAGATCACGGATCTGAACAACATGTATCTGGAAAAGGGCCTCCTGCAGGTGGAGCTCATGGGGCGCGGCATGGCCTGGCTGGATACCGGTACCCACGACTCCCTGCTGGCCGCCGCCAATTTCGTGCAGACCGTCCAGACGCGGCAAGGCCTGAAGATCGCCTGCCCCGAGGAGATAGCCTGGCGCAAGGGATACATCTCTGCCGATGATGTGCGGGCCCTGGCCCACGAGATGGACAAGAACCAGTACGGGCAATACCTGTACGAACTGGTGGACATGGGGGGGACAGCATGGAAGTGACGGCAACGGGCATCGAAGGCGTGCTGCTGGTCAAGCCCAGGATATGGGGCGACGAGCGCGGCTATTTTGTGGAGACCTGGCAACGTCAGCGCTATGCGTCAGAAGGCGTGGATCTGCCCTTCGTGCAGGACAATCACTCCATGTCACGCCGGGGCTGTCTGCGCGGGCTCCACTTCCAGAAGACACATCCGCAGGGCAAGCTGGTCATGGTCTCGCTGGGCGAGGTCTTTGACGTGGCCGTGGACATCCGGCCCGGTTCGCCCACATTTGGCCGGTGGTACGGGGCGGTGCTCTCCGCGGCCAACCAGCATCAGCTCTGGATCGCTCCGGGGCTTGCCCATGGCTTTGCCGTGCTGAGCGATGTGGCTCACTTCCATTACAAATGCACCGACTATTATCATCCTGAAGACGAAGGCTGCATACGCTGGGATGATCCTGATCTTGCCGTGGACTGGCCTGTATCAGGGCCGCAATGTTCGAGCAAGGACAGGCAGGGCATGAGTTTCAGGGAATACTGCGCCGGGTGTGGCGTCCATAGGGGATAGGAGGGCGCCATGTCCCGTACGACAGTCATGCTTACCGGTGGCAAGGGGATGCTTGGCAGGACCCTTTGCCGTGAACTGGAAGGGTTCGAGGTCATCCCCACGGACCTTCCCGAGACGGACATCCTGCAGGAAGGCGCTTTTGCCCGCCAGCTGGACAGGGTTGCGCCTGATGTGGTCATCCACTGTGCGGCCATGACCGCAGTGGACAGGTGCGAGGCAGAACCGGATCTGGCGTATCGTCTCAACGCTCTGGGGTCGGCCAATGTGGCGGCCGCGTGCGCCCGGCGTCATATACGGCTCGTGGCACTGTCCACGGACTATGTCTTTTCCGGTACGGGGCAAAGGCCGTACCACGAGTTCGATGTGCCGGACGGGGGCATCAATGTCTACGGGCAGAGCAAATGGGCAGGCGAACAGGCTGTCCGCACCCACTGTCCGGATCATGTCATCGCGCGAATCTCCTGGCTGTACGGCCCCGGCGGTCCCAGCTTCGTGCACACCATGCTGCGCCTGGCCCGGCAGGGGCACGAGGTGCTCCGGGTCGTGGATGACCAGCGCGGCAACCCTACCAGCACCAGTGCGGTCGCTGCGGCCCTGCGTCACATCCTGCTTCGTCCCGGTCTGGTGGGCACGTTCCATCTGACCTGCGAGGGCGAGACGACCTGGTATGGCTTCGCCCGCGAGATCTTTCGCCTTGCCGGAATGGAGCAGTGTGTAGTGCCCTGTACCTCGGCGGAATATGTCACGCCGGCCCGGCGTCCGGAAAATTCCTGCCTTGAGAAGCGCATGCTGTGCCTGCTTGGTCTGCCTTCCATGCCGCACTGGCAGGAAAGTCTGGCGGATTTCATGCGCTCACAGTCCCGCGAGCTGGGCATCCCTGCGGCTTCCGTACCGGATGCCGGCCGGTGATGACCGGTGTCCCGTCCAGCGGCGGCCATGATTTTGGGGAACAAAAGCCGGAGGGATGCCCTCTGGCTTTTTTGTTGTCAGAGAGGCAGGAGGATACTCTGCATCGGGACATCCGATCGTGTGGCTGCACCGGGGGGCGCGGAGCTCCCGTTGCGCACAGCATGGTCTGAACGGGGCAGGGGCTTTTTCCAGGCCTTTTGCTGGTACCGGTCTGGCCGATCGTTACCGGGAAGGCGTCTGTTGCGTGTGAAGGCTGACCGGCTGCATTCCTTGACGCCATCAGGGCAAGGCGGTAAGGGAAAACGGACGCTTGTCACTCCAATGTCACTAAAGCGCCACAGTTCGACAGATCTTTGAGGAGGAAACATGAAAAAGATCCTTGCTTTCCTGGTCATGGCCCTGCTGGCCATGCCGCTGGCAGCCTCTGCGTGGACCCCCGACGGCGATGTGACCGTCATCGTGGCTTACAAGGCCGGTTCCGGCACGGATACCGGTGCGCGCCTGCTGGCTTCCCAGGCTGAAAAGTATGTGGGCAAGACCCTCATCATCAACAACCTGCCCGGCGGTGACGGCAAGATCGGCTGGACCGAGCTGGTCAACTCCAAGCCTGACGGCCGGACCATCGGCTTCATCAACCTGCCCACCTTCACCACCCTGGCCGTGCAGCCCGGTTCCACCTTCGCCGTCAGCGACGTGGTGCCCGTCTGCAACCAGCTGAGCGAGACCGGCGTGGTGGTCGTGCGCGCCAACAGCCCCTGGAAGAGCCTCAAGGAGTTGGTGGATGCCTGCAAGGCCAAGGGCAACCTGCGTTGCTCCACCAACGGTGTGGAAGCTTCCAACCACACCGCTGCCCAGCTGCTGGCCACTTCCGCCGGTTTCGATTACAAGGCCATCCCCTACGGCGGTACCGCCGACCAGCTGCTGGCCCTGCGCCAGGGCGAAGTGCACTTCTCCTGCGCCAAGGTGGCCGACGTGGCCGCCCTGTGCAGCGGTGACAAGCCCGAACTGCGCATCCTGGGCGTGTTCAACACCGCCCGTCTGCCTGAATATCCCGACGTGCCCACTCTGGGCGAGCTGGGCTACTACAAGGAATGGTACGGTTCCGCCCGTGCGCTGGTGCTGCCCAAGGGCACCCCGCAGGAGATCGTGGACTTCTATGTGGAAGCCTTCCGCAAGACCATGCAGGATCCCGCCTGCATCGAGGCTCACCAGAAGGCCGGCATGAGCCTTGATTTCAAGGACAACAAGCAGCTGGCCGAGCTCATCGCCGCGCAGGAGATCTTCTGCCGCGATGTGGTCTCCAAGCTGTACAAGAAGTAACCTCTGTCATGTCCCGGCGGGGAAGGGCGACCTTTCCCGCCGTTTTCCATTCAGGCGGTCCGTATGAAACGATCCGATATCGGCGTGACGGCACTGGTGTATGCCTTCACGCTCTTTTTTCTGTACATGACCATGGAACTGCCGCCGGACGCGCAGACTTATCCCCTCTGCCTCATCGCCGGCCTGCTGGTCCTCAATACCTGCTATCTGGTGCGCTGCCTGTGGCAGCTGCGCCGCCGGGCGGGCATCCACAATGACCTGCCCGAGCTGTTCGCGGGCTTCCAGTGGAAGCAGTTCGCCTTCATCTGCCTGGGCTGCGCGGGCTACATGCTGCTCATGCATGTGGCGGGCTTCTATGTGGCCAGCATCTGCTATCTTGTGGGCACGCTGGCCTTTTTGCGTGTCCCGCGCTGGCATATCGTGCTGACGGTAGTGGTCATGGCCGCGCTCATCTACGCGGTGTTCACGCTTTTCCTCAAGGTCCCGCTGCCTGTGGGCCTGCTGTTCAAGTAAGGGGATCGTCATGACGGATACTCTGGCTCTCATGGCTGCAGGCTTCATGCATGCCATCACGCCCATCAATCTCCTGGCCATGCTGGCGTCCACCATCGTGGGCATCACCATCGGCTGCCTGCCCGGTCTTTCCGCCGCCATGGGCGTGGCCCTGCTGCTGCCCGTCACCTTCGGCATGGATCCGGCCACGGGCCTGATCGTGCTGGGCGGCATCTACTGCGGTGCCATCTTCGGCGGCTCCATCAGCGCCATCCTCATCCATACGCCCGGCACGCCCGCCTCGGCGGCCACCGCCATCGAAGGTTACCAGCTCACCCTGCGCGGCAAGGCGGCCAAGGCCCTGTTCACGGCCTGCTTCGCCTCCTTCTGCGGCGGCCTTTTGAGCTGCATCTCGCTGTATTTCTTCTCCCCGCTGCTGGCGCAGCTGGCCATGAAGTTCAAGAGCCCGGAATATTTCTGGCTCTCGCTCTTCGGCCTGACCATCATCGCGGGCGTGTCGTCCAAGTCCATCCTCAAGGGCCTCATCTCCGGTGGCATCGGTCTGCTCATCTCCACCATCGGCATGGACCCCATGGAAGGGGTGCCGCGTTTCATGTTCGGGCAGACGACCCTGTATAACGGCGTCAACACCACCTGCGCCCTCATCGGCCTGTTCTCCATGTCGCAGGTGCTCATCCTGGCGGAAAAGCGCATCGTGCAGCGGCCCAAGGCTTCGGCCATGACCGACCGCTTCGGCCTGAGCAAGGCGGAGTACAAACGCATCTCGCCCACCATCATCCGTTCGTGGCTCATTGGCAACATCGTGGGCATCCTGCCCGGAGCGGGTGCTTCCATCGCCTGCTTCATGGGCTACAATGAGGCCCGCCGCTTCTCCAAGCACAAGGATGAATTCGGCAAGGGCTCCATCGAAGGCGTGGCGGGTTCCGAGGCGGCCAACAACGCCGTGACCGGCGGTTCGCTCATCCCCACCCTGACCCTGGGCATCCCCGGCGAGTCCGTGACCGCCGTGCTCATGGGCGGCCTCATCATCCACGGCCTGCAGCCCGGACCGGAGCTGTTCACCACCTATGCCGGCATGACCTACACCTTCTTTGCCGGTTTCGTGCTGGTGCAGTTCTTCATGCTGGGCGTGGGCATGCTGGGCTGCAAGGGCTTTGCCCAGATCTCCCGCCTGTCCGATGCCATCCTCATCCCGTCCATCTTCCTGCTGTGCGTGGTCGGTTCCTACGCCATCCACAACAACGTGGTGGAAGTGGTCATCATGCTCATCTTTGGTGTCATCGGCTATCTGGCGCGCAAGTTCGACTTCAATGCCGCCGCCATCGTGCTGGGCCTGATCCTCGGCCCCATCGGCGAACGCGGCCTGCGCCGCTCGCTGCTCATCAGTGACGGGGACCCGTCCATCCTCTTCTCCACGTCCCTGTGCTGGATCCTGATCGCCCTGTGCGTGCTGGGCGTGCTGTCGCCCCTGCTCATGGAGCGTATGGAGCGCCGTATGCGCGAAAGCGCCGAAAGCTAGACGCCACATCACCTTCGGCGGCCATGCAAGCACGGCCGGGCCTTTTGGGATGGACCCGGCAGGGAACAGTCTGTAAACAAGGGCGGCGGATGCTCCTGATCGGGAGCATCCGCCGCCATCATTTTTGGGTGCGCTGTCGGGGCAACAACCTATCCCAGATACGGGAAAAGATGGCCGCAAGGGCTCTTTCCGTTGTATCCGGCCTGCTTCCAGAAGGGCTCAGGCCCGGCCCAGGGCGAGGATCTCGTCCCTGCCATGGGGCAGGACATCGGGCAGGGCAGCGATGAGGCGGCTCACCGGTGTGGACGGATCGGGCCGGCAATGGGCGGCCAGCAGGCGGGCCAGACGTGCAGCGGCCAGGGCGGCCGGAGCAGTCGGCAGACCGGCGCACAGCAGGCCGGTGATGAGGCCGGTCACGATGTCCCCTGTGCCGCCGATGCATTCCATGGCCGGGACCGAGGGGCTGTCCACCACGGCGTGGAGGCGGCCTTCGTGGATGATATGGTCGGCCTTGCCCTTGATGATCAGATTGGCCGGGCAGTTGCCGTGCTCCTGTGCCCGGGCCAGCAGCACGGGGATGTTCTGTTCCTCGGCCAGCAGGAAGCCGCGCGTATAAAAGGGGTGGGGCGCTTTTTCGTCAGCCAGGAAGGCCAGTTCGCCCACGTCCGGAGTGAACAGCTCGTAAGCATCGGCATAGCCGCTCATCTTGGCTACATACATGAAACCCGCATCGGCCACCATCAGGGGGGCATTCGCCAGCTCCCGGGCAGCCAGCAGCAGGCGGTTGTGCCAGTCCACATCGGGGAAGAGGTAGTGGAAGGTCAGGCCGCGCGGGGCCAGGCCGGGCAGGGCTTTTTCCAGCCAGGCATACAGCTGGCGGCTGCCGGAGCCGGAGCCGGTATCCCCGGCCAGCAGCAGGGCAGGGGGCGTGCAGCCCAGGGCCGCACAGGTCTGCAGGGCCGTGGCGGTCAGGGCCGCGGTGCCCCGTTCCACAGGCACGGTACGGCCGTCGGGCAGGTGCAGGCCCGCTTCCGAAAGGCTGGCGGCATGCGGGGAAGGGCCTTCCGGCACCAGCAGGGAAAAATCAGGATCGGGGATGGTTCCGGCTATGATCCACATGCGAGCTGTCTCCGTATCTCCTCAAAGGCTTTTTGCAGGCTGTAGCAGCACAGGGTCTGCCCCATGCTCAATGGTTCGGGGGCCGTATCCAGCGTTTTGCCGCACAGGCAGTGGGCCAGCCAGGGCACGTCCGGGCAGCCGCCGCCGGAGATGTTGACGATGCGCCGGTCGCGGCAGTCCACCGTGATCTTCATGTTGGCCGCGCGCACCATGAGCCAGTGTTCCAGACGGCTGGTCTGGAACAGGGACACGGGCTCCAGCAGCACGTCGTGGGCGCTGACCACCTGTTCCGGCTCCAGACCGGCCGTTTTCAGGCCGGCCAGCACCGCGGCCTGCCGGATGAGCGGGAAGACCACCACCATGTCGCAGCCGGTGCGCATCTGCGGGGGCGGGCCCTTGACGTCCACGTCGAAGCCCTGCTGCTGCAGCAGGCGCTCGGCCCGGATGACGTCGCCCGTGTGGGAAAAGGCCAGCAGCCCCCGGTCGGAGAGGGCACGGGGGCCTGCGTCTGCGTCGGGAGCCGTCTTTTTTTTGAACAGGCCGCCCAGACGACGGCCGAGAGAGGAGAAAAGGGAATGCGTCGGGCTCATGCGTTTCCTGAAAAAGGGGCGGCCGGAGCCGCCCCTGCATGGATCTTTTTAGGCCTGGCGGGCGATCTCCAGCCGCCAGATGCCGTTCTCTTCACTTTCCGTCACGCTGAAGCCGCTGTTGCGGGCTGCGCGGGTCACGTTCTCGCGGCTGGCATCGTTGTCCACCAGGACGGAGAAGGGGCCTTCAGGCTGCTTTTTGGCAGCGGTCAGGAACATCAGGACGGGCTGGGGGCAGGAGAGCCCGCAGGTATCGATCAGGGTCGCCATTACGCACCTCGCTTGCAATTGAAGAAACCGATGAGCAGGCAGACGGCCAGGCCGCCCAGGGCGCCCAGCATGCCGTTGGGGCCGATGCCCGCCGTGCTGGAGGCCATGCCGAAGTTATGGGCGCAGGCCGCGCCCACGATGAGGCCGACCACGAACACGGCCGCGTCGTTGTCGCCTTCACCGGCCATGAAGAGCTGGCGGCCGGGGCAGCCGCCGGCCAGGGCAAAGGCCAGACCAGCCGTCACCATGCCCAGGAAGTTCCACAGGCCGTCGGTATGGGCCACGGGCTGGCCGGCGAAACCGGGATGGAAGCCGCCGATGGCCAGATTGGCCACCAGCGCGGCGGCCAGCATGGCCAGAAAACCCAGGGCCAGATGCCACTGGTTGAACAGCAGGACGTCACGTACGGCGCCCATGGTGCAGAAGCGGCTGCGCTGGGCCAGGAAGCCCACCAGCAGACCGGCACCGAGCGAGAGCAGGAAGGGGGCGTGCATGGAGCCGGGGCCCTTGAGGGAGTAGAAGAGGACGCCGTTCTGGGCCTGTCCTTCCACGGGCGGGTTGAACAGATAGACGGCGACCAGGGCAAGCATGATGCCGGGCAGGATCAGGCCGGACGCCTTGCTCTGGCTCTGGCTGCGGCCCAGGGAGAAACCCATGCGGAAGAAGAGCGTGCCCAGACCGATGCCGGCCACCAGGCCGGCCAGACCGAACAGGGCGTTGGCGTCGCCACCGGCCAGGCGCATGATGACGCGCCAGGGGCAGCCCAGGAAGACCAGGGCGCCGATGGCCGCGATGACGCCCAGCAGGAAGCGGACGGCCGGGGCGGAGCCGCCGCGGGCACGGTATTCACCAAAACAGAGGGCGGCGGCCAGGGAGCCCAGCACCATGCCCATGATCTCGGGGCGCAGGTACTGGACGATGGGCGCACGGTGCAGGCCCACGGCCCCCGCGATGTCGCGGTTGAAGCAGACCACGCAGATGCCCATGTTGCCGGGGTTGCCGGAGAACTGCAAAAAGACGGCTATCAGGCCGAGGACAAGGCCCGTGACCACGATGCCCGTGGTGGACGAGAAGAAATTGAAGCTGTTTTTCATGCGACCCCCCAAAGACGGGATGCGGCAAAAGTTGGAAAGATGCGCGCAGATCCGTGACGGATCTAGGGGGTGGGGGACCGGGATATGGCGAAGGTCAAGGAATCAGGACATGCCGTCGGCGCGACCACCCCGCTGCGCTCCACACCGTGAAGCCGGTGGCGCTGCGTCAGGTATGGTGCATGGGCATGGATTGCTCCTTGGATCAGACAGGTCGTGATGGATAAGGGCAGCCTAGGAAAAGAACAGGGGCGGGTCAAGTGCTTTCGGGAAAAAAGGGGACAGGAGACCAGGCGGGAGCAGGGCAGACATGAAAAAAGGGCATCCGGAGGATGCCCCTGAAGGTCAGTTCTTGGCGGTCAGCAGGACTTCGTCCCGTCCGTCCCGTTCTTCCAGCAGCACGTCCACCTGCTCCTGCGGGCGGGTATCCACACTGCGGCCGATGTAGTCAGCCTGGATGGGCAGTTCGCGATGGCCGCGGTCCACGAGCACCAACAGCTCCACCTTGCGGGGACGGCCATAATCCAGCAGGGCCTCCAGGGCGGCACGGATGGTGCGGCCGCTGAACAGCACGTCGTCGATAAGGACGATCTCCGCGTTGTCCACAGGAGAGGTGATGCGTGACTGACCGATGTGGGGTTTGCCTTCCAGGCTCGTCCAGTCGTCACGGTACAGGTTGATGTCCAGCGTGCCCAGGGGCAGGGGGCGCTGCAGCTTCTGCTGCATCAGGGCGCCCAGACGGCGGGCCAGGTCGGCGCCGCGGCGTTCGATGCCCACCAGCATGACGCGCTCGCACTGACCGTGCCGTTCCAGCACTTCGCAGGCAAGACGTTCCAGAATACGGGTCATTTCCTCTTTGTCCAGCAGCAATGTCGTGGGCATAATCCCTCCAGAAGTGATGTCTTCCCATACGCCTTTTTGCCGGCGGAGAAAAGCCCCGCGAGCGATTGACAATATTGGGGGCTGACCTTACATGTTACGGGCAACACTGGAGGTAGTGCCATGCTTACGTTGACCGATGCCGCCCAGAAGGAACTGGAAGGTTTTTTTGCCGACAGGGAAAAAGCGACCGTCCGCATCTACCTTGCCCCCGGCGGCTGCTCCGGCCCGCGCCTTGCCCTGGCGCTGGACGAAGCCGGTGAGAACGATACCCGGATCGAACAGGGCGGTTTTGCCTTCTGCATCAACAATGAACTTTTGCAGCAGGTGAAAAGCGTCAGTATCGATGCCAACTACCTGGGCTTCAGGGTGACCCCCGAAGTGCCCCTGCCTTCGTCGGGCGGCAGCGCCTGCGGCGGTTGCTGCGGCGCCTGCGGCAGTCACCAGTAGCCTTTTTGCGGGAAGGCGCAGTACGTTCCTTCCCGTTGCCATCCCTGCTCTGACGATACCTGTCACCTCCTGCGTCAACAGCTGCCGCACCGGCCAGTCAGGCGCTGCCCCGAATGGCGCCTTTTCCCCTGCGGGATACGGGAAGTCCGGGACGCGGCATCGTCAAGGAGAAGGAATGATCGTTTTGTCCGAGAATGCCCG
The DNA here is from genome assembly GCA_937926875.1 of uncultured Desulfovibrio sp. Taxonomy (GTDB): domain Bacteria; phylum Desulfobacterota; class Desulfovibrionia; order Desulfovibrionales; family Desulfovibrionaceae; genus Desulfovibrio. Next base: position 17,717 of record CALBAX010000014.1, read on the forward strand.
CAAGGAACTGGAAGCCTATTTTGCGGACAAGGAACGCCAGACCATCCGTGTGTACCTCGCTCCCGGCGGCTGCTCCGGCCCCCGGCTCGTCCTGGCTCTGGACGAACCCGGGGACGAGGACGCCAGGTTCGAACAGGACGGCTTCGCGTTCTGCATCAACAAGGAATTGCTGCAACAGGTGAAGCGCATCAGCATAGACTTGAGCTATCTGGGCTTCACCGTGACCCCCGAAGTGCCTCTGCCTTCGTCGGGCGGCAGTTGCTGCGGCAGCTGCGGCAGCCATCAGTAGTCCCTGTCCGGTGGGGCCGGTTTCCCGGCCCGGCCGGTTTTGTCATAACAGAAGGTCCCGTCTTCTGTTTCCATCAACTGCCGTTACCGGCGGAGAGGGCCTGTTGCCTCAGGGCATCGGTCCCGTTTCCTGACGGGCAGGACGCTCCGCAGATACGGCCCAGAGAGGAATAGGAATGATCACTCTGTCTGAAAACGCTCGTAAAGAGCTGGAAGCCTACTTCGCGGACAAGGAACGCCAGTCCATCCGCGTGTTTCTTGCCCCCGGCGGCTGAAGCGGCCCGCGTCTCGCCCTGGCTCTGGATGAGCCTAACGCACAGGACAGCACCGAGGAAGTTGACGGTTTCACCTTCTGCATGGCCACCGATCTGGTGGCGCAGATCAAGGGCGTCAAGATTGACATGACCTACATGGGATTCACTGTGGATCCCGAGGTGCCGCTGGCCTCTTCCGGCAGCAGCTGCGGCAGTTGCGGCAGCAGCTGCGGCAGTCATTAGGCGGATCGTGATCCGTCGGCTGTCCGTGCGGGGAAATGTTCCCACACCGCCCGGGATGCGTATGCACGCATTCCCCCCCGGGTCGCTTGAAGCATGGCCCCCGACAGCATAGATGAGAGATCCCGCAAGGCGGCCTTCGGGCCGCCTTTTTTGAACCCTTGCCCAGGATCCGGCGTCGTTGGTGGCGTCGTTTTTGCTTTTCCGGCGGACAGTATGGCAGATATCCTTTCCCTGCTTTCAGGGCCGGCCGAGGCCCGACACTGGCAGCGCAGCGGCATGGCGTCCTGTTGCCGCCTTGCCTGCGCCGCGCTGGCCCAGGGACGCAGCAGCGTCATCCTGGTGCGTGACCGTGAGGAATACACGGCGGCGCGCGCACTGCTGACCCTTTTCTCCCCTTCGCTTTCCCTGGCTGACATGGCCCCTGATGTCCCGGCCTGGAAACTGCCCTTTGCCGCGCTCCCTGCCGGCCTGTTGCTGCGGCGTGACCGGGATTCCTGGGCAGGACGGCTGGCGGCCCTGTATGGTCTTGCCCAGGGCGGGCCCCGCTGCCTCATCCTGAGCACGGAAGCGCTGCTGCTGCGCCATGTGCCCCGTGATTTCTTCGCGGAGCACACGCTCGACCTGCCCCGGGGCAGCGACTATCCCCCGGAGCTGATCCTCGATCAGGCCGTGGAGTGGGGCTACGAGCGTGTCCCCCTGGTGACCCGGCCGGGGCAGATGGCCCGGCGCGGCGACATCTTCGACATCTTCCCGTCCGGTTATCCGCGTCCTGTGCGCATGGAGTTTTTTGGCGACACGCTGGAAGAGCTGCGCCTGTTCGACGCCGAGAGCCAGCGCTCCCTGCAGGGCCTGGACGAGATGACCCTGCTGCCGGCCCTGCCTTTCGTGCTGGACGCGCAGGGCCTGGCCGCGGCCCGCAAGCGCATGGATGCCCTGTTCGCCGGGGCGCGCATCAGCGAGAACGACTGCTACACCTTCAAGAAGACCCTGGATGCCGGCGGGCTGGGCCTGTTGCCGGGCGTGGTGCACGAAAAGGCCAGCACCATCGCGGCCTGGCTGCCCGAGGACCCGCTCTGGTTCCTGCCCGGTCAGGCGGACTGCGATGCGGCCCTGCACGGGACGGCCATGCAGCTGCGCGACCAGCTGGAAGAGGATGATGCGCCCCTGCCGCAGCCGTCCGCCCTGTGCCTGTGCGGCAGCCTGCAGGGTCTGCCCTGGGAAAAGGCCCGCCGTTTCTATCTGGAGCCTCTGGTCATGGGCGTGGACAGCGCGGGGGACGACGTGCAGGAACGTCCGCTCCATACCTTCACGGATCTGTTCCCCATCCCCGGTGCGGCCGACCGTCCGTGGCAGCATCTGGCTGCCGGTCTGAAAGAATGGCAGAACCGGCGCCGTCAGGTGGTGCTGAGTTTTTCCTCGCAGCGCAGCCGGGCCAAGTTCCTCAAGCTGGCCGAGCAGGACGGCATCGTCCCTGCCTTGCGCTATGCGCCGGAACAGCGCGGGCTGTTCGCCCTGGTCTCCCCCTGGCGCTCCGGCACTGAGTTGGTATGGGACGATGTGCTCGTGCTGGGCGAGGACATCCTCTATCCGCGTGCGGAAAAGAAGGCCCGCGCCTCCTCGCGTGCTTTCAAGGGACTGGACAGCTTCGACGACCTCAAGGCCGGGGATCTGCTCGTCCACCGGGATTACGGCATCGGCCGTTTCGCCGGCCTGCACCATCTGGTGCAGGGAGGGCAGGGCAATGACTTCCTGCTGGTGGAATACTCCGGGCAGGACAGGCTCTATGTGCCGGTGGACCGTCTGGGGCTCATCCAGCGTTTCAAGGGCGGGGAGGGCGCGGAACCGGCCCTGGACCGTCTGGGCGGCGCCAGCTGGAGTTCCGGCAAGGAGAAGGTCCGCAAGGCCATCGAAAAGATCGCGGCCGACCTGGTGGAGATGTACGCCTACCGCAAGGTGGCCAAGGGCTTCCGCTATGACCCGCCGGGCGAGCTGTATCACGAGTTCGAGGCGACCTTCGGCTTTGAGGAGACCCCGGACCAGGCCCGGGCCATCGAGGACGTGCTGTCCGACATGGACAAGCCCGAGCCCATGGACCGCCTGGTCTGTGGTGACGTGGGCTTCGGCAAGACCGAGGTGGCCCTGCGGGCAGCCTTCCGTGCGGCCAGCGAGGGACGTCAGGTGGCCCTGCTGTGTCCCACCACAGTGCTGGCCGAACAGCATTACCAGACCTTCCGGGCACGTCTGGCCGGTTTCCCGGTCACGGTGGGCCTGCTGAGCCGCTTCGTGCCCCGTGCCCGGCAAAAGGAGGTCCTCAAGGCCGCGGCCGAGGGGCAGATCGACATCTTGCTGGGCACGCACCGCCTGCTGTCGTCGGATGTCTCCCTGCCCAACCTTTCCCTGCTCATCCTGGACGAGGAGCAGCGCTTCGGCGTGCGGCACAAGGAAAAGCTCAAGGCCCTGAA
>CALBAX010000015.1 GCA_937926875.1 uncultured Desulfovibrio sp.
CCCCAGGCCGCCGTGGCCAACAAAGTCAGCAATCCCTCGGTCATCGTGGTGGGCAAGGTCTGCTCCCTGCATGACCAGCTGGGCTGGTTCGAGCAGCGCCCGCTGTACGGCCGCAGCATCGTGGTCACCCGCGCCCGCGAGCAGGCCAGCGGCCTGGCCCAAAGCCTGACCGAACTGGGCGCCAACGTCATCCAGTGCCCCACCATCGAGATCAGCCCCCTGGCCGACTACAGCGAACTGGACGCCGCCGTGGCCCGTCTGGCCGAATACGGCTGGATCATCTTCACCTCGGTCAACGGCGTGCGCCACTTCTGGAAGCGCCTGGCCGCCTGCGGCCGTGACAGCCGCGCCATCGGCCCGTGCAAGGTGGCGGCCATCGGCCCCGCCACGGCCGACGCCCTGCGCGAACGCGGCATCGAGCCCGACTTCATCCCGGCCCGCTATGTGGCCGAGGGCGTGGTGGAAGGCCTGCTGGGCATGGGCCCCGTGGCCGGCGTCAAGATGCTCCTGCCCCGCGCCGCCAAGGCCCGCGAAGTGCTGCCCGACGAGCTGCGCAAGGCCGGGGCGCAGGTGGACGTCATCGCCGCCTACGAGACCGTGCCCGCCGCCGCCCGCAAGGACGAGGTGCTGGCCGCCATGCAGGACGGCACCCTGGACTGCGTGACCTTCGGCTCTTCCTCCACGGTGGAGAACTTCCTTTCCCTGATCCCGGCGGACGAGCTGCGCGCCCATCCTGAAGTGAAGCTGGCCGCCATCGGCCCGGTCACGGCCAAGACCCTGGCCGACCACGGCCTGCCCTGCCACATCCAGCCCGAGGCCTACACCATCCCCGCGCTGGTGGAGGCCCTGAAAGCCCACTACAGCACGCAGAGGTAAACCATGGCCCTGAAAATCGCCATCCTGGCTTCCGGCAGCGGCACCAACGCCCAGTCCATGATCGACAAGGCCGCCCAGGGCGTGCTGGACGTCGACATCTGCCTCATCGCGGGCAACCGCCCCGGCGCCAAGGTCTTCGAACGCGCCAAGAAGGCCGGGATCCCGCATGTCTGCATCGACCACAAGGGCTTTGCCGACCGCGAGAGCTTCGACCGCGAGATGGTGGCCGCCATCAAGGCGTCCGGTGCGGAATATGTGGTGCTGGCAGGCTACATGCGCCTGCTGACCAGCACCTTCCTCCAGGCCTTCCCCGGCCGGGTCATCAACATCCACCCCGCCATCCTGCCCAGCTTCCCGGGCGCCCACGGCGGCCCCGATGCCCAGGCCTACGGCGTGAAGATCACGGGCTGCACCGTGCACTTCGTGGAAGAGCTGGTGGACAGCGGCCCGGTCATCATCCAGGCCGCCGTGCCGGCCAATGCCGGTGAGGAACTGGACGACCTCATGGACCGCATCCATCCGCTGGAGCACCGCATCTACCCGCAGGCCCTGCAATGGCTGGCCGAAGGCCGCCTGCGCGTGGAAGGCCGCCAGGTCTTCCTGGCCCCGGCCGACCGCAAGACCGTGACGCCTGACGGTCCCTGGCTGGTCTGGCCGCCGCTGGAAGAAGGCTTCTAGCCATCCTGTCCATATCAGGGCGGGGGAAGGGCGCACGTCCTTCCCCCGCCTTTCCTTTTCGTACAGTTTTCCTCGGGCAGGCACGCCCCGCCCGCAGCAAAGGAGCACCGCCATGAAACAGACCGCCGTCACCTTCCGCCAGGCCAAGGGGCAACGCAAACTGGTCATGCTCACGGCCTATGACGCCACCGTCGCCCGGCTCATGGACGACCATGTGGACGCCGTGCTGGTGGGGGATTCGCTGGGCATGGTCATGCTGGGCCAGCCCGACACCCTGAGCGTGACCATGGACCAGATGATCCACCACTGCGCCGCCGTGTCCCGCGGCCTTACCAAGCCCCTGCTGGTCTGCGACATGCCCTTCATGTCCTACCATCTCTCGCCGCAGCAGGCCTGCGCCAATGCCGGGCGCCTGGTGCAGGAAGGCCGGGCCCAGGCCGTGAAGCTGGAAGGCGGACGCCATTTCTGCCCGCAGGTGGAAGCCATCGTGCAGGCGTCCATCCCGGTCATGGGGCATCTGGGGCTCACGCCGCAATCCCTGCACAGCATGGGCGGCTACAAGGTGCAGGGCCGGGGCCGGGAAGCTGCCCAGGCCCTGCTGGACGATGCCCGGGCCCTGGAGCAGGCGGGCGTCTTCGCCATCGTGCTGGAATGCGTGCCTGCGCCGCTGGCCGCGCTGGTCAGCCGCAGCGTCGGCGTGCCCACCATCGGCATCGGCGCCGGCCCGGACTGCGACGGCCAGGTGCTGGTCTGGCAGGACATGCTGGGCATGGTGGACGGGCTCTCGCCCAAGTTCGTCAAGCATTATGCCGAGCTGGGCGCGGCCATGCGCCAGGCCTTCCAGACCTATGCCGACGAGGTGCGCACGGGGACCTTCCCGGCGGCGGAACATACCTACAGTATGGATGAAAAAGAGCTGGAAAAACTGTACTGAACCGCCGCAGGCTACCGGTGTCCGTAAGGCCCCGCAGTGGCTGCCGGCTCATGAGAGGACTTTGGAATAACGAAAAAGCCCCGGCATTGCCGGGGCTTTTTTACATCTGTTTGCCTGTGGCCGTCCTGACGGACAACGCATCCCGCACTGCCGCCGCATCCCCGTACGGGAGACTGCAGCGGCCGAATACGGCCGTCATACCGGCAGCCGCTCCACCGGAAAAGAGGACTAACGCCCGGGTCTAATAGCCGCAGGCCAGGCCGTCGCCGCGCGGGTCCGTACCTCCCTGCAGGACGCCGGTCACAGAATCGATGCGGATGGCGCCCGCATGGCCCATGGTATCGGTATAGTCCTCCACCCGGCGCACGGGGTGCCCGCGCCGGGCCAGCTCGTCGGCCACGGCAGCGGGGATGCGGCCTTCCAGCTTGAGGTCGTTGCTGGACTTGCCCCAGGTACGGCCGTACAGCCAGCGGGGCGCGTCGATGGCTTCCTGCGGGGTCATGCCGTAATCCAGAACGCGGGTGGCGATGGCGGCCTGCGTCTGGGGCTGGCCTTCGCCGCCCATGGTGCCGTAGACCAGGAAAGGCTTGCCGTCCCTGAGCAACATGGCCGGGTTCAGGGTGTGGAAGGTACGCTTGCCGGGCTCAAGGCGGTTGACGTGCGCAGGGTCGAGGGAGAAGAAGCTGCCCCGGTTCTGGAGCAGCACGCCCGTGCCCTGGGGCACGATGCCGGAACCGAAGTCATGGTAGATGCTCTGGATCAGGGAGACGGCATTGCCCTGCCCGTCCACCACCCCCAGCCAGATGGTGTCGCCCTTGGGATCCAGTGGTGCAAGATTTGTGGCGGCCCTGTCCATGCGGATGCGGGCGGCCTGCCGCCTGCCGTAGCCGGCCGAGAGCAGACGATCCAGCGGGATGTCCACGAAAGCCGGGTCGGAAAGGTAGGTATCGCGGTCGAGGAAGGCCTCCTTGGTGGCCTCGATGATAAGGTGGTAATAGTCCGCGCTGCCTTCCCGTATCTGCGACAGGTCGAAGTTGTTGAGGATGTTCAGGATCTCCAGCGAGGCCATGCCCTGGGTGTTGGGCGGCAGGTTCCAGGCCCGGCAGTCGCGGTACGGCACGGAGATGGGTTCCACCCAGTCGGCCGTATGCCGGGCAAAGTCCCGTGCGGTGAGCAGGCCGCCGTTCTTTTCCAGATCCGCCGCCATGGCCGCGGCGATGGAGCCCTTGTAGAACTCGTCCGCGCCCTTGTCCGCCAGCAGGGCCAGCGTGGCCGCCAGCTCGGGCAGGCGCATGACCTCGCCCAGCCTGTAGGGCTTGCCTTCCCTGAGATAGGTGGCCGCAAAGCCCGGATAGCGTTGCAGATCGCGGAATTCCTGATCCGTGGGGTCGGTGTCCACCTCGCTCCAGTACGCCAGTGACGTGCTGACCGGGAAGCCCCGCTCCGCCAGCTCGCGCGCCGTGTCCAGCAGGGAGGCGAAGGAAAGCTGCGACCCCAGGGCCGACCGGCTGTACTTCCAGGCCTCGTCCCAGCCCGAGACCACGCCCGGTACGGTATTGGCGGCCAGATAGCCGCGCGCCGGCACCTTGCCCAGCCCCCGACTGCGGTAAAAGTCGATGGTGGCCTTTTCCCCGGCACGGCCGCTGGCATTGAGGCCCTTCATCTTGCCCGTGCGGGCATCATAGATGAGCCAGAAATTGTCGCCGCCCAGCGTGCACATCTGCGGATAGACCACGGCCAGGGTGGCGGCCGTGGCCACAGCCGCGTCGATGGCCGTGCCGCCGCGCCGCAGGATGTCCAGACCGGCCTGGCTGGCCAGATAGTGCGGCGACGTGACCATGCCGTTGCAGCTCATGGGGTTCTGTCTCTGGGAAGGTGTCATGGGCGAGCTCCCTTCCCTGCGTGCTGTCGTGGGGGCGGCGGCAGCGCTGCTCCGCGCGGCCGGGATGGCCGCCAGCGAGGCCGCGGCCAGTGCCGAATACAGGAACCTTCGTCTTTCCATCGTGCATCTCCTGCTCTGCCCGACGCCTTTGCCGGATGGCGGCGTCCGGGATGCCGGGTATGATGCAGAAGCTGTGCCGTAAAGATTTTTCCTGTTATCTCAAGCTATTGACAGAACAGACAGCAGCAGGGGCCTGTTGTTTTTCGACCCGGATGTGGAAAACAGCATTTTTCCACAGGCCCTGCCGCTGACGGCAGGGGCTCCATCAAAAAATTATCCTGCGTATACAGGCAATTATAAAAAATATTCCCACATGTAGAAAAATCAGGGCAGCTGCGCACCGCACGGCGGCACACCCCTGTCCCGCGGGCCTGCGGCGCCTTTCCCGGCCACCGCGACGGCATCTTCCGAACCGTCACTTTCCCCAAAGCCCGCCAGAGCTTGCCCCTCGCATGGCCCGGCCACGCCCTAGCCGGCCAGCTCCCGGCAGACCTTTTCCAGCCAGCGCACGCCGGGCCAGAGCACGGCTTCGTCAAAATCGAAGCCCGGCTGATGGTGCCCGGCCGCCAGATCGGCCCCCAGGAAGGCATAGGCCGCCAGCCCGCCCTGTGCCTGCGCGGCCCGCATCAGGGTCGTGGCGTCATCGCTGGCGCCCATATCGCCCTGCTCACGGATCCGGGGCAGCGGGAAGCAGCCCCCGCCCCGGGCATCAGGCGGCAGTTCCCGGGCACAGCGGGCCAGCAGCCCTGCGAAGGCCGCATCGCTCGCCGCCGAGGGCGCACCGCCCACCACGTCGAGCTGCCATTCCAGCCCGTGCATGACGGCCGCGCCCGCGATGACGTCCCGGGCACGCCGCAGCATGGCGTCGTTGACCTCGCTGGTGTTGCCGCGCGTCTCGCAGGCCATGAAGGCCGAGGCAGGCACGGTGTTGCGGCTGCTGCCGCCTTCCAGACGTCCCACGCAGATGCGGCTGGTGCCGTGGCCATGGCGCGGCAGGGCATGCAGGCCCAGCAGGGCCGACGCCGCGCCCTTGAGGGCATCCCGCCCCTGTTCGGGGGCAGCGCCCGCATGGGCCGCCCGGCCCGTGAAGCGGACATCGAATTTGCTGGTGGCCAGAAAGGCGCCCACGCCGGTGACCAGATCGCCGCTGTGCGGGGCTCCCAGGCCGATATGCACGGCCAGGAAATGCCGCGCCCCCGCCACATGGGAGACCATGGCCGCCGCGCCGCGCACGCCTTCCTCGGCAGGCTGGAACAGCAGGCGCACACGCTGCCGCAGGGGGGCCGCGCCCGGGGCCGTCAGCAGGGCCGCCAGCCCAAGGCCCAGGGCCATATGCCCGTCATGGGCACAGGCATGGCACAGGCCCTCATGCCGGGAGACGAAGCCCTCGCGTACGGGCCGGTGGGTGGCCTCCTGCGCTTCGGCCAGCGGCAGGGCGTCCATGTCGCAGCGCAGCACCAGCGCCAGCGGCGCGTCCGCCGGGCCCACATCGGCCACAAGGCCCGTGGTCCGGCCCATGCGCTCCAGCCAGTACGCTTCCAGCCCTTCCGCCAGCGCCCGCTGCCGGGCCCGGGCTTCGGCCTCGGGCGCGGGCAGGCCCATGCGTGCGGCAGGGTCGATGACCTCCTGCCCCACACGCGGGGCAAGGCCCATGTCCGCCAGCTGCCGGGCCACGAAGCCTGTGGTCCAGAATTCCGTCCAGCCTTCTTCCGGGTGCCGGTGCAGCTCCCGCCGCCATTGGATGATTTTTTCCGCCGTCTCCATCGTCACTGCCTGAAATCCACGGGCACGCGCACGCGCTGCCCGGCCTTGTTGGTGAAAAGCAACCAGCCGTGTTCCAGCCCGAACAGATAGAGCCGCCGCGTCAGGTCCACGTCCTTGCGGCAGTAGGCGGCGATGTCGTCCAGCCGCCCTTCCTGCCACCAGCGCAGGGCTTGCAGGCCGTCGGCGCTCTTGGGCTCGTCCAGGGTCGCCTGCCCCAGATTGTCCAGGGACACACGGTACTTGAGACTGTCCTGCACCCGGCGCAAGAGGTCAAGGCCCGGCAGGGCCCGCAGGTCGAAGGGCGCGAAGGCCGAGAGCACCGCGTAGTCGAAGCGGAAGGAATTGAAGCCCACCACCAGCCGCGCGGCCCGCATGCGGGCAAAAAGCTCCGGCAGGGCCTCCTGCGTATAGGTGAAGAACTCGTCGGCCCGGCTGTCATAGGCCACGGCGATGCTCACGCCCATGCGGTCGGCCCTGTTCCAGCCACCCACCTCGGCGGCGCTGCGCCGGGTCTCCACGTCGAAGACCAGATAATGTCCCGGCGGCCTGCCCACCGCGCCCACACCGGGCTCAAGGCGGCCGGAGGCGTTGCCCGCACCACCGGCAGGGGCGGCAGGAGCCGTAGGCTCCACAGAGGCTGCCGATGCCGTGGCTCTGCCGGCCCCCTGCTCTTCCGGCAGGGAGGCCATGTGCGGGGAGGCGGCCTGCCCGTCAGCGTGTCCGGCCCCGCCGGCAGCGCCGGAGGCCGCCGCTTTCGGAACAGCGGCCGGACAGGAGGATCTTTTGTCCGCAGGCTTCCCGGCCGCGGGGAACGACCTGGCCTGCGGCCCGCCGGAATCGGCAGGAAGGCCGTCCCTGCGGCTCCCGTCGTTCCTGCCCTGCGCAGGGGCGCCCCCGGCGGACGCGGCCTCATCCCTGCCGGTGCCGCCATCCACCGTCAGGGGGCCCGGCCCGGCCTGTCCCGCAGGTACCGCCGGGGCCGTGGCGGGGGCCTGTCCGGCCCAGGCCGCCATGATGGCCGCCATGTCCGGCACGGGCGGCGGCACCGGGGCCGCGGGCTCGTCCACGGGCCGGGGCGGCAGCAGTTCCGGCGGCGGGCTGATGCGCAGGTCGGCGCACAGGGCCTCGCCCTCGGCATCCCCGCCGGGCGCCAGCAGATCGCGGATCAGGCGCAGGGCCCCGGCCTTGCTGATGGGCCGGTTGCCCGAACCGCACTTGGGCGAATGCACGCAGGAGGGACAGCCGTCCTCGCAGGGGCAGGCCTCGATGACCGCCGCGCAGACCTCCAGCAGCTCGCGGGCATGGCCGAAGGCCTGACGCGTCAGGCCCGCGCCCCCGGGCAGGCCGTCATAGATGAAGACGCAGGCCAGACCGGTCTGGGGATGGAGCGGGATGGAGATGCCGCCAAAGTCGTTGCGGTCGGCCATGACCAGCAGGGGCAGCATGCCGATGGCCGTATGCTCGCAGGCATGGATGGAGCCCATGAAGTGCACGAAATCCTCTTCCAGACGCTGGCGGCAGCTCTCGGGGATGACGTACCACAGGCCCTCGGTCTCGAAGACCTGCGGCGGCGCTTCCAGCGGCACGATGGTCAGCAGGCGGTTGTCGCGCGTGCTGCGCTTCTCGTAGCCGGTGATGGTGTCGATGATGCGCAGCCGCCCCCGGCAGACCACACCGCGCCCCAGGGGACGGCGCTCCAGCTCTTCGAGGATGTCCGTGCTCTTGTGGCCGCGCACCCGCGTGAACCAGTCCGTTTTGGCCTGACGGGCCCGTACCCGGCCCGCTGCCGGATCCATCTCCTCGATGACATAGCTGCGCCCCCGGTGCAGGTAGACCGCGCCCGCATGGGTCTCGCGCCAGGCCCGGAAACCGTCCACGGAACCGATGACCGTGCCTTCGCTGTCCTCGATGACGAAGCTCTGGCCCGTCCCGCGCAAGTCCACCAGCCGCTGCGGCCGCTTGCGGGCGGCCAGCCACTGGCTGCCGTCGGCAGAGAGCAGCAGGCGCCCCTGGCCCGCCAGGGCGCGCAGGGCCTCCTGCGCCGGGGCCGGGGCCAGCCAGGGGTCGCGGGCGGACAGGGGCAGCTCGGCGGCCGCGCATTCCAGATGCCGGGCAAGGATGACCTCGTTCCAGGGATTGACCACGGCCTTTTCCGCCGGGCGGCTGAAAAAGTCCTCAGGGTGGCTCATGAAATACTGGTCCAGCGCGTCCTCGCCCGCCACCAGCACCACGGCCGATTCCTGCTGTGCCCGGCCCACGCGCCCGCCCCGTTGCAGGGTGGACATGATGGTGCCCGGATAGCCCACCAGAATGCAGACATCCAGCCCGCCGATGTCGATGCCCAGCTCCAGGGCGCTGGTGCTGACCACGGCCAGCAGTTCGCCCGAAGCCATGCGGGCTTCGATCTGGCGGCGTTCCTCGGGCAAGAAGCCCGCGCGATAGGCGGAGATGCGGCCCGCCCACGGCCCGGAAAGGCTCCCGGCCCACAGGCTGACCAGCTCGGTCATGCGGCGGGAACGGCAGTAGACGATGGTGCGCAGCTTGCGCGCCAGCGCGGCCCGCAACAGGTCGATGGCCGCCGTGGCCGGGCTCTGGTCGGGATCGAGGAAGACGTAATGCCGTGCGCCCTGCGGCGCGCCGGACTGGTCCACCACCACGGGCGGCTGGCGCCCGGGCAGCAGGTCGAGGCCGGAGAGCGAGGCGGCCAGCTCGCCGGGATTGCCCACCGTGGCCGTGCAGAACACATAGGACGGCGTGGCGCCGTAATGGGCGGCCAGCCGGTTGAGGCGGCGGAACACGCCCGCCATGTGCGCGCCGAACACGCCGCGGTAGGTATGGGCCTCGTCCACCACGATATGGGAGAGCCCGGCCAGGAAGGGGGCCCACTGCTCATGGTGCGGCAGCAGGGCCAGATGCAGCATCTCGGGATTGCTGATGAGCACCGTGGGCGGGTCACGGCGGATCTTGCGCCGGAAATGGTCACTGGTGTCGCCGTCGTAGAGGGCGGCCGTGGGCCGGGCCTCCCCGGGCCAGCCGGAGACCAGGCGTTGCAGCCCGGCCAGCTGGTCCTGGGCCAGGGCCTTGAGCGGGAAAAGATAGAGGGCGCGGGCCTCGCTGTCGCGCAGATGGCGTTCCAGCACCGGCAGGTTGTAGATCAGGCTCTTGCCGCTGGCCGTGGGCGTGGCCACCACCACGGAATGCCCGGCGCGGATGTGATCCGTGGCCAGGGCCTGATGGCTGTAAAGGCCGCTCAGGCCGCGTTCCTCCAGCGTGCGCCGGATGGCCGCGGGCCAGGGCAGGCGGCTTTCCGCATACACGGCCGCACGCGCGGGCTCGCAGCGGTGATGCCGTACCTGCGGCCCCAGCTTGTCCGAGGCCAGCAGGGCCCGGACATATTCAGCGACGCCCATGACGGGCCTCCCTTGCGATCATGCCCCCGGACGCTACGCCGCCTGCCGTCAAACAAGGCCGGGCATGGCGTGATGCTCTCCCGAAAGACACGAAGCCCCCCGCAGGCAGTCCGGACTCGTCTCCGGCAGGCCGTGCCCGGAACCGTTGTCCGGTCAGGGGGCAAAGATGCTCCCGGCCCGCGCGCCGGGACCTCTGCTGTCCGCAGCCTGCCTGTACTGCTCCGGGGCAGCAGCCATGGGGCCGCGCCTTTTGGGGCAGCCTCCCGGCCTTACGCGACCGCAGCGGCACCCGGCCGGGAAGGAAAGCAAAGACAGGGAGGGACACTGCCCCTCCCCGCCATGATCTCTTGGGGGCAGCCAAGGCTACTTGCTGTCCTTGAGGGCTTCACGGATGCGGCACACGCCGCACATGTCGCCGGACGAGGTGGGATAGCCGCAGCTGGTGCAGGGCGCCAGTTCCACGCCCTCTTCCGCCTCGCGGCGGGCGAACACCGGCCGGGCACGGGCCAGGAAGCCCTGGTAGAAGTCCAGCTTGCGGCCGGGCATGGCCGCTTCCAGACGCTGCAACAGGGCCTTGAGCGTGCTGAAGCTGGCGCCGGGGCTGTAGGGACAGGGGGCGTAGTGATGCTCGATGCCCATGAGGAAGGCGTAATTGGCGGTCTCGAATTCCGACAGGCGCCACAGGGGCTTGACCTTGCGGGCAAAGCCGTCCTCGCCGTCCAGGCGCGGGCCCTGGTCCGAAAGATAGGCCGTGTCCCAGCGCAGGGTATTGCTGAACAGGCGCGCCACCTCGTCGTCCAGGTTGTGGCCCGTGGCCAGGGCATCGAAACCTTCGTCCAGGGCCACCTTGTTGAAGAAATGCCGTTTGATCTTGCCGCAGGCCGAGCAGACGGGACGGTTGAGGCGCTCCTTGACCAGCGGGATGGCCAGGCCCTCGGCGGCCAGTTCCTTGACCATGAGCTTCAGGCCGTGCCTGGCGCAAAAGCGTTCCACCACGCCGCGGGCCACGGGCGAGGATCCCGGGATGCCCAGGTCGATGTGCAGGCCGGTGACGTCATAGCCCTGCCGGGAAAGCTCCAGCATCAGGGCCAGCGAATCCTTGCCGCCCGACAGGGCCACCAGGATGCGTTCGTCACGGGTGAAGAGCTTTTGGCCTTCGATGCCCTTTTCCACCTGACGGGCAAAGAATTTGAGGTAACAGTCGGGGCAGAAGGCGGCGTTGTGGCTGCGCAGGGCCACCACGGCCGTCGCCTTGCAGATCTTGCATTTCAATGGCGTCTTCCTTGGAAAGAGTGGATGCCCCGGCGTGCTCCGGCGGCATGTCATGGCAAAAACAGGAAAAAAGCCCGCACGGGGCCTTTCCTGTATAAAAAACATCCTGGCCGCCGTCCAGACGACGGCCAGCGGGAGCAATATATGGGGGAGGGAACCCCTTTTGCTTGCGGCAAAAAGGGGTTCCCTCCCCCATCCCCCCTCCTTCCCCAAAACCCGCACATACAAATTCAATAAAACCGGAATGTTCCGTGAAGGGCTGAATATTTCCCTGTATGGAGCTCTTCATCATGGGCATCTGCCATGGGCTCTCCCGGATAACGTGCGCTGGGGAAGAGGAGTTTGAGGGAAGGGGGCCCCTTCCCTCTACAAATATTTTATGACGCTAGAACGGCGTGCCGGTGGCCAGCATGTGTTCCAGCAGGGCGGCACGCAGCCAGCGGGCCACGGGGCCGGGACGGCCGGCGTCGGGGCCCTGGCCGATGGGGCGGCCCTCGAAGTGGCTGATGCCCACGCACAGGCTGGCGCTGGTGAAGAGCAGCATCTCGCGGGCAGTGAAGATCTCTTCGCGGCGGATGGGGCGCTCCACCACGGGCAGGCGCTGCGGTGCGATCCTGCGGGCCGCCAGCATGGAGGTGCCGGGCAGGATGCGGCGGCCTTCGGGACAGCACAGGCGGCCCTCGGCATCCACGATGCCCACATTGGCGATGGCGGCCTCGCCCAGATGGCCTTCCTCGTCAAAGGTCACAGCCACGTCCATGCCCCGCTGCCGGGCCTCGGCGGCCATGAAGACGTTGGGCAGATAGTTGGTGCTCTTGATGCGGGCCAGATATTCCTGCTTGGGCGGGATGGCGCTGGCAAAGGCCGTGAGGCCCTTCTCGTAAAAGGCTTCCGTGGGCAGTTCCTTGCGCAGGGCCACGATGTAGAGGCTGGACCGCGGGCACTCCTCGGGCGAGACGCCGAAACCGCCGGGCCCGCGGCCCACCAGCACGCGGATGTCGCCATGATCGGTGCCCGAAGCGCGGGCCACGTCCAGGATGCGGGCGCGCAGCCCGTCCCACGAACAGGGCGGCAGCAGGGAAAGGGCGCGGCTGCCGTCGCGCAGGCGGGCCAGGTGTTCTTCAAGGGCAAAGATGCGGCCCTCGCGGTAGCACAGGCTCTCGAACAGGGCATCGCCCCGGTGGCACATGTGGTCGTCCAGGGGCAGGAGCAGGCAGCGCGCGTCACGGCAGACGGCGTCCACACGCGCATCATAAAAGGCCAGGATCTTGTCGGCCCCGGGCCGGGGCGCAGCCATCAGGGCCGCCGTCCAGGCATCGGCATCCAGAATCTTCATGGCATCCCCGCGAAAGGCCGTCCCGCACGGGAGCGGCCTGTTGTGGTTGTGGATCGGGGCAGGGCCCCTGCCGGCGTCAGCCGCCGGTGAAACGTCTTTTTCTAGCACGAACGGCGGCGACGGGGAATACCTTGCCCTGCTGCCGGAGGACATGCCCGTGCCTTCGCGCCGCACGGCAAAAAGCAGGGGGAAGGACCTGCCCCGCCACGGCGGGAACGGGCCCCTCCCCCTTTGTTGCTGTCCGTATCCTGTCGCTGCGGGCTAGGACATGAAAACGTTCTTGTCGGGCACGCGCACCAGGTCGCGCTTGAGCAGTTCCTCGGCGATCTGCACGGCATTGAGGGCCGCGCCCTTGCGCACGTTGTCGGCCACGATCCAGAGGTTCAGGCCGTTCTCGATGGTCTCGTCCTCGCGGATGCGGCCCACGTAGGTCTCGTCATCGCCCACGCAGTAGGCGGGCATGGGGTACATCTTTTCGCGCGGGTTGTCGAAGACGCGCACGCCGGGGGCCTGCGAGAGCAGGATGCGGCATTCCTTGGCGGTCATCTTCTTGTGGGTCTCGATGTTCACGGATTCGGAATGGCAGTAGAACACGGGCACGCGCACGCAGGTGGCAGTCACCTTGACCGTGGGATCGTTGAAGATCTTCACGGTCTCGTTGACCATCTTCATCTCTTCCTTGGTGTAGTCGTTCTCCAGGAAGACGTCGATGTGCGGCAGCACGTTGAAGGCGATGCGGTAAGGATAGACCTTGTTCTCGGGCTCGCGCATGTTGAACAGGTCGCGGGTCTGGCGTTCCAGTTCTTCCAGGCCCTTCTGGCCGGTACCGGACACGGCCTGGTAGGTGGAGACCACGATGCGCTTGATGCCCACGGCGTCATGGATGGGCTTGAGGGCCACCAGCATCTGGATGGTGGAGCAGTTGGGGTTGGCGATGATGCCCTGATGCCCTTCCAGATGTTCGGGGTTCACTTCGGGGACCACCAGGGGGCAGCGGTCGTCCATGCGCCACTGGGAGGAGTTGTCCACCACCACACAGCCGGCATGGGCGGCATGGGGAGCGAATTTTTCGGAAGTGCTGCCGCCGGCGGAGAAGATGGCGATGTCGATACCTTCGAAGACATCTTCCTTCAGTTCCTGCACCACCAGCTCGTCATCGCCGAAAGGCACCTTGGTCCCGGCGGAACGGGCCGAGGCGAAGGCGCGCACTTCCGTGGCCGGGAACTGGCGAGCGTGCAGGGTTTTCAGCATTTCACGGCCCACGGCGCCCGTGGCGCCCACAACGGCAACAGTCAACTTCTTGCTCATGCTCTTCTCTCCATGCAGGGCAAATCAAAGGCTATACGGGGTCTGCAGCAGCATCATTCCGGCCCGGCCCCTAAAGAAACCTGACTATAGCGGGCATCATGGCAAAAGGGAAGATGTGACGGTGCATCTGTGCTGACAATTTTGGTGTGAAAAATTACACAGTTATCCTGCAATGCCTTGGCCGTTCACCGCCCTTTTTTCCGACAGCGCGGCATGGGGCGGCGCAACACACTGAAATCGAAACGATTTTCCGCTTCCTTCCCGCAGTGCCGCAAGCCGTCAGGCCCCTTCCCCGGCAGGACAGCCGCAGGCAGCGACCGGTGTTGCCTGCCCCGGCGTGCCAGGCGGCCCCGACCGGACAGCGCGAATGGTGGCCCGGCCACAGGAAAAAAGGACACTGCCGGGATACGGCCGGGGAAGCCGGCGCGGGCAGGGCGCAAAGGCGGGGGAACCCCTTGGAGGCCTTGCTGCCGCCCTTCCGGGCGGTGCGCCGCACGCAGAAAAAACGCCTCCCGTCCGTTTCCGGCGGGCCAGGAATGTTGACCGTTCCGGCGCAAGCTCCTATACTTGCGCGATGACACAACCTAGCTCCTGCCTACTTACGGTGCTGGATCTGGTCCCCTTCGGCCAGACCGGCCAGGAAAGCCGCTTCTTCGCCCTGCGCCTCACCCGCCCCGACTGGCCGTCGTGGCGTCCCGGCCAGTTCGTGATGGTGCGGCCCACGTCGTTCGGTCTCGAGATGCCCTGGGCCCGTCCCTTCGGCATCTGCCACATGACCTCCCGCCACCTGATCTGCTTCTTCCAGGTCGTGGGGCGCGGCACCCGTCGCATGGCCGAACTCAAGGCCGGTGACACCGTGCGCGTCTGGGGGCCTTTGGGCAACGGCTTCGCCATGGAGCCCGATACCCCCACCCTGCTGCTGGCCGGCGGCATGGGCATCGTGCCCTTCGTGGGCTATGTGAGCGAGCACCCCAAGCCGTGGAACGTGACCATGCTCTTTGGCCATCGCGAGCCGCTGAGCTGCTACCCCGTGGACAGCATCAACGAGCATGTGCCCCTGGACAGCCTGCGCGAGACCGTGCCCGGCGACCTGGACAACTTCATCTTCACCATCCAGGAACGCATGCGCGAATACGCCGAGCAGAAGGGCCTGATCCTGGCCTGCGGCCCCCTGCCCTTCCTCAAGACCGTGCACGGCTTCGCCCGTGAGCTCAACGCCCGCGTGCAGCTCTCGCTGGAAAACCGCATGGCCTGCGGCGTGGGCGCCTGCCTGGGCTGCGTGACCCGCACCACCGGGGAATGGCCCGTGGCCGACAAGCGCAACGGCCTTGTCCAGACCTGCAACCACGGCCCCGTGTTCTGGGCCAACCAGATCGAGCTCTAGGCCGGGGGACAGCATGAACCAGCACTCTATGGATCTTTCCGTCACCCTCAAGGGGCCCACGCAGAGCCTGCACCTCAAGAACCCGGTGCTCACGGCTTCCGGCACCTTCGGCTACGGCATGGAATTCGCCCCCTACGGCGACCTGACCAGCCTGGGCGGCATCATCGTCAAGGGCCTGTCCCTGCTGCCCCGCGACGGCAACCCCTGCCCGCGCATCGTGGAGACCACGGCCGGCATGCTCAATGCCGTGGGCCTGCAGAACGACGGCGTGGAAGCCTTCTGCAAGGAAAAGCTCCCCCGCCTGCCCTGGCAACAGCTGCCCGTCATCGCCAACCTTTACGCCACCTCCCCCGCCGAATTCGGCGAGCTGGCCGCCCGCCTCAATGAAGAGGAAGGCGTAGCCGCGCTGGAAGTGAACGTCTCCTGCCCCAACGTCAAGAGCGGCGGCATCCTCTTCGGGCAGGACCCCAAGCTGGCCGCGGCCGTCACCCGCGCCGCCCGTGACGCGGCACCCGACAAGCCGCTCATCATCAAGCTTTCGCCCAATGTCACGGACATCGCCCTCATGGCCCGCAGCGTGCAGGACGCCGGTGCGGACATGATCTCGTGCATCAACACCCTTTCGGGCATGGCCGTGGACGTGGCCCGGCGCACGCCCCGCCTGGCCAACGTCATCGGCGGCCTGTCCGGCCCGGCCATCAAGCCCGTGGCCCTGCGCTGCGTGTGGCAGGTCTGCAAGGCCGTGGACATCCCCGTCATCGGCCTGGGCGGCATCTGCTCCGCCGAAGACGTGCTGGAATTCATCCTGGTGGGCGCCCATGCCGTCCAGATCGGCACGGCCAACTTCATCAGCCCCGACCGCGCCTTCGAGATCGTCAAGGAACTGCCCGTCGTCTGCCACCAGCTGGGCGTGACCAGCCTGGACGAGCTGCGCGGCTCCCTGAAGACGGCCTAACGCACGTCCGCTCCTTTTCCCGTGCGGGAGGGTACCGTAAGGCGCTCTCCCGCGCGGTGTTTTTTGTCCGGGGCCCGCGCCGTGGCCCGGCCCCGCCTGCCGCGCCACGGCGCCTGCCGGGACGGCCCCGAAAAACCAACCGCAACAGGGCGGCAGCCCCTGCAAGTCTGCTCCATGGAGGCCCGCGTGGCAGAACTGAGCATCATCCCCGTCAACACTGCGGAAGACCTGGACCGCTTCGTGGAACTGCCCTGGAGCATCTACACGCCGGATTCCCTCTGGGTGCCCAACCTGAAAAAACAGGATCGCGAGCTGCTCTCGCCCGGCGAGCACCCCTTCTGGAATACCGCCCGGCGCGAACTGTTCCTGGCCCTGCGCGACGGCCGCCCCGTGGGCCGCATCGCGGCCATCGTGGACGAAAAATACAACGCCTATGCCGGCGAACGCTGCGGGGCCTTCGGCTTTTTCGAATGCCGGGACGACCGCGAGGCCGCCCACGCCCTGTTGCAGGCCGCCCACGACTGGCTGCGCCGCCAGGGCATGGCCTTCATGCGCGGGCCCCTCAACCCGTCCACCAACTACACCTGCGCCATGCTGGTGGACGGCTTCGACGAGGCCCCCGCGCTCATGATGCCCTGGAACCCGCCCTACTATCCCGCCCTGCTGGAATCCTGGCACATGCGCAAGGAGCAGGACCTGTTCGCCTACCTCATCGAGCGCGACAAGCTGCACGTGGAGGACTGGCTCAAGGACGAGATCCGTCACCTCAAGGAACAGGAGCGCTTCACCTGCCGTGTCTCCTCCAAGGCCACCCTGGCCGAGGACATCCGCATCATGCTGGACCTCTACCGCATCTCGTGGGCCGGCAACTGGGGCTTCGCGCCCCTTTCCGACGGCGAGGCCGATGTGCTGGTGAAGGAGCTCAAGGGCCTGCTCGATCCCGATTTCTTCGTCCTCTTCTTCCACGATGGCGAGCCCGCCGCGGGCATGGTGGCCCTGCCGGACTTCAATCCCCTGCTCAAACGCCTCAACGGCAAGCTGGGCCTCAGCGCCCTGTGGCACTACTGGCAGGCGCGCGGCGAGATGCGCGGCAAGTACCGCATGATGCTCTTCGGCATCCGTGAGGAGTTCCGCCTGCTGGGCCTGCCCCTGCTCCTGCTGGACTACATGCTGGAACAGGCCCGCCGCCATCCCGAGTTCTGCCAGGTGGAAGGCTCGTGGGTGCTGGAAGACAACATGGCCGTCAATGACCTCATCGAAGACTTTTCCGGGCGGATCACCAAACGTTACCGCCTGTACCGCAAGGAGATCGTGTCATGAGCCATAGCGCCGATACTCCCCTGATCACGCCCGCGCCCTGGCTGGACGGCAAAAAGGTCGTCGTCACCGGCGGCACCGGCTTCGTGGGCCGCCACCTGCTGCCCCAGCTGGTGGCTGCCGGGGCCCGCGTCACCTGCATCACCCGCGCCACGTCCCGCCGCGACCATCTGCCCGCCGGGGTGGAAGTTGTCCGCGCCGACCTGCGCAGCGGCGCCGGGCTGGAAGAAGCCCTGCGCGGCCAGGACATCTGCATCCACATGGCCGCCCTGCTCTTCGGGCTGGGCTGGCAGGACTATCTGCGCGCCAACAGCGAGGCCGCCCGCGCCCTGGCCACGGCCTGGCAGCGCCTCGACGCGCAGGGCCAGGCCCCGCAGCGTCTGGTGCTGGTCTCCAGTCTGGCCGCCAGCGGCCCCTGCGACACTCCCGCCGGCAGGGGCGACGACGCGCCCGGCGCGCCCGTGTCCGCCTACGGCTGGTCCAAGCTCATGGTGGAACAGATCCTGGGCCGTGCCCTGGGCGATCGCATGGTCACCCTGCGGCCGCCCATCATCTACGGCTCCGGCGACCGCGGCCTGCTGCCCGTGTTCCAGGGCCTGCGCTGGGGCGTGGCCGTCACGCCCGGCCTGTTCCGCCGCTTCCCGGTCTCGGCCGTGCATGGCCGCGACGTGGGCCGCGCCATCGTCTGCTGCTGCCGCCCCGAAGCGCACGGCGTCTACCACGTCAACGACGGCGGCTGCTACGCCATGGCCGACGTTTACCGCGCCATGGCCCGGGCCATGGGCAAAAAGGCCTGCATCCTGCGCCTGCCCCTCTGCTTCCTGGGCCTGACCGCGCTGCTGTCCACGCTGGGCGGCAGCCTGCTGGCCGCGCTGGGACGCAAGGGCCGCGCCCCCAACTGGAATCTGGACAAATACCGCGAAGCCCGCCAGTCCGGCTGGACCTGCGACGCGTCGCGCCTGCGCGAGGAACTCGGCTATGCCCCCGCCCTCACGCTCGACCAGGGCATGCAAGAAGCCGTGGAAGGCTACAGGCGCGAGGGCCTGCTGTGAAAATAACCATCCAGGAACTGTCCAAGTCCTTCGGCGGACGGGACATCTTCAACAATTTCTCGCTGGAAGTGGATTCCGGCGTGCGTTTGTGCGTCTGCGGCCCCAACGGGACCGGCAAGTCCACCCTCCTCCGCCTGCTGGCCGGCGTGGAGCCCGCCGACGGCGGCCGTGTCATCCTGCCCAGGGGCTGCCGCCTGGGCTTCGTGGAACAGGAGCTCTCCGAAGAGGCCCTGGACACGCCCCTGCTGACCTATGTGCTGGACGTGCTCCATGACTGGAACGAGTTCTGGGCCGAGTGGGAAGACGCCGCCCGGCAGAAGGACGAGGCGCGCCTGACCCAGCTCATGCACCGCCAGGCCGAACTGGAAGCCACCCACGGCTACAATCCCGAACACCGCGCCAAGGCCGTGCTCTCCGGTCTGGGCTTTGCCGAAAGCAAGTGGCTGCGCACCCTGCGCGAGCTCTCCGGCGGCTGGCGCGAACGCGCCAAACTGGCCCGCGTGCTCACCGCCGGGGCCGACGTGCTGCTGCTGGACGAACCCACCAACCATCTGGACATGGAAGCCGTGGAATGGCTGGAGTCCTTCCTCATGGACTTCAAGGGCGCCCTGGTCTTCGTGGCCCACGACCGCGTGTTCATGGACCGCGTGGGCACGCACGTGCTCTATCTGGGCCTGTCCCGCCCGGTCTTCCGCAAGGCCACCTACACCCAGTTCCTCTCCCTCCAGGAGGAATACAACGCCCAGCGTGAACGCGAGGCCAAGGCCCTGCAGGACGAGCTGGCCCGCAAGATGGCCTTCGTGGAACGCTTCCGCGCCAAGGCCACCAAGGCCCGTCAGGCCGGTTCGCGCCAGAAGATGGCCAAAAAGCTGGAAAAAGAGCTGGAAGATTACCGTCCCGAGCCCAAGCGCAAGGAACTGAACTTCACCTGGCCCGAAGCCCCGCACATGGAAAAGGTGGCCCTTGCCGCCGCCGATCTGGCCTTCCACTTCCCGGACGGCAAGCAGATGTGGCCGCCGCTGACCTTCACCCTTTACAACGGCCAGCGCGTGGCCCTGGTGGGGCACAACGGCTGCGGCAAGTCCACCCTGCTCAAGCTGCTGGCCGGGACCCTGGAACGCTGCGGCGGCAACGTGGTCACCGCGCCCCAGATGCGCCTGGGCTACTACACCCAGCACCAGATGGACACCCTGCGCCCGGACACCACCGTGCTGGGCGAGATCCGGCGCCTGTCCGACCCCCGCACCACCGAAGAAGAGCTCATGAGCGTGCTGGGCCTCTTCCTGCTGGGGCAGGAATACTTCGACCGGCAGGTGAGCAAGCTCTCCGGCGGCGAGAAGAGCCGCCTGGTGCTGGCCAGCCTGTTCCTCAAACGCTGCAATTTCCTGCTGCTGGACGAACCCACCAACCATCTGGACCTCGAAAGCCGCGAGGCCCTGGGCACGGCCCTGCAGAAGTTCGACGGCACCCTGCTCATGGTGGCCCACGACCGCTGGCTGCTCTCGCAGGTAGGCGCCGAGGCCTGGGCCCTGGACGAGAAAGGCATCACCGTCTACCCCGACTTCGCCAGCTACGACACGGCCCGCCGCGCCGCCCTGGAGAGCGGCAGCGTCAGCCCCGGCCTCAACGCCTCCAACAAGGCCGAGAAGCCCGACAACGCGCCCCGCGCCAACCTCTCCCGCGAGGAGCAGAAGCGCCTCAAGCGCGAGCAGGCCGAACGCCGCAACGCCCTGCACAAGGAGCTCAAGCCCCTGCAGCAAAAATACGCCGCGCTGGAAGGCCAGCTGGGAAAGGCCATGGACGAGCAGTCCGACGTGGAGACCCAGCTTGCCGATCCGGCCGTCTATGCCGACGGTGCCCGCTCCACCGAGCTGCTCAAACGCTTCAACGAGCTGCGCGACCTGACCGAGCGCCTCATGGAAGACATGGCTGCCCTGGAAGAGCAGATCGCCGCCATCGAAGCCAGGCGCGCCGATATCGACAGCATGGGGGATCTGGCATGACCTCCATCGTCGTGGCCGGCGGCATCATCTGGCAGGACGACCACCTGCTGGCCGCCCTGCGCCCGCAAGGCAAGCCCATGGCCGGTTACTGGGAGTTCCCCGGCGGCAAGCTCGAACCCGGCGAGACCGCCGAACAGGCCCTTTGCCGCGAGCTGCGCGAGGAGCTGGGCATCAGCGTGCGCGCCTGCCGGCTCTGGCAGATCGTGGAGCATGATTATGCCGAGCGCGACCTGCACGTGCAGCTGCACTTCTTCCACGTCACCGCCTTCGACGGCACGCCCTGCGCCCGGGAACGTCAGGAGCTGCGCTGGGTCACGCCCTCCCAGGCTCGTGACCTGCCCTTCCTGCCCGCCGACGCCGATCTGGTGGCCGGCCTGCCCGCCTGCGCTCCGCGGTAGATGCACATCGTTTTGTGGGGGAGGGGGACCCCTTTTCACTAGCGCGAAAAAAGGGGTCCCCCTCCCCCACGCCCCCACCCTTCCCCAAAACGCGCCTTCACGGCCTGTGTCCCTGCGGGGACACAGGCTTTTTGTTTTTTGGGGGCCTTGTTTCCCCAATGTTCTAAAAAACATATTGCTTACTATACTGCGGGTGCCCTCGATCCGCACAAGCAAAGGGACATCTGCCTCCATTGGGCAACCTTGGAGAGCTCCCAACGCCGCGCGCTCCAGCCTGCCCCGATAGTTCCCGTCCTGTTCCGGGCCATTGCGTCCGGGCCGGACGGCGGCTAAGATGTCCCCTTGTCCCCAAAGCCTCGCCCGGCGCCAGCGCACGATGCCATGCCCTGTGTCCGCCAGACGGGGACCTGCCATACCGGCCTGAAGAAAAGTTTTTGGAAGGGTTGGGGGGTCAGGGGGGAAGGGGGACCTTTTTGGAAAAAGGTCCCCCTTCCCCCCGCGCATCCCTCCCCGCCCTTCCTGCAAAGGAACCCCGCATGAACACGCCCTATGCTGCCCGACGCGACCGCCTGCGCCAACTGATGCGCGCCCGCGGTCTGGATGCCCTGCTGGTGAGCCACGCTGCCAACCGTTTTTACCTTTCCGGCTTCGAGCTGCATGACGTGCAGCTCAACGAGAGCGCGGGACGCCTGGTCATCTGCGCGGACGGGCGGGACTGGCTCTGCACGGACGCCCGCTACAAGGATGCGGCGGCCCGGCTCTGGGACGAGGACCACATCCTCATCTACGGCCCGGATGCGGCCACGGAGATCGGCCGGCTCATGCGGCGTTGCGGCAGCCGCCTGGGTCTGGAGGCGGAGATCGTGAGCCTCAATTTTGCCCGTTCGCTGGGCCGTGCCGTAGGCCGCGGCGCACATCTGCAGGCGGCCGACGGCCTGGTGGAAGAGCTGCGCGTCATCAAGGACGCGGACGAGATCAAAGCCCTGGAGCGTTCCTTCGCCCTCAACCACGCCATGCTGCGCTGGCTGGAGGAGAGCCAGCTTCAGCCAGGCCGCAACGAAGCCGAGCTGGCCTGGGCCATCGAAAAATATTTCCGTGACAACGGCGCCTCGGAACTGGCCTTCCCGTCCATCGTGGCCGTGGACCGGAACGCGGCCCTGCCCCACGCCATCCCCGGTGAGAAGAAGCTGCCGGACAATGGTCTGGTGCTGGTGGACGTGGGCTGCCGCGTGGACGGGTACTGCTCCGACCAGACGCGCACCTTCTGGGTGGGCGACAGGCCGCACAAGGAGTTCCGCGAGACCATGAAGCTGGTGCGTGATGCCCAGCAGGCAGCCCTGGACAAGATGCGGCCGGGCCTGCCCCTGCACGAGGCCTATACGCTGGCGCGGGGCGTGTTCGCGAAGGCAGGCGTGGAAGCCTGGTTCACCCACGGCCTGGGCCACGGCGTGGGCCTGGAGACGCACGAGGCCCCCAGCCTGGGCCGCCGCGGCGACAAGGTCCTGCAGGAAGGCATGGTGGTCACGGTGGAGCCCGGCCTCTACTACCCGCAGTGGGGCGGCATCCGCTGGGAGTACACGGTGCTCATCACGGCCGACGGCAACCGCATCCTGTAGGAGGCGCCATGTCCCTGATCTATCTTGTGGGCCCGCGGGCCTGCGGCAAGACCACGCTGGGCAAGGCCCTGTCCGAAGTGCTGGACGTGCCCTACTGCGATACGGACCACCACCTCTGCCAGCGTCTGGGCATGGACGTGGCGACCATGGTGGACCGCTGGGGCTGGGAGGGCTTCCGCAGCCGCGAGAGCGAATCCCTGCGCCTGGCCAGTGAGGAACTGGCGGGCCGTGGCGTGGTGGCCACCGGCGGCGGCATGGTGCTGGCCGAGGCCAACCGGCGCTACATGCGCGAGCATGGCCGGGTCTTCTTTTTGTCCGCCCCGGCGGAGGTGCTGGCCGCCCGCCTGCGGCGCAACCCGCTGGAGGCCCAGCGCCCCAGCCTCACCGGCAAGAGCCTGGATGACGAAGTGCGCGAGGTGCTGGAAGCCCGCCTGCCCCTGTACCGGGACGCGGCCCATCACGAACTGGACGCCCGCCAGAGCATCACGGAACTGTGCCTGGCCGTGCGGACCCTGCTGCGCCATTGACCATCACGGGGAGCGTGTCACGCCATAGTGGCCTGAGGCGCTCCCCGTGCGTTTGTTTGGAGGAGACATGCCTGCCTGCCCGCTGGTGACCGTCCTGCTGCCGGTCTGGAACGGCGCTTCCCTGCCCCTGACGTCAGAGGGGGAAGAGCCCCTGCGCGTGGCCATCCGTTCCCTGGCCCGGCAGGAAGCCGCTCCGGGAGCCCCCGTACCGGACTTCGAGGTGCTGGCCGTCGATGACGGCTCCACTGACGGCACGGCAGCCCTGCTGGATGCCCTGGCGATGGAATATCCCTGCCTGCGCGTCCTGCACCGGCCGCATGAGGGTCTGCCCGGCGCGCTCAACGCCGGTCTGGAGGCCGCCCGGGGCGAGCTCATCGCCCGCATGGACGCCGATGACGTCTGCCATCCGCAACGCCTGGCCCTCCAGGCCGCCTGGATGGCAGCCCATCCCGAAACGGGCCTGCTGGCCACGCGGGTGCATTTTGGCGGCGACCGGGAGACGGCGCGCGGCTTTGCCCACTTCGTGGACTGGCAGAACGGCCTGCTGGATCATGAGGCCATCAGCCGCAACCGCTTCCGCGATACGCCCGTCAGCCATCCTTCGGTCATGTTCCGGCGCGGGCTGCCCCAGCTGCACGGCGGCTATGCCGACGGTTTTTTCGCCGAAGACTGGGAACTGTGGCTGCGCTGGCTGCACGCCGGTGTGCGCATGGCCAAGCTGCCGCAGGAACTGCTGGTCTGGAACGACCCGCCGCACCGGGCCACCCGCAGCGACAGCCGCTATTGCGAGGCCGCCAACAACCGGTTGCGCGCCCTCTGGCTGGCCCGCTGGCTGGAGCGCCACAACCCCTGGCATCCGCAGGTCTATCTGCTGGGCGCGGGCAGGGTGGCGCGCCGCCGTCTGGCCCCCCTGTGGGAAAGGGGCGTGCAGGTGGCCGCTTTCGTGGACATCGACCCCAAAAAGATCGGGCAGAACGTGCACGGCGTGCCGGTCATCGGCCGTAACGGACTGCCCGGGCCGGGCCGCTGTTTCCTGCTCAATGCCCTCACCGCCCACGGTGCCGACGAGGACGCCGCCCGCTGGCTGGCCGCTGCCGGCTACGGTCCAGGACAGTGGCTGCTGGTCTGAGCGGTCCCGGATGCGCCCCGAAGCGTGAACCGCTGTCCAAAAATTGACGGCTCCTGTCTCGTTCTGTCATCTCCTGCCCCGATGGCCGTGCATTTTTCCCTGGATGCACGGCTTTTTTATTTTTTACATAATATTTTGAAATAATTTGTTTTTCATAAAAACACATAAAAAATATCATAAAATTGTTTGTGCAGATGCGAAGACTTTGCGAATTTTGTCACCAATACCCTTTGACATAACCCCTTGTTGAGGGTATTTTATAAAAGCTTTGAACATCACACCGTCCAGAGGGAGGATACGGTAATGTTGGACCTTAATATCACCTTGGTTTTCCAGTTGGTGAACTTCTTCATTGCACTGTACGTGCTGAACCTCCTTCTGATTCGCCCCATCCGCGAAATCATCCGCAAACGCAAAGCCGTCATGGACGATATGTCCGGCGAATCCGAATCCTACGAATACCAGGCCGAGCAGCGCCTTTCCGACTATGACAGCCAGCTGACCCGCGCCCGTCAGGATGCTGGCCAGAACCGTGAAAAGGCCCGCGAAGCCGGCGCCGCCGAACAGGCCAGCCTGGTAGCTGAAGCCCAGAAGCGCGCCCAGGAGATCATTGCCGAGACCCGTCGCAACCTGCAGGCCGAAGCCGATGCTTCCCTGAAGGAGCTGCGCGGTCAGGTCGCCACGCTCTCCGGCCAGCTGGCCGAGCGTGTGCTGCGTGGCTAGTACGCCGTTTCTGCCACTGTGCCACGCGCGGGCTCGGTGGTTTTTCGGGCGGTCTTCGGACCGCGAGGGTAAAGAATCAAGAGAAACCCAATCAAGGGGGTGGGCTTTGAGCAAATGGAAACACGCTGGGCTGGGCTTGACGCGAGTTATGGTGCCTGTCCTTGCGCTTACGCTGCTTTTCGCCGTGGGGGCGCAGGCCTCTGAAGGGCATGACGCGCCGCGCTGGGGCGACTTTGGCTGGCGTGTGCTCAACTTCATCATCTTCGCCGGTATCCTGTGGTACTTCGTGGGCGGTCTGGCCCGCAAGTTCTTCTCCGGCCGCCGCGCCCGCATCAGCCAGGACCTCCAGGATCTGGAAGCCCGTCGCGCTGAAGCCCAGAAGCGCCTGGATGAAGTGGAAAAGCGCATCAGCAACCTTGAGTCCGAACGCAAGGCCATCCTCGACGAGAGCCTCGCCCAGGCCGAAAGCGTGAAGCAGGCCGTCGTCGAAGAAGCCAAGCGCCAGGCCGAACAGATTGTGCAACAGGCTCGTCGCACTGCCGAGAACGAAGGCCGTACCATGCTGGCCGAAGTGCGCGCCGCCATTGCCGATGAGATTGTGGACGCAGCGGAAAAGGTCCTGGCTGAAAAGCTGACCGCCGCCGAGCATGAAAAGCTCATTACCAACTCCCTCAACAAGGTGGTGCTCCATTGACGGACGCGATAGTTGCTCGCAGATATGCCGGCGCCATATTTGCGCTGGGCAAACAACAAGGGGATGAGGCCCTCTCGCGTTACGGGAGCGATCTCGCCGCGCTGGGAGACATGCTTGCCGCCTCGCCGAAGCTGGACGCCGCGCTGAAAAGCCCGGTCATCAGCATCGATGAAAAAAAGGCTGTGATGGGCAAGCTGCTCAAGAAAATCAAGGCGGACAAAACCGTCAGCAACTTCTGCCTGCTGTTGGCCGACAAAGAGCGTCTGGCTTATCTCGGCGAGATTGTCGGCTGGTACGGCAAGTTGCTTGACGACGCCAAAGGAATTATCCGTGGTACGCTCACTACCGCCGTGGAGCTTACGGATAACAAGCAGGCCGAACTCAAGGCCGAGCTTGAAAAGAAGGCGGGGGCGAGCATCGAGCTTGCCTTTGATGTGGATGCTTCCATCCTTGGGGGCGTGGTGCTCAAGGTTGGTGATCGAGTGCTGGACGCAAGTCTGCGCGCGCAGTTGGCGATCCTTCGGGAGACATTCAAGAGGGGTGAATAGCACATGCAGATCAAAGCTGAAGAGATAAGCAAGATCATTGAAGATCAAATCAAAAACTACGAGCAGCGCGTAGAAATGAGCGAAACCGGCACCGTGTTGTATGTCGGTGACGGTATCGCCCGCGTCTACGGGGTTCAGAATGCCATGGCCATGGAACTGCTGGAATTCCCCGGCGGCGTCATGGGTATGGTGCTCAACCTCGAAGAAGACAACGTGGGTGTCGCGCTGCTCGGCTCCGATGTGGGCATCAAGGAGGGCGATCCTGTCAAGCGTACCGGCAAGATCTTCTCCGTGCCTGTGGGCGACAAGGTTATGGGCCGCGTGCTCAACCCCCTTGGCCAGCCCATCGACGGCCTCGGCCCGGTCGAAGCCGAAGAAGTCCGCCCGGTGGAAATCAAGGCCCCTGGTATCATCGCGCGCAAGAGCGTGCATGAGCCCATGCCCACGGGTCTGAAGGCCATCGACGCCATGACTCCTATCGGCCGCGGCCAGCGTGAACTGATCATTGGCGACCGTCAGACCGGCAAGACCGCCGTCTGCATCGACGCCATCCTGGCCCAGAAAGAAACCGACATTCACTGCTTCTACGTGGCCATCGGCCAGAAGAAAGCGTCTGTCGCCCTGGTGGCCGACACCCTGCGCAAGCACGGTGCCATGGAATACACCACCATCATCTCGGCCACCGCTTCCGACCCGGCTCCCTTGCAGTACATCGCGGCTTACACCGGTTGCACCATGGCCGAGTACTACCGCGACAACGGCAAGCATGCCCTGATCATCTACGATGACCTCTCCAAGCAGGCTGTGGGTTATCGCCAGATGTCCCTGCTGCTCCGTCGTCCTCCCGGACGTGAAGCTTTCCCCGGTGACGTGTTCTACCTGCACTCCCGCCTGCTGGAACGCGCTGCCAAGGTGAGCGACAAGCTCGGTGCCGGTTCCCTGACCGCCCTGCCCATCATCGAAACGCAGGCCGGCGACGTGTCCGCCTACATCCCGACCAACGTCATCTCCATCACCGACGGTCAGGTGTACCTGGAACCCAACCTGTTCAACGCCGGTGTGCGTCCGGCCATCAACGTGGGCCTGTCCGTGTCCCGCGTGGGTGGCGCCGCCCAGATCAAGGCCATGAAACAGGTTGCCGGTACCATGCGTCTGGACCTGGCCCAGTACCGCGAACTGGCCGCTTTCGCCCAGTTCGGTTCCGACCTGGACAAGGCCACCAAGGCCAAACTGGAACGCGGCGCCCGTCTGGTGGAACTGCTGAAGCAGCCCCAGTACCAGCCCATGCCCGCCCAGGAACAGGTGGCTTCCATCTACGCTGCTACCCGCGGCTACATGGACGACGTGCCGGTGGATCAGATCCGTCGCTTTGAAAGTGAAATGCTGGCCTTCATGCGCGATACCCGCAAGGACGTGCTGGACGCCATCAAGGATAAGAAAGTCATTGATGAAGCTGTGGAAAAGGCGCTGAACGAGGCGATTACCGCCTTCAAGCAGGGCTACCAGGCTTAACGCCGGGGGATACCCATATGCCTTCACTCAAAGACGTAAAAATGAAAATCGTGGGGGTCGGCAAGACCAAGCAGATCACCAAGGCCATGAACATGGTGGCCTCGGCGAAACTGCGCGGCGCGCAGGCCCGCATCGAACGCTTCCGGCCGTATGCCGGCAAGTATCGCCAGGTCCTGGCCGAGCTTGCCCGCAAGGTGGAGGGCACTGCCCATCCGCTGCTGGCCGAGCATGAGGAAAAGAAAAACT
This sequence comes from uncultured Desulfovibrio sp., assembly GCA_937926875.1. Taxonomy (GTDB): domain Bacteria; phylum Desulfobacterota; class Desulfovibrionia; order Desulfovibrionales; family Desulfovibrionaceae; genus Desulfovibrio. The sequence continues at coordinate 27,625 of CALBAX010000015.1, forward strand.
GCGCCATCGTGCTGGTCACGTCCGACCGCGGTCTGTGCGGCAGCTTCAACGGCAACATCATCACCACGGCCCTGAAGCTCGCTGCTGACAAAACCAATGCCGGCATGAAGGTCACCTTCGCCTGCATGGGCCGCAAGGGACGCGACGCTGTGCGCAAGGCCGGCTACGACATCATGGTCGCCTACGGTGACCGTATGGGCAGCCTGGACTTTTCGCTGGCCAGCTCCATCGCGCAGGAAGTCATTCACGGCTACGAAACCTTTGCTTTTGATGAAGTCTGGATGGTGTACGGCGAGTTTGTGTCCATGGGGCATCAGCCCCCGCGCACACTGAGCCTGCTGCCCCTGGCTGCCCCTGAGGCGGAAGCGGAAGAAGGTCAGGAAGCTGCCCACTGCGAGTACGTCTACGAACCGCAGGAAGAAGCCCTTCTGGCCGAGCTGCTCCCCCGCTACATCAAGGTTCAGGTCTACCGGGGAATGCTGGATACGTCTGCCAGTGAACACGCTGCGCGTATGGCCGCCATGGACAACGCGACGCGTAACTGTAACGAGATGATCAATACGTTGACCCTGCTCTACAACAAGACACGGCAGGCTTCCATCACCAGCGAACTCATCGACATCGTCGGCGGCGCAGAAGCGCTGAACGGGTAACAGGAGCCAAGCATGAGCAAAAACATTGGTAAAATCGTCCAGGTTATCGGCGCCGTCGTGGACGTTGAGTTCAGCGACGGACACCTGCCTGATATCCTGACCGCCCTGGAAATCAAAAACCCCAACAACAGCGACGCGCCTGACCTCGTCTGTGAAGTGGCCCAGCACCTCGGTGACAACGTGGTGCGCACCATCGCCATGGACGCCACCGAAGGTCTGGTGCGCGGCATGGAAGTTGTGGATACGGGCAACCCCATCATGGTGCCCGTGGGCAAGGCGGCTGTGGGACGTATCCTCAACGTTATCGGCCGTCCCGTGGACGAGATGGGCCCGGTCAACGCTGAGAAGTACTACCCCATCCACCGTCCCGCCCCCGAGTTCACCGAGCAGAACACCAAGGTGGAACTGCTTGAGACCGGCATCAAGGTCGTGGACCTGCTCGTGCCCTTCCCCAAGGGCGGCAAGATGGGTCTGTTCGGCGGCGCCGGCGTGGGCAAGACCGTTATCCTGATGGAAATGATCAACAACATTGCCAAGCAGCACGGCGGCTCCTCGGTGTTCGCCGGCGTGGGTGAACGTACCCGTGAAGGCAATGACCTGTACAACGAACTGAAAGAAGCCGGTGTTCTGGAGCGCGCCACGCTGGTTTACGGCCAGATGAACGAGCCTCCGGGAGCCCGTGCCCGCGTGGCCCTGACCGCCCTTGCCTGCGCTGAATACTTCCGCGACGAAGAAAACCAGGACGTGTTGCTCTTCATCGACAACATCTTCCGCTTCACACAGGCCGGTTCGGAAGTGTCCGCTCTGCTGGGCCGCATGCCCTCGGCCGTGGGTTACCAGCCCACCCTGGGTACTGACCTGGGTGCCCTGCAGGAACGCATCACCTCCACCAACAAGGGTTCGATCACCTCCGTGCAGGCCGTTTACGTGCCCGCTGACGACTTGACCGACCCCGCCCCGGCTACCACGTTCTCGCATCTGGACGGTACGCTCGTGCTTTCCCGCCAGATCGCCGAACTGGGTATCTACCCCGCCGTGGACCCGCTGGACTCCACCTCCCGCATCCTCGACCCCAACGTCGTGGGCGAAGAGCACTACAGCGTGGCCCGTCAGGTGCAGATGGTGCTGCAGAAGTACAAGGAACTGCAGGATATCATCGCCATCCTGGGCATGGACGAACTGTCTGACGAAGACAAGCTCACCGTTGCCCGTGCGCGTCGTATCCAGCGCTTCCTTTCCCAGCCCTTCCACGTGGCCGAAACCTTCACCGGTACCCCCGGCCAGTATGTGAAGCTGGAAGACACCATCAAGGGCTTCAAGGGCATCCTGGAAGGCAAGTACGACCATCTCGCCGAATCCGACTTCTACATGCTGGGCAGCATCGACCAGGCCGTGGCCAAGTACGAAGCCCGCATCCAGCAGGAAGCTAATTAAGGAGCGCCCATGAGCATGCTGCAACTGGAAGTGGTGACACCTGACAAGACCGTTGTCAGCGCTCAGGTGGAAATGGCCGTGTGCCCCGGCGTCATGGGTGAGTTTGGCGTGCTGCCGCATCACGTCTCCCTGCTCTCTGCCCTCAAGATTGGCAACCTGCGCTATACTGAAGGCGGCAAGCAGCACAACGTGTTCATCTCCGGCGGCTTTGCCGATGTGAACAACAAGGTCCTGACCGTGCTGGCGGAATCGGCCGAACTGGCCGAGGATATCGACACCGCCCGCGCCCAGGCCGCCAAGGAGCGCGCCGAAAAGCGTCTGGCCAGCCAGGCCGATGATGTGGACCATGCCAGAGCGGAAGCCGCTCTGCAGCGCGCCGTCGAGCGTCTGCATGTGGCCCAGTTGCGCTAGCGGCAATCAGTCTCCTGATTAAAAACAAGCCGCATTGCGGGAAACCGCAATGCGGCTTTTTCATGCCCGAAAATTTTTGTACAAAAAATTTTTTGTTATACAAAAAATAGTTTACAAACAAAGGGCTACCCCGTATATTCACCTCATGGAGTCCCACATGGACAAGAAAACTCTGCTGGAAAATTTGTGCAGGATCGCCGACGGGCTGGTCGCTTTTTGGGGGCGTGATTACGAGATCGCCATCCATGACCTCAGCCGCCTTGAATCCTCCCTGGTCCATATCGCCGGCGAAGTGACCAAAAGGGCCCCCGGAGCACCGGCGACCGATTTCCTCATCGACCACCTGAGCCGCTATGCCGCCGATGCGCCGGATGTACGCCCCTACCGGGCCCAGGGCCGGCATGGCGAACCCCTGCGCGGGTCACTGATCTACATCAAGGATGACAAGGGCGTGCCTGTCTTCGCCATGTGCATCAACCAGAACATCTCCCGCCAGATGGCCGCCATCGCCGCCCTGGAAGACCAGATCCGTACGGCCCCCGCCGAAGACAGCCGAAACGACGGTACCCAGGAGACCTTCGCCGCCACCTCGGAAGAGACCATGGAAGCCATCGTCCGCAAGGTGTTGCAGCAATTCGGCAAGCTCCCCACGGAGCTGGACAGGGAAGAGCGCATCGCCCTGATAGCCCAGTTCGACCAGCACGGAGCCTTTCGTTTCAAGGGTATGGTCGAACACATCGCCTCCATCATGGGCATCTCGAAATATACGCTCTACAGCTATCGCAAAGCGTGCCGCCAGGGCCCGGCCAACGGCCCGCAGCATCCCGAACTGCCTTCATAACACGTGGAGGACTGCTCCACGTAAACATTTACTGGAGGTGCTTCATGCCAGTCCCGAACCGCCCCGAGAGCGAATACAACGCGGCCCTCAAGATGTGGGGAGGAAAGTGGGGGGCAGCCATCCCCCTGCTCCTGCTCATCTGCGGCCTCTTGTGGCTGTCCCTGCACGGGCCGGCCACGCCCAAGAACTTCTGGAGCATCGGCTTTGCCGCCATCTGCATCGGCCTTTTCCTCTCCAGGACGCCCAAGGAATACTGCGCGACCATCCTGCGCGGGTTCAACAACAAGAGCGTCGGCGTGCTGTGTGCCTCCTGGATCTTCGCCAGTGTCTTCGGCCAGATCATGCAGGCCGGCGGCATCATCGAAGGGCTGCTCTGGTTCGGGCTCAACGTGGGGGCCCAGGGCAGTGTGTTCACCGTCATCACCTTCCTGGCGGCCATGCTGTTTTCCCTGGGCACCGGCACCGCCAACGGCACCATCCTGGCGCTGACGCCCGTCATGTTCCCGGCCGGCGTCTTCCTTGGGGCGGATCCCGCCTTCCTGGCCGTGGCCATCCTCTCCGGCGGCGCCCTGGGGGACAGCTATTCCCCCATCTCCTCTTCCAACATCACCGTCGCCTTCACCCAGGACGCCGACATCCAGAAGATAACCCGGACCCGTGCGCCCCTGGTCTTCACGGCCGCCGCCATCTCCGCCATCGTCTTCGCCTGCTTCGGCGGGGGCGGCACGGTCTCCACGCCGCCCCAGTTCGCGGCCTCCATGTCGCCCACCTGCCTGCTGCTCCTGCTCGCCTTCGGGATCGTCATCGTGGCCTCTCTCCTGGGGCGCCATATCATCGAATCCCTCACCTGGGGCATTGCCGCGGCCATCGTCATCGGCCTTGCCATAGGCCGCCTCAGCCTGTCGGATCTGCTCCATCCCGTGACCACCGGCGGCATGAGCAGCGGCCTGCTCGAGAACGGCGTGAGCGGCGTCACGGGGGTCATCATCTTCATCCTCTTCATCCTTGGCGTGATCCAGCTCGTCATGGAAAGCGGCATCATGGAAGACATCGTCAACTGGGTGCAGAAGACCTTCATCAAGACGGCCCGTCAGGCCGAGATCACGATCATCGCCTCCACGGTGCTGATCACCATCCCCATTTCCGCCAATGTCCCCGCGGAAGTCCTGCTGGGCACGACCTTCGTCAAGCCCCTGTCCCAGCGCTTCGGCATCGCCCCCGAACGCGCCGCCGACCTGCTGTGCTGCTCGGCCTGCACGATCTTCTACATGCTGCCCTGGCACATCGTCTGCGCGCTCTGGTTCAATACGGTCAGCCATGCCGCCGCCGAATACGGCCTTGCCAGCCCGCCCATCACCTCCGCGCTCCTCATGCCCTATGCCTGGGCCCTGCTGCTCGTCCTTTTCCTTTCCGCCATCACGGGATGGCAGAAGCGTATCCCGCCCCAAGGTCTTTCTTCCAAGGAGCAAAATGATGCCGTCTCCCGCTAACCTCCTTACGGATTTCATCCTCAGGCAGACGTATGCCGATCTTCCCGGACCGATCCGCCACCAGGCAAAGCGCTGCCTGCTGGACAGCATGGGCGCCCTGTCCGCCGGTGCGGTCACGCCGCTGGCCCGCCTGACCGCCCGCACGGCTGAACGTTTTTTCCAGGGCGGGGAATGCACCCTGATCGCCAGCGGCAAGAAGGTCTCCCCCCTGGGGGCCAGCATGGCCAACGGCTTCGCGTCCAATGCCCTTGATGTGGAGCACGGCTACCGGCCCGCCCAGGGACGCCCCGGCGCGGCCCTGACGCCGGTGATGCTGGCTGCCGCCGAGATGGCGGAAACGCCTCCCTCGGGCACGGACATGCTGGCTGCCGTGGCCGTGGGCTACGAGGTGGGGATGCGCTCCGGCATGTACTGGAACCGGGATCATGCCCGCGTCTATACTTCCGGCCTCTGGGGCGCCATCGGCGCCGTGGCTGCCGCCGGCCGTATCCTCGGCCTGGAGGAAGACGTCCTGCTCCAGGCGCTGAACTGCGCCGATTACCACGGCCCGGTAGGCTTCATCGCCCGCGGTGTGGCCACCCCCTGCATGGCCAAGGACGGCGTCGGCTGGGGGGCCCATACGGCCATGATGTCCATCCTGCTGGCGCAGGCCGGCTTCACTTCCCCCCTGCTGGATTTCGACGCCGCGCTGGCCGAAGAACTGGGAAGCCGCTGGCGCATGGCGGATCTGTACTTCAAGCCCTACTGCTGCTGCCGCTGGGCACAGGCCTCCATCGCAGGCGCGCTCAAGATCGTCAGGGAAAACCGCCTTGCCGTCAGCAACATCCGCCGTCTTGTCATCCATACCTTCTCCAAGGCGGCATCGCTCAGCCGCGAGCACCCCACGCATACGGACGCGGCCCAGTACAACATCACCTACCCCATCGCCGTGGCCCTGCTGGACGGCCAGATCAGCGGGGCCCAGGTCCTGCCGCCGCGCATCTTCGACAAGGACGTCCTGGAGCTTGCCGACATGATCGAAGTAGTGGTGGAAGACCGCTTCGAAGAGCGCTTCCCGGCCCGGACGTTCTCCGAAGTCTGCATCACCACCACGGACGGCAGGGAGCTGCGGTCCGGGGAGCTGGAGCCCCAGTGGGAACCTGCCGACAGCCCCTCCGATGAAGAGCTGCTGGACAAGTTCACCCGCCTGACCGCCCCCGTCTTCGGTGAGCAGGAATGCGCCCGCATGCGGGAGGCCATCTGGCATGCGGAAGATCTGGACAATGCGCTGGACATCTGGCCGCGCACCCTTGCCCGCCATATCGAGGAGTAAGCCTATGGACATGATCCAGAGCACAGGGGCCCCGGCGGCCATCGGTCCCTATTCGCAGGCCGTGGATACCGGCAGCACCGTCTACCTGAGCGGCCAGATCGGCCAGGACCCCGCCAGCGGGCAGATCGTCGCCGGCTTCAAGGCCCAGACCATCCGGGCTCTCGAAAACCTGAAAGCCGTGCTTGCCGCTGCCGGCATGACGCTCGAAAACATGGCCCAGGTCGATGTTTTTGTGACGGACATGCGCAACTTTGAGGACTTCAACGCCATCTATTCCACCTACTTCCCCACCTACAAGCCGGCACGACTGTTCGTCGAGGTCCGGGGGCTCTGCCCGGGAGCAGAGGTCGAGATCCGCGGTATCGCATGCAGGCGGTAGCCCCGCCGGCATGAGACCGGCCTGCCCGGGAACGGTTCCGCACAACTCCGTTCCCCGGGCAGGCTCCATCCCCCTCCCCCGGGCGGACACGGGGGGCAGCATGGACTTTGGCCCTGTTTTGGCTTATCAAGATACTCTTCAATCTTCGTAACCCAATGCAGGATATACCATGCCCAGTCTGGATCATATTCGCAATTTCTGCATCATCGCCCATATCGACCACGGCAAGTCCACCCTTGCCGACCGCATCCTTGAGCTGACCAAGGTCGTCAGCCAGCGCGAGGCCCGCCAGCAGTACCTGGACAGGATGGATCTGGAACGCGAGCGCGGCATCACCATCAAGGCGCAGACCGTGCGCATCCCCTATGTGGCCGCTAACGGAGAGGAGTATGAGCTGAACCTCATCGACACGCCCGGACACGTGGACTTCAACTACGAAGTTTCGCGTTCCCTGGCCGCCTGCGAAGGCGCGCTGCTGGTGGTGGACGCCACCCAGGGCGTGGAGGCCCAGACACTGGCCAACGTCTACCTGGCGCTGGACCACGACCACGAGATCGTGCCCGTGCTGAACAAGATCGACCTGCCCAGCGCCGAGGTGGACCGCGTCAAGGAAGAGATCGAGGAAGCCATCGGCCTGGACTGCACCGACGCCCTGCCCGTGTCTGCCAAGACCGGCCTGGGCGTGGACGCCGTGCTGGAAGCCATCGTCCACCGCCTGCCCGCGCCGGGCGGCGATCCGGACGCCCCCCTCAAGGCCCTGATCTTCGACTCCTGGTACGACAGCTACCAGGGCGTGGTGGTGCTCTTCCGCGTGGTGGACGGCCGGGTGAAGCTGGGCGACATGGTGCGCCTCATGAGCACCGGCAAGGAATATGAAGTGCTGCGCCTGGGCGTGTTCTCGCCCGAGGCCACGGACGTGAAGGAACTGCACGCCGGCGAGGTGGGCTTCCTTTGCGGCAGCATCAAGTCCCTGGGCGATGCCCGCGTGGGCGATACCATCACCCTGGCGGCCAATCCGGCCACCGAGCCCGTGCCCGGCTTCAAGGAAGTGAAGCCCATGGTCTTCTGCGGCCTCTACCCCTCGGAATCCGACGATTACGAGAACCTCAAGGCCGCGCTGGAAAAGCTCCAGCTCAACGATGCCGCCTTCAGCTTCGAGCCCGAGACCTCCCAGGCCCTGGGCTTCGGCTTCCGCTGCGGCTTCCTGGGCCTCTTGCACATGGAGATCATCCAGGAACGTCTGGAACGCGAATTCGAGGTGGACCTCATCGCTACGGCGCCCTCGGTCATCTACCGGGTGGACACCACCGACGGCAAGACGCTGGAGATCGACAACCCGGCCCACCTGCCCGACTCCACCAAGATCAAGGCCCTTTACGAGCCCTATGTGAGCATGGACATCCACGTGCCCAACGAATACGTGGGCAATGTCATGAAGCTCTGCGAGGACAAGCGCGGCACCCAGAAGAACCTGCACTATCTGGCCGCCAACCGCGTGGTGGTGACCTACGAGCTGCCCTTCGCCGAGATCGTCTATGACTTCTTCGACCGGCTCAAGTCCTGCACGCGCGGCTACGCCAGCATGGACTACCAGCCCATCGACTACCGCGAATCCGATCTGGTGCGCCTGGACATCCTGCTCAACAGCGAGCCCGTGGACGCCCTGGCCGTCATCGTGCACCGCGACCGCGCCTATACCTACGGCCGCTCGCTGGCCCTCAAGCTCAAGCGCACCATCCCGCGCCAGCTCTTCCAGGTGGCCATCCAGGCGGCCATCGGGCAGAAGATCATCGCCCGCGAGACCGTGTCCGCCTTCCGCAAGGACGTGACCGCCAAGTGCTACGGCGGCGACATCACCCGCAAGCGCAAGCTGCTGGAAAAGCAGAAGGAAGGCAAAAAGCGCATGAAGCGCATGGGCAACGTGGAGCTGCCGCAGGAAGCCTTCCTGGCCGCCCTCAAGGTGGGCGACGAGTAAGCGGCGTTTTCTGTACGGACGTAAAAAGGCCACCCCGCAGGGTGGCCTTTTTTCATGCATCACGACCGGACAGGGCCGGGCAGCACATGCTGACGGCCTTGCTGGCGCCCGCCCCCTCCCGGCCGGTCCGTCAGCTGGCGGCTTTCTTCTTCCCGGCCGGAGGACGGGGCATCGTGCGCCGGGCCCGGCGTTCCGCGGCGCCGAACACGCATTCTTCCCGCGCCACGGGCAGGGCGTCCTCCCGGATCTTGCGGCGCTGCCGCCAGGCTTCCAGATGCGGCTTGCCGTAAAGCACGCCCTCACGCGGTTCCGGGGCCTCCGGCACCTTGCCGTAGGAAGGGGGCAGGTGCTCCGTCTCGCGGGAAGAGGCGGGCAGCTGGGGGCCACGCAGGGCCGCGGGCCGGAAATATCTGGTGGCCCAGGTCAGGGCCAGCACGTAGGCGGCCGCGAACAGGCTGGCGGCCGTGTCCCACGGCGGGGTGGCCGAAAGGGCCAGGCGCATCATCAGCGTGCCGATCACGAAGCCGGAATTGCGGAACACGGCATGGAAGGACGGCATGTAGCGCTGCGAGATGAGGACCAGCGCGATGTCGGCGAAGATCAGCACCGTATAGATGGTCTCGAAAAAGCGCATGTCCTCGCCGGTGTGGATATGGATCCAGGCGTCCCGGATGCCGATGCCCAGGAAGATGGCGAACAGCGTCAGCGAGAGCAGCTTTTTGCTGATGACGAAACGCATGCGCATCTCCGGGCTCTGGATGTAGGCATAGCTGGAAGCCAGCCGCCCGTAGATGCCCAGGGCCACGAAGATCCCCAGGGCCCCCAGCGCCGTGACCGCGATGTGGATGACGGGATCGAGGTTCCCGGCGATGCTCACCGGTTCGGGCAGGTGTGCCAGTTCCTTGAAGGCATTGCGCAGCAGGATCAGGGCCAGGATCTCGAACTGCTTGCCCACGGACCGTGAAAAGGACGTGGAGATGATGAAGATCAGGCTCATGACCTCCAGGCCCAGGATCAGGGTGAAGGCCAGCTGGATGGCGCTGAAATGGCTGTGGGGCGTCAGCTGGGCCAGGGCGGGCGGCAGCATGCCCTGCCGCTTGAGCTCCACGCAGCACAGGGCCGCCACGTAGATCCAGAAGATGACCAGCGCCACCTTGCGCTGGACGTGGGCACGCTCCCAATTGTGGTGCAGCCAGTCAAAAATATCTGTGAGCCATTGCAGCTTGAGCAGCATGGGGAATCTCCTTTCCGGGGATCAGGTGTGGCGCACAGCATCTTTCAAGTTCGGGAAAATGTAAAGAGGACAAGGCATGGCAGTCATGACAGGAATCGTTCCTGAAGCTTTTTTTCCCCGCCTTGTGCCACAACGGCCCCAGCATGGGGACGCGCTTGCCTTGCGCGGCCAATAGCAGTAAAAAACAAGGTTTCTCCACTTGTGCATCCGGCCCGCCAGGTCCGCGCACAAGGAAAATGCAGAAGACAACGAGGTACCTACGCCATGGCTCACAAGGGTCCGCACATATCCATCTCGCCTGACTATGTGGTCAACCGCATCCTGCGTATCAATATCGACGACTTCGCGGAGTGGCCCGAGTCTGTGCGGCATCTGGCCATTGCCATTGCCGAAGAACTGTTCCTGGTGGCCTACAACCCCTTCATCAACGTGGAGACCGTGCGCAACAGCGTGCACGCCCGCTTCGAGCGGGAATCCATGGCCCTGGCCCACTATTTCGCCAACGCCATCGGCGAAGGCATCACCATGTTCTGGTCCGCCTACGAGGCCGAACGCAGTTTCCGCGAAGAACTGATCTCCGCCCTGCGCAACATCCTGCCTGGCGAGTGCATCCTTTCCTCGCCCTCCGCCCTGGTGGCCTCGGCCACGGACGCCACGGACCTGCGCATGGAACTGCCCCTGCTGGTGGTGGAGCCCGACAGCGCCGAACAGGTGGCGGCCCTGGTGAAGCTGGCCAATGACATGAAGTTCGCCCTCATCCCGCGTGGCGGCGGCTCCGGCATGACCGGCGGCGCCGTGCCCGCCCGCAAGCGTACCGTCATCGTCAGCCTCACCCGCCTGACCAAGATCGGCCCCATCGACCTTGAGGACATGACCGTCACCGTGGAAGCCGGCGCCATCACCCAGAACGTCATCAAGGCCGTGGATGCGGCCGGGGCGCTCTTCTCCGTGGACCCGGCCTCCAAGCAGGCCTCGTCCATCGGCGGCAACGTCTCCGAGAACGCCGGCGGCCCCAGCGCCTTCGAATACGGCACCACCCTGGACAACCTGCTCTGGTGGCGCATGGTCACCCCCACGGGCGAGATCATCAGCGTGGAACGCGAGAACCATCCCCGCCACAAGATCCTGCCCGAAGAAACGGCCGTGTTCGTGGTCAAGGACATCAGCGGCGGCGTGCGCAACGTCATCCACCTGCGCGGCGACGAGATCCGCCTGCCCGGCCTGGGCAAGGACGTGACCAACAAGGCCCTGGGCGGCCTGCCCGGCATGCAGAAGGAAGGCGTGGACGGCATCATCACCGAAGCCTGCTTCATCATCCATCCCAAGCCCAGGTTCAAGCGCGTCATGGTGCTGGAATTCTTCGGCCGCTCCATGCACCCCGCCGCCGTGGTGGTGCGCGAGCTGGTGGGCCTGCGCAACCGCATCCGCCAGGAAGGCGACTACGCCCACCTGTCCGCCCTGGAGGAATTCAACGCCAAGTACGTGCAGGCCATCGACTACAAGCGCAAGTCCCAGAAGTACGAGGGCCTGCCCATCTCGGTCATCATCCTCCAGGTGGACGGCGACGACCCCTACCTGCTGGACAAGTGCGTCAACGACATCGTCTGCGTGGTGGAAGAACAGGACAACGTGGACATCATCGTGGCCCAGGACGACAAGGAAGGCGAGCGCTTCTGGGAAGACCGGCACCGCCTGTCGGCCATCGCCAAGCGCACGTCCGGCTTCAAGCTCAACGAGGACGTGGTCATCCCCATGGACCGCATCCCGGATTTCGCCCTCTTCCTCGAACAGCTCAACCTGGAATGCACGGCCCAGGCCTACCGCTACGCCTTGCAGGAAGTGGGCCGTCTGCCCGGCTTCCCCATGGAAGACAAGGAATTCAACCGCGAGTTCTCCTTCGCCTCCAAGGTGGCGTCCGGCGACAACCCGCAGGCCGAGCTTTCCGATACCGAGCTCTGGAAGCGGGCCGAAGCCTTTTTGGCCGGCATGGGCCAGAAGTATGCCCATCTGGACAAGAAGATCTCCAAGATCCGCGATTACATGGAAGCCAGCCGCATCGTGGTGGCCAGCCACATGCATGCCGGTGACGGCAACTGTCACGTGAACATCCCGGTCAATTCCAACGACGCCCACATGCTGGAAGAGGCCGAAGAGACCGCGGCCCGCGTCATGGCCGAATGCCAGGAGATGGGCGGCGAGGTCTCCGGGGAACACGGCATCGGCATCACCAAGATCTCCTTCCTCGGCAAGAGCAAGATGGACGCCCTGCGCGCCTTCAAGGAACGCGTGGACCCCCGCGACGTCATGAACCCGGCCAAGCTGGTGCATCGCGAACTGCCCGTGCGTCCCTTCACCTTCTCCTTCAACCGGCTCATCAACGACATCCACGCCAGCGGCCTGCCGGACAAGGAAAAGCTCATCAGCCTGCTGTCCACGGTGCAGGTCTGCACCCGCTGCGGCAAGTGCAAACAGGTCTGCTCCATGTGCTATCCCGAGCGCTCCATGCAGTACCATCCCCGCAACAAGAACATGGTGCTGGGCATGCTGCTGGAGGCCGTCTATTACTCGCAGGTCAACAAGGGCACCATCGACGACAACCTGCTGCGCTGGCTGCGCGACCTGGTGGAACACTGCACGGCCTGCGGCCGCTGCCTGGCCAACTGCCCGGTCAAGATCCCGTCCGGCGAAGTGGCCCTGACCCTGCGCTCCCTGCTGGAGCACGAGAACGCCGGCGGGCATCCCATCAAGAAACGGGCCCTGGAGTGGCTGGTGCAGGACGTGTCGTCCCGCGTGCCCAAGGCGGCCAAGATGGCTTCGCTGGGCCAGAAGGTGCAGAACAAGCTGCTGGGCATGGTGCCCTCCATGTGGAAGCAGCGCATGCAGAGCCCCATCTTTGCGGGCAGCGGCCCCAAGATGGGCTATACCAACCTTTATGAATCCCTGCGTCTGCACCGCGGTTCCGTGTTCGCGCCCAGGGAAGTGACGCCGGGCATGCCCTGCGTGCTCTACTTCCCCGGCTGCGGCGGCTCGCTCTTTTATGACCGCATCGGTCTGGCGGCCATCATGCTGCTGCTGCACACCGGCCACGCCGTGGCCGTGCCGCCGCGCCACCTGTGCTGCGGCTATCCCCTGCTGGCCGCGGGCATGGATACCGAATATGAAGACAACATGGCCCAGAACCGCCAGTATCTGGCCTCCATGCTGCGCAACCTCGTCAAGCAGGGCTTCGACGTGCGCTACCTGGCCACGGCCTGCGGTTCCTGCCGTGACAGCCTGGCCCGCATGAAGCTCGACGAGCAGTTCCCGCAGCTGGAACAGAAGGACGTGAGCCAGATCGTCCTGCCCCTGCTCCAGCACGAGAGCATGGAAGCCCCGGTGGCCCCCGGCACCAGCGTGCTCTACCACGCGGCCTGCCACTGCGAATGGGCGGGCGTGCCCACCCTCAAGGGACAGGCCCAGCTCACCGGCGCCCTGGAACAGCTCTGCAAGGTCAAGGTCAGCACCATCCCCGGCTGCTGCGGCGAATCCGGCATGGGCGCCGTGACCTCCCCCACCATCTACAACCTGTTGCGCGCCCGCAAAAAGGAACGCCTGGCCCAGGCTTTCGAGCCCCAGCCCCAGACCGGCGCCTGCTACGCCGGGCCCATCCTGGTGGGCTGCCCGTCCTGCAAGATCGGCATCGCCCGCTGCCTCATCCAGCTCAAGGAAAAGCACCCCGTGCTGCATGTGCTGGAATGGCTGGCCAACCAGGTGGACGGAGAGGACCGCCGCCAGCGCTTCCGCCGCCGGGCCAACGAGACCCGCGGCGACGTGCGCATCGTCCAGAGCTAAACGAGAGATGACACTGATATGAGAGGGGAAGGGGACGTTATCGCTGCTGTCGCTGTCCGTCGCTTCCTCCATGGCGCCGGACACGGCCCTGCGGGCCACCTCCGGCGGCGTCCCCCTCCTCTCCCATGCTCCCCCATCCTTCGAAAAACGCTCACAGGAGCCTGAGGGCTCCACGGCCCTGCCCGCCGCCATGCGCTGCCGCATGACGCACAGGCCCAAAGGAAACGCCATGGAAAGAAAGGAAGTCACCCGCATGCTGGTGGGTGTCCGGCCCCAGGGGCAGGGCACCATCCGCGTCGTGGGCGCCAAGCTGCACGGCATCGTGGTCACGGAATCCAAACTCAACTACCACGGCTCCATCACCATCGACACCGACATCCTCGAAGCAGCCAGCCTGCTGCCGCTGGAATACGTCTACATCTGGAACAAGCACAGCGGCTCCCGCATCGAGACCTATGTGCTGCCCGGCCCGCGCGGCAGCGGCGTGGTCTGCCTCAACGGCGCCGCGGCCCGTACCTGCCAGGTGGGCGACGAGATCATCGTGGCCTCTTCCCGCGAGATCCCCGTCAGCGACTATCACGAGGGCTTCTCCTGCCGCGTGCTGACCTTCGACCAGAACGGCGGGCTGCCCAACCGCGTGGCCGAAAAGCTGGAATACCGCGTGGCCGCCAAGGACGACGGCACGGAATTCGTCATCATGGACATGGGCACCGGTCAGGAATGGATCGGCTAGACAGGCTGTTTTGACATGAAAGGGAAGGGAGCTTGACCGCCGCTGCCGCTCCTGTGGCTTCCGGCGGGAAAACCTCCCCTTCCCCCTCATGCTCCCCCATCCTGCAAACGGCGCGCACAAGGGACCTGGCGTTTCCTCTGCGCCGCCCCGCTGATGGCCACCGCCCCCCCATGACGGCAGGACACCGCGGACACGGCCAGCCTCCCCTTCGTGCCTTCCCCATCTGCCCCGCTCCCCACAGCACAGGAGCCCACCGGGCATTGCCCCGCTCTTTTCCCACCGGGCCCGCTCCCCCGCAGCACCGGGGGACCATCCGGACGCGCGCAGTCTGCCGTGCCACATCACCTGCCCATCCTTCTGCAAAAAGCGCGTTGGGGGAGGATGGGGGCTCGGGGGGAAGGTGGGCCCCCTGTGCGCCAGCCAAGGGTCCCTTCTTCCCCCGAAACCATCCATGTCTGCCCTCCTGTCCGCACTTGCGAAAGCAGCAACGGATTTTTATACTTGCATGTTGGCCGGGCGACCGCATGGCATGCCGCCATGTCCCGCGGCCCGGGGCCGAAAACGCCCGTCACGGCGCGAGAGCGCGCGTTCCTCCCCTGTTCCGGCAGGAGCCATGCACGCGGGGAAACGCTGTCCACGCGCCTGTCCGGGCCCGTTTTTCACTATCTCACCGCTCCAGCCGAGCAGCAGAGGAAGTTATGAGCTATACCAAGGAAGATGTCTGGAAATATCATGCGGAGCCCCGCCCCGGTAAGGTGGAAGTGCTGCCCTCCAAGCGGGGCGAGACCCAGGACGACCTGACCCTGGCCTATTCGCCCGGCGTGGCCGACGCCTGTCGCGCCATCGCGGCCGATCCCGCCGCCGCGGCCAGCCTCACCGCCCGCAGCAACCTGGTGGCCGTGGTCAGCAACGGTACGGCAGTGCTGGGCCTGGGCAACATCGGCCCCCTGGCGGGCAAGCCCGTCATGGAAGGCAAGGGCATGCTCTTCAAGATGTTCGCCGACGTGGACGTCTTCGACCTGGAGCTGGCCACCACCGACCCCGACGAGCTCATCAACGTGGTCAAGACCCTGGAGCCCACCTTCGGCGGCATCAACCTGGAAGACATCAAGGCCCCCGAATGCTTCTACATCGAACAGAAGCTCAAGGAGATCATGAACATCCCCGTCTTCCATGACGACCAGCACGGCACCGCCGTCATCTCCGGCGCGGGCCTCATCAACGCGGCCCATATCGCCGGCCGCAAGATGGAAGACATGAAGGTCGTGGTGGTGGGCGCCGGCGCCGCCGGTATCGCCTGCGCCAACTTCTATGTCAGCCTGGGCGTCAAGCGCGGGAATATCTGGATGTTCGACAGCAGGGGCCTGATCCACAAGGGCCGTCAGGACACGCTGCATCCCACCAAGGTCGCCTTCGCGCAGGAAAAGGACGCCAGCCTGGCCGAAGCCATGCAGGGTGCCCATGTGTTCCTGGGCCTGTCCAAGCCCGGTCTGGTCACGCAGGACATGGTGCGCAGCATGGCCCCGCATCCCGTGATCTTCGCCTGTGCCAACCCGGTGCCCGAGATCACCTACGCCGAAGCCAAGGCCGCCCGTGACGATCTGCTCATGGGCACCGGCCGCTCCGACTGCCCCAACCAGATCAACAACGTGTCCGGCTTCCCCTTCATCTTCCGCGGCGCCCTGGACGTACAGGCCACGGAGATCAACGAGGCCATGAAGCTGGCTGCTGCCGAGGCCCTGGCCATGCTGGCCCGCGAAGACGTGCCCGAAGAAGTGAGCAGGGCCTACGGCGGCAAGAAGTTCAGCTTCGGCCCCGACTACATCATCCCCAGCCCGCTGGATCCGCGCATCATCGAATGGGTGACGCCCGCCGTGGCCCGTGCCGCCATGGAAAGCGGCGTGGCCCGCGCCCGCATCGAGGATCTGGACGCCTACCGCGCCGGCCTGCGTGAACGCGTGGCCCGCATGCGCCGCCGCGCCGACGCTGCCCGCCTGGCCAACGATTAAGACAGACGGCCCCCATCTTAGGGAGCTTGTTGGGGGAGGCTGCCGCCTCCCCTTTCTTCATGCCCGGCGCAGTCCGGCATCCCGGACCATAGCCCGTCATAACGCCACGATGCCCCCGGAAGGCACGAAAACGTTTTTTCCTGACCATAGATGCCTCTTGCGTCCGGAAGGCGGACAGGGCATTCTGAACGCAAAAAAAGGAGTTCCCTCATGGCAGACATCACCGCCAAATATCTCGGCGACCTGCGCGTGGAATGCGTGCACCAGCAGAGCGGTACCGTGCTCGTCACTGACGCCCCCAAGGACAACAACGGCAAGGGCGAGGCCTTCTGCCCCACCGACCTCTGCGCCACGGCCCTGGCCGCCTGCGCCATGACCATCATCGGCATCTACGGCCGGAACCACGGCGTGGACGTGACCGGCACCACCATCGAGATCAGCAAGACCATGAGCGCCAACCCGCGCCGCATCGGCAAGATCGAGATCATCTTCAACATGCCCGACCGTGACTTCTCCGAAAAGGAAAAGACCATGATCGAACGGGCCGCCCACACCTGCCCCGTGCACCTGAGCCTGCACCCCGAGACCGAGCAGGTCTTCACCTTCAAGTGGAGCCGCTAGGGCCCTGCGGCAACGCGCATGACACAAAAGGGAGGATCCTGTCCTCCCTTTTTTCATGCCTTGCGGCAGCCGTCAGAGGCGGCGGTGGATCAGGCCGCCTGCCCCCCTGATGGCTGCCAGCGGCCAAAGTATGCGGCCAGCCTTGTTTCATCTCCTGGCCCTTTCGTCCCCCCTCTCCCTTCAAGACCGTGCGGCAGGATGCCGCGACAGCGGGCTCTCGGGAACGCCCTGCCGGGCCGGCGGGAACGGCCGGGGCCGGAAACGGAAAAAGCCCGTCCCCTGCGGGGGACGGGCTTTTTGCATCCATGAACGATCGATATCAGGCTTCCGCAGGCCAGCGACGGGAGACCTGCAGGCGGCCGTCCCGGCGCAACAGGCCGCAGGCGCAGCCCGAGAGGCTGTCGGCCAGGGGCAGGGCTTCCCCGGCGGGCAGGACAGACAGGCCGGTGGCCAGCGCATCGGCCTGCATGCAGGTGGCGGCCAGCACGCTCATGCTGCCCAGCACAGGGCTGCGTCCGGTGGACGGGTCCAGCAGGTGGTGGTGGCGCCCCGTGGCGTCATAGTGCATCTCGTAACCGCCGGACGTGGCGATGGCCTGATTGTAGAGCTCCAGCACCTGCGGGTAATGGCCGCGCTTTTCCGGGTCTTCCACGGCCACGCGCCAGAACACGCCCGGAGCCTTGTGGCCGCGCGCCAGGATGTCGCCGCCGGCATTGATGAGATGGTTCTCGCAGCCCGCACGCAACAGCACGGCGGACATGGCATCCACGATATGCCCCTTGGCGATGCCGTCCAGGGTCAGGCCCATGCCCTGCCGTTCCAGGCGCATCCCGTCGCGGCCGGCATACACGGCATCGCTGTCCACCAGGGCCAGGGCCTCGCGCAGGTCGCTCTCGGCCAGCTCCAGTTCGCCTTCGGGATTGCTGCGGCTCTCCAGCAGGCGCACCAGGGGCAGGACCGTGGCGTCGAAGGCGCCGCCGGTCAGGTGGCAGATGCCATGGGCCCGCTGCCAGACATTGAGCAGCTCGGGCGGCACGTCGCGCAGGCTGCCCTGGCTGTTGAGCACGCCCAGGGGGGCCGCCGCGTCATGACGGGTCAGCAGGGTCTCCAGACGGCGCCCCTCGGCGAAGGCCAGATCCATGGCGTCATGGGCCTGGGTGGACGACGAACAGGCCACGGTGATGCTCACCATGGTGCCCATGAACAGGGCCGTTTGCTGCGCGGGCACGCCAGCGCCCGTCACGGCCCGGGCGGGCGCAGGCTCCAGGACAGAGGCCGCACCGGCCAGCAGCAGGCCGCTGCCGGCCAGCGTCCAGCGCAAAAAATCTCGGCGAGAGGTCTTAGGCATTGCAGTTCTCCTGTGCGGGGCGATCGTTCTTTCCGGTCACAGGCACGGTGCCGCCCCCAGCAGCGCCGTCGCCATCGCTGTCATCCTTCATCCTGGCCACGTTGGCGGCCTCGATGCCCGTGGGGCAGGTACGGCGCAGGATGTGGCGGGCACAGGCATCCACGCAGGCCTCACCGCAATCGGGCCCGTAAGAGACACACTTGATCTGGTCCACCACCATGCGTCCGGCCACGTTGCTCACGGCCTTGGCCGGGCAGGCCTTGGCACAGCGGCCGCAATTGATGCAGCCCGCGTCACAGACTTCGGTCACGGCGCGCAGCTTGTCGCGCGTATTGCAGAACACGGCCACGCGATGGCGGCGCGGCACCAGTTCCAGTACCCCGCGCGGGCAGGCCGTCACGCACATGCCGCAGCCCGTGCAGCGGGTCATGTCCACACGCACCACCCCGTCCTTGACCTGCATGGCGTCGAAGGGGCAGACCTGCACGCAGTCACCGAAGCCCATGCAGGACCAGTGGCAGGTATCGGTGCCGCCGCGCAGCATGGCCGCCGCCGCGCAGGAGGGCATGCCCTGGTACTGGTAGCGCAGGGCCACGTTGCCGGCCAGCTTGTCACAGCGCCGCAGCGAGAACAGGGGCTCCGCCTCGGCCACGGTCTTGCCGGTCAGCTCGCCCACGGCGATGGCCGTATCGGCACCGCCCGCGCAGCATTTGTTGGCCGGGATGTCGGGATCGGAGACCACGGCCGCGGCGTAGCCCTCGCAGCCGGCAAAGCCGCAACCACCGCAGTTGGCCCCGGGCAGGACCTCCAGCACGGCCTCCACCCGCGGGTCTTCCTTGACGTAGAAGACGCGCGAGGCGATGGACAGCAGGATGGCGGCCACGAGCCCCAATCCGAACAGGGTGATGATGGAAACGAAAACCATATATGCCTCTCCTTGCCGCCCAGCGGCAGTCAAAAGCCCGTAGTCCGCGTTATTGCGCCATGCCCTTGAAGCCCATGAAAGCCAGCGACATCAGGCCGGCCATGATGAGGGCGATGGGCGTCCCGGCCATGGCCTTGGGCAGACGGCAGGTATCCAGCCGCTCGCGGATGCCCGCCATGAGCAAAAGGGCCAGAGTGAAGCCCACGGCCGAGGCCGCGCCGTACAGTACGGAAGTGAGCAGGTCGTATTCCTCGCGCTGCACCAGGATGGCCACGCCCATGACGGCGCAGTTGGTGGTGATCAGCGGCAGGAAGATGCCCAGGGCCGCATACAGGGGCGGCACCATCTTCTTGAGGAACATCTCCACGAACTGCACCAGCGAGGCGATGACCACGATGAAGACGATGGTCTGCAGGTAGCCCAGGCCGAAGGGCTCCAGCACGTAACGCTGCATGAGCCAGGTACAGGCCGTGGCCACGATGATGACGAAGATCACCGCGCCACCCATGCCCAGGGCCACCCCTTTTTCCTTGGAGCAGCCAAGGTAGGGGCAGTTGCCCAGGTACTGGGCCAGCACGATGTTGTTGACGAAGATGGCCGAGATGAAAAGCTGGAAGATATCCATACGCGCATCCTTGCGAAAGCCCGCGGGCTACTGTTCCTGACGCTGCTGGAGCATGCTGCACGCCTTGCAGCCGCCGCAGCTGGAGGTTTCCACCACCTGGCCGCCCTTGCGGCGCGCCTGCCAGACATTGATGACGTTCATGGTGGCCAGGATGAGGCCCAGGCAGATGAAGGCGCCGGGGGCCTGGACCATGATGGCGAACGGCTGGAAGCCGTCCCACATGACCGGGTGCCCGAACCAGGTGCCGTTGCCCAGGATCTCGCGCAGCGAGCCCAGGAAGGTCAGCGACATGGTGAAGCCCAGGCCGATGCCCAGGCCGTCGGCCACCGAGGCGGCCACGCCGTTCTTGGCGGCGAAGGCCTCGGCTCGGGCCAGGATGATGCAGTTCACCACGATGAGCGGCACGAAGATGCCCAGCTGCTGGTAGAGCGGATAGGCATAGGCCTGCATGAGCAGTTCCACCGCCACCACCAGCGAGGCCGCGATGACGATGAAGCAGGCGATACGGACTTTCTTGGGGATGATGCCGCGCACCATGGAAATGATCATGTTGGAGAGCACGAGCACGAAAATGACCGCCGCACCCATGCCCAGGCCGTTGTTGGCGGAGTTGGTGACCGCCAGCGTGGGACACAGACCAAGCACCAGCCGGAAGGGCGGCAGGTCCTTCCACAGCCCCTTGGTGAATTCTTGCATGACGCTGCTCATGGCCGGCTCCTTATTTGTTGCCCCAGGTCTTGAGGATTTCAGGCTTGAGGGCCTTGTAGGCATCGGCGGCCAGGTTCACGGCCGTCACCGCTCCCGAAGAAGAGATGGTGGCGCCGGAGATGCCGTCGATGCTGCCCCCCTGGCTCTTGAGGCCCACCGGCGCGGCGATGCCCCTGAACTGCCCGGTGAAGCCGGGCTCCGCGATACGCATGCCCAGGCCGGGCGTCTCCTTGAGGGTGGTGGTACCGATGCCCGCCAGCGTGTCGTTGGCCACATTGAAGCCCACCATCACGCCCACGTCACCGCCGTAGCCCTTGCCCTTGGCTTCCAGGGCCACGCCCACCAGCTTCCCGCCGCGCATGGCGGGAAAGACCAGCACCCGGCCCTTCTCGGTCTCGAAGGCCTTGCGGTCGGCGATGGGCTGGTTGTCGATACCAGTGAACACTCCGGCAATGGCCGGACCCTGCACATAGGTCAGCACCTGTTCCTCGATGACGGGCGCAGTGACCATCTTGAGGTAGGACAGGGCAAAGCCCGAAAGGCCGCACAGGGCTGACAGGACGACGATCATTCGCAGGATATCGGCCATGGCTAGCGCACTCCAAAAGGTTTGGGCCGGATGGAATCCAGCAGCGGGGCCACCAGATTGGCCAGCAGGATGGCAAAGGGCACACCGTCAAGGTAGATGCCGTACTTGCGGATGGTCATCACCAGCGCGCCGCCCAGCAGACCGTAAAGGAACATGGGCAGGGGGCGCGACGGCGCGTTGGCCGGATCGGTGATGAGGAAGAAACCGCCCAGCATGACCGAGCCCGTGCACAGATGGAACAGGGGCGACGCGTCAGTGGCGGGGCTGTTCATGC
The DNA here is from genome assembly GCA_937926875.1 of uncultured Desulfovibrio sp. GTDB lineage: Bacteria > Desulfobacterota > Desulfovibrionia > Desulfovibrionales > Desulfovibrionaceae > Desulfovibrio. The sequence continues at coordinate 49,017 of CALBAX010000015.1, forward strand.
AGAAGAGCGCGGCCAGACCGGCCACCCCGGCAAAGAAGCCCAGGGCGATCTGCCAGCGGATGATGCCGCGGGCCGCCAGCAGGGAGCCGCCCAGGAAGAGCGCCCCCACCTGCCCGGCGCCAAGGCCGTTGATCTGCTGGCCCAGCAGCAGATCCTGCAGGGGGATGCGGCCGGCATCGGCCCAGCCGAAGAACTTGAGCCGCACCAGCGGGTCCACCATGGACGCGGCATTGAGCTGCACGGCATTGGGTTCCATGAACAGGGGGAAGGAGACGAAGAGCACGGCCCAGCCCACCACGGAGGTGTTGACCGGATTGGCGCCCAGACCGCCGAATGCCATCTTGCCCAGGCTGATGGCGATGAGCGGCGCCATGACAGCGATCCACCAGGGGGCGTCGGCCGGCAGCATGAAGGCCAGCAGCAGGCCGGAACAGGCGGCCGTATAATCATCAATGGCCAGCTCGCGGCCCATGAGTTTCTGACAGGCGGCCTCGGTGAGCACGGCCACGGCCACGCACAGGGACATGACACGCACGGCGGGCAGGCCCCAGGTCCAGACGGCCCCGATGACGGCGGGCAGCAGGGCCGCGAGGGTCATCAGGCTCTGGCGGCGCACGGTGCGCCCGCAATGCCAGTACGGCGGGGCGCTCATGGCCAGCAAAACGGAAGATTGAGCGGCAGCGGGCATCAGTTTTCTCCTTCCTTGGCTTCGGCGGCAGGCTGCGCCGCGGGACGCAGCTCCCGTTCTTTCAGACGGCGGGCCTCATCGGCCTGGGCCAGCTTGTGCTTGGCCAGACGGATGTATTGCAGGACCGGACGGCGGGCGATGCAGACGTAGCCGCACAGGCCGCATTCCAGACAGCAGTCCACGTGTTCGTCGCGGCAGCGCTCGTGCAGGGCGAATTCCGCGTTGCGGCTCAGCATGCTGGGGCTCAGGCGCGCGGGACAGATCAGCACGCAGGCGCCGCAGTTGATGCAGGGGCTGTGGCCTTCCATGGGCGGCACGGTACCGGCCTCCACCACGAAGACGCCCGTGGCCCCCTTGGTGATGCTGCGGTCCAGACGGTCGATGCTCTCGCCGCGCAGCGGGCCGCCGCGCACCAGGGTGTCGCCGCTGTTGAGCTTGATGTGGGCGAATTCCAGCAGCTCGCCCAGCATGCTGCCTTCCTTGACGATATAGTTGCCGGAGTGGGTGTAGCTGCCCAGGGTGATGACCGACTCGATGAGCGGCAGACCCGTGCGGGCCACGCGCCCCAGGCTCCAGACATTGTGGAGCCCCACCACGCCCACGCCTTCGGGATTTTCCTTGCCGGTGATGCTCTTGACCAGCAGGGCATTGACGCTGGCCGGATAACGGGCCGTCACGCGCACCACTTCCACGTCGTCGAAGTGCAGATGCAGCTCGCTGGGCACGGCCAGCAGGATGCGTTTGGCCGGGGAAAGACGGCGCAGCACGGCCAGACCGGCCCGCAGCGTGCTCTGGTGGGTCAGCAGCATGGGCTCGGCCCAGGTGACGCCGGGATCGGGATTGAGGCCGTTGATGATCAGGGTCTCGCACTGCTGGCCCAGGCTCTTGGTGTTCAGGCCCAGGCTCTTGAGCAGCACGGCCAGCTCCTGGCCCGTACGTTCGTCATTGATCAGGTCCACTTTCTCCACGCTGTCGGCCAGGGCGCGCAGGGCCTCGTCGGGCTCGATGGCCTCCACGAAGAGGCTGCGCTCGGTCACGTCGGTGATGCGGCCGAAGATGGGCGAGAACGCGTCCCCCTTGAGCGGCGACGGATGCACCGCCAGGCGCATGCGCGGGTAGACCAGGGCTTTCTTGGTCACGCCTTCCACGAGCTTGTAGCCTTCGCGGTTGAGGCGCACGCGGCGCGGTTCCGGGCCGTCGCTGTACCTTTGCGTCACCCCGTACACCAGGTGGAAACGCGGGTCCTTCAACATCTGGAATACTTCTTTCATACCCGCCTCGCTACTTGGTATGGCACTGGGCACACTTGTCCTTGCCGAAGGGGCCCTTGCCGAGCTTTTCATGACAGCCCATGCACTGGCCGTGGAAGGCGTCCATACGGCCGGGGATCAGCTTGTCCGGCGTCTTCTTCACATGGCAGACCGTGCAGTCGGCATACAGGGGATCCACCTTGCCCTTCACGGCCGCCTCATCCTTGCGCGTGGGCTTCAGCTCATGGCAGGAAGCGCAGTCCTTGGCCTTGCCGAACAGGTCCTGATGGCAGGCCACGCAGCGCGCGTGCACGGCATCGGCCAGCACGGGCGGCGTGCCGGGCTCGGCGGCCTTGCCGGTCGGCCGGGCCCCGGCGTCATGGCAGTTGGCGCAGCTCTGCGGTTCGGGCTCGATGGCCGTGTCGGCATGGTGGCAGGAGGTACAGTCAACGCCGAATTCCTCGCTGTGCTGCTGGTGCCCCCAGTCCTTGGCCGCCAGTTCGTAGTGGTGACAGGTGACACAGCTTTCCGCCGGATAGCTCTTGGCATGCCCCGCCTTGAAGGCATCGTCCAGGGCCACGCCGTGACAGCTGGCACAGGCCATGGCCTTGTCGGGCGTCTTCTGGAGGCTCTCATGATGGCAGGTGGCGCAATCTTCCTTGAGCAGACGGCTGTGCTGCTGATGGTCGAAGACCACGGGACCGCCTGCATTGTCGAACAGGATGCGACGCGTGGCAGGTTCCTTGTCCCCCGCGACCGGGCCCGCCGGCAGCAGATAGCCGGCGATCCCCGTCACGGCCAGGACGGCCGTCAGGATGGCGATGGAAAGGTAACGTTTTTGCAATGCCTTGCCCCTCTTCCAAAAGGTGAACGGGATGGACCTCCGGCGCCACCGGCCGGCAATCCCTCATGCCGGGCCAGCACGGAAGCGCCGCTGCGCCCTTGCCGGCTCCGCAGCCTTCTCCCCGGCGGCCTTCCCCACAGGGAGAACGCCCTCTTCAGGGTACGCACCGAGACCCGCTCCCCAAAACGGAGAGCACCGGCCCGAAGGCTGCCTTCCTCAGGCTATTCATGGAATATGTTGCAAAGGACGGGCCCGGGGCCCGCCCCTGATGCCTACACGACGAAACGGCCGTCCCGGGCCACCTCGTCCCGTACGATCTTGAACAGCACGGGGCTCAGCAGCAGGACGCCGGTAAGGTTGGGCAGCGCCATAAGGGCGTTGCAGGTATCGGCCAGGAGCCACACGGCATCCAGGGCCAGGACGGACCCCACGCCCACCGCCAGGCAGTAGACCAGGCGGAAGACCATCTGGGCCCGGTCGCCGAACAGGTAGATGGCGCAGCGTTCACCGTACACGCACCAGCCGAGGATGGTGGTGAAGGCGAAGAAGCTCAGGCAGATGGTGACCGCGAACTGGCCCACACCAGGCAGCGCCTGTTCGAAGGCCATGGAGGTCATCATGCTGGCGGCGGAGGAACCGGCCGTCCAGGTACCCGTCACCAGGATCACGAAGCCCGTCATGCTGCAAACGATGATGGTATCGATGAAGACATCGAGCATGCCGATGGAGGCCTGCACCAGGGGAGTCTCGGCCGTGGAGGCCGCGTGGGCCATGGGAGCGGTGCCCAGGCCGGCTTCATTGGAGAAGATGCCGCGGGCCATGCCCTGGCGGATGGCCATCATCACCGTGGCCCCCACGAAGCCGCCGGTGGCCGCCGTGGGCTGGAAGGCATCGGAGATCACCCACCAGAACACGGAGGGGACCTTTTCGATGTTCATGCCGATGATGAGCAGGCACATGAAGACATACATGATGGCCATGAAGGGCACGATCTTGCCCGCCACGGCACCGATGCGGCGCACGCCGCCCAGCAGCACGGCCACGCACAGGCCCACCAGGATCAGGCCGCACAGCCACGCGGGCAGGCCGAAGGTGCCGGAGATGTTGTCAGTGATGGCCTTGGCCTGCACCATGCCGCCCGTACCGATACAGGCGCAGATGCCGAACACGGCAAAACAGGTGCCCAGCCAGATCCATTTGGGGCCCAGGCCGTTCTTGATGAAGTACATGGCACCGCCCACCCAGTTGCCGGCGGGGGTCTTTTCACGGAAATGCACGGACAGCAGCACTTCGCTGAACTTGGTCATCATGCCCACCAGGGCCGTGACCCACATCCAGAACAGGGCGCCGGGGCCGCCCACGGCGATGGCCAGGGCCACGCCCACCACGTTACCGGTACCGATATCTGCGGCCAGAGCAGTCATGAGGGCATTCCACGGCGAGATCTCGCCATGTTCGGACTGATGGGACCGCCCCTGCCACAGGCACTTGTAAGCTCGTACCCAGTTGCGGAAGGAGAAAAAGCGCAGCGCGATATTCAAATAGATGCCCGTGCCTACCAGCAGCACCAGCATGACCGGACACCACAAAAAGCCGTTAAAGGTTTCCAAAAGCTTGTACAGCTGCTCCACTTTTCCATCCTCCCGGGGCTCGCCCCTGTCCTCTCGTTGATGTCTCCCGCCCGGACAGCCCTCTGCATCCGGCCGGAATATCCGTGCCACAGCGGATGGCACGAAAACACGTTAGCACGCTTTCAGCATCGCTGCAAAGGGCCGGACTCTGCTTCATGCCGATTTTACACGAAAAAATGCGCACCTTGTTACGCAATGCACATAGTCCGACCATGACTGTTCACCCAAACAGTCAAAACTCTTTCCATACACTTTAAGAAATAACGAACAAGCCAAACAAATGAACATCATAAAACTGCATATAAAGCAAAATATACTTTAATTTTTTGTGTTACTGCGTCAAAAGTACATCGTTGATTAAAGTCAATATACGACCAGACCTCTCTGCCATCAATGTGACAAAGCTTTTCATCCTGCACATCCCCGGCAGCTTCAGGCCATCACATTTTTGTGATACCTCCGGGAAAATTTCCTGAAAAATTTTTAAAAAATTTTTTCCTGCGGCCTTTCGGGGACATTTTCCAGGCCGATACGATGGCGGACAACATACTGGGGCCGTCCCTTGACCTCCTGGAACACACGCCCAAGGTATTCCCCCACGATCCCCAGAGAACACAATATCAGGCCGCCAAGGCACAACGTCACCACCATCAGTGAGGCATACCCCGGGACATCCACGCCCCAGACAAGCGTTTTGAAGATGAGGTACCCGGCATAGGAGAATCCGGCCAAAGCCACTATCATCCCCAGATAGCTCCACAAGCGCAACGGCAGCGTGCTGAAGGAAGTGATGCCGTCCAAGGCAAAGTTCCACAGCTTCCACCCCGGCCATTTGCTGTTGCCGGCCACACGGGCCGGGCGTTCGTACTCCACGATGGCGCTGCGGAAACCAACCCAGCCGTACAGGCCCTTGGTAAAGCGCACACGTTCGGGCAAGGCATTCAGGGCATCCACCACCATGCGATCCATGAGCCGGTAATCCCCGGCATTGGGGACGACGCGCCCCTTGGTCAACCGGTTGAACAGCCGGTAGAACAGGCCGGCGCTCACACGCTTTGCCCAGCTGTCCGCATCACGCCGGGAACGTACGCCTATGACCGTTTCATAGCCCTGCTCCCACAGGCGCAGGAACTGTTTCAACAGAGCCGGCGGATCCTGCAGATCCACATCCATGGGCACGACAGCATCTCCGCGGGCCGCCTGCAACCCCGCGGACAGAGCCAGTTCCTTGCCGAAATTGCGCGAGAAGGAGATGCCGCGGACCCGCGGATCCCGGGCATGGAGCCCTTCGATGATCTCCAGAGTCCTGTCCGTACTGCCATCATCGACGAACAGGATCTCCAGCTCATAGGGCTCGTCACGCAAAACTTCCTGCACGGCCTCGTAAAACAGCGGGATGGCCTCTTCTTCATCAAGGACCGGAACGATCAGGGAAAGCAGTTTCATCTATTGTCTCCTCACATGTCTGCGCCTATAGTGTCTTTGACACGGACAGCACGATGATACGATGACCTGTCCATAACAACCATTTTTCTATATGCGCCAGTCTACAGACAATTTCCTTGCTCTGAGCCTGTTCTTGCTCTTTTTTTCAAACTTCATCTATTCCGTTGTCTATTTCTATAACGACTTCCCCAATGGTTATGCATGGGGAGAACTTTTCATAAAATATACTGACGGCTTCGTACGCAGGGGGCTGACAGGCTACCTGCTGTATCATGCTGCGAGCTTTTTGAATGTCCATATCGTGTGGACGGCCTGCATATCGCTTGTTTACATCCTGTTTTTCATAAAGGCATATTCTTTCATCAGGGAAAACGTAAGCTATTTCTTTACGATAGTCCTGTTCTTCTCTCCGGCCCTGCTGGCATTCCTCGTCAAGGATCCTGACCTCTTCGGCCGCAAGGACATCCTCTTCCTGGCCCTGCTGGCCATCATCATGGCCAAGGCCAGTACCATCATCATCTCACCGGGAAAGCGGGGAAAGGCCTGGCTGACCATCGCCCTGTGCTATCTTGTGGCCTTCCTTATCCACGAGATCACACTGTTCTTTGCCCTGCTGCCGGCCCTGCTCGTCCTGCGCGCCAATGAAAAGCATACGCTGGCCACCGTGGCGGCCATCGGTGCCGTCTTTCTGTTGAGTGCCCTTTTTGCCGTCCATTTCCAGGGGACAGCCGCCATGCGCGAAGCCATGTTCCACGACTGGCAGGCCCTCATCCCGGATTTCACCACACAGGGAGGCATGCGCTTCATCGGCAAGGATCTTTCTTCCCACGCCACGCCCTTCCCCTGGCTCCAGAATGGCAACCTGCGCCTTTCCTACATCGCCGCCTGGCTGCTGGCCCTGCTCCCCCTGGGGCTGCTCATGTACGTCTACCGCTTCCATACGGTCTGCACGGACGTCCTGGGCCGGGGCATGACCTGGCTCGCCTATGGATGCGCCATATTCCCTGCCGTGATCCTGACCTTCATGATCAACGACTTTGGCCGGACGATCTCATACAGCTGTCTGATGTTCCTGTTCTTTGCCCTGCATATCCTGCGCATCTATCGCGACCGCCACGGGGATCTGCCGGTCCGTCCCTGCTTCACACAGCTGCATTTTGCGAATACCCCTGTCCTCATCGGCAGCCTGTATTACCTGCTCTGCTGGAAGCTCTACCATTATGTCCCGCTGAGCATGGAACCCCGCATCATTTCCCTGTCGTTCTGATCCTCTCCCGACGATCACGGGAAGGCGCGCCACGCGGCGACAGCTGCCGCACAACAGAGGAATGCCCCTTCCCCGGCATCCGTCCGCACCGTCTCCAAAGCGGTCACCCACGGATCTTTCCCCGGATTTCCCTGCCTGTACAGGGGAAACGTACAAAAAAGGGCAGCCCGAAGGCTGCCCTTTATCGATCAGTGTATCCCCGGTCCGGGACAGGTCTGGAAAAGAACCCCGCTGAGGCGGCCGTCCCGTCTCCTCCCCGGGACATGCCGGGAACGCCCAGAGGGAACGGCCTTAGGAGCGGGCCATCTCCACCAGTTCCTTCCGGGTGAAGAGGGAGTGCAGTTCGTAACCGGCTTCCTTCAGCTTCTCGCGGCCGCCTTCTTCGCGGTCCAGGATGCAGCACACGGCCACGATGTCCAGACCGGCAGCGCGCACGCGGTCACAGGCCTTGAGCAGGGAGCCGCCGGTGGTCACCACGTCTTCCAGCATGGCCACCTTGTCGCCGGGCTTGAAGTTGCCCAGGCCTTCCACGAACTGGCCGGTGCCATGGTCCTTGGCTTCCTTGCGCACCAGCAGGCCGTTGAGGGGGCGGCCCAGCTCGTGCGAGATGGCGGTGGTGGCGGAGACCAGCGGGTCGGCGCCCATGGTCATGCCGCCCACGCCCACCACGGGAACGTCCTTGAGCAGGTCGTTGAACAGCGTACCGATGAGCCAGGAACCTTCGGCATGCAGGGCGGTCACGCGGCAATCGAAGTAATAGTCGCTGCGACGGCCGGAAGCCAGGACGAAGTCGCCTTCACGGTAGGACTTTTCCACCAGCAGGCGGGCCAGACGACGCTTGATCTCCAGGATGGACTGCTGCACGGGAGCCTCCTCATTGCCGAAGACGCGCTTGTAGATGACGTCTTCGTATTTAAGGTAGTAGGTGGGGTCGAAAAGTTCGGCAAGCTGGGCATCGCCCAGACGTCCATGCATGTCGGGATCGGCGCACACCAGTTCGGGGAAGGGCTTGCGGGTCTCCCAGCTCTGCATGGCCAGACGCTGCACGGCCTCATAGGCCTTCTGGCGCGGCAGGCCGGTGGCGATGAGGGCCGTCAGCACGCGCTGGGAGAAGTACAGGCCGTAGGAACGTTCCATGTTCTCCTTCATGCGCTCGGGCTTGACCACCAGGCCGTCCAGCAGGCGGCACAGGCGGTTGAGCACGTAGTCGGCCAGGATGGTGGAATCGGGCATGATGACGCGTTCCACGGACGAGTGGCTGATGTCGCGCTCGTGCCACAGGGCCTGGTTCTCCATGGAAGCCACGGCATTGCTGCGGATCAGGCGGGCAAGACCGGCCATGTTCTCGGCCGAGATGGGATTCTTCTTGTGCGGCATGGCCGAGGAGCCCTTCTGGCCCTTGGCGAAGCCTTCTTCCACTTCCAGCACCTCGGTGCGCTGCAGATGGCGCAGCTCCACGCACAGGCGTTCGATGCCGCCGGCCAGGATGGCCAGGGAGGTGAAGAAGTGGGCGTAGCGGTCGCGCTGCACGATCTGGGTGGAGTGCGGGTCCACGGCCAGGCCCAGGCGGGTCAGGGCCTTTTCCTCCAGTTCGGGGGAAAGGAAGGCGTAGGTGCCCACGGCACCGGAGATCTTGCCCACGCGCACGCTCTCGATGCCGGCCTTGACGCGCTCCAGATGGCGCTGGAACTCGGCGTGGAAGCCGGTCATCTTGAGGCCGAAGCTGGTGGGTTCGGCATGGATGCCGTGAGTGCGGCCCATGCAGAGCACGCCCTTGTGCTTGCGGGCCAGGGCTTCCAGAGAGGCCAGCACCTTTTCGATGTCTTCCACGATGAGCTTGCCGGCCTGCATGAACAGATAGCCGTTGGCGGTGTCCACGATGTCGGAAGACGTGCAGCCCAGATGGATGTAGCGGGCGTCGGGGCCCACCTTTTCTTCCAGCGAGGTGAGGAAGGCGATGACGTCGTGACGGGTGGTCTGCTCGATCTCGAGGATGCGGTCCACGTCGATGTCGGCCTTTTCCCGGATGGTCTTCACGGCCTCGGCGGGCACGCGGCCCAGTTCGGCCCAGGCTTCGCACACGGCCACTTCCACAGCCAGCCAGGCGCGGTAACGGTTCTCCAGGGTCCAGATGCGGCCCATGGCGGGCCGGGTGTAGCGCTCAATCATAGGTACCTCACGCGGAAGGGGTCGACGAGGAAGAGGCGGCGGCAGGAGCCGAGCCTCCGGAAGTGCTGCTGGCAGTGCTGCCGGAAGAAGTGGGACTCGTCGACGGGGAGGCGGAAGAAGAAGGGGTGGACGTGCTGTTCTCGTCCTTGATGCCCTTGCGGTAGCCGTAATCGCTGACATACCAGCCGCCGCCCTTGAGCACGAAAGACGTGTGCGACATGACCCGCGGCGAGGGGGTGCCGCAATCAGGACAGGGCTCCTGGGCCTGCATGTCGGTCACATGGGTCCATTCTTCAAAGACTTTCTGACAGTTGGGACACTGATATTCGTAGATGGGCATAGCTATAACGCCAAGAACGGCCACGACAGCCCCTTTTTTTGTCCGGGGCCATCGGCCGTTGTGCTGAAATTCGCGGCTCCCCGCAGGGAACCGGCAATGAACTGTCCGCGGAAACTAGGCCTTGGCGGCCTTGGCTTCACGCACGCGCTGCTTCAGACGTTCAGCGCGACGATGACGGCGGCGATCCAGTTCCTTTTTACGCTCAATCTTCTTGTGAGCCATGATGTCCTCCACGGGGGAGATGCCCCCATTAATTTTTGGTAGAAAAGCATATCCCAAAGGTTTCGCAAAGTCCAGCATGCAGACTGAAGACCACGGCCCTGCCCGCGTCATCCTGCCTTGCGTCCCGGCTGTGCGCACAGGCACGCCCGGGGAAGACCCGTTGCCAGCGCCCCGCTTCTTGCCTACACTGCGCGGTCATGAAGAAAGTCATCATCTATACGGACGGCTCCTGCCTGGGCAATCCCGGCCGGGGCGGCTGGGCCGCCATCCTCTGCCTGGTGGGCAGCACGGCCCGCCGCGAGCTGGTGGGCGGCGCCCGCCTGACCACCAACAACCGCATGGAACTGGGCGGCGTCATCGCGGCCCTCTCCGCCCTGCGCGAAGCCTGCGAGGTGGACCTTTACACCGACTCCAAATACGTCTGCGACGCGGTGGAAAAGGGCTGGCTGGCCGGCTGGCAGAAGCGCAACTGGATCAAGAGCGACAAGAAGCCCGTGCTCAACGTGGACCTCTGGAAGCAGCTCCTGCCCCTGCTGCGCACCCACCAAGTGACCTTCCACTGGCTGCGCGGCCATGCCGGGCACCGCGAGAACGAGCGCTGCGACGAACTGGCCCGCGCCTTCGCCGCCGGCCCCGACCTGCCCGAGGACACGGGCTTCACGGCCGCCCAGGCCTGATCCCGCGCCCTGCCCATGAACGATATTTTTTCCCCTGATACGCTGCATTCCCTGGCCCTGCTCTGGAAAGGCCTGCTCTGGCCCCTGCTGCGTCTGCTGCTGGGCCTGTGCGCGGGCCTGCTGCTGGCCAATCTGCTGGAGGCCCTGCGCTGGACGCGCCATCTGGCCCGCCTGGCCACCCCGCTGGCCCGGGCCGCCCATCTGCGCGACGTGGCGGGCGCGGCCTTCTCCCTGGCCTTCGTCTCCCCGGCCGCGGCCAACGGCCTGCTTTCCGAAAGCCACCAAAAAGGCGAGATCGACGGCCGGGAACTCATGCTGGCCAATCTGTTCAACAGCTTCCCGGCCTATCTGGTCCACACGCCCACCATTTTCCTGCTCACCTGGCCCGTGCTGGGCTGGCCCGCCGTGGTCTATGTGGGCCTGACCCTGCTGGCCGCCGTGGGCCGTACCGGCCTGACCATCGCCTTTTCCCGCCGCCTGCTGCCCGCACCGCCGCAGGGCTGCCTGGCCTGCACGGCCGCGACTGACGGCGAGACCGGCTGGCGCGCCGCCGCCCGCAAGGCCTGGAAGCGCTTCCGCCGCCGCGTGCCCAAGCTGGTCTGCTTCACGGTGCCCGTCTACATCATCATGTATCTGTTGCAGCGCTACGGCCTGTTCACCGCCGCCGAGGAGTGGCTGGCCATGCACATGGAATGGCTGGCCTTCCTCAAGCCCCAGGCCATGGGCATCATCGTGCTGCACCTGGCCGCCGAACTGGGCGCGGCCCTGGGCGCCGCGGGCAGCGTACTCCAGACCGGCGGCCTTGAAGCCCGCGACGTGGTGCTGGCCCTGATGGTGGGCAACATATTGTCCACGCCCATGCGGGCCATCCGCCACCAGCTGCCCGCCTACGCCGGTTTCTACCGCCCGGCCCTGGCCCTGCGCCTGATCCTGGCCAACCAGGGCCTGCGCGCCGTCAGTATGGCCGTGGTCACCCTGCTGTACTGGTGGGTGGCGTTTTAGTAAGGAACAGGCGAGGGGGAGAAGGAAACCGTTTGGAAAAACGGTTCTCCCTCTCGCCCTCGCGCTCCCCCTTTCCCTTCCCAAAACTTTTAACAGGGGACAGCGCGGCAAGGAGCAGGTAGTGTCCCGCCACTCCTTGCTCTCCCCGGCAACCGCGCTGCCTGACTTCAAGCATAAGGAAACGACCATGAGCGAGACTCCCCGCCACATCCACTGCGTCAAACCCGAACACACCGGTGCGCGCGTCACCGTGCGTCTCCAGCCCGAGGACCACTGGCTCTCCATCCCCCGCCCCAAGACCTCCCGCCAGCTGCTGACGGCCCTGGGGCTGGCCGAGGAATGTGCCCTGGTGGCCCGCGACGGCGAACTGCTCACCCCCGACCGCCAGATCTGGCCCAACGACGAGCTGCTGGTCCGCAAAGTCGCCAGCGTGGGCTAGGCCCGCGGAGGCCGGTCATGCCCACGCGGGGAGCCATCCTCACCTACGTCAGGAAGAAGTTCGGCACGGAACCGGAATACCCCTGGGCCCGGTATCCGCACTATGCCGTCCTGCGCCACCAGCAGGGACGGAAGTGGTACGCCCTGATCATGGACGTGCCCCCGGACCGGCTGGGCCTGGATGGAGACGGACCGGTGGAGATCATCAACCTGAAATCCGACGGCGTCCTGGATCTGCTCATCAGCGGGACGCCGGGCATCCTGCCCGCCTACCATATGGATAAAAGGCACTGGGTCTCCATCCTTCTGGACGGGGGCATCACGCCCGAAGAGCTGTTCGCGCTCATCGACGAGAGCCACGCCCTGACCGGCGGCAGGGCTGACGGCCCCCGCCGCCACAGGATGCCCCTGGTGAAATGACATCTACGGGGCCGGGAAGGCCCCCTGCCCTTCCAGCCCCTCGTATCGACATTTGCCCCGTTGCATGGTACTTGCGGCAGATGTTCGATTTTGCATTCAACGCGCAGCGTTTCGCCGTCTACCTGATCCCCACCCTGCTCGGCATCATCATGCATGAAGTGGCCCACGGCTGGATGGCCTCCCGCAGGGGCGACCAGACCGCCCGCTTCATGGGCCGCCTGACCCTCAATCCCGTCTCGCATTTCGACGCCCTGGGCGCGGCCGTGTTCCTGCTCACCAGCCTGGGCACGGGCTTCATCTTCGGCTGGGCCAAGCCGGTGCCGGTCAACGTGCGTAACCTGCGCGACCCCGCCCGCGACATGATGTGGGTGGCCCTGGCCGGGCCCGTGACCAACTTTCTGCTGGCCATCGGCTTTGCCCTGGTCCTGGGCGCTGTGGTGGCCTTGCTGCCCGGCCCCGACATCTCGGACACCACGCGCTACTTCCTGCTCATGCTGGTGGCCGGGGTGAACATCAACCTCTGCCTTGCCTGGATCAACCTGCTGCCCATCCCGCCGCTGGACGGCAGCAAGATCGTGGCCTATTTCCTGCCGCCGCGCGCCGCCTGGGCCTATATGAGCGCCGGGCGCTACGGCTTCATCATCCTGGTGCTCCTGCTGGCCACGGGCCTTTTGGGGCACATCCTCGGGCCTCTCATCGGCGGGGGCAGCGATTTGCTGCTTTCGCTTGTCGGTATCAAGTAAGTAACGGAACTTCTAAAGGAATCTTGCAATGAGCACTGTTCGTCCGCGTACGGTTTCGGGCATGCGTCCCACCGGGCCGCTCCATCTGGGTCACTATTTCGGCGTCCTCAAGAACTGGGTGGAACTCCAGAACAGCGAGGAAGCCTACTTCTTCGTGGCCGACTGGCACGCCCTGACCAGCGATTATGCCGACCCCTCCAATATCGCCACCAACGTGGAAGAAATGGTCAAGGACTGGGTGGCCGCCGGCCTGGACCCCGAAAAGTGCGTCATCTTCCGCCAGAGCTCCGTCAAGGAACATGCCGAACTGAGCCTGCTGCTCTCCATGATCACCCCTGTTTCCTGGCTGGAGCGCAACCCCACCTACAAGGAACAGCAGCAGCAGATCACCAACAAGGACCTGGGCAACGCGGGCTTCCTCTGCTACCCCGTGCTCATGGCCGCGGACATCCTCATGTACCGGCCCCACGGCGTGCCCGTGGGCGAAGACCAGCTGCCCCACATGGAGCTGACCCGCGAGATCGCCCGCCGCTTCAACTACCTCTACGGCGGCAACTTCTTCCCCGAGCCGCAGGCCATGCTCACCCCCGCGGCCAAGTGCCCCGGCCTGGACGGCCGCAAGATGTCCAAGAGCTACAACAACGGCATCTTCCTGCGTGACACCATGGCCGACATCGAGCCCAAGGTGCGCGGCATGTTCACCGACCCGGCCCGCCTGCGCAAGAGCGATCCCGGCAACCCGGACGTCTGCAACCTCTTCCCCTACCATGTGCTGCTGGCCAGCCCCGAGGAGCAGGCCGAGATCCGCACCGGCTGTACCGGCGCCAGCTTCGGCTGTGTGGAATGCAAGAAGCGCTTCCTGAAGAACCTGGAAGCGTTCCTGGCTCCCCTGCAGGAACGCCGCGCCGCTCTGGCCGCCCGTCCCGGCGCCGTGGCCGAGATCCTGGCCGCCGGCAACGAACGCGCCCGCGCCTTCGCCTCCGCCACGCTGGCCGAAGTGCGCACCAAGATGGGGCTGTAAGCGCCTTGAAGTGGGTAGGTATCGACTACGGCCTGGCCCGCACGGGCCTGGCCGCCACCGACCCGGAAGGCATCATGGCCTATCCGCTGACCACCATCCGTCTGGCCGACTACGCCAACCGCAAGGAATTCCTGGCGGCGCTGGCCGGACGGATCCTCGAGGAGCGCCCTGACGCCGTGGTCATGGGCCTGCCCCTGCTCACCGACGGCACCGAGAGCATGACCACCCGGCAGGTGCGCAACGTCACCGAGCGCCTCAAGCGCCGCGTGCCCCTGCCCTTCTATTTCATGTCCGAGCTGCTCAGCTCCGAGGCCGCCGAGCACGAACTGCGCGAGGCGGGCCGCACGGGCCGCCGCTGCAAGGCCGTGCTGGACCAGCAGGCCGCCGTGCGCATCCTGGAGTCCTTCCTTTCCCTCAGCCCTGACCAGCGGAGACCGGCATGAAGACCGTACTGCGCATCGTGGCTGTCCTTTTCCTGCTGGCGGCTGCCGCTGCCGGCTGGGCGGGATACGAGGCCTGGACCTTCCTCAAGACGCCCCCGGCCACACCGGGGCAGGAAGCCTTCTTCGACGTGGAGCCCGGCGCCAGCGTGCGCCGCGTGGCCGGCAAGCTGGAAGAACGCGGGCTCATCACCGATGCGCGCAAGTTCCTGCTGCTGGCCCGCTACAAACAATGGGACAGCCGCCTGCAGGCCGGACGCTTTGCCCTCAATACGGGCTGGCTGCCGGAACAGGTGCTGGATACCCTGGTCAACGGCCAGCCGGTGCTGTTCCGCGTCACCGTGCCCGAGGGCCTGACCTGGTGGCAGACCGGCAAGGTGCTGGAAGACGCCGGGCTGGTGCGCTTCGAGGACTTCCGCGCCGTCATCACGGACCCGGCCTTCTTGCGTCATTACGGCATCCCCTTCGATTCGGCCGAGGGCTTCCTCATGCCGGACACCTACCTGCTCAAGAAGGCCGACGTGCCCGACAAGGCCCAGGCCCGTGCCGTGGCCGGCCGCATGGTGGACAATTTCTGGCGCAAGGGCGACGCCCTCTGGCCCGGCGGCAAACGGCCCTCCCGCGACGAGCTGCGCCGCCTGGTGATCCTGGCCTCCGTCGTGGAGAAGGAGACCGCCTTTGCCGACGAGCGGCCGCGCGTGGCCGGCGTCTATGCCAACCGCCTGCGCATCAACATGGCGCTCCAGGCCGACCCCACGGTCATCTACGGGCTGGGGCCCGGCTTTGACGGCAACCTGCGCCGCCGCCATCTGGACGACGCCAACAACATCTACAACACGTACCAGCGTCCCGGCCTGCCGCCCGGCCCCATCTGCTCGTTCGGCGCCAGTGCCCTGGCCGCGGCCATCACGCCCGAAGAGCACAAATACCTCTATTTCGTGGCCATCACCGACGGCGGCCGTCACGCTTTTTCCACCAACCTCGACGATCATAACCGCGCCGTGCGCCAGTACCTCAAGAACCGTCGCGCCCAGCGCCAGCAATAACAGGAAGGCAGGTCATGAAGTATTTGATCATGGAAGATTTTTCCGGCCAGCCCGTGCCCTTCATCTTTCCCCGCCGCGTGGACCACGCCGACATGCGCGACCAGCTCCCTTACGGGCAGGTCATCTCCGCCGGTGTGGTGGAACACGGCCCCGAGGGCTTCGTCTGCCACGGCGGCAACGCCGAACTCAATGTCAAAGCCCGGCCAGAGGAAGACGCGGCCATCATCACCGAGGCCCTGCGCGTCCGGTAAGGCCATATCTGCGAAGGACGGGGAAGGATCTTTGAGGGGGACCCCCTCATCCCTGCTGTCGATGCCCGTAGCTTCCTGCGTCGCAACGGGCACGGCCCTGCGGGCCGCCATCCGGTCGCTGCTAGCGCGAGAGGGGTTCCCCCCTCAAACTCCCCTTCCCCAGCGCGCTTTCATAACAGGACATCCCTCCAGCTCATGGGAGGGCATATCCCTGTCAAAACCAAACGCGCCCGCGAGAACTCCGTCTCGCGGGCGCGTTTTATTTTTTCCGGGGAAAATATCCTCCCCCTTTATCAGGGCGCCGGGGAAGGCCTTCGTGTACCGGCAGCAACCGGGGGCCAAGAGGCCCTACCCGTCACGTGATGCAGAAAGCTGCGGACATCGGCAGCAGGCCCCTCAAAAAAACATCATCTCAGCGATCAAAAAAGCCGCTGACCGTCCCTTCCACTATCCCGGCACCACCGAAGCCGTGGGCATCCAGCACCTGCATCACCTGCGGCCACAGGCCGTCAGGCAGGACAGCCGCCTGCAGGACAGGGCCCGGCGTCAGGCGCAGACGGAAATCCCCCAGGCCGGGCAAGGCGGCCAGGTCGGCTTCGGCAGCGGCCAGACGGGCCAGCAGGGCCGGTTCAGGATGCATGCCGTACGCCAGCCGGGTCAGCAGGCAGGGCCGGGCGGCCTGCTGCGGATCGTCCAGTCCCCAGGCCGCGCCCAGATCGCGCAATTCCTGTTTGCGGAGCCCGGCCAGCGCCAGGGGCGAGAGCACGCCCGCCTCGCGCACGGCCCGCTGTCCGGGCCGGAAGGCGGTCAGGTCATCGGCATTGCTGCCGTCACAGAGGATGCGGCAGCCGCCCGCGGCGGCCAGGGCTTCGCGCAGACGGCGCATGAGGGCCCGCTTGCAGGCATAGCAGCGCTCCCGGCTGTTCACCGCCACTTCAGGCAGGGGAAGGGGATCGTGCCGCACTTCCAGCAGGGGCAGTCCCTGTGCCCGGGCCCAGCGCCGCGCCGCCGCGCTCTCGGCCTGCGGCACATGCGGCCCCGTGGCGTGCAGGGCCAGCACGTCGCAGCCCGCACGCCGCAGGGCGAAACAGAGGAAACGGCTGTCCAGCCCGCCGGAAAAGGCCACGGCCAGCGGCCAGTGCCGCAGCACGGGCAGCAGGGCCTGCCAGCGGGCTTCGGGGGCTACCACGTCAGGCGGACCTTGGCGCCCTTCCCGGCCATGACTTCCTTGCACTGGCGGATGGTGTACTGCCCGTAGTGCACGATGGAAGCGATGAGCGCCGCCGAGGCACCGCCCTTGCTCACGGCATCGTACATGTGTTCGGGCGCGCCCGCACCACCGGAAGCGATGACCGGGATGGACACGGCGTCCACGATGGCCCGGGTCAGGGTCAGCTCGTAGCCGTCACGGGTGCCGTCGGCGTCGATGGAGTTGATGCAGAGCTCGCCCGCGCCCAGCTTCTGGCATTTGCGCGCCCATTCGATGGCGTCGATGCCCATGCGACGGCGGCCGCCCTGGATGACGATCTCGTAGCCGGAGGGGATGCTCTCGCTCACGGGCACGCGCAGCACGTCCATGCCCACCACGATGGCCTGCGAGCCGAAGGCCGCCGCGCCGTCGGCCACCAGGTCGGGATTGCGCACGGCCGCGGAGTTGATGGAGACCTTTTCGGCCCCGGCATTGAGCACGGCGCGCATGTCGGCCACGGACGAGATGCCGCCGCCCACGCTGAAGGGGATGAAGATCTGCGAGGCCACGCGTTCCACCACGTCCAGGAAGATGCCGCGTTCCTCGGCCGAGGCCGTGATGTCGTAAAAGACGATCTCGTCCGCGCCTTCCTCATAATAGCGCCGGGCGCTCTCCACGGGGTCGCCGATGTCCACATTGCCCTGGAACTTGATGCCCTTGGTCAGGCGGCCGGCGCGCACGTCCAGGCAGGGGATGACTCGTTTGCTAAGCATGGCGCACCTCGTCGCAGTAATCATAGAAATTGCGCAGCACGGTCAGGCCGGGGCGGCCGCTCTTTTCCAGATGGCACTGCACGGCCCAGAGGCCGTCGCGGCCGTAGACCGAGCAGAACTCCTTCCCGTAGACCGTGGTGGCCATGACCAGTTCGGGCGCGGGCTCCACATAGTAGCTGTGCACGAAATAGAATTCCGCACCGGGTTCGATGCCATGCAGCAGACGGCCCGGACGCACCACCTCAAGGCTGTTCCAGCCCATGTGCGGCACAGGGGCGGGGCTGCCGTCCTCTTCCTTCATATGATCGGGGAAACGCACGCAGCGGCCGGGCACGATGCCCAGGGTGCGCACGTCGTTCTCCTCGCTGTGCTCCAGCAGGATCTGGCAGCCCAGGCAGATGCCCAGCAGGGGCTGGCCTTCGGCCACGGCACGGCGCAGCACGCTGTCCAGGCCGGCGGAGGCCAGGGCCTCCATGGCCTGCCCGGCGGCGCCCACACCGGGGAAGATGATGCCCTGGGCCTGCTCCAGCTCCGCAGGATCGGCGGTGATGCGGCAGGGGATGCCCAGATGCTCCAGCGCACGGCGCACGCTGGTCTGGTTGCCTGCCTTGTATTCGAGAATGGCGAGCATGAAGAAATCCTTTGCTGCACGGTGATGGGAAAGCTTGGAATATACGCGTTTCGCCCGGCACAGGCAATGCGCCCCCGGGGGCCGCGCTGCGTGACCGGGCCACAGCCCCGGCCTGCGGGGCCGGAGGGCCGCCGCAGGCCCATTTTATCACTATTTTTAAGAAAATAGTGATAAAAATACTCTCAAAAATCACGTTTATTTAATTTTTATCTCTTTATTTTCCATATGTTAATAAAAAAATAAAACGTGACAAAAATATCCATATCAGTTTACTCTGCCTTTACCCCGTCGCACAACCTGTGGAGGTGGTCCATGTACTTTCCCGTTTCCGGTATCGAGTGTCACCCCCTGGTACCCGTCCTGGCGGCCATGGGCATTTCGTTCGTCACGTCCATGGGCGGCCTGTCGGGAGCCTTCCTGCTCCTGCCCTTCCAGATGAGCTTCCTGGGCTACACCAGCCCCGGCGTCAGCGCCACCAACCATCTTTTCAACGTGCTGGCCTGTCCCGGCGGCATCGTGCGCTACGCCCGCGAGGGGCGCCTGCTCTGGCCGCTGGCCCTGACCGTGGCCGTGGGCACCCTGCCCGGCATCGTGCTGGGCTCGCTGGTCCGCGTCTACTGGCTGCCGGACGAGAGCCGCTTCAAGGTCTTCGCCGGTCTGCTGCTGCTCTGGATCTTCTGGCGCATGTTCCGTGACCTGCGCAGGCCCGCCGCGCCCGCCCGCAAGGGCGGCGGCATGGCCCGGATCCATGTGGAGCGCTGGGACCGCTCCCGTCTGGTCTTCACGTTCGGTGACGCACGGTACTCCGTCAGCTGCCCGCGCCTGGCGGCCCTCAGCCTGGGCATCGGTCTGGCGGGCGGCATCTACGGCATCGGCGGCGGCGCCATCCTTTCCCCCTTCCTGGTCAGCATCTTCGGCCTGCCCGTCCATGCCATCGCCGGGGCCCTGCTGCTGGGCACCTTCCTGGCCTCGCTGGCCGGGGTGCTGGGCTATGGCTTCCTGGGCCTGTTCTCCTCGCTGGGCGGCATCGGCGCCGATCCCCTGCTGGGCCTGCTGCTGGGCCTGGGCGGGCTCATGGGCAGCTATCTGGGGGCCCGCTGCCAGCGCTTCGTGCCTGCGCGCCGCATCAAGTGGGGACTGGCCCTGATCCTGCTCTTCACGTCCCTGCGTTACCTGTGGCAGGGCCTCTAGCGGCCCGCGCCGCCCGGCTTCAGGCCGGCACGACACAGCCGGGACAGGGGCAGGCGCGGCCAGCCGCCCTCCCCGATGCCCGTTTCCCCTTGCCCTGCCGCGTGAAAAAAGCCATCCTTCCGCAGTCGGGACATGGATGCCCCTGCACCCGGATGCCGCTGCCCGCCTGCGGGGAACACGCCGGGGAAAGGGCGCGTCCGTCCTACCGGCAGGCAGGGGCGTCCCGCGCCCTTCTGTCCCTATAACGTGCCAGCCCGGGGAGGCCCCACCGGAGCCCGTCCCCCATCGAAGGAACGTCATGAAACCCTCAGCTTCCCTGCCCATCGGCATCTTTGATTCCGGCATGGGCGGCCTGACCGTGCTCAAAGCCATCTCCGGCCGCCTGCCCGGCGAGAACCTGCTCTACCTCGGTGATACGGCCCGCCTGCCCTACGGCACCAAAAGCCGTGACACCATCATCCGCTACACGCTCAAGGCTGCGGGCCGGCTGGTGGACGAGGGCGTCAAGATGCTGGTGGTGGCCTGCAACACCGCCACTTCCGCCGCCCTGCCGGAACTGCGCGAACACTTCGCGCCCCTGCCCGTCCTCGGGGTCGTGCGCCCCGGTGCCGAGGCCGCCGTGACCGCCAGCCGCAACAAGCGCATCGTGGTCATCGCCACCGAAGCCACCATCGCCGGCGGCGCCTATCAGCAGGCCATCGCCTCCCTGTGTCCCGAGGCCCGTGTCCAGGGCAGGGCCTGCACCCTTTTCGTGCCCCTGGCCGAGGAAGGCTGGATGGACGGCCCCATCGTCGAGGGCATCGCCAGCCGCTATCTGGGCGACCTGTTCGCCCCGGAACGTCCCGACAGGCCCGATACCCTGGTGCTGGGCTGCACGCACTTCCCCCTGTTCCGGGAGGCCCTGCGCCATGTGGTGGGCGATGACGTGCGCATCGTGGATTCGGCCGAGACAGCCGCCGTGGCCGTGGAGGATCGCCTGCGCGGGCTGGACCTGCTGCGCCGGGAAGACGGCCCCGGCTCCCACCGTTTCATGACCACGGACAACGTGCTGCGCTTCATCCGCACCGGCAGCATCTTTTTGGGGCATCCGCTCAAGAGTGCCGAAGTCAGCCTGGTGGATCTTTCCTGACCATCTGCGGACGCGTCCCGGCCGCCGCTCCGCCCGAAAAGTCCCTGATGCCCGGAAAACTTTGATATATGGGCATTTTCCATTGACACGGGCCAAGACCATAACGTATGGATGCCCTGTCTGGCCTACATATTGAAACCCGAAACTCTTTTTTTGGAGTATAACTATGACCAAAGCTGAGCTTGTTGAAAAGATCCATGCCAAGGCCGGCCTGCCCACCAAAGCCAAGGCCGAAGAAGCCCTCGACGCCGTCGTGGCTGCCCTGCGCGAAGCCCTCGCTTCCGGCGAATCCGTGACCTTCACCGGTTTCGGCAGCTTCAAAGTGGTTGAGCGCGCCGCCCGCAAGGGTCGCAATCCCCGCACCGGCAAGGAGATCACCATCCCTGCCAGCAAGGTTGCCAAGTTCACCCCCGGCAAGGGGCTGAAGGACGCCATCAAGTAGTATTTCGCTCAGCGGATCCGGCGGCGTCCTCTTCCGGGGGCGCCGCTTTTTTTATGGTCCGTCGGGCCCTTCGGCAGCTTGCCCTTTGCGCTCCGGGCCCAAAAGTGCTATATGCTTCTGGCTGTTCTGCCGGGCAGGCCCACGGCCATGGCCCGGCAGCCCGCAGACGACGCACCGCCCACAGCCATGCCTGTCAGCAGGATGGCTACAGGAGGCGGCGCGGTCTGCTCCGCACGGAGGGGTGGCAGAGCGGTTGATTGCGGCGGTCTTGAAAACCGCTGAAGGTTCACGCCTTCCGGGGGTTCAAATCCCTCCCCCTCCGCCAAACTAGAGTTCACCAAAGTTCGTAGAAGTCCGCAACGCCTTGAGCTGCGCGGACTTTCTTCGTTTTTGAGGTTCGTTGAAGTCCGCCAAAGTTCATAGACAGCCGCGAAATATGGGGGTACGTTTGTGGGGTATCTGAAAAAACATACCCCCTTGAAAGTCAGGAGTACCCCCAATGGCCAAGAAACTGACGGATACCGCTGTGAGGACGGCGAAGCCCAGGGAAAAGCCCTACAAGGTGGCGGATGGTGACGGGCTGTATGTGCTGGTCAACCCAGGCGGCGGCAAGCTCTGGCGGCTCAAGTACCGCTTTGAGGGGAAGGAACGTCTCTTTGCCATCGGCACCTATCCTGCCGTTTCCCTCAAGGAGGCGCGGGCCCGGGCGGTCACGGCAAAGGAAATGATCGCCCGCGGCATAGACCCCTGCGCCGCACGCAAGGCCGCCAAGGCGGAAGCCATCGCCAGGAGCCTGACCTTTGAAGTGGTGGCGCGGGAATGGCACAAGAAGAAGCTGGCGGGCTGGACGCCCAACCATGCCCGGCAGATCATCCGGCGACTGGAGACCCTGGCCTTTCCTGATCTTGGCAGCAGGCCCATTGCCGAACTTGGTGCGCCTGACTTCCTGGCTGTGCTGGGCAAGGTGGAGCGGCAAGGCCATCTGGAGACAGCCCGCCGCCTTGCCCAGATATGCGGACAGGTAACGCGCTACGCACGCCTTGCCGGGATGATCGTCGCCGATCCGGCAAGCCACCTGACCGAAGCCCTGACCACAAAGCCGGTGCGCCACCATGCCGCCATCACCGAACCGCAGGAGATCGGCGCCCTGCTCCGGGCCATAGACGACTATCCGGGGGATGTGTCCGTCTCCTTTGCCCTGAAGATCATGCCGTATGTCTTTGTCCGCTCCAGCGAGCTGCGGCGGGCCACCTGGTCAGAGATCGACCTGGACAGGGCGGAATGGCTGATACCTGCCGAACGCATGAAGATGCGGCGGCCCCACCTTGTCCCGCTTGCCCGGCAGGTGGTGAGGATGTTCCGCGCCCTGCACGCCATCACCGGCAACAGGGAGCTTGTCTTCCCCGGTACGGCTTCCGCCACGCGCTGCATATCGGATGTTGGTCTGCTCAATGCCCTGCGCCGTCTGGGCTATGGCCGGGATGAAATGACCGTCCACGGCTTCCGCAGCATGGCCTCCACCCGGCTGAACGAGATGGGCTACCGTCCTGACGTGATCGAGGCCCAGCTTGCCCATGCCGAAAAGAACAGCGTACGGGATGCCTACAATCGCGCCCAGTATGTGGAGGAGCGCCGCCGCATGATGCAGGAGTGGGCGGACTACCTGGACAGCCTGCGGGACGGAGAAGGGGCATAGGCAGATTATGCTCCCTGCCCTGCCGGAACCTCCCCTGAGTTTATCCGTTTTTTGGTGTTCTTCGTGTTCTTCGTGTTCCCGTCCTACAGCCACAAGGGTTTGCGGGCGGAACACCTTTAAGAATGCTTCGTGTTCCTTCGTGTTCTCGTGTTCCCTGCGGCCTGCGGCAAAGGCTGAGGCACTTCCCTTGCCGGAGGCTTGCCTCTTGACGTTATAAGCCAATGACTTACAATAGAACCATGCACACACCACCTATGACCGTCGTTGAAACTCCTTCCTTTTTGCGCAGGGCCAAGGGCCTGCTTTCTGAAACGGAACGCGCCGATCTGGTGGCCTACCTTGCCGAACATCCCGACAGCGGAAAGGTCATGGAAGGCACGGGCGGAGTTCGCAAGCTGCGGTGGGCAAAAGAAGGAGAAGGCAAGAGCGGCGGCTACAGGGTGATCTACTACTTTCATTCCGAGCGCATTCCCCTGTTTGCCCTGCTGATATACGGGAAGAACGAAAAAGCGAATCTGACGCAAGCCGAAAAGAACGATATGCGCCGCCTGACGGCGCTGCTTGCGGCATACGGGAGGCAAAAGCCATGAGCACGATAGGACAAGAAATCATCGCCGGTCTGACCGAAGCTGTGGACTACATGGACGGGACGGCGGACAGGGCGCAATACGGCGTGCATGACTTCCCCCCGGCCAGTGCTCCCGAACGGGTGGACGTGAAGGCCATCCGGCAAAAGCTGGGCCTTTCCCAGACCGGGTTTGCGGCGGCCTTTGGCCTGTCCCTCTATACCCTTCGCAACTGGGAACAGGGCAGGAGACAGCCCGATCCGGCGGCACGGGCTTATCTGCGTGTCATCGAAGTCGCCCCTGACGTGGTGCGGCGGGCGCTGTGCGAGGCATGACCGCGCGGCCAGGAAGCGCAATCTCCGGCATATGTGGCTGGCCTGTCCTGGATGGGAAGCGGCGGGGTGCCAGGACGGCTTGCTCCTCTCCCTGCCGGAAGCCATAGTTCACTATGCTTCACCGGGTGAAGCCGTGGGCCAGAGGTGGGAGCCAATGGCTTTTCCCCGGCTAGGCATGGACTAGCTACCCATGCCGAAAAGGCGGAACCCTTGCCGCCCTGCCTGGGGGATCAAAAGAGAGTGCCCAGCAAGGTACGAATATGGACAAGACTGTAGTACTTGAACAGATCGTTGCAGTGGATGACATCCTTCATCGTTGGCACAAGAGCGCCGGATTCCTGAACGGAGTTGCCGAAAGGAATGGTATATCCTTTTTTGCTCGTATTGACAGTAGAATACGCCCCACAGACGGAAAGGAAGTTCACTTTTGTTCGCTGCTCTCCAGCATATGGTGTATCGATTTTTCTAAAGAATGGTATGATACGGAAAATGTCTTTATGCGCCCTGAGGATGTGGCGGCCTATGAAAAGGAGCATCCTGAAGTTCTCTGGGAGCCTGCCCACCCAGAGGCGGAGATCATGAAGGAATATGGGGAGAATATCCCCGCCGATATCGTGCGCCGGTGGCTGAAAATGAGTCCGATGCACTTCATTGACTTCATGAACAGCGGCCAGGGTCCTGTCTGCTCATGGGAAGAAGGATTCAGGAAACATAGCGAAGAGCTTTACCCTGATGGCCCATTTTTTACTACAAAAGACTTGCAAGATGAAAATTTTACCTTTCACGTTCTTGACTGGCTAAACTGGCAGAAAGCGATGGGCGGCAGAGGCAAGGCAGCTGGTGGAGAGGAGGGCGACACGGCAACCGCCCTGCGGGGAAAAGCCTCTCCCATTGCCGAACGGGAAGCCGTCCTAAAAGCTGAGCTGGAACAGGCCCGGCAAGAGAAGGCCGCCTTGCAAGCTGAGCTGGAGAAGACCAGAGCAGAGCTGGAACAGGCCCGGCAGGGTGAAGGCCAAGGCTTGAAGTGGTACGGCCTGATTGCCGTAATAGAGCAGTGCTGGAAGGAGGGCAAGACTCCCCAGGAGACGGCGGCCTGCTTGAAGGGTGCCGGGGCCTCTTGGGCTATGATTGGCGGCCTGATGCATCCTCAAGGAAACATTACAGACTGGCAGCAGTACGGCAAGAACCTGTTCAACGGCAGCACTAAAACCTTACCGTGGTAGACCTTACCCCACCTTCCCGGGAAAAATACCACACCTCACAGACGAAAATACCACGCCTTACCCCGCTTGCTTACCACACCGCACGGTGCGCTAACCTCCTTGCAAATGCATCAAGCTGCAAGGAGGTTTTTTCATGTCCGCTACCGTTCAAAGCTCCCCCAGACCTACCCTGCCGGAAACTGGATTCCTGCGCCTGGCCGACGTGCTGCGGTTCGTGCCTGTCTGCCGGACTGCCTGGTACGACGGTGTAAAGTCCGGGCTGTTCCCCCGGCCCGTGGCCCTGGGAAAGCGTGCCCGCGGCTATCGTGTGGAAGATGTGCGCGCCCTGATCGACCGTCTCAATGCCGGTGAGGGGGCCTAGCATGATCCAAAAGAAAAGCCCCCGATGCTTGGCGGCGGTGGGGGCAAATCAAAAAGGCGGCAAGGTGAGGGATCTTGCTTGTCCCCATCATGCCACACCGCCCCGCCCCGCACAAGCCGAAAGCTGTGACCGCTGCCAGTTTTTCCGCACTGTGGCCCTGGCTTCCGGCCGTGAGCGCCTGCTCTGCATGCTGAGCGGCGAAAAGCTCACCACCGCCGGGTGGTGTGAGCTGTTCGCGCCCGGCAAGTGGGAAGAGACCTGGGCCGATCCTGCACCGGCCCCCCGTCAAAGCTGGCTCTGCCGTGTCTGCACGCATGGCATCGTGCCGTCCTTCCGGGCCGCCATCATCGGCCTTGCGGGATGCCGCTCCCATTACCTGCCGGACGGGCGCGGCTGGCCTGTCCTCTGCCCCGGCTTCAAGGTGAAGGAGGGCTGCCATGCTGCGTAGCAATACCGCTGGATCGTTGCGGCCCTTGACGCGCGCCCGCTGTCTGGGGCAGACTGAACTTCCCCAAACAGTGCAAGGCGTAACCGACGCCTTTACCGTGCCCCACGCGGTGAAAAGAGCGGTCTTTTTTTCTGCCAGCAATACGCGAGAGGTTTACCCTTTGCGCGGTGCTATACATTGGCGGAAGCAACGTCCGGGTGTTCGTGAGACCCCGGCGGCCTTGCACTGGCCGGGGAGCGTTGTTTCCGCCTTTTTTTGTATCCTTAATCCCCCCAAACAGTGCAGGTGTTTCATGCATTCCATCCCCCTTTTCCGCCCCGCGTCCTGCGGTGGTCGTGCGTCCCTGTCCTTCCTTCTTCGCAAGCTGGCCCGTGCCGGTGAAACTGCCGCCCTTGTGGCCCTGCTGGGCACGTCGTTGTCCACGTCGGCCCGTGTGCGCTGGGCCATGCTCGGTAATGTCCTGACCGTGAAGGAGGTGCGCCATGCGTAACTACTGCGCCCGCTCTTCCAGCATCCCCCGGAGCCTGCGGCATATCTCCCCCAACAGCGCCCTGGAAGACGCCGCTTGTCTGGCCACGTTCCTGCGCAACGTCGTGGGCGACATGTTTGCCCAGGACGGCAACGGTCTGCCCTCTGATGAAAGCAATATGGGCCTTGCCCTCTGCTTCGACCTGCTCCTGGACAAGATCGCCATCGCCGGCGGGGAGCTCTCCTTCCCCCTTGCCGGGCTGCCGCATGAGCGCGACCTGCCCCCGCTGTGGGATCCCGAACGGGAAGGGGGCGACCATGAGTGACATCACGGACGACATCATCCCCGGCGGCGGGCAGCCCCCCTATGCGGACATGATCCTTGCCAACGCCGCGGCCTTCGCCTCCCGGGCGGACACGGCAGGAAGGAAGCCTTGCGCCGCCGTGGTCCCGGTGCGGGCCATCCATCTGGAGACGGCGGCCAGCATCCTGTCCACGCCGCCCGTGGCCTGGCGCGTCAAAGGCGTCCTGCCGGCCCAGGGCGTGGCGGTGGTCTTTGGGGCCAGCGGTTCCGGCAAATCCTTCGTGATGCTCGATCTGGCCGCGCATATCGCCCTTGGCCGCCGCTGGTTCGGCTGCCGGGTCAAGGAAGCCTCGGTGGTCTATGTGAACCTGGAAAGCTCCGGCGGGCTGCGGACGCGCCTTGAGGCCTGGGAAAAAGAATACGAACAGAGCTACCCCCGGGACGTCCAGTTCGTGCGCGAACGCCTGCGCCTTATGGACGACGTGGAGGCGCTGGCCAATGTCAGCCCCGACGGGGGTGTCGTCATTATCGACACCCTGCACGCGGCGGCTCCTGATCTGGACGAGAACAGCTCCCAGGACATGGGCCTGATCATCGAGGCGGCCACGCGGTTGCAGACCCGGACCGGCGGGCTGGTGGTGCTGGTGCACCATACCGGCAAGGACCAGGGCCGCGGGGCCCGGGGGCATTACAGCCTGACAGCCGATGCCGACGCCGTGCTGGAGGTGGAGCGGGAA
Source organism: uncultured Desulfovibrio sp. (assembly GCA_937926875.1). Classification (GTDB taxonomy): domain Bacteria; phylum Desulfobacterota; class Desulfovibrionia; order Desulfovibrionales; family Desulfovibrionaceae; genus Desulfovibrio. The sequence continues at coordinate 76,405 of CALBAX010000015.1, forward strand.
AAGAACGGCGCCCGCGCCGTGGTGCTGCGCAAGAGCAAGGAAGGCGTGGACGGCATGCGCTGGCCGTTCCTGCTCAAGGCCGTGCCGCTGGGGACCGACGAGGACGGGGACCCCTTGTCCTCCTGCGTGGTGGCGCCCGATGTCACGGCAAGGCGGGCCGAACGCCGGCCGCACCTGACCCCCTCGCAGGAATACGGCCTTGCCTCCCTCAAGGCGGCCCTGCAGGAAGCGGGAGACGATGCCGTGCACATCGACGTCTGGCGCAGGCATTTTTATGCCCGGTCCACTGCGGACAATACAGAAGCCAAACGAAAGGCTTTTGGCAGAGCACGGGAAAGTTTGGTCAGCCTGGGGGTCATCATTGTGCAGGATGACATGTACTCCGTCCCTTCCGGGACAGGCGGGACAGAGCGGGACAACTGCGGGACATGTCCCGGGGGACACCCCCCTTCCCCGGGGGCGGGACAACCGGGACACACACCTTTAGGTGTGTCCCGGTCCGATGTCCCGGTCCCGGGAGGTGTCCGGGGCCTGTTGTCGGGGGTGCCGGAACAGGGAGCGGGACAAGCCCAATGTCCCGGTACAGGAGGACAAGAATGATCTGTTCTGCCCTGTCCGGTACGACCGGTACAGACCGGTACATAACCGGTACATGTACCGGGGGCATACCCCATCCCGAGACGGTACAAACGGTACACACCCCTTTAGGGGTGTACCGTGTACCGGTACCGGGGGATGCCTGCGGTATGCTGCCTGGAAAAGAACTGCTTTGTACCGGTGCTTGTACCGGGCAGGAGGGGAACGATGCCTGATCTGAGTACCTTCCTTCCCTGCCCGGAGCGATTCAGGCGCAAGGGGCCGCACGAGCTGGCGGGCCCCTGTCCGGCCTGCGGCGGCCGGGACCGTTTCCTGGTCTGGCCGGATCGCCCGCGCGGCGGCGCGTACCTGTGCCGCCAGTGCGGTGCCCGGGGCGACGGCATCCAGTTCCTGCGGGACTTCTGCCGCCTGTCCTATGCCGATGCCTGCCGCACCCTGGGGCTGGCGTCCGGGGAAGGGCCACGGGGGACCACGGGCCGGGGCAGACGCCCCGCCCGCCCCACCGGCACACGGGCGGCACAGACCGGCACGGCCCCCTTTGTGCCGTCCGTGCCGGAGACCTTCCCCCCTGCCGTGCTGCCCCCGGATGCCTGGCGGGAACAGGCCGGGGCCTTCCTGGCCGGGCTGCGCGCTGTGGAGGGCTCCCCCGAAGCAGCCGCCGGGATCTGTGCGGCCCGCTTCCTGCGCCCCGACACATGCCGCGCCCTGGGCGTCGGCTGGAATGGGGCGGACACCTTCCCCACCAGGCAGGCATGGGGCCTGCCGCCCCTGGAGGACAGGCGCAAGCTGTTGCTGCCGCGCGGCATCGTCATCGCCACACGGCGCAGGGCCGGGGTGGTGGCGCTGGCCATCCGTGTGCCGGACGAAGACCGGCAGGACGGGAAGCGGCCCAAATACTGGCAGGTGGCCGGGAGCGCCAACGTGCCCTTTGTGGCCGGCCGGGCCGGGATACCGGTGGTGCTGGTGGAAAGCGCGCTGGATGCCTGTCTTGTCTGGCAGGAAAGCCATGCGTCCGTGGCGGCCGTGGCCCTGATGGGCAACTGCAAGGGGCTGGATGCGGACACGGCGGATTTCATCCGGGCCGCGCCGCGGCTGATCGCCTGCCCCGACAATGACGCGGGCGGGCAAAGCGCCTGGCTGCGCTGGCGGGGCCTTTTCCCTGCCGCCGCATGCGTCCCCTCCGCCGGAGGCAAGGACCTGGGCGACATGCACCGGGCGGCCCTGGCGCTGGAGCCGGTGCCGACCATCGCGCAATGGCTGGAGGTGGCGTTGTCCAGCCCTGTCAAAAAAGCCCGTATCGCCGCCCTGCCGCACGAAAGGGGCGCGGGCGGGCCAAAGGGTGCAAACGAGGGAAAAACGCGGGAGGAGGGCAGCGGTGCGCGTTATCGTGGATAGCCGGGAGCAGGCTCCCTTTTCTTTCCGGGGGCCGCGCTATGAAGGCGTGACGGTGGAAGTGGGCACCCTGGGCGTGGGCGACTACTCCCTTGCCGGGCTGGCGGACAAGGTGGCTGTGGAACGCAAGGAGCTGTCCGATCTGGTGGCCTGTCTGGGACGGGAGCGGGAACGCTTTGAACGTGAGCTGGCCCGCGGCGCCGCCCTGGATGCTTTCTGTGTGGTGGTGGAAGCGAGCTGGGCCGATCTGGCAGGCGGGCAATACCGCAGCAGGCTGAACCCGCATGCGGCCTGCCAGAGCGTGCTGGCCTTCGCCGGACGGTACCGCCTGCCCTTCTTCTTTGCCGGGAGCCGGGCCGCGGCGGAGTACATGGCCTGGGGCTTCCTGCGGCAATACCTGGAAGGGGCCCGGAAACGCTGGGCCGCCATCGTGAAGGCCCATGACGCGGCCTGACATTCAAAGGAGTATCCATGGAAAAGGACAAGACTGTTATCGTAAGATCAATTACGGACGCCGCCCAAGAGGGCTATGCCCAAGGCTTTCAGGAGGGCTACCAAGCGGCCTGCATGGTGGTTGAAATGGTGGCCGAAGCATGGCGGAAAGAGCCCTACGTTTATGACCTGGACGGCGCTGTGAAGGCGCTGGAGATGAGCCGGGAAAAGGCCGTTGAAATGATGGGCACCCCCAGCTTTGAAGTCGTGCCCGTACATGTCCCGCCTATGCCGGACACGGTGAACTAGACAGCCGGGACGAAGCCCGGGGAATCCGGCAAGCGTGGAGGTAGCCCGGACGCAAGGGGCAAGGCCAACCACAAGTCAACGGTGTTGCCCCAAAAAAAGGAGGGAGAGATATACGGAATGCCGGTTCGAAACAAGACGGAAGCAAGAAGCATTGATGATCTGTGGGCCGGTATCCGGTGTGCGGCACAGGACGAAAGTGAGGCCCCGCTGCCTCCACCTCGTACCTTGCCGGGCCAGACATGAGGCGCCAAGACCAGGGCCGGAACGCCCTGCAAGCGGAAAGACCTGTACGGCAATGGCCGGTGCCGCCTGCATGGCGGATTGTCCACAGGGCCGAGGACAGAGGAAGGCAAGCGGCGTTCAGCAGCTAATGGCCGGCGGCCAAAACGGAAGCGTAGGACGGACGGGAAAAAGCAAACTTCACGAGAGGTCAAAAAATGTTGAGGCCTGACTATGGCAAGCACACCAGGCAATGCTATCCTTGCCGGGTGGCGTGAGACAGGGGCGGCCTTCGGGGCCGCCCCTCTGTTTTGAAAGTCTGGACACAAGAGGGCCTCTCTTTGTCATTTCGGAGCGGGGAAGCCCATACATCCATGCCGGGGCGTGATGCCGCTGGCTCAGGGACAAGGGAGAACGGCATGAGCGTGCCACCCGCTCCCCAAGCCGAAGGTGGAGGCGGTACGCGCTGGATCTGTTCAGGATGATCTGCCTGTGTCCTGTCCGCCATGCGGTGAGGAGACGGTATCGTCAACGCCTGGCGCTGCCGGCATGGCAAGGCAGCCGGGGGAATATGGATACGCAACAGCGTCAGGCACCGACGGAGGATGCCTGACGCTGCCAAGGGGCCGGGGATTGCTCCCCGGATATGACGCTCACGAGAGAGCTGAACCCCGACGATGACGGGGCGCTTCAATGGGGCCGGGGATCACTCCCCGGATGTGACATGTGGATGCCGCCCTGCCCGTCGGCAAAGGCGTAGCTTCAATGGGGCCGGGGAGGATTCCCCGGATGTGACCCCAGCTCGTAATCCACATAGTCGGCCAGATCGCGGCTTCAATGGGGCCGGGGAGGATTCCCCGGATGTGACACGAGCGCAAGCTGGGCATCCCCCGCAAGGAACTGGCTTCAATGGGGCCGGGGAGGATTCCCCGGATGTGACCTGTGGGCCTTCGCCAGCGGAGGGACGTCGGTACTGGAGCTTCAATGGGGCCGGGGAGGATTCCCCGGATGTGACGCCAGCTCCCCAGACGTGGTGCGGGCTGACATTGAGGCTTCAATGGGGCCGGGGAGGATTCCCCGGATGTGACAGCTCCTCCGTTCTAGCAAGGCCCGGCGCGGCCTGTAAAGGCATGGATCGAGGACCTGCCGTCCTTTGCCCGGCGGCAGACCGCCTGCCGTGCCGGCTGCAAGAAAAAGCCCTGTTTTTTCAGTTCGGTTGCACCAGCGAGAAAGGTACGGTATTTTGAAGTATGTTTCCGGTCTTCGCGGGCAGGCCTGCCCGCGCCACCCCGCAGCAAGAGGAGTCCCGCGTGCCATCCTTGTCTGACTGGTATTCGGCAACGCTCGGCGTTCCCCCCTATCCCTACCAGCAGCGTCTGGCGGACGAGCCCTGGCCCGACGTGCTGGAGATCCCCACCGGCCTCGGCAAGACAGCGGCCATCCTGCTGGCCTGGCTCCACAAGCGGCAGCGACAGGATGTCCACACGCCCCGGCGGCTGGTCTGGTGCCTGCCCATGCGCGTGCTGGTGGAACAGACCGCGCGGCTGGCACGGCAATGGGCCGCCGCTCTGGCCGATGCGGGCCTGCTCTCCCGTGCGCCCGCGGTGCATGTGCTCATGGGCGGTGACGTGGCGCGGGACTGGGACCTGCGCCCCGAAGACGACGCCATCCTCATCGGCACCCAGGACCAGCTTCTGTCCCGCGCCCTCAATCGCGGCTACGCCATGAGCCGCTTCCGCTGGCCGTTGGATTTCGCCCTGCTGCACAACGATGCCTTCTGGGTCTTCGACGAGGTGCAGCTCATGGGCGCGGGTCTGCCCACCTCCACCCAGCTGGAGGCCTTCCGGCAGCGCTTCGGCTCCGCGTTGCCCTGCCGCTCCCTGTGGTGCAGCGCCACCCTGCATCCGCGCTGGCTGGCCAGTGTGGACTTTGCCGCCCGCTGTCCCGCCCCGCAGCTGCGGACACTGGACGCGGCGGACACGGCCTTCCCGCAGGTGATCCGGCGCATCCATGCCGCCAAGCGCCTTCAGCCCCTGGCCATCAGAAAAACCAAAGACCTGGCGGCATCCATCCTCAGGGAACACCGCCCCGGCACCCTGACCCTGGTGATACGCAACCGGGTCAAGGAGGCCATGGATTTGTGCGCGGCCCTGAAAAAAGACAAAAAAGCCCCGCCCCTGTGCCTGCTGCATTCCCGCTTCCGCCCCGCTGACCGCGGCCGCGTGCTGGAAGAGGCCCTTTCCGCACCGGGAGAGGCAGGGCGCATCATCGTCACCACGCAGGTGGTGGAGGCCGGTGTGGACATCTCCGCCGCCACCCTGTTCACGGATCTGGCCCCGTGGTCATCGCTGGTACAACGCTTCGGGCGCTGCAACCGGGCCGGGGAACTGGAAGATGCCCGCATCTTCTGGGTGGATGCCCCCTGCAAGACGGAACAGGCGGCCCGCCCGTACACGCCGGCGGCTCTGGCCAGGGCCCGCGCGCTGCTCTCCAGGCTGGAGGATGCCGCGCCCGCCCTGCTGCCCCGCAGCGAAGACCAGGACGATGCCCATGCCGTGCTGCGCGCCCCTGACCTCTTCGATCTTTTCGACACCACGCCCGATCTTGCCGGGGCGGACATCGACGTTTCCCGCTTCATCCGGGAAAGCGATGATACCGACGTGCAGGCCTTCTGGCGCACCTGGCCGGAAGACATGCCCGGCGGGGACATGCCCGGCCCGGCTCGCGAGGAGCTGTGCCCCGTACCGCTGGGCGAGATGCGCGACTTTCTCAAAGACAAAAGACAGCATGCCTGGGTCTGGGACAGTCTGGAAGGCCACTGGCAGGAAGTCCGCCGTCTGCGGCCCGGCATGGTCGTGCTGCTCAGGGACACGGCCGGCGGCTATGCGCCGCACAGCGGCTGGGACAGCGCTGCCACGGCCCGTGTCGTACCCGTCATCCCGGCGGCCCCAGCGCCCGTCCCTACAGGACTGGACAGCGACACGCACAGCCATGCCGCATGGCAAAGTCTGGAGGAACACGGCCAGCGCACCCGGAACGCCCTGCAGGCCCTGCTCTCGGCTCTGGGCGGGCCTGTGCCCCCGGACTGTCTGCCCGCCCTGCTCACCGCGGCACGACGACATGACTGGGGCAAGGCACATGCCGTTTTTCAGGAGGCCTGTCAGGCCCCGGATACCGGGAAGGTCTGGGCCAAGGCGCCACAAATGCGGGCTTATGCCCGGCCGGGGTTCCGTCACGAGCTGGCCTCGGCCCTGGCCCTGCTGCATACGGGGCACGATGATCTGGTCGTGTATCTGGCGGCGGCGCATCACGGCAAGATACGCCTTTCCCTGCGGGCCCTGCCCAATGAACAGGCCCCTGCCGGGGTACGCCGCTTCGCGCGCGGCATCCATGAAGGGGACTACCTGCCCCCGGTGGACGGGATGCCCGGCGTCACTCTGTCCCTGGCCTGCATGGAGCTGGGGCTTTCCGAACAGGGCGCCAGCTGGGCCGACCGCATGAGCGCCCTGCTGGAAAACTGGGGGCCGTTCCGTCTGGCCTTCTGGGAAGCACTCTTGCGCCTTGCCGACTGGCGGGCCAGCGCGGAGGATAGACACCATGCCTGACATCCTGCTCGAAGGCTGCGCCTCGCGTCCGCTGGCAGCCTATCTCAAGGCCCTGGGCATCCTGCGGCTCGTGGGCGAACAGGCCGACGCCAACGCCCGCGGGGCGTGGCAGAATGGGGTCTTCCACCTTTCCTCCAGCCTTGACCGACAGGCACTGTGCGACTTTTTTATGGAAACATGGCAGCCGACACCGCTTGTCACTCCGTGGAACGGGGGCAGCGGCTTCTATCCCGGCGACAACAGGGAAGGCATCGACGCTCTGGCCCAATCCACGAGCCCCCGCCTTGCCGTCTATCGGGAGGTCATCGCCCGCATACGCAACTGGCCGGAACTGATCGCGCCCCCCAAAGAAAAGAACCAGCTGGATGAACTGCGCAAACGCTGCAAGGAGACCTTTTTGCAGCGCTGTCGTGCCGAACTGCCGGAGACCTGTCTGCCCTGGCTGGATGCCACATGCATCCTGCGGACTGACAAGGCGGTGTTTGCTCCCCTGCTGGGTACGGGCGGCAATGAAGGCCGGCTGGAATACAGCAGCAATTTCATGCGCCATGTGGCCAAAATATTCGCCTGCCCGCCGGAAGAATCCCGCGCCTGGCTGGAAAGTGCCCTGTTCGGCCTGCCGGTCAATGGCCTGCCCAAATCCGCCGCAGGCCAGTTCGACCCCGGTCATGCCGGTGGCTGCAACCAGGATACGGGCACCTATCGTGCCGACGTGCCGGTCAATCCCTGGGATTTCCTGCTGCTGTTCGAAGGCACGCTGCTTTTTGCAGGGAGCCTGACCCGCCGTGCCCCGGAAGACCCGAACGACGTTTGCTTTCCTTTCTGTGTGGAAGGACTGGCAGCAGGCTTTGCTTCTTCCTCCCTGACCGACAAGGGCCGGGGCGAGATATGGATGCCGCTCTGGTCGCGTACAGCCTCCCTGCGGGAAGTACGCCGCCTTCTGGGAGAAGGCCGGGCGAGCCTGGGACGCCGTCAGGCCCGGAACGGGCTGGACTTTGCTCGCGCCATCGCCTCCCTTGGCGTGGAACGGGGCATCGACGGTTTCGAACGTTACAGTTTTCTGGAACGACGGGGACAAAGTTATGTGGCCCTGCCGTCCGGGAGCCTGTCCGTACAGTATCAGCCGCAGGTGGCCCTGCTGGATCCTGTGGCACGCTGGGTACAACAACGCTGCCACCGGAAAGAAGAGCCAAATTCGTTGACCGCTGCCCGGCGTCGCCTTGCCGCTGCTGTTTTCGCGTGTACCCGCACCCCGGATGCTCCCCACTTTGTGGCCGTGAGCAGGGCCCTGGCCCGGATGGATGCCCTGCCGGGCCTGCCCGGCCTGCTGGCCGCCCCCTGTACGCCCCTGTCACCGGACTGGATAAGCGCCTGCGACGACGGCGGGCCGGAGGTACGACTGGCCGCCACCCTGGCCTCTCTGCGCGGTTCCGGCAAACTGGGGCCCTTCCGGGCCCATCTCTCACCGGTCGCACCGGATGCCCTGTACCGCTGGGAGGATACGTCTGACCATCATGTGCCGTGGCGCGGCGAGACGCTCGAAGGCCTGGGCAGGATGTTCCTGCGCCGGCTTGTCCTGGCCCAACGCTACGGCGAAGATCCCCTGCGGGCCGATCTGCGTCTGTCTTCCGCCGATCTGCTGCCCCTGCTGGACGGCAGGCTGGATGTGGAGCTGCTGCGCGACCTGCTGCGGGCCTTTTCCCTCGTAGGCAGGCCGCAACACCTGCCGGAAGCCTGGTGTGCTCCCCTCCGGCAGGCACGTCTCCCCCATGCCGTGGCTTTGCTCAAACTGCTCTATACACCGCTGCCACAGGATGCAGGTCTGGACAGGGAGCGCCTGCGCCCGGAACAGCGCATCCTCAGACTGGTACAGGCCGGCCGCCTTGCGGAAGCCTGTGCCCTGGCTGCCCAGCGTCTGCGCATCGCCGGAGGCGGGGGGCTCTATCTTCCTACGTCCTTTGCCGAAAGCGTCCGCGCCCTGTCCCCTGCGGCTGTCCTGGCCTGCCTTGCCGTACCTGTGGACGGACGCGCCCTGCTCCACCAACTTCGCCAGCCATCCTGACAAAAGGAGTTCCCATGATTCTGGATCGTTGCTCTTCCGGACGCCTGCTTGTGGAAGCCGACCTCGTCCCGCTGCAGGGACAGCGCTTTCAGCCCACCGGCTTCGCCGATCTTGGTGCGGCTGTCTATACCCTGCCCGATGGCACCCGCATGCTGCTGGTGGAGTCGGCCCAGTCCATGGCCAACCGTCTGGAACAGACCATCGTCACCCTGGACGGTGAGGTCATCCCTGAGCTGGAAGGAATCTCTTATGTTACGGCCGCTCTGCAAGGCCCTAATATGGAGCCCCTTTCCACCTCTACGCTACTGGAGGCCCACCGTCTTGCCTCGCCCTTCATCATTGCCGACAGGACGTTCAAGGACAGATTTCGTAAAGAAGCGGCTTCCAGCCCCAAGGGCCTTCTGGACTGGAAGCGCATCCATGCCACCATCTTCAAGTATGATGTGAATTCCCTGCTGCACGGGGTGTTCCTCTCCATCGTCGATGGCGGCCGTATCAAGGTGCCGCGCCTCATCTCTGCTTTCATCGAAGCCCGGAACGTGCGCGAGGCCATCTCCGGCGGCGTCAAGAACAGCTTCGATCCTACCGGCAGCCTGCGCCATGCGGAGTACGACAAAGACGTGTACAGCAATGTGCCCTATCAGCGCACCGAATACACGGCGGAGCGCATCACGGCCTATTTCAATCTGGATGCGGGCGGTATCCGGGCCTTGGGCCTGCCCAAGGAAGCCCAGGAGCTGCTGTTCTGCCTGGGCCTGTACAAGATGCGCCGCCTGCTGTCCGGCAGCCTGCGCCTGCGTACGGCCTGCGACCTGCGTCTGGACGGGGAGCCGCGTCTGTCCGGCATGGACAGCCTGCCCACGGAAGCAGAGCTGCTCGCCGCCCTGCAGCAGACCGTGGCGGCCTGCGCGCCCCTGTTCGCCCAGCCGCCGGTCACCCGTTTGCAGACCCCCATCATGGTCAAGGAAGACAGGAACAATGCCAATGACGCTGCCGACAACAGCACTGCTAGTGAGGAGGCCTGATGCCTGTCCTTGAGATCACTTTCCCGGCGGGGCGCTATCACGCCACAGCCTGGGGACGCAACGTCAATGAAGGGGAACCCGAATGGCCGCCTTCCCCCTTCCGCCTGGCCCGGGCCCTGATGGACATGCGCTATCGTCGCTTCGACGGGATCACGGACAGCGAGCTGGAGGCCGCGCTCCTGCCGCTGGTCGGCACGCCTCGCTTCAGCCTGCCGCCCGCCAGCAAGATGGCCGTGAAGTGCTATCTTGACCAGGGAACCAAAGAACTCGACAGGCAGCCCGTGCTGGATGCCTTTGTCTGCCTGGGCAAGGACGATGCGCTGTATATGGAACTGCCGGAGGCTCCGGCAGCGTCGCTACGGCTTCTGGAGCAGCTGGCCGGAGCGCTGCCCTATCTGGGCCGCTCGGAATCCTGGGTCACGGCCCGGATGTGCGATGCCCTGCCCCCGCACCGTCACTGGAACTGCTGCCCAGCACAGCAGGATGCCCCGCTGGACAGCCTTGCCAGTGTCCAGACGCTCCTGTCACCGGAGGCCTACAGCGGCTTGCCCTATCTGCCGTCCACGGGTTCAGGGAAGAAAAAACGCGCCTGCTCCTGGCTGGAAGCTCTGGCCCTTTCCACAAAGACCCTGCTGACGGAAGGCTGGAACAGGCATCCGCTCCTTGGGCCATGCACCTATGCCCTCCATGAGCAGGAGATGCCCTCCAAAGCTCTGCCCCTGTCCGGGGATGGTCCTTGCTGCGTGACCTATGCGCTGCGAGCCACGCCCCTGCCGCCGGTCACGCATGGGCTGATCCTGGCAGAACGCATACGCGCCGGGCTCATGAGCCGCCACAAGCACTGCTGCGGTGATCCCGACGCCATCTCGCCCCTGTTCAGCGGCAAGGATGCCTCAGGGCGTCCCTTGTGCGGGCATCATCATGCCAGTTACTGGCCCTGCGATACGGACGGGGACGGCAAGATCGACCATGTGCGCGTCTTCCTGCCGCGAGCTTTGACCCCAGATGAACGGGAAGCCCTGGAAAGCCTACGTTATGTTTGGGCCCGGGGCGCCAAGCTGACGGAACTGATCTACCTGCATTGCCTGCCGCTTGCCGCCTTTCCCCGTGTCCAAACAGTGGTCAGCGCCACGCCTGTGGTCTTTGGCCGTCACTACAAGCCGCGGCAGGGAATTTTTCAGGAATGGCTGGAAGCGGAAATACGGCGTTCCTGTACGGAGCAAGGCCTGCCGGAACCGGTGCGGATCGAGCCTTTCCCCTTCCTTCCCATCCGGGACGGTGCGAAACTGCCCTGGAGCAGCTTCGTCCGGCAACGCAAGGACAAAGCTCCCCAGCATGGCTACGGCTTCCGGCTCCATTTCGACAGCCCGGTCCCCGTCCCCTTTGCCCTCGGCAGCCTGTCCCACTTCGGCCTGGGGCTTTTTGTCGCTGACGGTGTGCAAGATACAAGTAGGATGGTCAGAGGAACTGTATGCTTCGAATAAACGCAACATCTGCCGGAAAGAAAATCCTTTCTGTCTGCGGTGATATGAAAAATTGCAACGCAAACGCAAGACCTGAACGCAATGGCGAATGGCCTGCGCATCATGCAGCGCATGGCGACGGTGATACGGGAAGGGTGTCCACACGATGGACGCCCAAGGCATGACACCAGGTGTCATCCTTTGAGGAAAAGTAACGGGCCGGATGCTACGGAGCGCCCGGCCCATCATGTTTCAAGCTCCTACGGAGCCATTGCGGGCCATGACAGGCAAGGGGAGAAGATATCGCCGGCATTCCGGCAAAGCGGTATGCCGGGCAGGAGGGGTAGCACTCGGAATGCTGTCCCTGTTAGCAAACGTCAGCACGATAACGCCCCAATGTTGAGGCGGGGGCGGAAGAGGATTCCGGCCCTTTTGTGATCCGGCATATGGGCGGCTGGTTGCGGAGATGGGAGCAGGGTGCTATCTCAAAAAAAGCCTTTCTCCTTGCCGGGAATCTCCCTGGATGGTATGCATGGCCCATGCCACAAGCAGGGCAAAAATGGGCAGCAAAATTTTTTGGGGGTACATTTGGGGGTACGAGGCATTTTGCTGCATATCATAATATATTATTTACAGTATGTTACGATTGCAGTTAGCATCCCTCCCCCGCCAATTGCTGACACAAGGGCGTCCTGCTTCCGGCAGGACGCCCTTTTTTTCCTACCCCCGGCCACGCCGGGAAAAGCCTTCTTGCTGAAGATGGCCGGACAGCCGCGATGCCCGCGGCCCTTCCCGGCCAAGGAGACGCTATGGAACACAAGACCCTTGTGGATGCTGTCGTGAGCGCGGAATGGGAGATGTTCAGCAACGTGCAGAACGTGGGCGGCAAGGCCTCCTGCCAGATGGATCCCAAGACCTTCCGCATCATGCGTTCCAGCCAGATGGACAACTGGGATGACGAACTGCTGAGCAGCTATCTGGAAGACCTGCTGAACGCCCGTCTGGAAGGCCGCAACCTGGTCACGGAGAAATACGCCCGTATGATGGAGTCCACCTTCCCCGAAGAATATGCCCAGCTGGCCGACAGCCTGCCGCCGCTGGATCCTGCGGCCGTGGCCCAGGTGGACGACATCGTGGCCGCCCATGTGGCCTGGAAGGAAGACCTCGACAGCCGCTTCCCCTCGCTGGCCGACAGGGGCCGCCCCCTGCGCAGCCGTGACGACCGTCCGGGCTGGGTCTCCATGGAGACCTATCTGCGCGCGGAACTGCGCACCTATTCCCCAAAGACCATCGCCCTCTACCACCGGGCCACCATGGAACGGCTGCGCAGGGGCGAGAGCGAAGCCGAACAGAACCTGCTCCATCAGGTGCGGCAATACGGCTTCGAAGACATCGAGAGTGCGGAAAAGCATTTCAGCGCCCGCCGCTGAGGCCACTGTCAGCGCCTGATGTCGCCCTGCCGGGAGCTGCCCGCACGATGCGCCTCCGGCAGGCGCACTGCCGCTCTTGAAATGCGCCCGGGGCCTTCAAAGACCCAGGAGGAACAGGCCCGCCCCCCCTCCCGAAGATGGGCGTCCGCCCGGCGAACCTCTTGGTCTTGCCGGGACTCGCCACGAGAGCTGAAAACAAAAAGAGCCCCCCATTCGGGGGGCTCTTTTTGTTATATGACCGGCACAGGAACAGATGCCGCAAAAACGAAAAGGGATGCTCCCGAAGGAGCATCCCTTTCCTCTCTTTTCGGGGAAAAAACGGACGGCGGCTAGGCGTTGGCAGCCTTGAGCATTTCTTCCACCATGGCAAGGCTGGTCGCATTCCGGGCATCCATGCCGCACAGACCGCGCACAGCCAGCATCAACAGGGCAACGGGCATGCGTACTTCAGCTTTGCCGTTATGGATGATGCAGGTCTCGTCCTGCACCTTCAGACGGTAAGCCCGGCGGCTGTGTCCTTCCGCCCCGGTACGCATGATGTAATAAATCTGGTCCTTGTCCTCCGTCACATACAGCTTCTGGCGGCACAGCATGCCATGCTCCTCGTCATACCAGGAGCACTCGGAGGAAAGGCTTCCACGAAAGCGCATGTCCTCGCCATTGTCGTGTGTGAGGCTGATATCTTCCAGCGTATCGTGCATGGCATCCTCCCCTTGAGCTGTAGCGTGACGGCAGCCACGGCAACGAAACGGCAAGGCCAGCACGACACCCGCTGACCCTAGCATCGCGGGAAAAGCTTTGTCAATCCCGCCTTCCGGCGGCCCCGGCCCGTCAGTGGCGGGGATCGGGCAGCTCCATGCCCAGGAAACGGGCATAGCAGCGGGCCACGGCCGATTCGGGATCCATGAGCCCCAGGCTGGCCCCGGAAGGAGCAGGGACCTCCTCCTTCGGGCGCCCGGCGGAGCGCTCCAGCACCGGGCTGGGAGCATCCAGATCCTGATGGTCCAGCATCAGGGAGACTCTCACCGCCGTAAAGAAGTCCTCCTGCAAAAAGGCATTGACCCGGCGCACTATCTCCGGGCCCATGTAATAGAGCTCCTGCAACAGCACGGCATCTCCGGCACCGATGAGCAACCTGTCGTCATGATGGCCCAGCGGTCGGGCCAGGGGCGCCAGGTCCGGCCCCAGCACGGCATCCCAGCTGCACCACAAGCGGCTCAGTTTCGCCTGCTCCGGGGATGCGCCCAGCGAAATGAAGACCTTCTCCAGCACGCTCCCTGTCCGTTCCGGGCCGTGCCATTCCTCAAAACGGGCCTCATGCCCGGGCTCGGTGCTGCGGCGCCGCGTGATCCATGCCCGCGGGCGCGGGGCATCCCCTGCGGCTGCCTGTGTTTTTTTTGCTGTCCGGCGTTTCCGTCCGCCCGTATCGGTCGGCGGCGGCAGCACGACCAGCGCCTCTTTGCGGCGCGCCGCCCGTGCTTCCTCCGCTTCCAGCCCGGCATCGAAACGGGCCTGCATGTCCGCGGCCCATTGCCGGAACGCGGCCTCGCGCCGCCCCATGCCCGTCCCGGAAGACGGCGTGGAGCAAGGTCCCCCGGCTGCCACGGGAGACGCTCCGGGCCGGGCAGATCCATTGGCATCTTCCGCTCCTTCATATCCATCGGACAGGGAAGGGGCGGCCCCGGATGCGGGAACAGGGCTGCCTGCCGGAACGGGCCTGTACCCGGCGGATGCAGATGCCGGCAAAGCCCCCGGGCTCCCGGCCCCAGACGGGGAGGGCCGCCCGCTGTTGGGCACAGGGGCAGCCGTCGTGCTGCCCGCACGGCACGACCGGGAAGAGGCGCTGGCCTCCACAGGTACGGAATCAGATACAGGCGCAGCAGGAGAAGACAGCATGGAACGGGCCGCCGCAGCGGAACGGGCCGTTGCCCGGGCGTCCGGGACCACGGCCCCCCGGGGAGCGGGCAGATCGTCCCCGTCATCGTCCCCGGGCAGCACCACCAGGCCGCCGCCTGAGGACGACAGGCCATATTCCGCGGCCAGACGGTCAGCCTCGGCCGCCAGCGCCGCCGCATCCATGGGGCGCCCGGGAGCCTGCCCCGGCATCGGAGCCTCGGCCGGCACTGCCTCTGCAACAGGCACAGAAGAAGCCGCGGCAGTTTCCTTGCGGCCCCGCCCGCCGGATGCGGATGGACGCCCCCTACGGGAAGCAGGAGCCCGCTTTGCACCAGCGTGAGACTGTTCCTCTCCCGGCACAGATGCCACCGCTTCCACCGCAGACGGGGCACCTGAAGGTCCCGCTGCCGGTGAGGCCACCTGTTCGACAGCCCTGGACACGGGGACTGTCCCGGTGTCGGGCACAGGAGCGGCCGTCGCGCTGCCCGCACGGCGGCGGGCAGACTCCTTTTTCGGGGAGATGGCAGGTTCCGGCGGCACCGCAGCTGGTGCCGTACCGGCGGACGGGGCCACCGGAGAAATTTCCGGAAGTGCGGCTTTCATGGTGGCAACGCTCTGCGATGCCTCTTCCTCTGGCGGGGCGTCCACCACAGCCCGGGGATCCCTGTCCGGCGCAGATTTCTTTTTCTGCCCGCTGTCCCGTTTGCGGGAAGACACCGGGCTTGCCGTCTGCTGTGCTTCAAGGCCATCCACCGGCACCTTTCCGGCTGGCCTCTCTCCCTGCGGCGCCTTTTTCCCCTCTACGGCCGCCTCTTCCGGCCGTGACGGAGACGCAAGACCGCAGGCCTCCAGCAACGAGAGGGCCGTGGTCGTGGTGACGGTCACCCGCTTGCGCGGCGACCGCCCTTTGGTCTCCTCACCGCCGGGGAGAGACCGGTCAGGGGCAGCGGAGGGCGAGGACATGGAACTCCTTGACTATATCCAGATAGGCTGATATTTGCATCAAGCAAATTTGATACATAGCATCGCAGGCGCGCCCGGCGCGCCGTACAGGGGCACGCATGGCACTGGTATATTTCAAGGCACTTTCAGACGAGACCCGTCTGCGACTGGTGCATATCTTGCTGCATTACGAACTCTCGGTCAACGAGCTGGTGCGCATCCTCGGCATGGGGCAGTCCCGCGTCTCGCGTCATCTCAAGATCCTGACCGAAGCGGGCCTGCTGACCTCGCGCCGGGACGGCCTGTGGGTCTTCTATGCCGCCACGCGCTGCGGCGAGGCCAGCGACTTTTTGCAGGCCATGGGGCCCTTTTTGCACACGGATACGGCCATGCGCGAGGACCTGGCCATGGCGGCCCAGATCCTGGAGGAGCGCGCCCTCAAGACGCGCCAGTTCTTCAACGCCATCGCCGAGGACTGGGACGAGCTCAACCGCGAAGTGCTGGAAGATTTCGACCTGCCCGCCGCCGTGCTGGCCGCCGTGCCCGTGGGCTGCCGCGTGGCCGTGGACCTGGGCTGCGGCACCGGCGCGGTGCTGGAACGCCTGCTGCCCGCCAGTCGGAGCCTTATCGGCGTGGACGGCTCGGCCCGCATGCTGGAGATGTGCCGCCGCCGTTTCAGTCCCGTGGACCTGGCCAACGAGAACCGCATCTCCCTGCGCATCGGCGAGCTGGACCACCTGCCCCTGCGCGACCAGGAAGCGGACTTTGCCTGCATCAACCTCGTCCTGCACCACCTGTCCGATCCCGGCGAGGGCCTGCGCGAGATCCGCCGCAGCCTGACCACGGGCGGGCACCTGTTCGTGGCCGATTTCCTCCAGCATCACGACGAGACCATGCGCAGCCGCTACGGCGACCGCTGGCTGGGCTTCGACGAAGAGCGCCTGCAGGAACGCCTGCTCCAGGCCGGCTTCCAGATCCTGTCCTGTACGCGGCAGGCCGTGGGCCGCGGCCTGTTCCTGCTGCTGGTGCAGGCTCGCGCCTGCTAGATGTTTTTTGGGGAAGGGCCCTCGCCTGGCGCGAGGTTTTCCCCTCTCCCCGACTATCGCCGTCCCGATGCCCGCAGCTCTCCGTTGCGGCGGGCACGCCCCTGCGGGCCGCCATTCGGCCGGTCCCTTCCCCAGCGCGCGCCATCCTCAAAGGATGGCCTCCCGCTGATGGGGCACAGGGACGCAAGGCGGCCTTGCATGCCGGCAACGACATGCAAGCCCTTTGCCTGACATCTTTCCCTGCGGCCGCCAGCCTTTTTCTGGCGCCGCAGGCCGATCCGCCCGTGACGGCAGGACGGACGACCATGCCGCAGACCGCCCTTTTTTTTGTGGAGCGGCCCAACATACTTCCCCAAGGAGAATGGAACGATGACCAAAGCCCTGGACCTTTCCCTGGCCTACAAAGTGGCCGACATGGCCCTGGCCGATTTCGGCAAGAAGGAAATGCAGCTTTCCGAGCGCGAGATGCCCGGCCTCATGGAGTGCATCCGCAAGTACGGTGACCAGAAGCCCCTCAAGGGCCTGCGCGTGACCGGCTCCCTGCACATGACCATCCAGACCGCCATGCTCATCAAGACCCTGCACGCCCTGGGCGCGGACATCCGCTGGGCCTCGTGCAACATCTTCTCCACCCAGGACCACGCCGCTGCCGCCATCGCCGAACAGGGCATGGCCAAGGTCTTCGCCTGGAAGGGCGAGAGCCTGGAAGATTACTGGTGGTGCACCGAAATGGCCCTGACCTGGCCTGACGGCAAGGGCCCCGACCTGATCGTGGACGACGGCGGCGACGCCACCCTGATGATCCACAAGGGCGTGGAAGTGGAAAACGATCCTTCCCTGCTGGAAAAGACCTACGACAACAAGGAATTCCAGATCCTCATGGATCGCCTGGCCCTGCGCCACAAGGAAGACCCCAACCACTGGCATGAAGTGGCCGCCCGCGTGAAGGGCGTCTCCGAAGAGACCACCACCGGCGTGCACCGCCTCTACCAGCTGGAAGCCGAAGGCAAGCTGCTCTTCCCGGCCATCAACGTCAACGACTCCGTGACCAAGTCCAAGTTCGACAACCTCTACGGCTGCCGCGAATCCCTGGCCGACGGCATCAAGCGCGCCACCGACGTCATGGTGGCCGGCAAGGTCGTGGTCGTGGTGGGCTACGGCGACGTGGGCAAGGGCTGCGCCCAGTCCATGCGCGGCTTCGGCGCCCGCGTGCTGGTGACCGAGATCGACCCCATCTGCGCCCTGCAGGCCGCCATGGAAGGCTTTGAAGTCACCACCATGGAAGACGCCCTGGCCGAAGGCGACATCTACGTCACCTGCACCGGCAACCTGCGCGTCATCACCGGCGAACACATGGAAGGCATGAAGGACGAAGCCATCGTCTGCAACATCGGTCACTTCGACAACGAGATCGACATGCACTACCTGGAGTCCACCCCCGGCATCACCAAGCTGAACATCAAGCCCCAGGTGGACAAGTGGACCCTCAAGTCCGGCCGCAGCATCATCGTGCTGGCCGAAGGCCGCCTGGTGAACCTGGGCTGCGCCACCGGCCACGCCAGCTTCGTCATGTCCAACAGCTTCACCAACCAGACCCTGGCCCAGATCAAGCTGGCCAAGGGCGACCTGGAAAAGAAGGTCTACACCCTGCCCAAGGAACTGGACGAAGAAGTGGCCCGCCTGCACCTGGCCCGTCTGGGCGTCAAGCTGACCACCCTGACCCAGGAACAGGCCGACTACATCGGCGTGAAGGTCGAAGGCCCCTACAAGCCCGACCACTACCGCTACTAGGCCGCGGCGGATCGCCGTCTTTGCCCGGGTCCGGGACAGAGGGGCAGGGACGGCGGCGTCAGGCAGCAACGACAAAAAAGGAGAGGCTCCTCAAGGAGCCTCTCCTTTTTGAAATAAGTCGCGCCGGAGAAGGGGCGACCGGACGGCGGCCCGCAGGGCCGGGCCCGCTGCGACGCCGGGAACCGCGGGCAACGGGAGCAGCGATGCCTGTTTGAGGGGAGAGCTCCCTCTCATCCAGCGCGGGAGGGGAGCTCCCTTCCCTTAAAAATGCCAGTGCGCAGGGCGTACCTGCTTATGCCTTGGGCTTGCCATCCTCCACGACCACATCGGCATCGGTCACGTCGTCCTTGCGGGGCGCGGCCGTGCCCTTGGGCGCTTCACCCAGGTCTTCGGGGTCCACGTCCACGATGTCCTCGGCAGGCGCGTCGTCCTTCTTCTCCCCGGCTTCGAGGGCCGCGGCATCGGCAGCGGCGTCCTCAGGCGTGTAGGCAGGGCCGGGCGGCAGGGCATAGCCGCCGCCTTCCACGGCCTGCAAGGGCTCGATGCCCCGGTTGAGGGGGATGCTGCCCTTGCTCACCAGCACGATGCCGGTCTTTTCCAGCACCTCGCGCCGGTAGGCGTATTCCTGCTCCATGCGGCGGTGGCGGTAGATGAGCAGCAGGCGCCCCAGATAACAGGCCGCCAGCAGGGCCGCGATGCTGCCCGCTATCCACGGGATGTAAGGCTTGAGCGCGGCACCGAAGGCCACCACGGCCGAGAACATGCCGTCCACGAAGACCAGGGCCGCGGCCAGCAGCAATATGCCCAGCAGGATGACCACGGTGGGTGCGTGCTGCACACAGGCGTAAAAGTAGCGCAGCCGCTTGGGCACCATGCGTTCCGAGCCGGGCTTGCCGGGCTGGCGCTCCCGCTCCAGGGTATTGGAGACCCAGAGGCCGGAAAGATGCACGATGAGCAGCAATGCCACCGGGGCGGCCACAGCGCCGATGGCCCAGCCCAGGATGGGGAACTGCGCTTCGGGCGGGCCGCCGGCCAGCGACGGCCTGGCGTGCATGATGCCGTAAAAGAAGGCGATGCCGCCGATGACCAGCTCAAGGAAGAAGATGGCGATGAGCAGATAGATGATGGTGTCGCGGTTCTCGCCCTTGTACCAGTGACGGATGGCCTCGTCCCTGCCGGCGCCGGCAGCGGCTCCGCTCTCGCCCGCGGCGGCGCCGGCGGCTTTCTTGCCGGTCCCGGCGGCGCTGTTGCGCATTTCGGAAGCGTTGCTGGACGCAAAGGTGGATTCGTTATTTTTCATGTTCCCGAACATAGCCGGGCGGGGCAGCGGAGGCAAGAGCAAACCCTTGCCCCGGGAGCGCTTCTGGCTTAGTCTGCGCCAACAGGAGGACAGCATGCATATTCTCGTTACCGGAGCCGCGGGCTTCATCGGCTATCATCTCTGTGACCGTCTGCTGGCCCAGGGCCACACCGTGGTGGGCCTGGACAACCTCAACGACTATTACGACGTCCAGCTCAAGAAAGACCGTCTGGCCCGGCTGGAAGGCCGTCCCGGTTTCCGCTTCGTGCTGCAGGACATGGCCGAACGCGAGGCCATGAGCGCCCTGTTCGCGGCCGAAAAGTTCACCCATGTCATCAACATGGCGGCCCAGGCCGGCGTGCGCTACAGCCTCATCAATCCCATGGCCTATGTGGATTCCAACCTGGTGGGCTTCGCCAACCTGCTGGAAGGCTGCCGCCACAACGGCGTGCAGCACTTCGTCTTCGCGTCCTCCTCGTCGGTCTACGGGCTCAACACCAGCCAGCCCTTCTCGGAGCACAACAACGTGGACCATCCCGTGAGCCTGTACGCGGCCACCAAGAAGAGCAACGAGCTCATGGCCCATTCCTACAGCCATCTGTACGGCCTGCCCTGCACGGGCCTGCGCTTCTTCACGGTCTACGGCCCCTGGGGCCGCCCGGACATGGCCCTGCAGCTCTTTGCCCACGCCATCATGAAGGACGAGCCCATCAAGGTGTTCAACGGCGGCCGCATGCGTCGCGACTTCACCTATATCGACGACATCGTGGAAGGCGTGGTGCGCCTGCTGCCCCTGGCGCCCAAGCCCGACCCGCAGTGGGATGCCGCCACTCCCGACCCGGCCACCAGTTCCGCGCCGTGGCGCATCTACAATATCGGCAACAACCAGACCGTGGAACTCAACGATTTCATCGCCGCCCTCGAAGACGCGCTGGGCAAGAAGGCCATCCGTGACCTGCTGCCCATGCAGCCCGGCGATGTGGAAGCCACCTGGGCCAGCATCGACGCCCTGTCGCAGGCCACGGGCTTTGCGCCCGTGACGCCCCTCAAGACCGGCATCGACCGCTTCGTGGCCTGGTTCAAGGAATACTATTACGCATGAGTGACATCATCCTGCCCGCCCCCACCCCGGAACGCCCGGAGATCCTGGCCCCGGCCGGTGACGCCCAGTGTTTCACCGCGGCCCTGGCCGCCGGCGCCGACGCCGTGTACCTGGGCCTGAAGCACTTCTCGGCCCGCATGCAGGCCGAGAACTTCGGCCTTACCGACCTTTCGCGCCTCACCGACCTGGCCCACGAGGAACAGGCCCGCGTCTATGTGGCCATGAACGTGCTGGTCAAGCCGCAGGAGACCGCGGCGGCCTACCGTCTCATCCATCGACTGGCCCGGCAGGTGCGCCCCGACGGCATCATCGTCCAGGATCTGGCCATGCTGGATCTGGCGCGGCAGGCCGGTTTCGAGGGCGAGATCAACCTCTCCACCCTGGCAAACATCACGCACCCGCAGGGCCTGCAGACCGCCAGGGACCTGGGCGCCAGCCGCGTCATCCTGCCGCGCGAGCTCTCCATCGACGAGATCCGCGCCATGGGCGAGGCCTGCCCCGAAGGGCTGGATCTGGAATGCTTCGTCCACGGCGCGCTGTGCTACTGCGTGTCGGGCCGCTGCTACTGGTCCAGCTACATGGGCGGCAAGAGCGGCCTGCGCGGCCGCTGTGTGCAACCCTGCCGCCGCGTCTACCGCCAGGGCGGCGCCGCTGCCGCGGCCATGGCCAAACAGGCAGAACAGCAGGCCCGCGAACAGGGCCGCAACGGTCGAGACGGCGGCCGCGACACGCGCCGGCCCCAGCGCGGCAATCCCGGCAAGGGACGCGACGGCCGTTTCTTCTCCTGTCTGGACCTCTCGCTGGACGTGCTGGCCAAGACCCTGCTGCACATCCCGCATCTGGTCTCCTGGAAGATCGAAGGCCGCAAGAAGGGCCCGCACTATGTCTATCATGTGGTCACGGCCTATCGCATGCTGCGCGACAATCCCGGCGACCCGCAGGCCCGCAAGGACGCCGAGGCCATCCTCGAAATGGCGCTGGGCCGTCCCGGCAGCCGCGCCCGCTTCCTGCCGCACAAGGACAACCTCATCCCCACCGACCCGTCGGGGCAGACCAGTTCCGGCCTGCTGGCGGGCAAGGTCACGGTGACGCCCGAAGGGCAGGTGCTGCTCAAGCCCCATTTCGAGCTGCTGCCGCAGGACTATCTGCGCGTGGGCGTGGAAGACGAACGCTGGCACGCCACCCTGCCCGTGACGCGCCGCACGCCCAAGGCGGGCACCCTGATGCTGCGCCTGCCCAAACACAAGACGCCCAGGGCGGGCACGCCGGTCTTCCTCATCGACCGCCGCGAGCCCGAGCTGATGCAGATCCTCAAGGACTGGCAGGCCCGGCTCGACCGCATGCCCACCCGGCCCAGCAAGGCCGTGGAGAGCGACCCGCGCCTGCCCCGGCCTGTCCGGCCCGCGCCCCGGCCCGAGATGGTGGTGCGCGCCAGCATGCCGCAGGGCCGCGAGACCCGCGGCTGCCGCAGCCAGAACACCGGCCTGTGGCTCTCGCCGCGCACGGCCGAGATCTCGCGCACCATCGCCCCGCGCATCTGCTGGTGGCTGCCGCCCGTCATCTGGCCCGAAGAGGAGGAGGCCATCCGCCGCCGTCTGGCCCACCTGACCCGCGAAGGCGCGCGCCACTTCGTCTGCAACGCCCCCTGGCAGCGCGACCTGTTCCCGGCGGAGCTGCTGGCCCGCATGGATGACGAGCCCGCTGACCCCAAGCACAGCGACGCCCTCGACCTGCTGGCCGGGCCCTTCTGCAACGTGGCCAATGCCGCCGCGCTGGGCGTACTGGCCGACATGGGCTTCAAGGGCGCGTTCATCAGCCCCGAACTGCCCGCCGACGACATCCTGGCCCTGCCCCGCCAGAGCCCGCTGCCGCTGGGCATGGTGCTGGGCGGCTTCTGGCCCGTGGGCATCAGCCGCTTCGGCCTGCTGGGCATCAAGCCCAACGAGCCGTTCATGAGCCCCAAGGGGGAAGTGTTCTGGGCCCGCCAGTACGGCGGCAATGTCTGGCTCTATCCCGGCTGGCCCCTGGATCTCACCGCCAAGCGGCAGGAGCTCCAGCAGGCAGGCTACAGCTTCTTTGCCCGCCTGGAAGAGAACCCGCCCTCCAGCCTGCCCGAGATGCGGCGCCAGGGCCTGTTCAACTGGGACGGCGCCCTGCTGTAACATAGCAAAATGAACGGAAAAC
>CALBAX010000016.1 GCA_937926875.1 uncultured Desulfovibrio sp.
CGACGGCGCCGTGAGCCTGCTCAACTATGCCCGGCGCATCATGCAGGTGCCGGTTGGCCTTATGGGGCAGGCGGCCGCCGTGGCCTCCTATCCCTTCCTGGTCTCCCTGCTGACCAGTGGCGAGAAGGAACGCTTCGACCAGACCCTGAGCGCGGCCCTGCGGGCCAGCGTGGGCCTCATCATCCCCTGCGCCCTCTGGATGGGCGTGGCCGCCCGGCCCATCATGGGCGTCATCTTCCAGGGCGGGCGCTTTGGCCTGGCCGAGACCGTGGCCAGCACGCCGCTGCTGCAGATCATGCTGGCCGCTACGCCGCTGTGGATCCTGTACATGGTGCTGGTGCGCGCCTTCTATGCCGACGGCGATACCCTGACCCCGGCCACCACGGGCACGGTCATGACCCTGCTGGCCCTGCCGGTCTATTACTGGTGGGCCGTGCCCCTGGGCGCGTGGGCCATCGCCCTGACCTCGGCGGTGAGCGTCAGCGCCTATGTGCTCTGGCTGGTGGCCATCTGGGCACGACGGCAGGGGACAGGCGCCTTCGCGGGCCTGCTTTCCCTGTCCGGCCGCGCCCTGTTGTGCTCCCTGCCTGCCGGGGCGGCCTCCTGGGCGGCCCAGTACGGGCTGGACAGCCTGCGTGCTGCCGGGACGCTGGCCTTGCCCGCCGTGGCCCATGCCTGCCTGGCCTGTGCTGCCAGCGGCCTGGCCTTTGCCGTGATCTTCCTGCCCTTGAGCTGCAGGCTGGCACCCGGCATACTGGAACCGGTCTGGCGGCGGCTGCGGCGCGGCCGTCCGCAGGGACAGGCCTAGGGAAAACGGCGGGACAGCGGTCGTCCACGCTTGGCTTGGGACGGCGGCCTGTCGCTCACAAAAGGCCGTGCCCCGGACGAGACGTTGTGAGCCATGCCGGGGCCCTTGGCTGGCGGCAAGGCTTTTCCATCACTATCGAGGAGACGAAGATGCAAAAAATACTGCTGGCAGGCCTGCTGATCCTGTTGCTGGCCGTTCCTGCGCTGGCGGCGGAAAAGGAAGTGGCCGGTGTCTTTTTCCCTCTGCCTGAGGGCTGGAGCGTCGTGGAGGAGGACACGGCCGGGACCACTGCAACACTGCTGCTCCAGCATGAAGACCACCGGACGGCCATAGCCGTGATGGTGGCCGCCGATGCGGGCCTTGCCCCCGCCCAGATCGCGGCGGAGCTGGCCTCCGTGACCGGAGCCACGGCCGATCCCGTGGAACGGGAGGCGCAATACAGCTTCCCCATCAAAAAAGACGGTCAGGATGGCGTCTGTTTCCTGGCGCAGTCCAACGGGCGTTTCCTCTTCGTCAGCGTGCTGGGCGAGCTGCCCCCGGCCGTGCCCCTGCTGGAAGGCATGCGCTGCCCGGCCGATCCCGGCCTTGTGCTGCGCTGATCTTTCCCTGCCCTGAAAACAAAAAACGTCCCTGTGCTGTCACAGGGACGTTTTTTTGTGGTCCGTTGCCGGAACAGGCCGCGGCGAGGCCGGAGGAGGACACGTCTGCCCGGGCACCGTATCCGGGGGAGGGGACATTGCCGGAGCGCACGGCTGTCAGGACGGCAGGCCGTCATAGGCCAGAGGTATCGGTCAGAGACCGCGTGTTTTGGGGAAGAGGGGAGCTGGGGCAAGGCACCTCCCTTTCGCGCCGGCAGCGCAGGGCTGTGCCCGTCGGCGACGTCCAGCCATACGGGCACCGGCACAGCGCAAGGGGGCTCCCTCCCGTTTCCGTCCCGGCATCCCTGCTAGAACAGTTCCCGTACCAGCGCACCGGCCAGCACGCGGCCCTGCTCGTCGTAGATGGCGGCCACCTGTCCGGGAGCGCTGGGGAATTGCGGTTCCGCCAGCGTGATGCGCAGGCCGTCGCCCGTGATCTCCACCCGGGCGGGGGCGGGGCGCTGGCGATGGCGCAGGCGGGCCAGCAGCCTGTCCGGCCACTGTCCGGGCGGGCAGAGCAGGTTGGCGGGGCCGGTGAGGCAGCCGCGCATGCCCAGACGGGCCCTGCCGCCCACCACGAGGGTATTGTCCTCTCCCTGCTTGCGCAGCACGTAGAGCGGCTCGCTGTGGGCGATGCCCAGGCCCCGGCGCTGGCCTTCGGTATAGCGCCACAGGCCTTCATGCCGGGCCAGCGGGCGCAGCACGGGGCGGCCGTCGCTGCCGGCCTCTTCCAGCAGGACAGGGCCGCTGCCGGGCAGGGACAGGCCTTCCGCCTGCCAGCGCCGCTCCAGGAAGGCCCGGTAGGCATCCTCTCCGGCGGGGATGAAGCATATCTCCTGGCTTTCCTGCGGTACGGGCACTGCCAGCCCCGCGTCCTTCACCTGGGCGATGCTGGCGGCCTTGTCCTGCCGGGCAAGGGGGAACACGGCCCGGCGCAGGCGTTCCAGCGGCACGAGGGAAAGGAAGTAGCTCTGGTCCTTGGCCGGATCGTCCGCCGCGGCCAGCACAGGCCCGGCAGGGCCGTCCTGCAGGCGGGCGTAATGGCCGGTGGCGATGCGGCCGGCGCCCAGGCTCAGGGCGGCGTCCAGCAGGGCCCCGAACTTGATGGCCCGGTTGCAGAGCGCGCAGGGGTTGGGGGTATGGCCCCGGGCATAGGCCCGCACGAAGGGCGTGACGACCTCCCTGTCGAAGACCGCGCGCATGTCGGCCACATGCAGGGGGATGCCCAGCTGCCCGCAGGCTGTTTGCAGGCCTTCCACCGCCTGACGGCTGGCAGGGGGCAGGGGCGCGGCCAGGGCTTCCGCCGCCGTGAGCAGACGGGGGCCTTCAGGGGCCGGGCGCGGGCCGGAGGACGGGGCATCAGGCAGGAAGAGCCCGTGCAGGGCCAGGACGTCGTGCCCCTCTCCGCGCAGGCGCAGGAGGGCGCAGAGGCTGTCCACGCCGCCGCTGACGGCAACGGCCAGTTGTGTCATCGAAAAGTCTCCTTGCGTCCGGCCGGGCCGGAGGAAGATGCGAAAACAGCCCGCCAGAAAAGCTGACGGGCTGCGGAAGACCGTGGGCCGAAGAACGGCTTACAGGATCTGCGTCAGGAACTGGCGCAGGCGCGGGTGGCGCGGCGAGTTGAACAGGGTGTCGGGCTTGCCCATTTCCAGGATCTGGCCGTGGTCCATGAAGATCAGGCGGTCGGCCACGGTACGGGCAAAGCCCATCTCGTGGGTCACGCAGATCATGGTCATGCCTTCTTCGGCCAGGCTCACCATGACGTCCAGCACTTCGCCCACCATTTCGGGGTCAAGGGCGGAGGTGGGTTCGTCGAAGAGCATGATGTCCGGCTGCATGGCCAGGGCGCGGGCGATGGCCACGCGCTGCTGCTGGCCGCCGGAGAGCATGGCGGGATAGACGTTGGCCTTGTCGCTGATGCCCACTTTCTTGAGCAGCTTCAGGGCCATGGTCTCGGCTTCGGTCTTGGGGATGTTCAACAGCTTGCGCGGGGCCAGGGTCAGATTCTGCAGCACCGTCTTGTGCGGGAAGAGGTTGAACTGCTGGAAGACCATGCCGAGGTTGCGGCGCATCTCGTTGATGTTGTTGGCCTTGTCGTTGATGTCCTGCCCGTTGACGATGATGCTGCCGCCGTCGATCTCTTCAAGACGGTTGATGGAGCGCAGCAGGGTGGACTTGCCGGAACCGGAAGGCCCGATGATGACCACGCGCTCGCCGGGAGCGATATCGAGGCTCACATCCTGCAGGGCCGGGAGCTGTCCGAAGTACTTCCAGACGTGGCGGATGCTGATGATGGGCTCGGTGCTATTTTTTTCTGTCATAGTGATTGAGCCTCGCTTCGATGATGCTGACGATCTTGGAGAGGATGAGGGTGATGATGAGGTACACCAGGGCGACCACGGTGTAGGACTCGAAATAGCAGTAGCTCTTGGAGGCAAAACTGCGGGCGCGCTGCATCAGGTCGGGCATGCCGATGACGGAGACCAGGGCCGTGTCCTTGAGCATGGCGATGCATTCGTTGCCGACGGGCGGGATGATGGTGCGCCAGGCCTGGGGCAGCACCACATAGAACATGGTCTGCACGCGGTTGAAGCCCAGGGAACGGGCCGCTTCGGTCTGGCCGTGGGGGATGGCCAGGATGCCCGCGCGGAACACTTCGCCCATATAGGCGCCGTAGCAGAAGCTCAGGGCGATGACGGCGGAGGTCACGCCTTCCATCTTCACCAGCATGGAGATGGCGAAGTAGATGTAGAAGATCTGCACCAGCAGGGGGATGCCGCGGATGACTTCCACATACGTGGACGCCAGCAGGTTGAAGAAGCGGTTGCGGGAGATGCGCCCCAGACCGGTCAGCAGGCCCAGAGGCACGGCGCCGCAGATGGAGTAGGCCGTCACCTTGAAGGTGAGCAGCAGGCCGTCAGGCAGGAAGATGATGGCGTCACGGTAGACCTGCGGCCCGGTGGTGCAGAGCAGCACCAGGGTGATGATGGCGCCGCACAGGGCGATGGACCATGCGTTGATGAGCCGCCATTCGCGGGGGTTCGGGATGGACGGGCCGTCCGTCACCATGATGATGTTGCCTTTGCTTTGCCCTTCGTCTTTCATTGTACAGGTTGCCCCTTGTATGCGGGAACGCCGGAAGGGCCCGGAGGCCCTTCCGAACAGTTGTCACGAAATGGGGACCGGCAGGGCCGGTCGCGACGGCTGCCCTAGTCGGCAGTGCCCATCCACTCGACCTTCAGCTTGTTCTCGGTGCCGTCGGCCTTGATCTCGGCAATGGCCTTGTTGAGGCGGTCCAGCATCTCGGTGCGGCCCTTGCGCAGGCAGAAACCGAAGTATTCGGGATTGTTGTGCTGGTAGGCGATGCCGAACTTGCCGGCGAAGTCGGCGCGCTTGTTGGCATAGTATTTGGCCACGGGGTCGTCGCAGATGACGGCGTCCACGCGACCGGCGGCCAGGTCTTCGAAGGCCAGGCCGATGTCGTCGTATTCGCGGATCTTGGCGCCCACGTTGGCTTCCTGGAGCACGAGCACGCCGGTGATGCCGATCTGGCTGCCCACGGTCAGGCCCTTGAGGCCGGCCAGGCTGTCGATCTTCTTGCCCTTGGGCATGACCACGGCCTGCACCACGCCGTAGTAAGGCTCGGTGAAGTCGAAGGCCTTCTGGCGTTCGGGGGTGATGGTGGTGGAAGCGGCCAGCAGGTCATAATTGCCGGCGGCCAGGCCGGCGAAGATGCCGTCCCAGGCCACGTCGCGCAGTTCCATCTCATACCCGGCACGCTTGAGCACTTCCGTGGCGTAGGCGATGGAATAGCCGTTGGGCACCTTTTTGTCGTTCAGGAATTCCATGGGCGGATAGGTGCAGTTGGTGGCGACCACCAGGGTCTCGGCGGCCACGGACGTGCACATCATCATGAGGGCACACAGGGTGAGCGTGAGTTTGCGGAACATATGCTGCCTCCAAAGGTTGATGAAGATGTCTGGCCCGAGGCTCGCGCCCGCATGCCAAAAGCGGCCAAACTGCGTTTTATTAGCTGCGCAGGCCCCTGTCGTCAATACCCGGCAGGCGGCGGAGCGGCAGTTTTCCTGCCTGCGGGGCCGTGCCGTCCGTTCCGGGGGCCCAAAAAAGGGAAGGGCCCGCGGGCCCTTCCCTATGGTGACGAAAGGATGGCCGGGCATCCCGGCCGGGAGGGAGCCTAGTCGGCAGCGCCCATCCACTTGATCTTCAGCTTGGTTTCGGTGCCGTCGGCCTGCATGCTGGCGATGGCCTTGTTGAGGCGCTCCAGCAGTTCGGTCTCGCCCTTGCGCAGGCAGAAGCCGTAGTATTCGGGGTCCTTGTGCAGGTAGGCGACGGTGAACTTGCCGGCGAAGTCCTCGCGCTTGTTGGCGTAGAACTTGGCCACGGGGTCGTCACAGATGACGGCGTCGGTGCGGCCGGCGGCCAGGTCTTCGAAGGCCAGGCCGATGTCGTCGTATTCCTTGATCTTGGCGCCCACATCGGCCTTGCGCAGCACGAACACGCCGGTGATGCCGATCTGGCTGCCCACGGTCAGGCCCTTGAGACCGGCCAGGCTGTCCAGCTTCTTGCCCTTGGGCATGACCACGGCCTGCACGGCGCCATAGTAGGGGATGGTGAAGTCGAAGGCCTGCTGGCGCTCGGGGGTGATGGTGGTGGAGGAGGCCAGGATGTCATAGTTGCCGGCGGCCAGACCGGCAAAGATGCCGTCCCAGGCCACGTCGCGGAAAGTGATCTTGAGGTTCGCGCGTTTGGCGATCTCATGGATGTAGTCGATGGAATAGCCGGTGGGGACCTTCTTGTCCGTCAGGAACTCCATGGGCGGGAAGGCACAGTTGCCGGCCACCACCAGGGTCTTGGCGGCCACGGGGGTGCACATCAGGACGAGGGCACACAGGGTGAGCGTGAGTTTGCGGAACATAATGCTGCCTCCGAAAAAGTGATGGGATAGGCCCAGGCATGCGACGCCCGCACGCCGGGACAGCCAACCATATCTTGTCTTATGCGGGAGGGCCAGCGGCGTCAACCGGTTTACCAGCTGTTGCCGGGAGCCGGGCCGTCGTCCTCGTCGTCCTCGTCGTTGGCGCCGGGCGCCATGCGTGAAAGGGTATCGCGCAGGGGGCGGGCCTGGGGCAGGGAGGCATTGCCGGGAGCGGCGTCCGCCTCATCCTCGAGACGTTCGTCCTTGAGGGCCTGCTGCAGGAACCAGTCCTCGCGGATGCGCCAGGAGGCCGCGGCCGTGTAGGCGGGCGAGGAATATCCCACGGAAAGGATCAGGGTGCGGCGGGCATGTTCCTGCAGACGGATGAGCAGGGGGGTGAAGTCCGCGTCGCCGGACAGGATGATGAATTCGTCGAAATGGGTGGGATGGGAAAGGTCATCCATGCAGTCCATGACCAGGTGGATGTCCGTGCTGGTCTTGCCGCGCGTGGTCAGGGGCGGGCAGTCCACCACCTGGAAAGCGCTGCGGATGAAATGGTAACGGAACTCCTGGTAGCGCTGGGGGTTGAGGTAACACATGCGCTTCAGGATGCGGCGGCGCACGCCGTCGCCGTAGAGGATGCGCAGGGCGTGGTTCTCGATCCAGCGTACCCAGCGGTAGGGGGCCATGCCGAAGGCCCGGGCAGCTTCGGGGTCTGCTTCAAGGAAACGGGTGTAAATGTTGTCAAAGTCCACATACAGGGCGCTGTACACTTCATCAAAACCGGTAAAACGTGCCATAATCTCCTCAATCGCTTATGAATAAAGTAGAGTTTACTTAGCGCAGCGTGGGCCCGGTGGCAAGAGGCTGCTTGAATTCGGCAAAAGCTGCCGTTATGGTGCCGCCGTTCCGCAGCATGGGCTGTCCGCATCCACGGCAACGCCTGTCTGCCGGTGGCGGATGGGACAACAGGACTGCGGACAGGAGGAGTTCCATGGATCTTTGCCTGCAGGTGGCCGGGGACAGCGACGTCTTCCCCATGCTGGCCATCTATGCGCCCTATGTGCGGGACACGGCCATCACCTTCGAATACGAGGTGCCCACGGCCGCGGAATTCGGGGATCGCCTGCACCATGTGCTGCCGGCATACCCCTGGCTGGTCTGCCGGGCGCCGGGGCAGGTGCTGGGCTATGCCTATGCCCACAGGCACATGGAGCGGGCGGCCTACGGCTGGAACGTGGAGTGTTCCGTCTATGTGCTGGGTTCCGCCCGGGGCCGCGGCGTGGGGCGTGCCCTGTACGGGGCCCTGCTGGAACTGTTGCGCCTGCAGGGAGTGGTCAACGCCTATGGCTGCATCGCTGTGCCCAATGAGGCCAGCGAAGCCCTGCACAGGGCGACGGGCTTTTCTCTGCTGGGGCATTTCCCGGCCTCGGGCTGGAAACAGGGACGCTGGCACGACATCGTCTGGTATGGCCGTTGCCTGCGGGAGGCGGGCCCGGGAGAGCCTGTGCCACTGCGTCCTTTCGGCAGCCTCGGGCAGGAACTGGTGGCCGACGTGTTGCGCCGCCATGCCCGCGGGGAGTGAGGCAGGCCCGCACGGCGGCCGGGGGAAGGGCGCCCCGGCGGTAGGGGATGGGCGAAGGGCAGCCGGGCCGACGCGAGCATCGTGCCGGCCGCGCTTCCCGTTGCCGCGGATGAGGCGATGCCATGCAAGAGGCCGGATGCATCCATGCATCCGGCCTCTTTTTTATCCGTGCCCGCAGGAAATCGCGGCCAGTCGTCCCGTCATCAGAATTCCCAGACCAGGCGGGCCTGGCCGCCGATGCTCTGCCGGACACCGGCGGAGCCTTCGAGGCCCAGATCCACATGCAGGGAACTGTTGCGGGGATCCCATTGCAGGCCTGCCATGAACACGGCGCTGTCGCCGCGCATGGAGACCGAGGGCGCATCCACGCCGTGGTTGCTCAATCCCGTGCGGGCCGTGCCGTCGAACTCATGTTCCCAGGCCACGCCCGCGTAGGGACTGAAGCCCTGGAAAAGTTCATAGCTCAGGCGGGTGCCGACGCGGAGCAGGCAGGAATCCATGGGATCGAAGCGGAAATCCTCGCCCATGATGCTGATGTCCTGTCCGTCCTGGTGGTTCCAGAAGAAACTGGCCCGGCTGTCCAGGCGCAGGCGTTCCGTGGCCTGCCACTGGTAGCCGAGGCTGGCGAACAGGCCGTAATAGGCCGTGGTGGTATCGAAGTCTGCTGTCTGCTGGAGCACGCTGGCGATGTCCTGGGTCTGCCAGTCACCGTTGATCTGCCCCAGGCGCAGGCCGGCCTGCGCGTACAGGCCGGACAACAGGCCGGACGTCAGGTCGAAGCGGGCCAGCAGGCCGCCGCCCGCGTAGCGGGCGCTGCCGGTGCCGTAGACGTCGCCCACGGAAAATTCGTCACGGGTGCCGATGCTCGTCTGACCGTATTCAAAAAACGCGCCCAGCAGCAGATCGCCCGCCTCGCCCGTGAAGCTTCGTGCCAGACCGGCAGCCAGTTCCAGACCGGTGCCGTCCGCCCAGCCATCGTTGCCGTAGCGCTCCGTGCTACCGTGGATGGCGGCAAAGGGCATCCAGGCATCCTGCCCGGCGGCAGCCTTGCGGGCCTGTTCCAGGGCCGTGCCTTCCACCAGCCGGGCCCCCCGGTCGAGGGCCGCCATCTGGGCCACCCGGTACTGGTTGAATGCCTTGAGCTGCGGATTGGCCCGCAGGCCGGTGATGGTCAGATCGATGGCATTTCCGTTGCGCTGCATGCTGCCGTCGAAGAGCAGGGCGAAGCCCTTGGGCGCGTCATGGACGACGCCGCCATCACGCAAGGAAAGCTCGCCGGTCCCCGTGCCGCGTACCAGCGTGTACCGGTCGCCTATGCGCATGCCCTGGCCGCCCAGGGCGCCCAGAACGCGTACCGTGCTGCCCTGCAGGTCGCCCGCTGTCTGTCCGGTGCCCAGCGTCAGCAGGGTGTCCCCGGAGGTCATGCCGTTGGGCAGGGCAAGGTTGAGGTCCTGGAAGGCCGCCACCCGGCGGAGCGTCCCCTGCCAGCCCAGCAGGTTGAGGGTGTTGCCACTGCCGGCGGCAGGCCGGGGTGTGGTCGTGCCCTGGCTGTCCGCTTCGGCGCTGCCGTAGATGTCGCCGGAGATGGTCCCGTTCACGATGGTCACGGCATTGTAGCGGGCCACAAGGCTTTGTCCTGTGGACTGCATATGGACGAGCCCGCCGATGACGTTGCCCTTGACGCTGCCACCATTGATCAGCACGGCGTTGAAACTGGCGTTGGCCGTACCGTGGGTCGTGGCGGCATCGCCGCCGACCACGCTCTCGATATCGCCGCCGGTGATGCTGACCAGGTTGTAAAGGCTTTCGGCCCCGGTGAAACCGGAAGCATATCCGCCCATGACGAGGCCGGAAGTACCGCCCCGCAGCAGCACGATGTTGCTGTCCGAGGTGGATCCGGCACGGTTGCTGTCGGCGCCGCCGCCGATGACGTGC
The DNA here is from genome assembly GCA_937926875.1 of uncultured Desulfovibrio sp. Classification (GTDB taxonomy): domain Bacteria; phylum Desulfobacterota; class Desulfovibrionia; order Desulfovibrionales; family Desulfovibrionaceae; genus Desulfovibrio. The sequence goes on from CALBAX010000016.1 coordinate 9,903, forward strand.
GAGGTGGCGCCATCATTCTGGATGACGGTATTGCTGTTGCTGCGGGCGGACTGGTCGGCAAAGGAATAACCGCCATAGACATTGTGGGGGACACTGCCGCCATGGACGGCGACGCTGTTGTACTGGGTGATGCTGCGTGCCCCCAGGGCCCAGCCCCCGAAGACCTGGTTGGACATGCCGCCGTCCACGTCCACATGCCCGTTGCGGACGATGGCGCTGCCGGACCAGGATTCGGTCTTCCTGCCGTCGACGATGTCGTAGGTATCGCCATTGTTGACCACGGCCCTGCCGCCGCTGGCGTTGCCGTCAAGGTCCTGGGCTGTCGCGGACCAGGAAGGACAGAGGCTTGCTGCGAGAACAAGGGCGGCGAGGACAGGGCGGAACGGGGAAAAGCCTGATACGGACATGGTGGTGCCTCCTGGAGACACAGGGAGTTTTCCCGGGATGGGAACGGATCAAGCATAGCACAGGAGAGGGCCTCTGCCTATGGACTGGCGGGGATGGAAGCGGCGCGGGAAGGCCGGGGAAGAAGGCGGAGAGGGACAAGGGATACAGTAATGTCCCGGAGGAAACATTTTTTATATTTGTTTACTGGTATGATGGTGCTGGAGAAGATGCAGGATGCCCTGAAAAAAAATATCCGGAAGGTAGCCGGGAATCTTGCATACCATATGCGTGGATGCAGGAAGGGAAAGAGGCGGGGCCATCGCCATGAACAGCGCCTCTCCTTTTCCTTGCAGCCGTGTCAGGACGACACCGCATGCGGCAGGATCAGGAGATACAAAAAGGCTGCCCGCTGGGGGCAGCCTTCGGCATGCGGTATGGAGGCGGTTTATCCGCGCCGCTTGAGGCGGTCGCGGCGTTCCTGCATCAGGAAGCGGCCGGTGACGGAATCGGGGTCGGCCACGATGGCTTCGGGCGTGCCCTGCGAGACCACGAGCCCGCCGTTCTCGCCGCCGCCGGGCCCCATGTCCAGCACGTGGTCGGCGGCCAGGATCATGTCCGTGTTGTGCTCGATGACCACCACGCTGGCGCCCTTGTCCACCAGGGCGTGCAGCACCTTGATGAGCTTGCCCACCTCGTGCATGTGCAGGCCGGTGGTGGGCTCGTCCAGGATGTAGAGCGTGCCCGGCAGGGAGCGCTTGCCCAGCTCGCGCGAGATCTTGATGCGCTGGGCCTCGCCGCCGGAAAGGGTGGTGGCGGGCTGGCCGAGGCGCAGGTACTCCAGGCCCACTTCCTCCAGCACGGCCAGGCGCCGTTCCAGCACGGGATAGTTCTCGAAGAAGGCGCGGGCCTGCTGCACGGGCAGGTCCAGCACTTCCGCGATGTTCAGGCCCTTGTAGCGCACGTCCAGGGTCTCGTGGTTGTAGCGGCGGCCCTTGCAGACGTCGCAGGTCACGTAGACGTCGGGCAAAAAGTGCATCTCCACCCGGATCTGGCCGTCGCCGCCACAGGCCTCGCAGCGGCCGCCGCGCACGTTGAAGCTGAAGCGTCCGGGCTTGTAGCCGCGTTTGCGGGCGTCGGGGGTCATGGCGAAGATGTTGCGGATCTCGTCGAAGACCTTGGTGTACGTGGCCGGGTTGGAGCGCGGCGTGCGGCCGATGGGCGTCTGGTCGATGGCCACGATGCGTTCGACGGGGCGGGCCCCCTCGCTGTAGCTCAGGCCGGCGATGCTGCCGGGCTGGTCCACGCGCTGGCCCAGGCTGATGGCCAGATGCTTGTACAGCGTGTCCACCACCAGCGAGCTCTTGCCCGAGCCGGACACGCCCGTGACACAGGTCAGCACGCCCAGCGGGAAGCGGCAGTCGATGCCGCGCAGGTTGTTGGTGGTCACGTCATGCAGGGTCAGCCAGCCCTGGGGCTCGCGCCGCTCGTCGGGCAGGCTGATGCTGGCGTCGCCGCGCAGGTAGCGGGCCGTGAGGGTATCGGCGCGCAGCAGCTCGGGCACGCTGCCCTGGAACATGATCTCGCCGCCCTGGGCGCCGGAGCCGGGCCCCAGTTCGATGACCGTGTCGGCCGCGCAGATGGTGGCTTCGTCGTGCTCCACCACCAGCACGGTATTGCCGCGCTGCTGCAGGGAACGCAGGGTGCCCAGCAGGCGTTCGTTGTCGCGCGGGTGCAGGCCGATGGAAGGCTCGTCCAGCACATAGGTCACGCCCACCAGGCCGGAGCCCAGCTGGGAGGCCAGACGGATGCGCTGGGCCTCGCCGCCGGAAAGGGTGGCCATGGCCCGGCCCAGGGAAAGATATTCCAGCCCCACGTTGCGCATGAAGGAGAGACGGTGGGTCAGCTCCTTGAGCAGGGGCTCGGCCACCAGGGCGTGGCGGCCGTCGAAATGCCGTCCTTCCAGCCATTGCAGGGCCCGCTCCACGGAAAGGGAGCAGAACTGGGCGATGTTCAGGTCGTCCACGCGCACGGCCAGGGCCTCGGGCTTGAGGCGGGCGCCGTGGCAGTCCGGGCAGTCCGTGGACTGGCGGAAGCGGGCCAGGATCTCGCGCCAGGCCTCGCCGTACTGCATGCCCTTTTCCAGCAGCGGGATGACGCCGGGCCAGCGGGCCTCGCTGACCTTCACTTCGGCGGCGCGTCCGGCAAAAAGTTCGCTCTGGTAGTCGCCCGTGGCGTCCATGGCCACGTTGCCGCCCATCCAGTTGCGGCGCAGGCCGCTGCTGTGCGCAGCGGGGCGGCCCTTTTCGTCCTCGCCGTAGAACAGGCAGGCCAGGGCCGCGTCGGAAAAGTCCTCCAGCGGCGTGGAGAGCGTGAAGCCGTGGCGCTCGCCCAGGGCGCGCAGGGCTGGCTCGTAACGCTGGAAATGCTTGCTCTCGGCCCAGGGCAGCAGGGCCCCGGTATTGAGGGAAAGGCCCCGGTTGGGCGCGATGAGGCGAGGCTCGAAATAGTCCACGGTGCCCAGGCCCACGCAGCGGGGGCAGGCCCCCTGCGGGCTGTTGAAGGAAAACAGCTGCGGGCTGGGCGCGGGCAGGGAGATGTGGCAGTGCGGACAGACCGAGGTGGTGGAATGGATGATGTCCCGTTCCCCTTCGGGCCTGTCGGGCAGGTGGACGGCCAGGCGGCCTTCGCCGTAGCGCAGGGCCAGTTCCACGGAATCGGCCAGGCGGCCGCGGATGCCGTCCTTGTTGACCAGACGGTCCACCACCAGGTCGATGCTGTGCTTCCTGTTCTTGTCCAGGGCGGGCACGTCGTCCAGCGTGTGGAATTCGCCGTCCACGCGCACACGGGCGAAGCCTTCGGCGCGCAGCTTCTTGAACTTGTCCTGATGGGTGCCCTTTTGCAGTTCCACCAGCGGCGCCATGACCATGAACTTGCTGCCCTGGGGCAGGGCCATGATGTCGGTGATGATCTCGTCGGCGGAGCGGGCCTCGATGGGGCGGCCGCAGGAGGGGCAGTACATGCGGCCCAGACGGGCGAAGAAGACGCGCAAAAAGTCGTGGATTTCCGTCACCGTGCCCACGGTGGAGCGGGGGTTGCGCGAGGTGCTCTGCTGCTCCAGCGAGATGGCCGGGGAAAGACCCTCGATCTTCTCCACGTCCGGCTTGTCCATCTGGGGCAGGAACTGCCGGGCATAGGCCGAAAGGGATTCCACATAGCGGCGCTGGCCCTCGGCATAGACGATATCGAAGGCCAGGGTGGACTTGCCGGAACCGGAGGGCCCGCAGACCACCACCAGCTCGTCGCGGGGGATGTCCAGGCTGATGTCCTTGAGGTTGTGCTGCCGGGCTTTTTCGATATGGATGCAGGGAGTGTTCATGGGCTGTTATGTAAGCGTGGGGGCGTGATTTGGCAAGAGGGATTCCTGATAAGCGCCGGGAAAAACGGCCCGCAGCGATGGACAAAGGACGGGGAAGACCGTATAAAATTTTTGACGAGCCGGGACAGTGTCGCGGCAAGGGGGAGATATGCGTGTTTTTTTCTGTCTGCTGATGCTCATGCTGCTGTGCCCGTCCGCGGGCCTGGCGCAGGAGAGCGCGCTCACCGCCCGCGAGGCGTTCAGCGCCCTGCCTACGAGCATTTTTGAAAATACGGCCGAGGGCCTTGAGGACGAGGACAAACAGCAATTGCTGGAAGAAGGCCAAAGCGAGTTTTGGGAACTGGCCGGCGAGAGCCGGGACGTGATCGTGTTCCGGGCACTGCCTTTCCGTGACAGCGGCGTGGCCCTGCGCCTGTTCCGGGACGCTGACGACGGTTCGGCCGTGGCGGCCATCGGCACGCTGGGCACCGAGCTGTGCACGGTGGAGCTGTGGCGTGTGGACGCCTCGGGGCGCACGGTGCCCGTGGACGTGCCGCAGGAACCGGACATCCAGGAATTTTTTGCCAAGGGCCAGCCCGTGCCCGACGATGTGAACCCCTCGGTGCTCATCTGCCTGGGCATGGGGGGCCTGCGCGCGCACCCCGTGTTCTGGAACAAGACCGGCATGCTCTACCTGCCGCTGGCCAACGAGATCGGCTACCGCTGGGACGGCCACCGCTTCCAGAAGGTGGTCAGGCCGCATGCGGAGGGCAGCGGCGGGCCCGCCGACGGGCTGGACGTCCAGTGATGGACAAAGGGGGCACCCGGCAGGGCGCCCCCTTTTCGCATCGTGCGGGACAGTCTATTTTTCCAGCCACAGGGCCAGGCGGCGTTCCAGCTCGTCGGGCCCCAGGCGGGGGCTGTCGTAAAAGCCGGCGGCCTCGCGCTGGCGGCAGGCCTCGGACAGGATGATGGCCGAGGCCACCGAGACGTTGAAGCTCTGGATCATGCCGTACATGGGGATGTAGAGCTCACCGTCGGCCATGCTGATGAGTTCCTCGTTGACGCCGCTGTGTTCGTTGCCCATGATGATGGCCGTGGGACGGGTGAAGTCCCAGGCGCGCAGCGGCCTGGCCGTGGGCGTGAAGGTGGTGGCCAGGATCTGCATGTTTTGGGCACGCAGGCTGGCCTCCAGCTCCTGGCGGTCGCGGTGGCGCACGCTCTCCACCCATTTGCGGGCCGAGGCCGAGGTCTTGCGGCCCAGCACGGGGAAGGGCGTGTCGGTATAGTACAGATGCACCTTGTCCACGCCGAAGGCGTCACAGGAACGGTAGATGGCCGAGACATTGTGCGGGTCATGGATATTGGCAAGCACAAGGGTCAGGTCGGGCTGACGGTGGGCAAGCACCGAGCCCAGACGCGCCTTGCGCCGGGGAGTGGGGTCCTTGGGCATAGCATCCTCGTTGTTGGTGGAATCCGTCGGAAATCTGGCAGAAAAACGCCGTTCCCGCAAGCCTTGGCCTTGCGGCGTGCGGCAGGGAGTCACAGCATGGAAACTGGCAGGGAAGCATCGGCCGCCATCCGCATCCGGCCGCTGGAACGGGAAGACCTCAAGTTCGTGCACGGCCTGGACAACAACGCCAACGTCATGCGCTACTGGTTCGAAGAGCCCTACGAGGCCTTCGTGGAATTGCAGGACCTGTACAACAAGCACATCCATGACCAGAGCGAACGCCGCTTCATCGTGGACCACGAAGGCCAGAACGTGGGCCTGGTGGAGCTGGTGGAGATCGATTACATCCACCGCCGGGCCGAGTTCCAGATCATCATAGACCCGGCATGGCAGAACCACGGCTTCGCCACGGCGGCTGCCAAGCTGGCCATGGCCTATGCCTTCGACGCACTCAACCTCTACAAGCTCTACCTCGTGGTGGACAACGAGAACGTGCGCGCCATCCACGTCTATTCCAAGCTGGGCTTCCAGGCCGAAGGCGTGCTCATCCACGAGTTCTTCGCCAACGGCGCCTATCACGACGCCACGCGCATGTGCATCTTCCAGCACGAATACCGCAGCCTCTACGGCAGCGACGGCGGCCCGGCCGCGGCCCTGCCGGGGGACGGGCCTGACGGCAGGTAGGCGGGATTTCGTGAAATATGCCACCCTGCGCCAAGAGGTCGCATTTTCATTGCAAAAAACGTGGAAATGGCGTAAGATTAAGAAGTTTTCATAGTGTATCACAATGTTTTCTTTTGTGATATTTTTTACAGACTTGAGGAGAATCCCATGTTGAAACGCTGGTCCCTGCCTCTTGCCCTGTTGACCGTGCTGGCGCTCCCCGTGCTGGCCATGGCCTCCGAAGGGCATCCGAGCATCCCAGGTGCGGAACTGTCCGCGGTCTGGGTCATCCCTTTCGTGTGCATGCTGCTGTCCATCGCCATCATGCCCCTAGCCCTGCCGCATATCTGGCATCATCATTTCGGCAAGATCTCCGTCTTCTGGGGCCTTGCCTTCCTGATCCCCTGTCTGGCGGTCTACGGTTTCAACGTGGCCTTCTATGAATTCCTCCACGCCATCCTGCTGGAGTACATCCCCTTCATCGTGCTGCTGTTCGCCCTGTTCACCGTGGCCGGCGGCGTGCGCCTGAAGGGCTCGCTGGTGGGCACCCCCGTGGTCAACACCGGCATCCTGGCCGTGGGCACCATCCTGGCCAGCTGGATGGGCACCACCGGCGCCGCCATGCTGCTGATCCGTCCCCTGCTGCGCGCCAATGCCCACCGCAAGTACCGCGTGCATTCCGTGGTCTTCTTCATCTTCCTGGTGGCCAACATCGGCGGCTCCCTGACCCCCCTGGGCGACCCGCCGCTGTTCCTGGGCTACCTGAAGGGCGTGAGCTTCTTCTGGACCACCACCAACCTGTTCGTGAAGACCTGCTTCATGTCCCTGGCCCTGCTGGGCATCTACTTCGTGCTGGATACCGTCCTGTACGGCCGTGAAGGTCGTCCCCAGCCCCCGCATGATCCCAACAAGGTGGAAGAAAAGCTGGGCCTCGACGGCTCCATCAACCTGCTCTTCCTGCTGGGCATCGTGCTCTGCGTGCTGGTCTCCGGCATGATCGACCTCGGCGAAGCCATCAACATCCACGGCGTGGGCATCGATGGCCAGAACCTGCTGCGCGACATCCTGCTGCTCTGCCTGGCCGGCCTGTCCTGGAAGTTCACCACCCGCCAGTGCCGTGAACTCAACGGCTTCTCCTGGGCCCCCATCGAAGAAGTGGCCAAGCTCTTCCTGGGCATCTTCCTGAGCATGATCCCCGCCCTGGCCATCCTGCGTGCCGGTACCGACGGCGCCCTGGCCGGTGTGATCAACATGGTCTTCCATGACGGCGAGCCCGTGAACTACATGTTCTTCTGGCTGACCGGCGCCCTGTCCAGCTTCCTGGACAACGCGCCCACCTACCTGGTGTTCTTCAACACCGCCGGCGGCGACCCCGTGCACCTGATGACCGACATGGCGCCCACCCTGGCCGCCATCTCCGCCGGTGCCGTGTTCATGGGCGCCAACAGCTACATCGGCAACGCCCCCAACTTCATGGTGCGTTCCATCGCCGAAGAACAGGGCGTGGCCATGCCCAGCTTCTTCGGTTACATGGCCTGGTCCGTGGGTATCCTGATCCCGCTGTTCCTGGTCCTGACCTGGCTGTTCTTCATCTAGGCCCTGCGCCTTTGCGATCCCAGGGGCTGCCCGGCAACGGGCGGCCCCTTTTTTTATGGGCTTTGGCCTGTGGAGCGCCTGACAGGCGCGAAACAAAAAAACTCCCGCTTTGCAGGTGGTTCTGACTGTGGGCTCCGGCCTGTGGCTTTAAGGGGCGGAGCGACGCAGCCCCTTAAGGCGGGCATGCCTGTCTTTGCTCCCGGTGTTCCTGGCGGGGCTCCCGGCCGTCCGGCATGTCCGGTGCGGCGGGCCATCTCCGCGAAGGCCATCCCTTCCCCGGCAGGCGCCGGCGGCCCCGGGCGTCATTGCTTTTTGACCTGAAAAAGGTAACTATGGCCGCTCCGCAGGCGGCCCGGCAAGGCTGCGTGCCCACCCCGCCGGCTCCGGCAGGAGCGGCCTGCGTCCGTATGATCTTTTCGGGAGGCAATCCATGCGAGCTTTGTTCCGTTTGACCGTTTTCCTGTGCGTGCTGGCCCTTTGCTGCCCGCTGGGAGCCACCGCCGCCAAGGCCGACAAAGACAAGGTCGAGGAAGACTTCGAAGCCCTGCGACGTTTCAGCCAGGTGCTGGATCTGGTGAACCGCTATTACGTGAAGGATGTGAACCAGGGCGAACTGCTGGACGGTGCCCTCAAGGGCATGCTGCAGGGCCTGGATCCGCACTCCACCTTCATGACGCCTGAAGAACACAAGGAGATGCAGGAGACAACCTCCGGCGAATTCACCGGCATCGGCATCGAGATCACGGTGGAGAACGGCCAGGTGACCGTGGTGACCCCCATCGAGGACACGCCCGCCTATCGTGCCGGTCTCCAGTCCGGGGACGTCATCCTGACCATCAACGGTCAGCCCACGCAGGAGCTGAGCCTGCAGGACGTGGTCTCGCGCATCCGCGGTCCCAAGGGCACGGAAGTGGAGCTGGGCATCCTGCACAGCTCTTCCAAGTCGCCCAAGACCGTCCGCGTCAAGCGTGAGGCCATCCCGCTGGTCAGCGTGAAGTCCAAGCCGCTGGAAGACGGCTACTACTGGATCCGCCTCACCCGCTTCTCCGGCCGCACCGACGAGGACCTGCGCGACGCCCTCAAGAAGGCCACCCGCGAATGCGCCAAGACCGGCGGCCTCAAGGGCATCGTGCTCGACCTGCGCAACAATCCCGGCGGTCTGCTGGACCAGGCCGTGAGCGTTTCCGACATGTTCCTGAGCAAGGGCACCATCGTGTCCATCCAGGGCCGCGGTCCCGTGCCGGAACGCATCTACGAGGCCAAGGACCAGGCCGGGGACATCGACGTGCCCGTGGTGGTGATCATCAACGCCGGTTCGGCCTCGGCCTCCGAGATCGTGGCCGGTGCCCTGCGCGACCAGAAGCGCGCCCTGATCATCGGCGAACGCTCCTTCGGCAAGGGCTCGGTACAGAACATCATCCCCCTGTCCGACGGCTCGGCCCTCAAGCTGACCGTGGCCCTGTACTACACGCCCAGCGGCAGTTCCATCCAGGCCGAAGGCATCGTGCCCGACCTGGAGATCCCCTTCGAGCGTCCGCACGAAGAGGACGCCGACGAGCCCCGCATCCTGCTGCGCGAGCAGAACCTGAGCGGCCATCTGGAGAACGCCGATGGCGGCAAGAAGGCCACGGGCAGCAAAAAGCGTGACGATGCCGCGGAACAGCTGGCCCGCGACAACCAGCTGCGCATGGCCCTGCAACTGGTCAAGGGCCTGCCCCGCATCCAGGAGATCCGGCGCTAGGCCTGCGTCCGGCGCGGAGGGAACCTGTGCGCTTGCCTTTCTTTCATCCCGGCCCCCCGAGCGGCGACGATCACGGCGGCCCCTCCGGGGGGCCGTGCGCGTCGGCCCGCCTGCTGGTGGGCGGTGTCCTGTGGTTCTGTCTGTGTCTGGGCCTGTCCCTGTGGCTGGTCTCCCGGGAGGGCGGCGCCGTGCTGGTGACCGAGGACGGGCAGCCCGTGCTGGCCACCGGTGACTGGCTGCGGCACCGGGACCGTCTGGACGACCTGATGCGCCAGACCCTGTCCCGGGTCATGCCCGGCTGCCGTCTGCTGACCATGCCCGGCTTCTCGGAACAGGAGGCCCGGCATTACCGTGTGGAAGGCGACGGCGCCCCCCTGCGTCTGGCCCTGGCCCTGCAGGAACGTCTGTGCCAGGAGGCCCTGCGTACCGGCCCTGACGGCGGGCGCCTGCTGGCCGATGACGTGCCCATGCCGCGATTGCGCTGGACGGACGACGGTGTGCTGGAAGCCGATGTGGACGGCCGTACCTGCCTCGTCCTGCATTTCCCCGGCTGGGAGGCCATGCTCGCCACGCTTTCCCGGCCCATGCCCGAGCCCGCCCTTGTGCTGGTGATCGACGACATGGGCCAAAAGCTGGAGCCTGCGGAGCAGCTGGCCAGCCTGCCGTTCCCTGTGGCCCTGGCGCTGTGGCCCCATGCCGCTGCCCGCCGTCCGGTGCAGCAGGTGGCCCGGGACATGGGGCTGGACGTCCTGCTGCACATGCCCATGGAGGCCATGCCCCGCAAGAACGGCACCGCGCCCAACCCGGGCCCCGGTGCGCTGGAGACGGACATGGACGCCTATACCATGGAACACGCCCTGGACAAGGCGCTGGCGCAGGTGCCCACGGCCCTGGGCTTCAACAACCATATGGGTTCCGGGTTCACCGGGCAGCGCGATGCCTGCCGCATGCTGGCCGGTCTGGCCTACGGGCGCGGCCTGTTCGTGCTGGACAGCGTCACCTGCGGCAACAGCCAGCTGGAGCCCAGCATGGTCCGGCAGGGCATCGTCACGGCCAGCCGCCATGTCTTTCTGGACGATCCCCAGGGCACGGACAAGGTGCTGGCAGCGCTGGACAAGGCCGCCCGTCTGGCCCGCAAGCAGGGCATCGCCATCGCCATCGGGCACCCGCACGCCTCGACCCTGCGGGCCCTGGAGCGCTGGGAGAACCGCGAGGGCGTGGCCGTGGTGCCCCTGCGGCGCTATGTCTGGCATCTGGCCCAGTTGCGGGCCGGACAGTTCGGCAGGCCGGAGTGACATTTCCGGGAGCGTCTGGAGCGCGTCCCGGCTGACAGCCGCCTGTGGCGGTGATGGAGAACGAACATGAGCATGAGCATCGGTTGTGTGGGTTGCGGCAACATGGGCGGGGCCATCCTGGCCGGTCTTGCCGCCTCTTCCCTGGACTGCACCCTGTATGGCCATACGCGCACGGTAGCACGCATGGCGCCTCTGGAAGCGGCGGGCGTCACCCGTCTGGATTCGGCCCGCGAGCTGGCCCGCAAGGCCCGCTATGTGGTCATGGCCGTCAAACCCTACCAGATAGAAGCCCTGCTGGCCGAGATGGCGCCCGAGTTCGGGCCCGATACGGTGGTGATCTCCGTGGCGGCCGGCATCAGCCTCGCCCGTTTGCAGGCGGCCGTGGCCGGACGCTGCCCCGTGGTGCGCTGCATGCCCAATACGCCCGCGCTGGTGGGCAAGGGCGTGTTCGCCCTGTGCTTCGACGACAGGGTCCCGGCGGAGAGCAGGGAAGACATCCTGCGCTTCTTCAGCCAGCTGGGCGTTTGCCTGGAGCTGCCGGAGTCCCGCTTCACGGCCTTTTCGGCCCTTATCGGCGCCGGGCCCGCCTATGTGTTCGGCATGATGCAGGGCCTGGTGCAGGCCGGTGTCACCCTGGGGCTGGGCCGCAAGGAATGCCGTGACATGGTGGCGGCCCTGTTCGAAGGTTCGGCCGTCATGGCGGCCCGCAGCGACACGCCGCTCATGGAATTGCGCGACCAGGTGTGCTCGCCCGGCGGCCTGACCATCGCCGGGGTCAATGTCCTCGACAGGGCGGGGCTTTCCGGCCTGCTGGTGGACGCGGTGCTGGCCGCTGACCAACGCGGCAGGGAAATGGAAAAGGAATAAAAGAAGGGGAGGCGGCAGCCTCCCTTTTTCCAGATACGAAAAACGGCAGGGTCCCCCCGGAGATCCTGCCGTTTTTTCATCGTCATGCTGCGTGACGTTACTTGGTCTTGTCCAGACGGATGTCCAGGCGCTTCTTTCCCCTGGTCAGGATATAGCGCGTCTTGGCCTTGGCGTGCAGGTCTATGACGATGCGGGTGTCATTGCCCTTCTTGCCAAGGCGTACGTCCTTGACCATCTCGCCCTTGGGCACACCGGGTTCGCTGAGCTTCCAGGTGCCGTGCAGGTCCACCACCACGCGGGAGGGGCTGGTCAGTTCCAGATGCTTGAAGCGGATGGGCGACGTGGCGTCTAGGCGGATGGTGGCGCCGCCGTCACGCACGAAGACCACGAAGTTGGTGATGGCCTGTTCCCTGGGGGCGGGGGCCGCCTTGCGGGACGCGGGCTGGGGCTTGGGAGCGGGCTTTTCGGCCTTTTTCACCGCTTCCGGGGCCGCAGGGGACGGCGCCGTGGCCGGCTGGGCCTTTTCGTCATGGGTGGCAGCGGTGAGCGGGGTCGTTCCCGGAGCTGCGGGAGCAGGCCCCCCGGCCGTCGTGGCCGTTGTTTCTTCTCCGGTTTCGAAGGCGAAGCCGCGTTCCACGGCAGCGGGAGAAGGCTTGACCCCGGCAGCGGCCAGCTTTTCACCATCGGCAGGCGTGCCGGGCTTCACGGGCAGGGGGGGCTGGGCAACGGGCGGTGCGGGCTTTACGGGGGCGGAGACGCTGTTGTCGGCAGGGGCCGGGGCGTCGCCGGACTGCCCCATGCGCGTGTTGAGCAGGATGAGCAGCAGGCCAAGGATGATGACCGCGAGGACTATCCAGAGAAATATCTTGTTCATGCCAGTAGGCTCCTGTGCCTTTGGGCCGTATGTCTGCCGAAGAGTGCCCGGCAGAAGGCCGCGCGTGGCGGTCCATGATGTGCATGTCGCGGCGCGGGGCAAAATCCCCCCGGCCGGGGCGTGCCATGGGGCCCCATATGCAGGCACGGCTAAACTCTACATGATTTATGCCGAATGGCAAGATTTGCCAAATCCCTTTACGCGCCGGGGGCTTTGCGCTAGCATCGGCGCACTATGCACGAAATGTCCATCGCACAAAGCATCCTGGACATAGCTCTGGAAGAGATCGCCAAACAGGGCTGTGACCGGCTCGACCTCATCCGTGTGGAATGCGGCGCGCTGGCCGGCGTGGTGCCGGACTCGCTGCAATTCTGCTTCGAGGCCCTGGTACAGGGCGGGCCACATGCGGCTGCCCGGCTCGAACTGGTGACCATCCCTCTGTTGCTGCGCTGTTCCGCCTGCGGGCAGACCTTTGGCGGCGAGGGGCAGGAAGCCCTCTGGCAGCCGTGCCCGGCGTGCGGCGCCCTGACAGGCCACACGGTGGAGCAGGGCAAGGAGCTGCAGATCAGTCATCTGGAAGCCTCCGTCAGCGGGGGCCAGGATTCATAAACCCTCGGCCTGCGGCCATGCTGCCGCCAGGCGGGCCCTGAGGAAAAGGGCCGGAGTTCCGGGAGGAAACGATGCAAATTCCTGTGGTGCGCAACGTTCTGGAAGCCAATGAGAAGATCGCGGCCAGCGTGCGCGAGAAACTGCGTGAACGCAAGATCCTGGCCCTGAACCTGATCTCGTCGCCGGGCGCCGGCAAGACGACCCTGCTGGAACGTACCCTGCATGACCTGGCCGGCGAATTCCGCATGGCCGTCATCGAAGGCGACCTGCAGACCGACAACGACGCCCGTCGCGTGGCGGCCACGGGCGCCCAGGCCGTGCAGATCAATACCGACGGCGGCTGCCATCTGGACAGCAACATGATCATGACGGCCATGGAGAGCCTGGATCTGGACGGGGTGGACATCCTGTTCATCGAGAACGTGGGCAACCTGGTCTGCCCCGTGGAATTCGACTGCGGCGAAGACGCCAAGGTGGCCCTGCTGAGCGTGACCGAAGGCGACGACAAGCCCGAGAAGTACCCCCTGCTGTTCAACCTTGCCAAGGCCATGGTGCTGAACAAGGTGGACCTGCTGCCCTATGTGGACTTCGACCGTGAACGGGCGCGGGCCTTCGCCACCCGCCTCAACAAGGAACTGGCCGTGTTCGAGGTCTCCTGCCGCGACGGTTCCGGCCTGGAAGGCTGGTACCAGTGGCTGCGCGACATGCGCGCCGCCAAGCTGTAGGGCCCGCCCGTATCTCCCGAATGCCAAAGCCCCCTGCAAAGGGGGCTTTTCGTTTCTCCGGCGGGCCGCAGGGAGGAAAGGGCGTACGGGCTGGAGGCCCCTGCCGGAGAGGGAGCTGCCCGGCAGCTTGCGCTTTGGTGCGGGGGCTGCTAAGAAAATCCAAGGGGATGGAGTCCCCCATGAACCGCATTTGCTGATGACTCCTGCCGGACCTGTGTGTCGGCAGGAGTCATTTTTTATGCCGCGTACGGGACCTCCGGCAGCTTTTCTGAAGGAGGGAGCGAGATGGGGCGAGGCGTTTCACCGGCATTCATGTTCATCCTGCTCATGGGCATCGTCAGCCTGTTGGCGGACATGGCCCACGAAGGCGCACGAGGTGTGCTGGGGGATTATCTGGGCCTACTCGGCGCATCTGCGGCCACCGTGGGCTTTGTGGCGGGTCTGGGAGAATGTATGGGCTATGCCCTACGTATGTTCACAGGCATGCTGGCCGACAGGACGCGTTTATACTGGCCCATGACCATCGGCGGCTATTGCGTCAACATGCTGGCGATTCCTCTGCTGGCCTTGGTGCCCGAGGGCGGCTGGCTGGCAGCTGCGGGGCTCATCCTCGCGGAACGCATCGGCAAGGCGGTCCGCCAGCCGGCCAAAAACACGCTGCTGTCCTTTGCCGCCAGCCGGGAAGGTGTGGGCAGGTCGTTCGCCATCCAGGAATTCCTGGATCAGGTGGGGGCCTTCTTGGGCCCTGTGTTGCTGTTCGCCATCATGGCAGGGCGCGGCGGGACGCCGGGGCTCGATACCTATGCCCTGTGCTTTGCCTGTCTGGGGATCCCGGGGCTCATGGCGCTGGTCGTGCTGCTGGCCGCACGGCGCAGGTTCCCCGATCCTGCCGCTTTTGAGCCGCCTGCCGTGCGGACATCCGCTGCGCGCAGGTGCTCCCGGTCCTTTTTGCTCTATCTTGCCGCGTCGTCCCTGCTGGCCTTCGCGTTCGTGGATTTTCCCCTGGTCACGCTCCATGTGGCCCGGACGGGGATCCTGGGCGGTGCCGAACTTCCCTTGTTGTATGCGCTAGCCATGCTGGCCGATGCCTGCGCGGCCTTGGTCTTCGGCTGGCTGTATGACCGTCAGGGATATCGGGCGCTGGTACCGGCGGCCCTTGTCGGCGCCCTGTTCCCTGTCTTTATCTTCTGGACGGACAGCCTCTGGGGAGTAGAGGTAGGGGCCTGTTTGTGGGGCATGGGCATGGGAGCGCAGGAATCCGTCATGAGGGCTGTGGTGGTCTCTCTTTCGACGCGGGAGCAGCGCGCATGCCGGTTTGGTATCTTCGAGGCCTGCTTCGGGGTGAGTTGGTTCCTGGGGAGCTGGTGCCTAGGCTGGCTCTATGAAGCGGATTTGCGTGTCATGGTCCTGTGTTCCCTGATGTTCCAGTTGCTGGCCTGCGCTTTGTTCCTGCGGCTGGCCATTGTTGCTCAAGCCCGCCGTTGACCTTTATCCAGTCGGCCTGTGGGGAAAAGAGGGTATACGGGCAGCCCCGGTTCCTGGGCTGTCAGGCCAGCAGGATGCCGGGAGGTCTCCGCCGGATATCCTCCCGGTCTGTCCCTCTGCATGATGGCGCAAAAAAAGGCCCCCCTCCCTGACGGGAGCGGGGCCCTGCATGACAGCTCGTCCGTGTTCGCTAGAACGAGGCGCTGTACGCGGTCATGTCCACGATGAGGGTGGCGGTGGGACGGCGCACGGTGATGGTGAAGAGCTGCACGTCCTTGCGGGGCGTGTCGCTGATGAGGTCGGGCAGCATGTCGCCAGGGGCCATCATGATGCAGGCGTCGCCGCGCGGGGCGTTCATGAGCATGCCCAGGGCCATGTGCAGGATCTCCATCTGACGCTTCTGGTCAGCCACGGGCATTTCGGTAAAATTCATGTCCAGGCCCGGCAGCTCGGCCTGCCAGGGGCGGTAGCCCATGCTGTAAAGGCTGGCCAGCAGGGCGTCCAGGCGCTGGTCGCTGAGCTTCTGGCGCAGTTCCACATGTTCCAGCACCTCGCTGCCGGCCTTGACCGGGAAGGTCTCCATATTGTCATCGCCGGGAGTGTAGGGCGTCAGGCGGGCGGCCCAGACCATGTCGGCAAAGCCCAGGCTGGTCAGCACGGCGCCGCCATCATCGCGCAGGGGATCCTTGTCCAGCAGGGCACAGGCGTCCTTCATCAGCATGCCG
The DNA here is from genome assembly GCA_937926875.1 of uncultured Desulfovibrio sp. GTDB lineage: Bacteria > Desulfobacterota > Desulfovibrionia > Desulfovibrionales > Desulfovibrionaceae > Desulfovibrio. The sequence goes on from CALBAX010000016.1 coordinate 25,678, forward strand.
GGCCGGAATTTGCTCAGGGCGCAGACGGGCCGGGCATCTTCCGCGGGCAGCAGGGATTTTTCCGTGCCGTTGATGTGGCTGGTCTTGCCGTCAAGGCCGCGGACCAGCAGGCAGGGATGGTGCTCGCCGCACAGGGTCAGGCTCTGGATGCCGGCCAGATTGACCTTGCTGAAGTCCCACAGGTACAGGCCCATATCCATGCGCAGGTCGGCGGTACCGCCGGGATTGAGCAGCTGGTCTTCGCCGCCGGGCAGGAGGTCGAGGCGGGCATAGTTGGCCTGGTTGCCCACGGTGAAGCGGATGCTCAGCAATTCTTCGGCACTTTCGTTGCGGATGGTCAGGCTTTTTTCGTCTTCCGGGGTGTTCCGGGCCGCGAAGGCCGGGGAGGACGCGAGCAGGGAAGCGAGAACAAGGGTCATAAAAACAAGCAGACGGCAGGGATGGAGCATGTCGGACCTCATCAGGTTGCAGTCCCGAAGGGCTGGGACGGCACGGCGGCCGTAGTTGGCAGGATCGGGCCGCACAGCAGTGTGCGGCATGCTGTAGGTGTAGCAAAGGCCTGCCGGGGCCGCAAGGCATTGCAGGCGGAAGGGAGGGAAAGAGGGGCCTTTACGCTGCCCGTCCCGGCTGGTATAGGAAGCAGTCGGGCGGGCCTGTCCGCCTTTTTCCTATACGCCGTTTCCCAAGGAGCCGCCATGTCTTCGTCCCGCCATGCGCAGGATACTTCCCAGCAGACGCCCGCCGCAGGGGTGAAACTGACCCTGCCGGTCCTGGTGACGGCCAGCGTGCTTTTTGTGGCGGCCCTCGTGCTGGCCTATCTTGGCGGTGTGATGACCGGCCGTGCCCAGTGGGCCAGCAGCCTTGAGGAATCCCGCGCGGCCCTGGCCGCGGCGGCTGCCACGGATGGGGAAAAGGAAGATGCCGCCGCCGGAGAGGCCCAGGCCGCCTCTGATGCGGAGAGCGCAGAGGACGCGTTGTCCGAGGCATCGGTGCTGGCGGCCTCGGAGCTGCGCTTTTCCCGTGCCCTGCGTGCCGAGCCCGGGGCGCGTCTGGAGCCTGTCTCGCCACCGTTGCCAGCCGCCCAGGCGCCCAGGCCGGCGGCGGAGGGGGCCCCGGCCTATCCGCCCATGCCGCCGGGCATGCAGCCTGCCGTGCCCGCCGGGGAGAAGGCGCCGCCGCCAACGCCCACCGACATGTATGATTTCGTCTTCCAGCTGGGGGCCTTCCGTGATCCCGGCATCGTGGACGACCTGCGCCAGCGTCTGGAAGGGCGCGGCCTGCGCACCCGCATGGAGCGCAGCGGCAAACTCTATCTGGTGATGGTGGTCATGCGGGGCACGGACGACCGCGCCCGCGAGGTGGAAGCCATCGCCCAGGACATGCGCCTGGGCAAACCGCTCATGCGCAGCCGCAAGCCTGTTCCCGGGCACCGCTAGGGGCTGGCTCCGGGCGTTTTCCCGGCCTGCCGGAGCCCCGGGCTCCGTCTTGCAATATGTGAAACTATTCGCTATCATTGCGGATATTGTTTGTTTGATTAAACAGTCACGTTGCCACGGCACCATGCCGTGCGTCCTTTTCCCCGTGCGTATCGGCAGGCCTTTGGTCCCGGTGCGGCCGGGGAGCCGCTCCTGTCCTGACGTGCCTGTCCGGGCGCCTGTCCCTGATGCCGGATGTCCCGGCCGATCGCCATCTGCCGTCTTCGGGCGAGCATCCTTATCTGGACGTTCCACCGCAAGGAGAGACCATGCCTGCTACCAAGAGTGACAATATGTTGAGTTCGCTGCGCCTCGGCGTCATCGAACGTCTGGCCCGTTCGTTCTGGGCCGGGACCCTGCCGGAAGACGTGGACCGCATCCCCCTGCTGATGCGCCCGCGCGGCAGCGAGATCATGAGCCGCTGCTGCATCTACAAGGACCGCGCCATCCTGCGCGAGCGGCTGCGTGCCGCCATGGGCTTCCGCCTCGAGGACGAGATGGACGATTCCATCCCGCTGCGCACCTATGCTGAAGAGGCCCTGGAGCGCAAGGAACCCAACTGGCCCATCCTGACGGTCTGTGACATCGCCTGCCAGGGCTGCATGCGTGCCCGTTACTACGTGACCGACGCCTGCCAGGGCTGCGTGGCACGGTCCTGTATCGGCAGCTGCCGCTTCGGGGCCATCTCCTTTTCCCGCGGCCGCTCCACCATCGACCCCGAAAAGTGCCGCAACTGCGGCATGTGCATGGACGCTTGCCCCTATCATGCCATCGTGCGCCTCAATGTCCCCTGTGAGGCGGCCTGTCCGGTGCGCGCCATCCACAAGGGCAACAAGGGCCGCGCCGAGATCGACTTTGAAAAATGCACCAGCTGCGGCCGCTGCATGCGTGCCTGCCCCTTCGGTGCGGTCATGGAGCGCAGCGAAGTGCTGCCCGTGCTCCGTGCCCTGGCCGGCGGCCGCCATGTGACGGCCCTCATGGCCCCGGCCATCGTGGGCCAGTTCTCCGGCGGTCCGGCCCGCATCGTCACGGCCCTGCGCCGTCTGGGCTTTGCCGACGTCATGGAAGTGGCCCTGGGCGCCGACGTGACCTCGCAGCGCGAAGCCGCGGAATTCGTGGAGCGCATGGAACGCGGCGACACCTTCATGACCACGTCCTGCTGCCCGGCCTATGTGGAAGCCGTGCGCCGCCACGCGCCCGAGCTCCTGCCCCATGTGTCCGAAACGGCCACGCCCATGCACTACACGGCCGAACTGGCCCGCCAGCGCCATCCCGAGACCGTGACGGTCTTCATCGGCCCCTGCGTGGCCAAGCGCCAGGAAGGCCTGCACGACGAGATGGTGGACTATGTGCTCACCTTCGAGGAAGTGGGCGCCCTGTTCAATGCCCGCGGCATCGTGGTGGAAGAGTGCGAAGAACACGAGCTGGAGCGCCCCAGCAACGAGGCGCGCGGCTATGCCATCGCGGGCGGTGTGGCCGCCGCTGTGGAAAAGATGGTGGGCGACCGCATGGAAGTGCGGCCCGTGTCCATCAACGGCCTTTCGCCCCAGGGCCTCAAAAAGTTGCAGTCCTTTGTCAAGGGCGGCTGCCCCGGCAACCTGGTGGAGGTCATGACCTGCGTGGGCGGCTGCGTGGGCGGCGCCGGCGTGGTGATGCCCGCTGCCAAGGGCGCCAAGGCCGTGGAGAATTTCGCCACCAGGGGCAAGGTCTAGCCAGGGCTTGCCCCGTGGCCTGCTGCTGCCGTGGCGTCCGTCCGGGCCGGCAGCGGGCAGATGACTGGCAGTGTGTGCCGGGAGGATGGTCTGTGATCATCTTCCCGGCTTTTTTCATGTCCCTCTTGACACGGGCCGGAGGGGAGGCTACAAGGTTAGTAACACGTTTTTATAAAAAATAGCACGATTGCAATACGCCTCCTGTCTTCCTCTTCTTGGCAGTCGGGGAGACCGTTCAGGGGATACCGACTTGCCACCGGTATCCCCTGATTGTTTCCAGGGGCCAGGCGCCCGGCGCAGACCGGGGGCGGCGTGCAGGCATATATCGCGCGGCGGGCCCGCAGGGGCGGGCCGCAAGCCGGCCGTGACCGGCACACCGGGTGCCGGGGGCGTGCCGCCGCGTGTCACCGTCCTGGGGACACGGATACGATATGGTCAGTCAGGAAAAACGGATAGGTGTGGTGGCGCTCGCCATCCACGACAGGCAGGCCCGGGCGGCTTCCGTCAACAGCGTCATCAGCCAGTACGGTGATCTGGTGGTGGGGCGCATGGGCGTGCCGTACCGTGAGCGGGGCCTGAGCATCATCGCCCTGCTGGTGGACGGCAGTACGGATGCCCTCGGGGCGATGACCGGAAAACTGGGGAACATTCCCGGTGTGAAAGTACGCAGCGTCCTGCTTACTGCCGCCGGGCAGGAGCTTTCCCCCAAGGAGGATTCATGAAGCGCATCGAGATGGAGCATATCGGCTATGTGCCGCATGTGCCGCAGCCGGGGCCGCATCCCGGTAGCCTGCCGTTCGTGCAGATCGATGCCGAACGTTGCGTCGGCTGTGATACCTGCCAGGAGTACTGCCCCACAGGGGCCATCTTTGGCGAAGCGGGACGGGAGCACGCCATCCCGCATCCCGAAGCCTGCATCAATTGCGGCCAGTGCCTGACCCATTGTCCGGAGCTGGCCATCTATGAGGAACAGAGCTGGATCCCCGAGCTGGAAGCCAGGCTTGCCCGCAAGGACGTCCGCTGCATCGCCATGCCCGCGCCTGCCGTGCGCTACGCCCTGGGCGACTGCTTCGGCCTGCCGGTGGGCTCGGTCAGTACGGGCAAGATGCTCTCCGCGCTCAAGGCCCTGGGCTTCGCCCATTGCTGGGACACGGAATTCGCCGCGGACGTGACCATCTGGGAAGAAGCCTCGGAATTCGTGGAACGTCTGGCCGCGCGTCGCGACCTGCCCCAGTTCACCTCCTGCTGTCCGGGCTGGCAGAAATATGCGGAGACCTTCTATCCCGACCTGCTGCCGCATTTCTCGTCCTGCAAGTCGCCCATCGGCATGAACGGCGCCCTGGCCAAGACCTACGGCGCGGAGCGCATGGGCTATGAGCCCGACACGGTCTACACCGTCTCCATCATGCCCTGCATCGCCAAGAAATACGAAGGATTGCGGCCAGAGCTGGCGTCCAGCGGCCGGCGCGACATCGACGCCACCATCACGACCCGTGAGCTGGCCTGGCTCATCAAGAAAGCCGGTATCGACTTTGCCTCGCTGCCCGATGGCGGCCGCGATAGCCTGATGGGCGAATCGTCGGGCGGGGCGACCATCTTTGGCGTCAGCGGCGGCGTCATGGAAGCCGCCCTGCGCTACGCCTATGAAGCCATCACGGGCGGCAAGCCCCAAAGCTGGGACTTCAAGGCCGTGCGCGGCCTGGACGGCCTCAAGGAAGCCACGCTGACCATCCGGGGCACGGAACTGCGCGTGGCTGTGGTCCACGGAGCCAAACGTTTCAAAAAAGTGTGCAATGACGTGCGCGCGGGCAGGTCCCCGTATCACTTCATCGAATTCATGGCCTGTCCCGGCGGTTGTGTCTGCGGCGGCGGGCAGCCTGTCATGCCCACGTTGCTGGAGCAGGCGCAGCGCCGTGCCACCAGCCTGTATGCCTCGCTGCGGCAACGCCTTGACCGCGCGGAAGTTTAGGAGGATACACCATGAAGATGATGCATCTGACCCGTCGCGGTTTCTTGCGTGCGGCCTGCGTGGTCGCGGGCGGCGCCATGATCAGCCTGCGCATGGCCGGTGTGGCTGTGGCCAGGTTCCGGGACATCAGGGACTACATGCTGGATCGCATCCACGGTGTCTACGGCGCGGACGCCGCCTTTCCCGTGCGGGCCTCGCAGGACAACGCCCAGGTCAGGGAACTGTATGCCGCCTATCTGAAGCGGCCGCTGGGCCCGCTTTCCGAAAAATTGCTGCATACCCGCTGGATGGACCAGTCCGCCGGGTATCGCCGCCTGGTGGAGGCGGGTACCTTCCCCAATCCCCGTGATGTGGAGATGTTTGCCGCTTCACCCTATCCTTACGAACAGAAATTCTAGCCATCCTGCCGTCTGCGGAAAGGGGGCCACCTGACCCTGGGACGGTTTCCGTTCCTCTCCGTCGAGCCCTGTGTCCTGTCCGGAAACGGCGCACGCCAGAGAGGTTTGCCATGTATGATCCCCATTCCCTGCATGCCGAAGAATTCATAGATCACGGCGAGGTGCAGGAAACCCTTGCCTGGGCGGCGGAACATGCCCGCGATGCCGGGCTCATCGACAGCATCCTTGCAAAAGCCGCGCTCTGCAAAGGTCTGAGCCACCGGGAAGCCTCCGTCCTGCTGGCCTGTGAGCTGCCGGACAGGGTAGAGGCCCTGTACCGGCTGGCCAACCGCATCAAGCACGAGTTCTACGGCAACCGCATCGTCATGTTCGCGCCGCTGTACCTGTCCAACTACTGCGTCAACAGCTGCGTCTACTGCCCCTACCATGCCCGCAACAAGCACATCGTCCGCAAAAAGCTGACCCAGGAAGAGGTGGCCCGCGAGGTCATCGCCCTGCAGGACATGGGCCACAAGCGCCTGGCCCTGGAAGCGGGCGAGCACCCCGCCATGAACCCCATCGGCTACATCCTCGACTGCATCCGCACCATCTACGGCATCCGTCACAAGAACGGGGCCATCCGCCGCGTCAACGTGAACATCGCGGCCACCACCGTGGAGGAATACCGGATGCTCAAGGAGGCGGGCATCGGCACCTACATCCTGTTCCAGGAGACCTACCACAAGCAGAGTTACGAAAAGCTCCACCCCGCGGGCCCCAAGCATGATTATGCCTGGCATACCGAAGCCATGGACCGCGCCATGCAGGGCGGCATCGACGATGTGGGCTTGGGGGTGCTCTTCGGCCTGGAAGGCTACCGTTACGAATTCGCGGCCCTGCTCATGCATGCCGAGCATCTGGAGGCCGTGCACGGCGTGGGCCCGCATACCATCAGCGTGCCGCGCATCAAGAAGGCCGACGACATCGACCCCGACGTCTTCGACAACGGCATCGACGACGAGACCTTTGCCCGCATCTGTGCCTGTATCCGTGTGGCCGTGCCCTACACCGGCATGATCATCTCCACCCGCGAGAGCCAGGCCGTGCGCGAGAAGGTGCTGCCCCTGGGCGTCTCGCAGATCAGCGGTGCCTCCCGTACCAGCGTGGGCGGCTATTGCGAGCCCGAGCCCGAAGACGAGAACTCCGCCCAGTTCGATGTCAGCGACCGCCGCACCCTGGACGAGGTGGTCCGCTGGCTCATGGATCAGGGCCACATCCCCAGCTTCTGCACGGCCTGTTACCGCGAGGGCCGCACCGGCGACCGCTTCATGAGCCTGTGCAAGAGCCGCCAGATCCTCAACTGCTGTCATCCCAATGCCCTGCTGACCCTCAAGGAATATCTGCAGGACTATGCCTCGCCTGCCACCCGGGCCGTGGGGCTGGACATGATCCGGAAGGAACTGGACAAGATCCCCAGCGACAAGGTGCGCGCCCGCACCATCCAGTGCCTGGCCGCCATCGAGGCCGGGCAGCGGGACTTCCGCTTTTAGACAGGCACCTTTTCCGGGGCTGCTCCTGTCTGCCGGGAGCGCCCCGGGCTTCCCCGGCGTTTGCCGTCTTTTCCCGCCATCCTTCCCGCCGGGCAGGGCCTTCCTGTCCCGTCAGCCTTCCCAGGAGATCCCGTCATGCCGGAATCCGCACCGTCCTCCCCTGTGACGCCCTGTCCCGAGGCCGCCTGTCCTTCCGCGGCGTCCGCCGCCATGCCTTCCCTTTCCCGGGCCGAGGTGCGCGAGCTGCTTTTCGACCTGCCCTGGCCGGAATTGCGGGCCCTGGCGCACCAGTGCCGTCTGCGACACAAGGGGCGGCATGTGCATGTGCGCGGCCTGCTGGAATTTTCCAATGCCTGCCGCCGCAACTGCCGCTATTGCGGCCTGCGCCACGAGAACAGGCGTCTGTCCCGCTACAGCCTGCCGGCGGCGGAGCTGCTGCGGGCCGCGTCGCAGGCCGTGGCCGCCGGGGTGGACACATTGGTGCTGCAATCGGGCGAGACGGCCCGCAACCCCCTCTGGCTGGCGCAGGTGGTGCGCGGCCTCAAGGAACGTTTCGGCCTGCCCGTGACCCTGAGCGTGGGCGAGCAGCCGCGCGAATGGTACGCCCTGTGGCGTGAGGCCGGGGCCGACCGCTTCCTGCTCAAGCACGAGACCGCCGATGCCCGTCTCTATGCCGCCCTGCATCCCGGCTATCGGCTGGCCGACCGTCTGCGGGCCCTCTCCTGGCTGGCGGAACTGGGCTATGAGGTGGGCTCCGGCTTCATGGTCGGTGTGCCCGGCCAGCGCCCCGAAAGCCTGGTGGACGACATCCTGCTGGTGCGGGACATGCGTGTGGCCATGTGCGGGGCCGGGCCCTTCGTGCCCCAGGCCGATACGCCTCTGGGGCGGCAGCCGCGCGGCTCCACGGAGCTGTGCCTGCGGGTCATGGCCGTGCTGCGTCTGGCCCTGCCCTGGGCCAACCTGCCCGCCACCACGGCGCTGGCCAGCCTGCGCCCCGAAGACGGGCAGCGGCAGGGCCTTGCCGCGGGCGGCAACGTGCTCATGCCTTCTTTCACGCCGGCGGCGCGCCGGGCCGCCTACCGCATCTACGACCACAAGGCTGTGGTGGACATGGACGCCGTGCGGCGCGCCATCGCGGGCGCCGGGCTGGAACATGCGCTGCCGGGAGCTTAGGCAGGGAGGGATACAGCTTTTGACGGGGGAGGAAGGGGCGTTTTTTGTAAAAACTGCCCCTTCCTCCCCCGTACCCCCTCCAACCCCGAAAAAACGTTGTTCTGGCGGGCATGGCGGGTCCCCGTCCTTGTCTGTGAGGGCAGGGACATCGCAGGATGGCCGTGGGATATTTTCGGGGACTAGGGGAGGCTTTGGCGAGCCGCTCCATTCTTCGTGCCCTCATGCCGGGATGCCCGTGACAGAGCAGCTGTAGAACGGACGTTCCTGCTTTTGGTGGGAAAAAGCTCCTGTGACGGCGGCGGAGAAGAAATAGTAAGTGGAGATTTGCGGCGGCCGGGGACAGCAGAGAGGGAGAGGCAGTGTTTTATGCTCTTTCGATGATGACGGCATGGACAGGTGCCCGTGGCGTCCCTATATCTGGAAGGGAAGGCCGGGAGGGCGGCTGAAGGCATGGGCCTGTCCTGTCGCCTCCCGTCTCTTTCGCATCAGGATTTTCAGCATACAAGTTATGGCGTGTCGTCCGGCATGACCGGCGGCCAGCATGAAGGAGTTCGGCATGAACGAAAGTCCCAAGGCCCTGCGCCTGCATATCGGTCTGTTCGGACGGCGCAATGCGGGCAAGTCTTCCTTGCTCAACGCGCTCGTGGGGCAGGACGTGGCCATCGTTTCCCCCACGCCGGGCAGTACGGCGGATCCGGTGGAAAAGACGCTGGAGATGGCGCCCCTGGGGCCGGTGGTCTTTCTGGATACGGCCGGGCTGGACGACCTGGGAGCCTCACTGGGGGCCCAGCGGGTGGAGCGCAGCCTGCGGGCCATGCGCCGGGTGGACGTGGCCCTGCTGGTGCTGGATGCCCCCTGCTGGGAGGCGGTGGACGCCGATACCGCCGCCAAACTGGCCGCTGCGGGCATCCCCTTTGCCGTGGTGGTCAACAGCCGTGGAGCGGCGGATGCCTGTGATGCGGCCTGGCGTCCTGACGGCCTTGCCGCGACGGTCCCCGTGCTCTGGGCCTCGGCCCGGGAGGGCTGGGGACTGGAAGGCATCCGGGCCGCGTTGGCCCGTCTGGCTCCGGCCGGGGCCCTGAAACAGCCGCCGCTGGTGCACGACCTGCTGCCGGAGCATGGCACGCTGCTGCTGGTGGTGCCGCTGGATTCCGGAGCGCCGCAGGGCCGTCTCATCCTGCCGCAGGTGCAGACCATCCGGGACAGTCTGGACGGCCGCTGCCTGTGCCTTGTGGTGACGGAAGAGCAGCTGCCGCAGGCCCTCGCCGCCTTGCGGGAGCCGCCGGATCTGGTGGTCTGCGATTCGCAGGTGGTGCATGTGGCCGCGCGCCTGACGCCGCCGTCCGTACCTCTGACCACGTTCTCCATCCTCATGGCCCGCGCCAAGGGGGACCTGGTGGCCCTGGCCCGGGGGGCGGCGGCCCTGACCCGCCTGCGACCGGGCCAGACCGTGCTGGTGCAGGAAGCCTGCTCGCACCACGCGCAAAAGGATGACATCGGCCGCGTGAAGATCCCGCGCCTGCTGGCCCGGCTGGCCGGCGGCCCTGTGGAGGCCCCCATGCTGGCCGGCAAGGAATTCACCGAATATGCGGGAGACGCGGCCGCCGTGGTGCACTGCGGCGCCTGCGCCATCACGCGCGGCCAGATGCTGGCCCGGCTGGACGAAGCCCGGGCCCACGGGCTGCCCATGACCAATTACGGCATGTGCATCTCGCTGGCGCAGGGCGTGCTGGAACGCGTGCTTTCCCCCTTCCCGGAAGCGCTGGCCGCCTGGCGTGCCGAAGCGCGCCTGCCGGGATAACCCGTAACCGCAGGGCATGCATCATGCCCGGGAGGTCATATGTCTGGACCGTTGTTCGCCGTCATCGGCATCATCGTCATGTTTTTCGTCATGCGCTGGGTCTTCAAGAATGGCGGTTGCGGCTGAATGCCCCGTCGTCCTGCCCCGGGTACCGGGGAAAAGCGTCTGGAAGGATTTTCCGCCCGGCGCAAGGAGGAAGACCGCTGACCCCCTTGGGAGGCCCTGTGGCAGCCATGCCTGCGTGAGCCTGTCCCTTTTTCCGCTGTCCTGATCCGCGCGGCAGCGGCTCTCCTGTCCATGTTCCCCGGCCCGTCGTGTCCTGCGACGGGCTTTTTCATCTGCGCTTCCCCGGTTCCCTTGGCATGGGGCCCGTCTTTTTCCTGCCCGTCCTTCCCTGTCTCCATCTTTCGCTTGTCCGGTATGGCCTGCCCGTACAGCCTCCGGGGTGGGTTCCTGTCTTTTGTTCCGCCTGTCCCCGTACCGGATGCTAAAAATTCATATTTCCCTTATATCCTGAACAGCTATCAGTCTTTCTTATTTCATGGCGGGGGGAAGCCCCTGCCGCTGCCCAAAGACGGGGACCAGCCATACCGGCCAGAGCAACGTTTTTTCGGGGTTGGAGGGGGTACGGGGGAGGAAGGGCAGTTTTTATAAAAAACGTCCCTTCCTCCCCCGCCATCACCGCCATCCCCGTCCCTGCCCCGGATGGACAGGGCGGGACAATCTTCGTATGCTGCCCTAGCCTGAGGGCCCCGACTGTCGCATCCGGCCGGTATCATGCCGGATTCCCGGTTCGGGCCGGGGCGAAGTTGTGTCGGGGCCTGCGGGGCGCAGGAGGACTGCCTTCCTGCACGGGCTCCATGCGGGAGAGAGATATATGCGGCAAAAGATCCTGGCAGCGGTGCTGCTTGTGGGCGTGGCCGTGGCGCTGGGCTGGTACTTCCTGTGGGACAGGACGCAGGGGAGCCTGGTGCTGTACGGCAATGTGGAGATCCGTCAGGTGGATGTGAGTTTCCGCGTGGACGGACGTATCGCCCGGGTGCTGGTGGACGAAGGCGACAGCGTGCGCGCCGGGCAGGAGCTGGCCCGGCTGGACGATGACCTGCTGCGCCAGCAGCGGGATCAGGCAGCGGCCCAGCTGGCCGGACAGAAGGCCCAGTTGCTGCGCCTGGAGCGCGGCTACCGCACGGAAGAAGTGGAGCAGGCCCGTGCCGCCGTGGCCCGTGCCCGTGCCGTGGCCGACAATGCGGCCATCAATCTGAACCGTATCAGCGCCATGCGCGCACGCAACGCCATCTCCCAGAAGGAGCTGGACAATGCCCGCAGCTCGGACAGGTCGGCCCGGGCGGAACTGCGTTCGGCGCAGAAGCAGCTCGACATGCTGCTCTCCGGTTACCGCGAGGAAGATGTGCTGGCCCAGCGGGCAGCGGTGGATGCCGCGGCGGCGGCCCTGGAGCTGGCCGAGATCCGGCTGCATGATGCCCTGCTGACCGCGCCGCAGGACGGCATCGTCCTGACCCGTGCCCGTGAGGCTGGGGCCATCGTGCAGGCCGGGCAGACCGTGTATACCCTGAGCCTGGTGGATCCGGTGTGGCTGCGCGTCTATGTGGACGAACCGCAGCTGGGGCGCATCAAGCCGGGCATGGCCGTGCGCGTGCGCGTGGACGCGGTGCCGGACAAGGAATTTGCGGGCCGGGTGGGCTTCATCTCGCCGGCGGCGGAGTTCACGCCCAAGAGCGTGGAGACCATGGAAGTGCGCACCTCGCTGGTCTACCGCCTGCGGGTGCAGGTGGACGATCCCGACAACGTCATGCGGCAGGGCATGCCCGTGACCGTGACCCTGGTGGAGCCCTGATGTCTTTCTTGTCCTCCTGGTGGCGGCGCCGGGCAGCCGGGGCGCCGGACACGGCCCGGCCTGTGGGCGGTCGCGCCGATGGCGGCCACAGGAGCGGGGAAGCAGGCCGGCAGGGCGCTGCCGCCTCCGGGGCTGTGCGGGATGCCGCCATGACGCGGGACGGCATCGCCGTGGAACTGCGCGGGCTGGTCATGCGCTTCGGGGCCGTGGAGGCCCTGCGCGGTCTGGATGCCCGCATCCCGGCCGGGCGCATCACCGGCCTCGTGGGGCCGGACGGCGCGGGCAAGACCACCCTGCTGCGCCTGCTGGCCGGGCTCATGGAACCGGCGGCGGGGCAGGCCCTGCTGTTCGGCCGCCCCGCCCGCGAGGTGGCGGCGGACGCGCCCAACAGCATCGGCTACATGCCGCAGCGTTTCGGCCTGTACGAAGACCTTTCCGTCATGGCCAATCTGCGCCTGCACGCCCGTCTGCGCGGTCTGGAGGGCGAGGCCCGCGATGCCCTGTTCGACAGGTTGCTGGCCTTCACCTCGCTTGGGCCGTTCACCCGCCGTCTGGCCGGACGCCTTTCCGGCGGCATGAAACAGAAACTGGGCATCGCCTGCGCCCTGCTGGGGGCGCCGCGCGTGCTGCTGCTGGACGAACCCGGTGTGGGCGTGGACCCCCTGTCGCGGCAGGAGCTGTGGCAGATGGTCAGCGAACTGAGCGATGACGGCATGACCGTCATCTGGTCCACGGCCTATCTGGACGAGGCCGCGCGCTGCCCGGGCATCCTCATGCTGGACAGCGGCCGCATCCTCTACGACGGCCCGCCCGAAGGGCTCACCGCCCGGGTGGAAGAACGCGTGTTCCATGTGCCGCCGGGCAGCGAGGGCAGCAAGGCGGCCCTCGCCCGCTGGACGCGGACGCCGGGCGTGGAAGATGCCCTGATGCAGGGCAGCCGCATTCGTGTGCTGCTGGGACAGGACGCTCCGGAAAGCACGCGGGCCGCCGTGCGCGAGGCCGGGGGAGAGAACGCCCCCGCCCGTCTGGAAGACGCCTACATGCACATGGTGGGCGGGCTCAATCAGGAGCCCTCGCCCTACGGCAGGACAGGAGGCGAGGGCAGCGGCCAGGCGACGCGGCTGGCCGTGGAAGCGCCGGAACGTATCGTGGCGAAGGAGCTGACCAAGCGCTTCGGCAGCTTCACGGCGGCCGACCACATCAGCTTCACGGTGCGCGCCGGCGAGATCTTCGGCCTGCTGGGGCCCAACGGCGCGGGCAAGTCCACCACCTTCCGCATGCTTTGCGGCCTGTCGCGGCCCACGTCGGGCCAGTGCAGCGTGGACGGCGTGGACCTGCTGCGTGCGGGCAGCGCGGCACGTTCGCGTCTGGGCTACATGGCGCAGAAATTTTCCCTGTACCTGGACATCCCGGTGCGCGAGAACATCCTGACCTGTGCGGAGCTGTACGGTCTGGCCCCGGAACGCCGCAAGGCCCTGCTGCCCGTGCTGGCGCGGGCCCTGGAACTGACGGACTATCTGGACAGCCGCACCCACAGCCTGCCGCTGGGGCAGAAACAGCGGCTGGCCCTGCTGTGCGCCACCCTGCACGAGCCGCCGGTGCTGTTTTTGGACGAGCCCACATCGGGCGTGGACGCGCGCACCCGCCGGGACTTCTGGAAGCATATTACGGCCATGACCGAGGCCGGGGCCTCGGTGCTGGTGACCACGCATTTCATGGAAGAAGCCGAATACTGTGACCGCATGGCCCTCATCTACCGGGGCGCCATGATCAGCATGGGCACGCCGGACGAGCTCAAGGCCTCCTGCCGGGGCATGGCGGGCGTGCCCGACGACCCCACGCTGGAAGATGCCTTCATCGCCAGCATCCGGCGTTATGATGCCGAGCATCCGCAGTAGGGGATGGCTCATGCGGTTGCGGGGGAAAGGTTGTTCCAGCCTCCTCGCCTTGCTTTGACGGCCGCGCTGTCTTGCCGTCTGGCGTGCGCAGCCCTGCGCCGGCCCTTGCCGTCAGGGCAGGAGCCGGAAGCTTGCCCGGTCAGGCAGAGGACGTGCGGGACGGGAAAAAGGATCGGGAAATCCGGTAGCTGCAACGGCAGGCCGGGAGAGGGGGAACTGATGCAAGAACGTCTGTCACGCCGCCTCTGGGTGCGGCAATTGCTGGCCCTGATGGGCAAGGAGTTCCAGCAGATCGTGCGGGACCCTTCGTCCTATCTGGTGGCCGGTGTGCTGCCCCTGCTGTTCCTGCTGCTCTTCGGCTACGGCATCACCCTGGACGCGGGCGTGTTGCAGCTGGCCGTGTTCAACCAGAGCGGCGGCCAGCATTCGCGGGCCCTGCTGACGGACTTTGCCCACTCGCCGCACTTCGTCATCCGTTCCATCAGCCATATGCGCGAGGGCGAGCGCCTGATGCGCGAATCCTCCGTGCAGGGCATCCTGGTGCTGGGCCAGCAGTTCGACGCCCAGCTGGACCGGGGGACGACGGCGGACGTGCAGCTCATCGTGGACGGCACCGAACCCAATGTGGCCCGCTTCATCCAGAGCTATGCGCAGGCCGTGTTGCTGCGCTGGCAGGGGGCCCGGCAGGCGGGCGGCGTGCCGCAGGCCGGGCCGGTGAGCGTCGAGGAGCGCTACTGGTACAATCCCACGGCCAAGAGCGAGCGTTTTCTCGTGCCCGGGGCCATCACGGTCATCATGACGCTCATCGGCACCCTGCTGACCTCGCTGGTCTTTGCCCGCGAGTGGGAGCGCGGCACCATGGAAGCCATGCTGGCCACGCCCGTGAGCCGCTGGCAGATGCTGCTCGGCAAGCTCGTCCCGTATTACTGCATGGGCATGTTCAGCATGGGCCTGTGCGCGCTGGCCGCCGTGACCCTGTTCGGCGTGCCTTACCGGGGCTCGGTGGGGGCGCTGCTGTTCATCTCCTCGGTGTTCATGCTCTGCGCCCTGGGGCAGGGCCTGCTCATCTCCGTGAGCCTGCACAGCCAGTTGCAGGCCGCCGAGGCCGGGCTTTTTTCCGGCTTTTTGCCCGCCCTGCTGCTGTCGGGCTTCGTGTTCGACATCAACAGCATGCCGCCCGTCCTGCAGGCCATCACCCATCTGGTGCCGGCCCGCTATTTCAATACCTGCCTGCGGACGCTCTTCCTGACCGGGGACGTCTGGGAACTGTTCTGGCCCTGTCTGGGGGCCATGAGCCTGCTGGCCCTGCTCATGCTGGGGCTGGTCTATAAAAAGCTGGTCAAAAGGCTGGATGTCTGATGCTGCGCGACGCCTTCCTGCTCCATATCCGGCGCATGCTGGCCATCGTGCGCAAGGAACTGCTTGTCCTGTTCTGCAACCCGGTCTCCCGCATGCTGCTCATCGTGCCACCGCTCATGCAGATCGTCATTTTCGGCTGGGCCGCCACCATGGAAGTGCGCAATGTGGACGTGGCCGTGCTCGACCATGACGAAGGCCCCCTGAGCCGGGAGATCGTGCGCCGTCTGGAGGGCTCGCCCACCTTCCGGCATGTGTTCTTCCTGCGCGGGCAGCAGGAGGTGCGCCCGGCCATCGAGCAGGAAAAGGCCCTGTTCGTCATGGTCTTCGATGCGGAGTTCTCCCGCAGGGCCGCGCGCGGCGAGCCCGTGACCGTACAGCTGCTGCTGGACGGCAGGCGTTCCAACGCGGCCCAGATCGCGGCCTACTATGTGCAGGTCATGCTGGCCGAGGTGGCCGCGCAGACACCGCTGGGGCGGCAGGCCGCGCTGGCGGGCGGCGGCAGCCTGGACATCCGGCAGCGCAGCTGGTTCAACCCCAATTTCGAGTTCCAGTGGTTCTTCCTTCCCAACCTCATCGGCATGCTGAGCTTCATGCTGGGGCTGGTGGTGACGGGCCTGTCCATCGCCCGCGAGCGCGAGGCGGGCACCTTCGACCAGTTGCTGGTCTCGCCGGCCACGCCCACCGAGATCGCCCTTGCCAAGCTCATCCCCGGCTGCGTGGTGGGCCTGGCCCACGGCACCATCTTTTTGCTGGTCTCGGTCTTTGGTTTCGGTGTGCCTTTCACGGGCTCGGTGCTGCTGCTCTATGTGGCCATCCTCATCTTTTCGCTGGCGGCGGGGGGCATCGGCCTCATGATCTCTTCGCTCTCGTCCACCCAGCAGCAGGCTTTTTTGGGCGCGTTCACCGTGGGCGTGCCCTGCATCCTGCTCTCCGGGGCCGTGACGCCGGTCATCAACATGCCGATGGTCTTGCAGCACGGCAGCCAGCTCAACCCCATCCGCCACTTCACCACCCTGGTGCAGGGCGTGTTCCTGCGCGACATCACCTTTGAGGCCGCTTCCGTGAGCCTGCTCAAGATCTGCGCCATCACCGTGGTCTGCGTCTGCGTGGCGGTGTGGATGTTCCGTCGCCGCGTGTAGCAGCGTGCGGGAGCACGGCGGCAGAGGGGGGCGGGAGTGCTTGCCGTACGCTGCCGTCAGACAAGGGATGGGGAAGATCCCTTGCCGCGTCTGATGCCGCCCGGTGGGGTCACAGGGCAGGGCTGCGTCCGGCCCTGTCCGGTATCGGAGAAAGGGCCTCTCGTGCCCTGGGCTTTTGCCGGAGAGGCAAGGGGCCTGTGCGGGGCAGGAGGGGGCCGTCAGCGGCTTGTCCCCGTTCCTACGCGGAGCAGGGAGGCGCCGCTCCCCCACGCGGGGGCTGGCCATGTGCATGACGCCCTTTGCACCGCTACGGGTTTTCTTTGGGGGCGCCCCCCTTGCCGGGCCTCTGGACGGGGCGGCCGGCAAAGGTGCGGCCCACGATGGAGGCGATGACCACCAGGGAATAGATGTTGGCGGACAGGGACACCAGCACGGTGGCATTGCGTGCAGCCCAGGAAACGGGCGTGATGTCGCCGTACCCGATGGTCATGAGGCTGATGTAGCTGAAGTAGAAAAGATCCTGGAGGCTCACGCCGCCGGGATCGGGGCCCCGGAAGGAACCGGGCTGGAAGCTTTCCAGCAGCAGGAAGAGGAAAAAGCCGCTGTAGCCGATGAGCAGCAGGCCGGAAAGGCCCGCGCAGAGAGTCTGCCGGGCATCCAGATGCAGGCGGTGCGTCTGGGCGCGGTAGAGCTGGCTGAACAGCTCCAGCAGGATGATGAAGAAAAAAAGGCCGTGCAAGAGGAGCTGGCCGAGCTGGAGCGCCCGGGGCATGGAGGACAGCGCCTGGAAGGGATGCAGGGCCAGGATGCCCGCGGCCGTCAGGGCCGCCGCCCAGAAGCCCGGACGGAGACGGCCGTACAGATTGATCCCGGCCAGCAGTTGCAGGGGCAGATAGCAGGCCTGGGCCGTGCCGCCATAGATTTTTCCGGGAAAAATGATATTCAGCAGGAACATGCAGGCGAGGGAAAGCAACAGGCCCTCGAAACGGCGCACATGCCACCAGCGGCGTCCGTGCAGCAAGGGGAACATGGGACCTCCCGGTCAGACAGCTTCAGCGCAGGAACAAGCGGACCATGGCCTGCCGGGGCGGCAGGCAGCGGAGCGAAGACACGGACATGTCCCTTGTCTTTGCCGTGTCGGCACGGCCAGGCAACAGACGTTGCCGGACATCGCTCCAAGGCCGACCCTAAAGCAGAAGGACGGGATTGCAAAGCCCGGCCGCCTGCCATTTCGGAGCCGCTGTTGCCCTGCCGCGGCAAAAGCGCGTCCGGGATGTGGCGGACGCCGGCGTGTTGCCCAAAGGTCCGCCTGCCTGCGGATGGCTGCGGCGGCGTGAGGCACGGCGCGCCGGCCTGCGATCATGATGGAGGATGACGATGGATGTGACGGCGCTGCGCAATTGCGGTCTTCTTTTTCTGGCGGGCGGGGCAGGGGCCCTGGCCCGCTACGGTGTTTCGGAACTGGCCAATGCACTGGTGGGGCGGCAGTACCCGCTGGGGACCTTTGTGGTCAACGTGCTGGGCTGTTTCCTGTTCGGGCTGGTCTGGGAGCTGGCCGCGGTGCGCCTGCTCATCTCGGACACGGTGCGCCTGATCGTCCTGGTGGGCTTCATGGGCTCGTTCACCACCTTCTCGTCCCTGATCTTCGATTCCTTTGCCCTGGGGCAGACCCGTCTGGCCCTGCTGCTGTTCAATATGGGCGCCCAGACCATCCTGGGCTTCGCGGCCCTTTTCCTGGGCATGACCGTGGGCAAGCACTGGTAGGGATGCCGTCTGGGGGAGGGCCGTCGCGTCCCGGCCTTTGACGGCCAGGTCTGCCGACCAGGGCGGCCGCGTCTTCCCCCTGTTCCCGCTGAGGGGAAGAACGACAAAGGGAGACCTGACGGTCTCCCTTTGTCGTCGCTCAGCATCCGGCTAGGGCGTGTTGAGGCTATCCGCAGCTTGTTTGGGGGAAGGGAAACCCCTCTGCCCGCACGCGAGGAGCTTTCCTGCCCCCCAAGCCCCATCCTTTCCCCGGCGCTCTTTTTCAGATGGATGCGGAAGCATGCGGCAAGCATCCTTCACCGGGCAGGCGTGGCTGATATATTCCTATTTATTTGAAATAAATTATGAAATTTGCATTGGCTCGCCCTAGCGGATGAAGTTGGTGGGCTGCCATGCCTCCACGGCAGGGGGCGTGATGCCCGCCTTGCGGCCGGCCTCGATGCACTGCAGCAGCCAGGCCATGTTGTCGCCCAGGGTGCGCATGATCTGCAGGCCCTCGGCGTCCTGCACGGCTTCTTCCGCATTGTTGCCGTGGATGGAGTTCCAGTACTGGGAGGAGACCACGGGCATGCGGGCGATGGTGAAATACTTGTTGAGGCGGTCGAAGGAGGCGCTGGCCCCGCCGCGACGGCAGCTCACCACAGCGGCCGCGGGCTTGAAGGCATAGGGGGCGGACTTCATGTAGAACATGCGGTCCAGCAGGGCGCACAGGCTGGCATTGGGCCCGGCATAGTAGACGGGCGAGCCCACCACCAGGCCGTCGGCCGCACGCATGCGCTCGACGCATTCGTTGACCGGGTCGTCCTTGAACACGCACAGGCCGGTCTGGGCGCATTTGCCACAGGCGATACAGCCGCGGATGGCCTTGTTGCCCACGTGGAGGGTGGTGGTCTCGATACCGGCCTTTTCCAGTTGCCGGGCCACAGTGGCCAGGGCCGTGGCCGTGCTGCCCTTGGGATGGGGACTGCCGTTGATGAGCAGGACCTGCATGGGGATACTCCTTGGTTGAAAACGCCCGGTCGCCGATGCGCCGGGACCCTACAGATAAGGACTGCCCGCCGGGAGTAAAGGGGGCGGGCAGGATGCGGCAAAAATGGGAGAGGATCCGGCAGCAGAGCTTACTTATCCTTTAGAGGGAAGATCCATTTACCGTTTTCTTGAAAAGGACGCCGGCAGATGTATTTTTCCCCCGCGAACACACCATCCCTGAAAAAGAAGATGCGGGCTTCAGGATGTTCGAAGCAATCGTACAGGGTCTTGTTCCCGTAGATGAGCAACTGCGTCTCCGTGCCGGTGTTCTGGCCCTGATAATAGAGGATGCCATCCTCTTCCCGGTTGGTGTAGCGGCTTCTGGACCACGAACACAGCACGACATTGCCGTTTTTTGTCGGCCGGATGCCGCCCGGATGGTCATTTTCGAAGGCAAAGAATTTTTTCATCTCCTCCGGGCTGTAATACTTGCCGCGTTCCAATGAGGTCTGCTTTCGGCCGGAGCGGGCAGGGCGCGTTTTCGCGGCGGGCAGGGGCGGTGTGAAGTCCCGGCACAAGCGCTGGGCCTCGGCATGGATGGTTGCATAAGTTCCGGGAAAGTCCTCTTTTTCCATGTATATCCCCAGCTCGTCATTATTGACCTGGCTGTAGTCATACAGGTTCATGCTGCCGATAAGGGCCGCCTTTTCCGTCAGAAAGCAGGCCGCATGCAAATTGCTGCGCTGGAAATGACGTGTCGCGATGTCCGTGGCCGTGAAGGGGCCTTTGTGGATAATGGTGATGTCGACACCGGCTTTTTTCTTTTCACCGAGGATATCACGAAGGCGAAGATTCAGTTTGATATAGGGAGAAACAATGATGATGCAGGACGCGGCTTCGGAAAACATGCGTTCCAGACGGGCGGCGATGCCTTGTGCGGTGAGGCATTCCGGTTCAGCATGCTTTTTGCTCAGAAGGGAGTGGAACAGGCCGGACATAGTATCTCCTTAATCTCAGGAACGGGAAGGAGCTTTCCCCGGCAGCTCGTTGGCCAGCGTGGCGCCCAGGATGAGGACGGTGCCGCACAGTTCCGCCGGGCCGAAGGGCTGGTGGAGGAAAAGGGTAGCCAGCAGGATGGCGGTGACGGGGTCCACATAACTGAGCACGGCCGTGGTCTGGGCCGGGAGACGGCCCACGGCCGAGAAGAACAGGATATAGACCAGGCCCGTGTGGACGATGCCCACCACCAGCAGCAGGAAGAGCGTGGACGGTGCGGGAGCAAGACCGTGCAGGTGGCCGCCCAGCAGCACATAGGGCAGCATGACCAGGGCGGCGGTGCAGAGCTGGCAGAAGGTGGTCTCCAGCGTATCCAGCCCGCGCAGACGCTTGTTGAGGAGGATGAGGGAACAGTAGAGCAGGGCGGCGGCCAGCCCGAAGGCGATGCCGCGCGGATCCTGCCGGCTGCCGGTGAACACGCCGGAGATGCACACGGCCCCCAGAACGGCCAGCAGGGTACAGACGAGCTTGCGGCGGGTCAGGCGTTCGCCGAGCACCAGGGGCGAGAGCAGGATGACGAAGACCGGCGCCATGTAATAGCAGAGCGTGGCCACGGCGATGCCCGTATGACGGAAGGCCTCGAAGAGGAAGATCCAGTTGAAGCCCAGGGCCGCGCCGGAGAGCAGGAGGCAGAGGGCGTTCCTGCGGATGGCCTGGCCGTGCAGGGGCGTTTTTTTCAGACGCAGCACCAGCAGGAGGAAAAGGGTGCCGATGATGGCCCGCGCACAGGCGATGACCGCCGGGGGCAGCGGGATGTAATGGACGAAGAGGCCGATGCTGCCCACGATGAACATGGCGGCGGCCAGTTTGCTTTTTTCCATGACGTGCTTCCCTGTGGTCCGTTTTCTGCTCGATGGGGCTTGAGAGGGGGAGGGGCGTTTTTTGGGCAAAAACTGCCCCTCCCCCTCTCAAACTCTCCCCCACCCCGAAAAAACCTTTTCCGGTCCGGTTCGAAGGTCTCCGCCGCTGCCCCACAGACGCCGTGCTGTCACTGTCAGCCTTCTGCCCTCTGTGCCGTCACGCAGGCCGAAAGCGGCCAACAGGCGTTTTTCCCCGTATCACCGGGAGACCGGCATAGCGGCAATTGCGGCGGCAGACATTGGAAACCCCTCCCCCGTATCACCGGGAGACCGGCACTAGCGCGCTTTCCACCGCTTTTTCCCTGGCCTGCCGGTGACCCGGATAAACGTTTTTGGCAGGAGGAGGGGAGCGCGAGGGGAGGAGGGCGACCTTTTTTCAAAAAGGGCCCCTCCTCCCCTCGCCCCATCCAAACTTACAGACCGGCGTCGATGAGGGCCAGCAGCTCGGCGGTCTTTGCTTCCAGCAGGGCCCTGTTGGCACGGCTCTCCACGTTGAGGCGCAGCAGGGGCTCGGTGTTGGACATGCGCAGGTTGAAGCGCCAGTCGCCGAACTCCAGATTGACGCCGTCGATGGCGTCCTCATAGGTGGCGGCAGGCGCGTAACGGTCGCGGATCTTGCGCATCAGGGCCGGGGCGTCGGTTACGCGGCGGTTGATCTCGCCGCTGCAGGGCCAGGCGTCCATGCGCTCGCGCACCAGCTCGGCCAGGGGCTTGCCGTGGCGCTGCATGGCCGCGATGACCAGCAGCCAGGGCAGCATGCCGGAATCACAGTAGGCAAAGTCGCGGAAATAGTGATGGGCGCTCATCTCGCCGCCATAGACGGCGTCTTCGGCGCGCATGCGTTCCTTCATGAAGGCATGGCCCGTCTTGCCCATGACGGGGATGCCGCCGCCCGCCTGGACGAGCTCGCGGGTGTTCCAGTAGACGCGGGTATCGTAGATGATTTTGGCACCGGGGAAGCGGGGCAGCAGTTCGGAGGCCAGCAGGCCCACCAGATAGTAGCCCTCGATGAAGTTGCCTTCGTGGTCGTAGAAGAAGCAGCGGTCGAAGTCGCCGTCCCAGGCGATGCCCAGGTCGGCCTTGTGCTCGCGCACGGCCCTGGCCGTGGCGGCGCGCTTCTCGGGCAGCAGGGGGTTGGGCACCCCGTTGGGGAAGGTGCCGTCGGGCGCCATCTGGCAGAAGACGAATTCGTGCGGCAGGTGCGGGGCCAGCTCCTTGAGCAGCAGGCCGGCACAGCCGTTGCCCGCGTCGGCCACGATCTTGAGGGGCGTTTGCGCGGCGGCACCGGTATAGTCCAGGATGCGGCGGACGTACTCCTGCCGGAAGCTGACCGTCGTCACCGGGGCTTCGGCCGCGGGCAGGGAGACGCCCTCCGCCAGCTGGGCCGCCACGCGGTCGCGCAGGTCGTGCAGGCCGGAATCGCCGCTTACGGGGCGGGCGCCGCGCAACACCAGCTTGAAGCCGTTCTCGTCGGCCGGGTTGTGGCTGCCGGTGATCATGATGCCGGCGTCGAAGTCCTGCCGGGCGGCGGCATCGTAGATCTCTTCGGTGCCGCACATGCCCAGGCTGAAGACTTGGGCCCCGGCCTGATGCAGGCCCGCAGCCAGTGCGGCGTGCAGCACGGGGCCGCTCAGGCGGGCATCATGGCCGAGGACGACGCTCCGGGCGCCAAAATGTCCGGCCACGGCACGGCCCAGGGCAAAGGCCAGCTCGGGGGAGAGGGGATCGGGCACCTTGCCGCGGATGTCATAGGCCTTGAAGCAGGAAAGATCGGTCATGGGGGCTCCTTGGGGGGCCGGTACGGCCCGTGCAGGGGCGTTCCGGTGAGGATGGCAAAAAGAGGGCTGTCCGGCGTAGCGGGTGGCGTTGGGGGGGCGCTGCACGGCTGCCAGAGATGCCTTTAGCCCTGGACGCACCAGGGATCGCACAGGGGACGGCAGCGGCAGAAGCGGGCAAAGACGGCGGCACTGGTGCGCAGCGCCTCGGCCACGGGGGCCGCACCGTCAAAACCGTAGATGACGGTCAGGCAGATGCGCGTCCGTTCATCCACCAGAGCGCGGGTGGAATCGCTGACGGGGCTGCCGAAGGGGCCCAGGGCATCGGCCAGCAGGGGCAGGCTCTCCAGATTGAGGCCGCCCTTGCCGATGCCTTCATAGGTCTCGCCCGGCAGGCCGCGGCGGAAGGTGATGTCGCCCCGGAGCTCGGCAAGGGTGTAGCTGCCCAGGGAAAAGCCCGTCTCCAGCGAGGCGATGTTGTTGGCATCCACCACGCTGTTGATGGCGTACAGGCCCTTGCCCTGCTTGAGGCGGCGGTACAGGGCCTCGGAAGAGATGCGGTAGCGGCCGGGATCCTTGCCGCAGGCCTTGCAGCCCGCGCGCGAGGGGCCCAGGTTGGGCCACCGGGACAGGGGCTCGCCTTCCATGCGGGCCACGAGACGGGGCGCCAGC
>CALBAX010000017.1 GCA_937926875.1 uncultured Desulfovibrio sp.
GGAAGTGTCCGCATGAACAATTTTTGTCTGGCCAAAGGCGTGCAAGTGATAGGCGGCAAATTCCCCCTTGTTGCCGATGGCATTAAAAGAGAGCTGCCCGGCCTTCGGCATGGGGAACAGCGTTTGCGGGCACAGGCGATCCGCATGCAGGTACTGGAAGTGCGCAAGTTCCGGGCAAGCTATAAGATCCCACTCGGCATGCAGCTCGTCACCGTCAAGAACGGCCTTCAGGGGGAAGGTCGCTTCATCCCGTTCAATGGCGATGCTAAAGGCATCATCATCGGCATTGCTGTAGAGCACATCCTCCGGCAGGCCGAGGTTGACCAGCTCCCCGGACAGGAACAGCTTCCCTCCTGCCTCACCTTGTTTTGGCGGGCAGGAGAATGCCGCATTTTCTCCGCAGGAAGCAAAATTCTGTTGCAGGAGGAGCAAAGCCTGAATCACCGTACTTTTGCCCGCGCTGTTCACGCCCGTCAGCAGCGTCAGCGGGCGAAAGTCTATCTGTTGCCGCTGAAAGCACTTGAAATTCGTCAACTCCATACCGTTAAGCATGCAGCACCCCCTGAATCAGCTTGCGAATTGCTTGAAAGCGGCATTTAACCCGCGAGATGGAACCCGTGCCCTGAGTAACCGCCTTTTCAAAAACGCTGTCTTCACGCATAAGGCGCATAAAGGCTTCTTTAAGATTGTCCTTTTTCTGTTCCAGACGCTGCAATTCCTCATCAGTGCAGGCATCCAGGTTGACGCTCCAGCTCTCAAACAGGGCCTTGTTGACAGGAAAGCGTGTGGCATTGCTGTAATAGCGTTTGCGAAAGGCGTCATTGCCGAAGATGCATTCCGCCGCCCGCATGGCCCGCAGAAAGCGGCGCTGCAAGTCCTCCAGCAGTTCCGGGTGGGCATTCAGATGATGCATGCCGGCATTCAGAAAGGCGTCGAAGTCGTCCTTGTCATAGCTCTCCGGCGGAAACACGGCAAAAACCAGAAAGCGGGTCACGCATTCGCGGTCATCCATGCGTTTGTCTGAAAGGCCATATGCGGTCGCCTGCTTGAACTCTTCGCTTTCCGCCAGCTTGCGGATAACGTCCGTCACAGGCTTGCCGTTGAGGGCATGACGAATTTCCTGCGAGCTGAGGGGCAGGCCCCCGGTATTGATGCGTCGGAAAACGTCAAATTTCACATTATCCGGCGTTCCGGGCATGATGAGGTACCAGACGAGATCCGCCTCCCGGATGGCCCGCTGCAGGGGACGCGGCAGCTCGGAAAAAGTTTTGCCTTCATGTTCCTTGAGGTACTCCAGCTCGCACAGCTTCAAATCCTGATCGATAACAAAACGGCGAATGGCTGTCAGACGTTGCAGGCCGTCCACCACAAGCCATTTTTCATCATCTGTTCCGTCAAAATAAAATGCCGAAATGGGAATGCGCAGCATGAGCGATTCCATGAGGCGGGACTGGTTCTTTTTGTTCCAGATACCACCCAGGCGCTGGAAATCCGGTTCAAGGTCGATCTCGTCATTTTCCAGCCGTGACAACAGCGTATTCATATTGCCGGACTTGGATTCAATGCGGATGGCCCGCGTATCAAAGGGCTGGGTAATGCGTGCTTCCTTTTCTTCCGGCGGCGTGCTGGTGTCATTCCCTTCCGGCTCCGCATCCATTTCGGGGACAACTACCGTCGTCATGTCATTATCCAGTCGCATCTCTTCCGCCATTGTCAGCCTCTCTGCCGTATTTCGTTTTCTATAGTGTCGCGTTCGTGCATCGATAGTCCATACAAATCATAGACAAGCTCATCTATCTTGCGTTCCTGTGCCGTAATATCGGCAGCGGGATCAGCTTGTACTCTGGCGATAATCGCGGCAACTGCATTACGAAGGGGCTGCCTGGCCGCATCATCTGCCTGGGGAATGGGGAACTGAGAAACATTTTGGGAAAAGAATCGGAACGTATTGCCCTGAAATACCGCCAGCGTTTTACTTGCCCAAAAAGCAACCACACTGCTGTTGAACAGGGCAAGAAAAAAAAGGTCATCCGTAGGGAAAAAGTAGGCCGTATTACCACAGAATGTTTTTGATGAATCAAAGGTGACACGCATTTTTTGCGCCATGTCCGGCCACATGATTTTGGGCGTCAAGAAAGCATCGTTGTAGGCGCATGCCCGCAATTCCCAATAAAATTCTCCCTGATCGCTGCGCTTTTCCAGCTTTTTTCTGAAGGGCTGCAAATGCCGGTGGATGGCCGGATAGCTTGTGGCAAACAGCTTTTCTGCCTCGCTTTCCTCTTTTCCCGTCCAGGGCCAGGGATGATTGCCACCATTCTGAATGTTGATGACAAACTTCCCCGAAGGTTCGGTTTGCCAGCGCTTGAGGTCGCGGCCCCGCAGCCAGGGAAAGATCACATCCGCGCTTTTGGGGTCTTCGTCCAGCAGGCGCTGGCGCGTGGCCCCATCAATGACAAAGGCTTCATTGCAGCCGGTTAGAACACCACGATACATCTGCACGCCGGGCCAAACTCCCAGCGGGGTGCTGTTCTGTCGCAGTTTACGCAGCAGCGCCGCAACAGTCGGATCGTCCAGTTGCCAGCCGTCGGTCGCCAGCTGACGTACCGGGACGGCATGCCCCCGTTGCTGCACATGATGCCAGAGCTGCGGCAGCAGGGTTGTGTCCCGGATTTCGCAGCACCAGACGGAAGACTGCGGCAGCGTCGTTGCCCGCTGTGCCAGCACGATGGCCGGATAGGTGGTGACGCCGTCAAAAAGCTGCGTATCGCCAAAATCAATCAGGGAAAGCACGCGCGCCGCCCTTGACGTCAACAGCGCGCGCAAGTTCTTGCCATAGGCCGCCCGAAAGAACTTGTTGGGCGCAATATAGCAGCAGCACCCCAGCGGCGTCAGCAGCTGTTTCAGTGCCAGAGCATAAAAATAGGTGTAAATATCCGCCGTACCATCAAAGAAGTCCCCAAATGCCGCCTTGAGGCGCTCCTTGCTGCCAGAGATCTTTTCTTGTCGCACATAGGGCGGATTGGCAATGACAATATCAAAACCATTGTTTTCCTCTCCCGCGCGTCCATGAAAGACCTGATGAAAATCAATCGTCCATTCAAAAAGAGCAGAGCAGCCAAGTTTCTTGCGGCAGGCATCAATATCTTTGCGCAAACGCTGCTTGCAGGCTTTGTCTGTCGTATCAAAATAGGAGTCCTGCGCCTGTCGTAATGTTTGCAATTGCTGTTCCTGCAACAGGCTGTTCTCATAGGAAACGCGCATGGCATCCAGCGAGTTGCCGTGTATGATGCGGTAATCCAGATTTGGCAGGGGGCGCACATGAGCAAGATCGTCCTCGTCAACCACAAGCGAGAGCTAGAGCCGCAGCTTGGCAATATCAATGGCGGATGCGTCGATATCCACGCCGTACAGGCTGTGCTGAATGGCATGGCGCTTCAACGCATAGGAGGTTCGCTCGCCGCCCTGATCGGCCAGGGCCGATCCGAGCGCCTGCCGGGCGCACAATCTCGTGCATCATGGCCACAGGAAAGGCCCCGGAACCGATAGCCGGATCACAGACGCGCACCTCCGCCAGCTTGGTATCCAGCAGGGCGGCATGTGCCTTTACGGAGTCCGGCAAGGAACGCACAAGCTCCGTATCACGCTCCTGTGCGGCCTGACGCAGTGCCGTTTTGCTGGTTTTGACGGTAAGAAGTTCGTCAGCGCGGATGAAACGTTCCAGGTCTTTTCTGGGGATGCGCTCCTGACGGGAAAAGCGCGGGCGTGCATTCAGCTTCAGGGCCTGCGGCGATGTCTTTTGCGATATGAGGGAAAGTTCCTGCGGCTTTTCGTCGGGGTTGCAGATTTCCCGGCGGACATTGACGGCCCGATCCAGATACTGCACAAGCGCCTCGCGGCACATATAATGCACAATATCACGCGGCGTATAGTATGTGCCAAGATCGCTGCGTCGTTCGCTTTCCAGCAGATTTTCAAAGACCTTGCCCAGCATTTCCGGATCGACGGCCACTTCCTTTTCCAGCGGCTCGTCTTCGCGCACCGTGAAATTATAACGATCAAACGTCTCCAGAACGGCTCCTATGCTGCTGTCGGCAAGTGGCACATCCACGCCGCGCCAGTCATAGCCCCCGCCGCTGCCCAACGGGTCGAACAGACCGCCGTTCAGGAAGGGAATACGACAGCCAAGCCCCTCATGCCAGCCGTCATCCCCGGAGCGATCCCGCGCCAGCGCATCATAGAAGAGCGGTTCCAGATACTCGTCGAAAAAGCGATGGCCGCCCGCCTCCGCATGGGCGTCATACAGCTCGCGCAACCACTTGCGGCTGCCGCTCCCCCACGGCCGTTCCCGTTCCACGCCAAGCCAGCCCTTGCGCTGTAAAAAATACAAAAAAATCAGCTGACCAAGTAAACGTTTTGCAAAATCCGCATCCGTAATGCCGCGATCCGCCCATTCCTTGCGCAAGGGCGCGTGCACGGCCCGCAAGGCTGCGCATTCCCTGCACAGGCGATGAAAATGTTCCCTGTATTCTTCAAAGAAGCTCCGCGTGATGGGTTCGACCAGAAAGGCCTGTTGCAGATCTTGCAGGGTACAGGGCTTTTTCAGCTGCAAGAGTCTCGCAAGCTGTTCCTGCGCCGTGTGCGTTCCCTCATACGGCCCTACGAGAAAGGAACAACGCCGAGGCTCGGAAAGCGTCGTGCGCAATCCGTCGTCTCCCCAGAGATATTCCTTGTAGACAAGGGAAAAACGCCACTCGTCGGCGTCGTCGCAATAAAAAGCCACAAGAGCGGCATCCTTTTCCGTTCCGCCCCAGCCGCCGTTCAGATAGCGCGCCACAAAATTGCGCTGCATGAATCTCGCGCGCGTCAGCTTTGCCGCACTCCGCAATTTGACGACAAGAACATCCATCCGCAGCCCTTCCGCCTCATGTTTGACAAGGCGACGGAAGGAGGCCACATCGTCACGAAACTTTTCGGGGATGTATTGTCCGCTGATGGGCTTGTCCTCCAACAGAGAGTCGGCAGGAAAAATATTGGCAATCAGCTGCCGGAAAGCCGCAAGATCAAAAACGCCGCCCAAAACGCGGGCAACAAGCTGCCGGGCCTCGTCGTGGCTCATGGACATGGCTGGTTCTCCACAAGGTATTCTGCCAGAATGATTTCATGGGGCTGCCGTTCCGAAGCCTTCGGCGTGGCGGCGGCAGGCGTTGTCAGCATAGTTTCCGGCGCAAGCGCCCGGAGTGCGGCAAGCATGGGCTGCGGCGCATACTTGCGGGGATCGGCCGTGGCATGAAGTTGTTTGAGCAGAGGACGCGACAAACGTCCCTGATCAACGGCCGCACAAAGCAGGGCAAGATAGGCCCGGTCTTCTTCCTGAAATGCCCGCCACTGCAAGAGCGCCTTGAGTCCGTGCAAAAGCTGCTTGTCGGTGGTGGAACGGGTCGGGGTAAAGGCATCCTCCGCCCCGCGCTGTTCCAGCCAGCGACGCGCGGAAGAAAGAGCTTCATAGTAGACCGGCGGAACCTCCTTGCGCGGCGTCGTCGCAGGGCAGGCAAAAGAGGCTGCCGCCTCCAGAAAGGTCAGCTCCTGCGGTTCCCCCTGCCCCTGGGGAGGAACAAGTACAAATTTTTTGACCTGTCCTTCCTTAAAAAAGATCAACGTGCTGTTTGCGTGTTCTTTTACCTCTCTTCCCGCGCGCGCCTTGCGGGGGAGGTGTTCCAGCCGGGAATACAGCTCCGGCTCGGTGTCGCGTATGGTACGGATGATTTCAAGATATTTGAGTTCGCTGTCCTCTTCGTTGTCATCTTCCATACCTGCCTGATCAAGCCGACGCATCAGGCGCTGCCCGAACAAGCCCTGGGGCACAGGCTGTTCCTCTTCGGAAAGATAGCGGTCATCCTCTCCAAGAACAGTATGAAACGCATCTATTTTATTGATGATATTGCTTTCCAGCCCAAGATGCGCATCTGCCTGCGAGGTGGGGAAAATGTTAAAGATATACAGTTTTTCATGCCGTGATCCCACGCGGTTGATACGTCCGACACGCTGCATGATGCGCGTGGGGTTCCAGGGTAAATCATAATTGATAATGCGCCCCGCGCGATGCAGGTTGACGCCTTCGGCCAGCACGTCCGTGGCAATCAGCAGCCGGATATCCTGTTCCGGGGCTTCATGACCGGGGTCAAAATTCCGCAGAATGCGTTCCCGCGCGTCATAGCTGCTCAAAAACTGACGCGCGCCATCCCGAAAGCAGACGCCCCCCTGACTGTCAAAGACAAGCGACGCGCCGGGGAAAAGCGCTTCCAGGCGTTCGCCCAGATACAAGGCTGTTTCCCGCGACTCTGTAAAAATCAATACCCGTTCATCCTTGAGCAGTGGGTTTGTCTGCAACATGGCGGCAACAGCTTCAAATTTGGAATCTGTCGTCACAGCGGTCCACAGCCGGGCTATGCTGCGCAAGACCTCCAAATCCTGCTCGACATCTTTCCGAAGTTCGTCGGAAAACTCCGCCGCGTCGTAACGTTCCCCATCCGCGGCATCCAGCGCCTGCGTCAGCGCATCGTCGTCGAGGCCGGCAAAGGCTTCCACGTCAACATTCTTACCAAGTATCACGCAGCCGGCATCAAGCATTTTCAAAAAAGTCTCGTGCGACTGAATAAAACGGGAAACAGTGCCGCGAAACGCCTGAAAACTGCTTTCCAGCCGCTTGATCAAGATGCATTTCATAAA
>CALBAX010000018.1 GCA_937926875.1 uncultured Desulfovibrio sp.
AAGGGAAACCTTTTTGGAAAAAGGTTCTCCCTTCCCCCCTTGCATCCCCCCATCCTTTCCAAAAACTTTTATTTGGGAAGATGGCAGCGGGGGGAGGGGCGGCGGCCTGGTCGCCGGCTGCCGGTCTCCATCAGGCAGGACAGGGCATGGCATGGAAGGCTGTGACCGGATCGCGGAGAGCGGACAGCGTCCGCCTGAAGGGGGCTACTCCCCTTGTCATCTCTCCGTTCTGTCCAGACACAAAAAAAGAGAACGTCCGAAGGCGTTCTCTTTTTTTGTGCGGGCAGGCCGCGGACAATGGCTTTCCATGGATGCTGTCCCCGGCGCTGCGGGCATGGTTTTCCGTTTTTATTCTGGGTCAGAATGCGTCATCTCCAGCCGTGAGGCAGCGACGGGGACCAGCCATCCCGGCCAGAGGAAAGTTTTTTCAGGGTGGGGGGAGAGCGCGAGAGGGGGGAGGGACGGTTTTTACAAAAAACGTCCCTCCCCCCTCTCGTTCAAAAAACGCGCTGGAACGACTATTCGTCGTCGCCGGCGGTCTCGCTGTCATCGTAGGGGGTGGCGCCGCTTTCGGCAAGGCGGGCCTGGCGGGCGGCTTCCTGCTTGCGCTGGCGGGTTCCCAGGGGGCGGCTGTATTCGAAGTCGGCGCTGCGCTCCTGATGGCGGCAGAAGATGAGGAAGCCGGTATGGGCGTTCATGCGGTCTTCGGGGCGCAGACGGTCAGCCACGGGCTTCCAGTTGCGCATGAGGATCTCGCAGACTTCGATGTCGGCGAAGGGCCCCTTTTCCAGGCCCATGAGCAGCTTGCTGACCTGGTCCACGGTGGGGACGAGGAAGCCGAACATGGCGCCGGGCTTCACGGCTTTGACGGCGTGGTCGAGGTAGTCCCAGGGGGTGCGCACGTCGAGGAAGAGGGCATCGGCGTTGTCGATGCAGAAGCCGTCGGCGATGTCGCGGTGGACGATCTCCACGTTGTCGCCCACGCCGGCCCATTCGAGGTTGCGGCGGGCCAGCTTCATGAATTCTTCGCGGGCCTCGTGGCTGACGACGCGGCCGGTGGGGCCGCAGAACCAGGAAAGACCGGTGGTCAGGCCGCCGGAGCCGCAGCCGGCCTCGATGATGGTACGGCCGGGACCGGCGCCGAGGCGCAGGCAGATGTAGGCGATATCCTTGGGATAGATGATCTGGGTCTGACGCTTGAGGCCCTTGAGGCGGTCGTGCAGGGTGGCTTCCAGCACACGGATGGGGATATCCAGGCTGGTGCGCACTTCGCTGCCGAAGTTGGCGGCGTGTACGGCTTCGGCGCTGAGGACGCCGTCGTTGCTGTGCCAGTCCTGACCTTCCTCAAGGCGCTTGATGTAGCGCCGGTCCTTGTTGGGGGTGACATAGACCACCAGAGAGCCGTAGGGGATCATGTGTTTCCTTGTGGTTGGAGTGGGTCGGGCAGGGCGGGGGCTCTGCCCGGAAAGGGGCGCCGCGGGGCAGGGGATGACAGGCGGCCGGGGCCTTTCGCTAGCGTTCATGCCCGCCCGTCCGGGAAGGGGCTGGCAGGGCGGATCTGCGCCATGTGGCAGCGCCGGGACCACAGCCTGCGCTGTGGGGGCTTCGTGTACATCAGGCGGGGCCTCCATCCGCCGGAAGGAGGCCCCGCAGTGGGTGCGTACTTTTCAGGGGCTAGAACATCTGCCGCATGAGGTCCTCGCCGCCGCCGGAGGTGTCGGGGGCCGCCGGGGTGCTGCTGCCCGTGGCCGGGTCCTCGCTGGCGTTGTCGATGGCCGAGAGGCCGGGGCCGGGCACGCCCTGGAAGGCCAGACCGTCCTGCATGGTGATGCCGGGCGGCATGGTGAAGTCCTGGGGCTGGTCGTTGTACAGGTCTTCGATCTGGCTGCGGTAATAGCGGAAGATGGGGGCCGCGGTGCGCCCGCCCTGTTCCTGCTTGCCCAGGGACTGGAGCTGGTCGAAGCCCACATAGACGCCCGTGACCAGAGAGGGCGAGAAGCCCACGAACCAGGCGTCGTTCTCGTCGTTGCTGGTACCGGTCTTGCCGGCGATGACGTGGCCCTCCACACGGGCGCGGCTGCCGGTACCGGAGTTGACCACGTTCTTGAGCAGCGTGGCCATCTGGTAGGCGTTCTGCGGGGTGAGGGCCTGCCAGTGCTGGATGTCCTGCCGGTAGAGCTCGCGGCCGTTGTTGTCGGTGATGGAAGTGATGATGCGCGGGCGCACGCCCAGGCCCTGGTTGGCGAAGGCGGCGTAGGCCTGCGTCAGGTTGAGGGGCGAGACGGCCACGGCGCCGAGACTGATGGACAGTTCCTGCGGGAAGTGGGGCTCGAGGCCCAGCATCTTGGCGCGCTGGATGACGTTGCTGATGCCCACCTTGTGGGCCAGGCGCACGGTGCAGGTGTTGCGGGAAAGGGTCAGGGCCTCATAAAGGGGCATGATGCCGCGGAAGTTCTTTTCGTAGTTGCCGGGCCGCCAGACTTCGTTGGTGTAGGGGTTCACGTAGACGAAGGGGCCGTCCAGCACCGAGGACGTGGGCGTGAAGCCGAAGTCCAGGGCCGTGGAGTAGACCACGGGCTTGAAGCTGGAACCGGGCTGCCGACGGGCCTGGGTAGCACGGTTGAAGTGGCTGTCGCCGAACTGGTAGCCGCCGATGAGGGCCACCACGTCGCCGCTCTGGGTCTCCACGGAGGCCAGGGCGCCCTGCACCAGCGGCTCCTGCTGGAGGAGCAGGGTGATGGGCTTTTGCGGCGAGGCCGTGGCGGGATCGAAGTCCACGGTCTTGGTGGCGGCCTTGCCCTTTTTGCCGCCTTCGGCCTGGACGGTCACGGGCGCGGCCGAGACCATGATCAGGTCGTTGACGTTCAGCACCTTGCGGGCGTCGCGCACGGCGGGCGCGCCCCAGCCGGAGACCTTGCGGTTGGGGGTGCGGGCCCAGGACATGTTGGCCACGGGGATGTAGCCGGTGTAGCCCTTGCCCAGCAGGACGCGGGCGCCCTTGGCGTCCACGGCCGTGACCACGGCCTGCACCCAGGCTTTGCCCATGAGGTCGGCAGGGGCAAAGGCGCTTTTTTCGCGGAACTCGGTCACCTCTTCAGGGGAGAGCTTCTTGACCGGGCCACGCCAGCCCTGGCGCTTGTCCAGCTCTTCCAGACCGCGGCGCAGGGCCGCGCCCGCGGCATCCTGCTGCACGGGATCCATGGCGGTACGCACGGTGAGGCCAGCGGTGTAGACGTATTCCTCGCCGCTCTTCAGGGTATCGATGCCCAGGGTGCGCAGGTTCTCTTCGGTGAAGAATTCCACCAGCAGACGGCGGGCTTCTTCAAAATACCACTTGGAGGCCCCGCCGCGGTTCTCGGGCATGCTCCAGTAGACCAGGGGCTCGTCGATGGCCTGCTGGTACTGTTCCTCGGTGATCCACTTGAGGGTGCGCAGGCGGCCAAGGACGTACATCTGGCGGGCTTTGGCGGCCTCGGGATGCCGGAAGGGATTGTAACGGCTGGGGGCCTGGGGCAGGCCGGCGATGACGGCGCTCTCGGCCAGGGTGATGTCGGAAGCGTGCTTGCCGAAATAGGTACGGGCCGCGGCTTCCACACCGTAGGCGTGCTGCCCCAGATAGATATAGTTGAGGTAGGTCTGGAGGATGTCGTCCTTGCTGACGGTATGTTCCAGCCGGTAGGCCAGGATGGCTTCCTTCATCTTGCGGGTGTAGCTGCGTTCCGAACTCAGCAGGAGCTGTTTGATGATCTGCTGGGTGATGGTGCTGCCGCCCTGCTGGCCGCCACCGGAAGCCTTGTTGCGCAGGTTGTAGATGAAGGCACGCACGATGGCCACGGGATCGACGCCATGATGCTGGTAGAAGGAATCGTCTTCCGCGGCCAGGAAGGACATGGGCAGCCAGGGAGACATCTCCTTGAGGGTGATGCTGTAGCGTTTTTCCGTGGCGAGGGTGCCGATGGTGGAGCCGTCACGGGCCAGGATGACCGTGGCCTGCGGGGCTTCGTACCCGGTAAGGCGTTCCAGGTCGGGCAGGTCGCGCGAGGCCCAGTAGAACAGGCCGGCCACGGCGGCACAGCCGAGGATGCCCAGCGTGAACAGCAGACCGAAGGACCAGAGGAAGACTTTTTTTACGTTCATGGCAAGGCGGATACCGTTTTTTTGTCTGCGCGTAAAGGGAGGGCGCGGGGCGCCGCGGGCCGGGAAAGAAAAAGGCGTCCGCCTGCGGGAGGGGACGCCTGAAAGGGAAAAGGCGGGACGAAGCCCCGCCTTTCAAGCAATGCTGAGAACTACACGCAGCCGGTGGGCTTGGGCAGGCCAGCCATTTTGCAGGCGCCTTTGCCGGGGCCGGAGGGGAACAGTTCGTACACTTCTTTCAGCTTGTAGCCGGTGTTCTTGGACAGAATGCGGACCATGGGAGCGATACCGTTCTTCTTGTAGTAGTCCTGCAGGAAGTCCAAGATCTTCTGATGGTCAGCGGTGATTTCGGCGATACCTTCGGATTCTTTCACGAATTCCATCCATTCCGGGCACCAGTCGTCGAAACGGAGCAGGAAGCCGTCTTCATCAACTTCGAAGGTTTTGCCCTGAAAGCTAATTTCAGCCATGCGTGTCCTCCTTGGACGTTTGCTCTATTCGGGCCTTGCGGCCCGAGCCAGACAGCCGAAGCATTATGGTGTTCGGCTCATTCCCCATTGATTGCGAAAGCTCTGCAATCGCAAATGCACACTTCTTTTGCCACAAAAAAATAATCTTGGCAAGCCCTGAAAAAACCGTCAAAACCTACGCAGATACGAAGATTTGCTCTCTATATCTGATGTTGCAGGAGTCTAGTCGGTCACATCATAGGGGGCGGCCAGCAGCAGCGTGCCGGTGGCTTCCAGATCCTTGACCAGCGCGTCTTCGACGGACTTGTCGTCCATGCTGCGGATGCGGACGTAGACCTGGCGCTTGTCGCCGTCCAGGTAGTAGGACAGCACGGAGATGATGCGGGCACTGTGCTTGCGCAGGGTATCGAAGATCACGCGCATGCTGCCTGGGGTATCGGGCAGTTCAAAGGCGAACTGCATGCCGGGCACGCGGGCGCCGGTGATGTTGATCAGCAGCTTGAAGATGTCCTGGTCGGTGATGATGCCCACCAGCTTGTTGTCTTCAGAGACCACAGGCAGGCCGCCGAAGCGCTTGTCCATCATGAGGATGGCCGCCTGTTCCACGCTGTCCCAGGGCTTGATAGTGACCGGCTTGGCGGTCATAATGTCCTTGGCCTTGAGTTCTGCCAGAAGGTATTGCATTTCATGCACTTCCAGCGCCGTGGCCTTGGAAGGCGACGCGCCCTTGACGTCTCTGTCGGAGATGATGCCCACCACGCGGTTCTGGTCATCGACCACGGGCAGGCGGCGGATTTGGTGCTCCTTGAGCAGGTTGCGGCACTTCAGCAGGGACGTGTCGGGCTTGACGGCAATGACGTTGGTAGCCATCCAGTTTTCTACGAGCATGGATCCTCCTGTTGAACAGAGACCCTGCGGCATGCCGCGGGCGGGAAGGTTCCCTTTTCTGTCCTGTCTTTTCACCATATACCAAGCCGCGCCCACAAACAAGCCTGTAAGAAGAAGGGGCAGCGCGGATTTCCATGATGGAGTCATTTCAGATGCAGCATCTTTTCCTTGATTGCAGTCACGGCATGAGCGGGGACATGACCCTGGCCTCCCTTGCCCACCTCGGTGTGGATCTTTCCCCTCTGCCGGGCCTGCTGGCACAGGCGGGCGTGGCCTGCCGTCTGGAGGTCTGGCAGGAGGAGCGGGGCGGCGGTCCCGGCTGCCGGGTGGAGGTCGGCTGGGAGGCGGAGGGCCAGCCCCTGCGGCATCCGGCGGACATCGCCGCCATCTTCGCCGCCGTGCCCGTGGCGGACAGGGTCCGCGACAGGGCCCTGGCCGTGCTGGATGCCCTGACCCTGGCCGAGGCCGAGGCCCACGGCATCCGGCCTGAAGAGGTCCACTTCCATGAAGTGGGCGCCGTGGACACCCTGGTGGACATCCTGGGCGCCTGCTGGGCGCTGGACCAGTTGGGCGTGGAGCGGGTGACGGCCTGTGCGCTGCCCTGGTTCGGGGGCACCATCACCTGCGCCCACGGCGAGATCCCCCTGCCCGCGCCCGCCACGGCCAACCTCATGCGCGGCCTGCCCGTGCATCCCACCGATGCGAAGACGGAGCTGGTGACCCCCACCGGCGCGGCCCTGGCCCGTGTGCTGGTGGACGAGTTCGTGGAGGGCCCGGAAGGCCGCCTGCTGGCCATGGGCACGGGCTACGGCGCGCGTCCGGCGCCCACCGGCCTGCGGGCCTGGCTCGTGGAGGCCCGGGAGCCCCGTCAGGCCGATCACGGCCAGGGGGGGGAAGAGGACGTGATGCAGCTGGAGTGCCATCTCGACCATCTGACCGGAGAGGAACTGGGCACGGCCCTGGAACAGCTGGCTGCTGCCGCCGGGGTGCTGGACGTGCTGTGGCTGCCGGGCACGGGCAAGAAGAACCGTCCCGCGGGCCTGCTGCGGGTGCTTTGCCGTCCTGCCGATACGGAAGGTGTCGCCCGGGCCGTCCTGCGCCACACGCACACCCTTGGCCTGCGGCGCCAGCTGCTGCAACGTCTGGTGCTGCCCCGCAGGGCCACGACCTGTACCTGCGGCGGGGCCTGCCTGCCCGCCAAGGAATACGAACTGGAAGGCAGGACATATGTCCGGCCGGAGGCCGACGCCGTGGCCCGCCAGGCGGCGGCGCTGGAGCTGGGGGCCCCGGCATTGCGCTTGGGGAGAAAATGAAAGTTTTTTCCAATAGCTGTAAAAATATTTAGCCTTGCTCCTCTCCTTGGGGAATGCTATGCGGGAAATGTGGGGCAAAGCTGCCCGCAACGGGCAGTCCCCGACTCGCAAGGAGTTTTGCCATGAGCGCAAAGAACTTTCGTCTGCTGCTGCCGGCCCTGGTCCTGGCCTGTATGACCACGTTCGCTTTTGCGGATGAAGGACAGGCCGCGCAGCATGTCACTGACGGGATGCCTGTGGTCGCGGATCAGGCCGACCACATGGGCGTGCTGCCCGGGACCCTGGTGGCCCGCAACGACAACGGCCGTCATGAAGGCTGGCACAAGGACAAGCCCCGTCCCAAGGGACATTACAAGAAGGGGCCCCCTCCCGGTCCCCGTCCCGGTTATCACCGTCCTGGTGACCGTCCCGGCCCCCGCCCCGGCTACCATCGTCCCGGTCCTCGTCCCGACGGCCCGCGTCCGGGCTATCATCGCCCCGGTGACCGTCCCGGCCCCCGCCCCGGCATCCATGACGGTCGCGGCCCGCGCCACGATGGTCCCCGCCCCGGCCCGCGTCCTGGCGGACCCCGGCCCGATCACCGGCCTGATGGCCCCCGTCCCCGTTAGGGCGCCGTCTTTTTCTGGTTGAGGAATCCACAGGAGGTCTGCTTTGCAGGCCTCCTTTTTTTGTCAGGGAAAGCAGGCGATGCGGCACGGCACATTGCAAAAGCCTCTGGCCTGCGCTACGGTAACCAAGGTGTCTATGGTTTGCGTATCTTAACCCCCGGAGGTGCAGGATGGCTGCTAAGGTCGGCGATTTTTCCCTTATTCTCAAACTGTTGGGCGGCATCATCATCGGCGCCCTGCTCGGTCTGTACATCGGCGAGAACGCCGAAGGCTCCCTGAAGCATGTCATGGACGTGGTGGTCTCCCTGCGCCATATCTTCGGCCAGATCATCTTCTTCCTGGTGCCGCTGGTCATCGTGGGCTTCATCACCCCCGCCATCGTGCGCCTGGGCCAGAACGCCAGCAAGATCCTGCTGGTGGCCGTGGCCCTGGCCTATGTCTCCTCGCTGGGCGCGGCCCTGTTCTCCATGATCTCCGGCTACTGCATCATCCCCAACCTCTCCATCGCCACCAGCACCGAGACCCTGCGCTCCCTGCCCGAGATGGTCTTCCGCCTGGACATCCCGCCGCTGTTCAGCGTCATGAGCGCCCTGGTGCTGGCCCTGACCATGGGCGTGGCCATCGTCTGGACCAAGTCCGAGACCCTGGGCAAGATCTTCTGCGAGATGGAACGCATCATGACCGCCCTGGTCAACCGCATCATGATCCCCATCCTGCCCTTTTTCGTGGGCCTTTCCTTCCTGGGCCTGGCCTATGAGGGTTCCCTCAGCCGCCATCTGCCCGTGTTCATCATGATGGTGCTCATCGTCATCGTGGGCCACTTCATCTGGCTGGCCGTGCTCTACGGCATCGGCGGCGCCCTGTCCGGCCGCAACCCCTCGCAGGTCTTCCGCCATTACGCGCCTGCCTACCTGACCGCCGTGGGCACCATGTCCAGCGCCGCCACCCTGCCCGTGGCCCTGGAATGCGCCCGCAAGTCCTCCGTCCTCAGCCGCACCATGGTGGAATTCATGGTGCCCCTGGGCGCTACCGTGCACCTGTGCGGTTCCGTGCTGACCGAGACCTTCTTCGTCATGACCATCAGCCTGATGCTGTACGGTTCCCTGCCTTCCGTGGGCACCATGCTGCTCTTCTGCGTGCTGCTGGGCATCTTTGCCGTGGGCGCTCCCGGCGTGCCTGGTGGTACCGTGGTGGCCTCGCTGGGCATCGTGACCGGCGTGCTGGGCTTCGACCCCAATGGCGTGGCCCTGCTCATCGCCATCTTTGCCCTGCAGGACAGCTTTGGCACGGCCTGCAACGTGACCGGTGACGGCGCCCTGACCCTGATGCTGGAAGGCCTGTTCAACCGCAATGGCGAACTGGGGCCGTTGCAGGACGTGGCCCCGGCGGAAAAGGTCTAGCCGTTTTTCCAGTTTCGATCGTTTGACGGGGAGGGGCCCGGCGGCAGGTACGCTCCGGCCCCTGTCTCCGGGCCTTTCCCGTCGTGTGCCCTCCGGCATCTGTTTCTTTCCTTGCGGCTGCCTGTGGCCCCCTGCCCGGTCGGTCGTCCCGGAGCGGGAGCACTTCCGAACTCCCGGAAACATCGCCCCGCTGTCTGCGCCGTGCCGTTGCCGAAAAGGGCATCTGCCCGCTGTCCCCGGGAGCCTGTCTCCCGTTCCTTGCCCCAACCTTCTACATCGTGGGCCTCAGGCCCGGAGAATGCATGAGTCTGTCTCTTGCCGACAGGCAGGCCATCCTGGCCCTGCTGCATCAGGAAGTGGTGCCCGCCCTGGGCTGCACCGAACCCATCGCCGTGGCGCTGACCGCTGCCCGTGCCGCCGAGGCCCTGGGCCGGACACCGGAACGCCTGGACGTGGCCGTCAGCGCCAATCTGCTCAAGAACGGCATGGGTGTCATGGTCCCCGGCACGGGCGAGATGGGCCTGGCCATCGCCGCGGCAGCCGGTGCCCTGGGCGGGAAGAGCGCCCTTGGCCTGGAATGCCTGGCCTCGCTCGATCCCGCACAGGCCGAAGCTGCCCGGGCCATGGTGGCCGCCGACGCCGTGGAGCTGCACCTGCCGGACAACGACCTGCTGCTGTACTGTCTGGTGACGGCCCATGCCGACGGGCACAGCGCCGCCGCCGAGCTGCGTGACAGTCATGACAACATCACCCGCGTCTGGCAGGACGGCGCCCTGGTGGAAGACCGCATGCCTGCGGAAGCCGGCGAAGCCGCTCCCGCCGACTGGCCCCTGACCCTGGCCCGGGTCTACGAATTCGC
This sequence comes from uncultured Desulfovibrio sp., assembly GCA_937926875.1. Classification (GTDB taxonomy): domain Bacteria; phylum Desulfobacterota; class Desulfovibrionia; order Desulfovibrionales; family Desulfovibrionaceae; genus Desulfovibrio. The sequence goes on from CALBAX010000018.1 coordinate 9,673, forward strand.
CACCACTGCGCCCTTGGAAGAGATCAGCTTCATCCTCGAGGCCGCGCGCATGAACCGTCAGGTGGCCGAGGAAGGCCTTTCCAGCCAGTACGGTCTGGGCGTGGGCAAATCCATGGATGCCCGGGTGCGCAAACACATCCTTTCCGATGACCTGCCCACCTTCGCCATCCGTCTGACCGCCGCTGCGGCCGACGCCCGCATGGCCGGGGTCATGATGCCCGTCATGAGCAATTCGGGCAGCGGCAATCAGGGCATCACCTGCACCATGCCCGTGGTGGCCTGCGCCATCCGGCAGGAAAGCAGCGACGAGGATCTGGCCCGCGCCCTGATGATGAGCCACCTCACCTCCATCCACATCAAGCATCATCTGGGCCGTCTTTCCGCCCATTGCGGGGCCATGGTGGCCGCCACGGCCGCCGGCTGCGGCATCGCCCTGCTGCTGGACGGCGACCTGGCGGTCATGGAGCGCACCATCCGCAACATGGTGGGCAACGTGGCCGGCATGATCTGCGACGGCGCCAAGAGCAGCTGCGCCCTCAAGGTAGCCACCGCCGTGGGCGCGGGCATCCAGGCCGTCATGCTGGCCCTGGATGGCTCCGTGGTGCCCGGCAACGAAGGCATCACCGATGACGATATCGAAGTCTGCATCGCCAACCTGGGCCGTCTGGGCTCCACGGGCATGAAGGAGGCCGACAAGGTCATCCTGGATATCATGCTCAAAAAGTCCTAGGCAGGATGGTTGAAGAAAACGTTTGCTGAGGGGAGAGGGAGCCCCTTTTGGAAAAGGGTCCTCCCTCTCCCCTCATGCTCCCCTCTCCCTTCCCAAAACTTTTGCTCTGGTCCCCGGCAGGTGGCGTAACGCCACAGGCGGGAAAAAGATGACCAGTCCCCCGGAGAGCATGGGAAGGCGGCAAATCTTGTTCAGGAATGCAAAAGCGCCCGGTCATTGACCGGGCGCTTTACGTCCATGAGGCCGGGGACAGGCAGGCCGTTCTTTTTTGCCCTGTTGCTGCATAGATCCGTTCCACGCTGAACAGCCGGGGAAGACTGCCTGCCCAAGGGACAGGATGACGCGGGGCATCCTTGCCTCCTGCAAAAAGAGCGTTCAGACGAGAGGAGCCCGGTCAGAGACTGACCGGGCTCCTCTCGTCTGACGGCCCCACATCCGAAGACGGGGACCTGCAAGTAGATCAGAAGAAAAGGTTTTGGAAAGGAGGGGGCCGGGGGGAGGGAGAACCTTTTCCCCGAAAAGGTTTCCCTCCCCCGTGGCCTTTCTTGCATCCTAAAGCTGTGCCAGACCGATGCCGGGCAGGACGGCTTCGAGACCGGCGCCCAGACGGAAGAGGCCGGCTTCGTCAAAGGCCTTGCCGATGAGCTGCATGCCCACGGGCATCCTGCTTTCGGCGGCCATGCCCACGGGCAGGGACAGGCCGGGCAGACCGGCCAGGTTCAGGGACAGGGTGTAGGCGTCCATGAGGTACATCTGCAGCGGATCGGCGCTGTGGCAGCCCAGTTCCCAGGCCGTGACGGGGGAGACCGGGGCCAGCAAGGCGTCGCACTGTTCGAGGGCGGCCAGGTATTCGTCGCGGATAAGGCGGCGGACCTGGGCGGCCTTGCGGAAGTAGGCGTCGTAGTAGCCGGAGGAGAGCACATAGGTGCCCAGCAGGATGCGGCGCTTGACTTCCTGGCCGAAGCCTTCGCTGCGCGAGCGCACATAGAGCTCGGCCAGCTGCTTGACGTCGGCGGCACGGTGCCCGTAGCGCACACCGTCGAAGCGGGCAAGGTTGGAGCTCGCTTCGGCCATGGCGATGATGTAGTAGGTGGCGATGGCCGCGTTGGTATGCGGCAGGCTCACTTCCACGATCTCGGCACCTTCGGCGCGGGCCGTCTCGATGGCTTTTTCGCACACGGCGCGCACTTCAGGGGCCAGACCGTCGGCATAGAATTCCTTGGGCAGGCCCAGGCGGGCGCCCTTGAGGGACGGCGCGGCGGCAGCGGCGTCATAGTCGTCCACGGGGCGGGGGTCGCAGGTGGCGTCGCGCTGGTCATGGCCGGCGATGACGCCCAGCACGCGGGCGCAGTCGGCCACGCTGCGGCCCAGGGGACCGATCTGGTCCAGGGAGGAGCCGTAGGCGATGAGGCCGTAACGGGACACGCGGCCGTAGGTGGGCTTGATGCCGGTGCAGCCGCAAAGGCTGGCGGGCTGGCGGATGGAGCCGCCGGTATCGGAGCCCAGGGAGGCGAAGCACTGGCAGGCGGCCACGGACGCGGCGGAACCGCCGCTGGAGCCGCCGGGCACGCGCTGGAGATCCCAGGGGTTGTGCGTGGTCTTGTAGGCGGAATTCTCCGTGGTGGAGCCCATGGCGAATTCGTCGAGGTTGTTTTTGCCCAGGATCACGGCACCGGCCTCACGCAGGCGCTGCACGGCAAAGGCGTCGTACACGGGCATGTAGCCTTCGAGGATGCGGGAACCGGCGGTGGTGGGCATGCCCTGGGTAGAGAGGGCGTCCTTGACGGTGACGGGCACGCCCCAGAGGGGCTGGGAGGCGTCGGGGCCCTGGGCGTCCAGCTGGCGGGCGCGGGCCAGAGCGCCTTCGGCATCCACATGGAGCAGGGCGCCCACGCGTTCTTCAGTGGCGGCGATGCGGTCGAGGCAGGCGCGGGTGGCTTCTTCGGCACCGATCTCTTTCTTTTGCAGGGCATCGGCCAGCGCGGTCAGGTTCAGCGAGCAGATCTCGTTCATGATGCATCTCCTTTAGACGATGCGCGGCACGATGAAATAGTCTTCATCATGTTCGGGGGCGTTGCCCAGCACATCTTCGCGGCGGCGTTTGCGCTCGGGCTGGTCGTCGCGCATGGGGGTGGCATGGCTCACGGGGCTGTAGAGGGGTTCCACGGCGCTGGTATCCACCTGGGCCAGCACATCCATATAGGCGAGGATGTCGCCGAACTGGCGGGCAAAGAGGGCCTTTTCCTCGTCACTGACGGCAAGGCGGGACAGCTGGGCCATGTGGGCCACGACGTCCTGGCTGATATTCTTGTTTTCGGACATGGGATCTACCTTGAGGGGCACCGTTATCGGGCGGTACGGGTTGTGCCGGTGGTGGCCGGCGAAAGGCGCAGTTTGTACGACGGCTGGGGCGTGGTGGACAGGGGCGCCACACCGGGCGTCGGGGACGTGGCCGCGGGCGTGTTGAGCACGGCAGGCCCGGCCGACATGCCGGGCAGGCCCGGGATGAGGGAATTGCCCTGCTCGTCCACGGTGGGCAGTCCCTGCATGCGCAGAGAGGCACGTTGCAGGATGGCTTCGCGCATGTTGCGGAAGCGGGTCAGATCCAGCGGCTCCATGCCGTTGGCGCCGGGCTGGAACAGATGCAGTTTCTGGTGGGCGATGCCCTTTTCATCCCAGGAAAGGGGAGCCATGGCCCACTGTATCTTCATGTTGGCGGCCTGGGCGTTGACCGTGGCGGCGGGGGGGCGGCTGTCGAAGGCCATGCGCACGGCGAAGCGCACGAAGTCGTAGCCCAGGGCCACCCAAAAGTCGGTGCCGGGGGCCCGCAGGGCGGCGGGGGCCTGCGTGGCGTCCCAGGCGGCGGGGAAGACGGCCAGGGCATAGCGGTCGGGCTCGGCCACGGTCTTGCCGTCCAGCCCCTGTTCCCACAGGGTGGTGCCCAGCAGCACGAGGCGGTCCTCGCCGTTGTACATCAGGCTGGTGGTCAGCAGGTTCATGTTCTTCCAGGAGTCGGGCAGGAAGAGCGCCTCGAACTGCGTCTGGGGGATGGGCGCGGTGATGTTCTCCTGGGTGGTCGGATTGATGAGCGTGGCGGCCTGGCCGCTCCAGGTGCTGGACTGGCCCGGCGTGTAGCTGGCCGAATGCAGGGTGATGCCCATGCCGGTGAGCTTCTGGTCCAGCAGGCCGGTCATGCGGGGGCCGTAATTGTCCGTGGGGTAGAAGGCGCCGAAGGTGCGCAGGCCCAGGTCTTCGGTGACGAAGCTCACCAGACGGTCGATCTGGTCCTGGGGGCTGGGGAAGAAGCGCCAGGCCCGTACGCCTTCGTCGCCGGGCAGCAGGCTGGGCATGAAGGCGAAGAAGACGCGCTTTTCCAGCATGCCGGACGTCTGGAGCTGCTTGAAGACGGGGGCCTGCAGGGGGCCGCCCACCATGACGCAGCTGGGGGGCAGGGCGGCAAGCTGGGCATTCCAGTCGGGCTTGCTGGTATCCACCACATGCAGCTGTGCCAGCAGGCCGCCGGCCTGGAGCTCGCGCAGGGCGATCTCGGCGCCGTTGCGGATCTTGGCGGCAACGCCGGCGTAGGGGCCGCTGCTGGGCAGGGCCAGGGCGATGCGGGGCCCCGCGGGGGTGGCGGGCTTGGGAGCCGGGGCCTTGCTGGGGGCGGTGGAGAACTGGCAGGCGCTGAGCGTCAGCACCAGGAGCAGCAGGATCGGGAGAAAAACGCGGGGCGAGCAGCTGTTTTTCATGGCAGTACAGGGCTGAAGGGGTGCGTCGTTGCCAGACGCGGGACGGGCCGGGACCGGATGGCCGGTGATGGCATGCCTCAGTCAGGCGGCATGACGGGCATGTCGCCGGGCACGGGACGGGCAGGAGCGGCGTTCCCGGGCAAGTCTGGAATCATAGCCCGCTCTGCGGCGTGGCGCAAGGGGCGGAGAGGAGGCGCGCGGGGAGAGGTGGAAGGAGGGAACAAAAAACGCGACGCGCCCAAGGATTGGATTGGAGCGGAGCGCGTCGCGGCTGTGCCTGTGGGGGGCACAAATATGGCAGGCTTCCGGCTTGGCGGAAGGGGGGAACCCCTGTTGCAGACCGGGTAAGTTATGCAGCAAAAAAAAAATTTTGTAAAGATGCGTCATGGCAGGAAATATCCTTGTCCTGCCAAAGATTTTCCCGGTAGCGGCGGGTGGTGTGCGCAGGCCGTGTGCGGGACGGTGGCGAATGCACGTCCTGCACACGGATGCAGGCCGGAAACAAAAAATGCGGAAGCTCCGGGGAGCTTCCGCAAATGGCTTCAGCGGCGCGGGGGAGGATCCCGCCTGTCGTCGCGGCGGTCATGGGCCGGGACAGGCTTGTTGTTCCCGTGGCGTGGTTCAGGGCGGGGAGCCACATGGGCCGGGGGCGCAGGCTTGTTGGGCTGGGCCCTGTGCGGCGGCGGTGGCGGTTGTCGGTGATGACGCGGCGGAGGCGGATCGTCATACCAGGGATCATTGTTATGCACACAGCCTGTCCCCAGGATGAAGAGCCCGGAGAGCAGGATCAGGGCCAGGACATGCAGGAGCCTGACAAAAGCGGGATGTGTTCGCATAGGCACTCCTTGGTTGCCTTCAGAGTAGCATCCCTGACGGAGGAACAAAAGAGGCCGCGGGCACAAAAAAAGGGACGGCCCCGAAGGGCCGTCCCCGAGATGCGATCCGTGCAGGGATTATTTCTTCACTTCGGTGAAGTCGGCGTCCACCACGTCGTCATTGTTGTTGCCCTGGGCGGCACCGGCGCCGGGATTGGCGCCCGCACCGGGCTGCTGGGCACCGCCGTTGGGGGCCTGCTGCTGGTAGAGCTGTTCGGCCAGCTTGTGGGAAGCCTTGGCCAGCTCTTCGGTGGCAGCCTTGATGGCAGCGGCGTCATCGCCTTCCATGGCCTTGCGCAGGGCGGCGATCTTGCCTTCCACGTCGCTCTTCACAGCGGCGTCCACCTTGTCGCCCAGGTCGTTCAGGGACTTTTCGGTGCCGTAGATCAGGCTGTCGGCGTGGTTGCGGGCCTCGATGGTCTCCTGCTTCTTCTTGTCTTCGCTGGCGTGGGCTTCAGCTTCACGCACCAGGCGCTGGATGTCTTCCTCGGACAGGCCGGAAGAGGACTGGATCTTGATGGACTGTTCCTTGCCGGTGCCCATATCCTTGGCGGACACGTTGACGATGCCGTTGGCGTCGATATCGAAGGTCACTTCGATCTGCGGCACGCCACGGGGTGCCGGCGGGATGCCGGTCAGGTCGAAGCGGGCCAGGGTCATGTTGTCGGCCGCCATGGGACGTTCGCCCTGCAGCACGTGGATGGACACCGAGGGCTGGTTGTCAGCGGCCGTGGTGAACACGTTGCTCTTGCGGGTGGGGATGGTGGTGTTGCGGTCGATCAGCTTGGTGAACACGCCGCCCATGGTCTCGATACCCAGGGACAGGGGCGTCACGTCCAGCAGCAGCACGTCCTTCACGTCACCGGCCAGGATGCCGCCCTGGATGGCAGCGCCCATGGCCACCACTTCGTCAGGGTTCACGGAACGGTTGGGATCCTTGCCGAAGAACTCGCCCACCTTCTTCTGCACCAGAGGCATACGGGTCATGCCGCCCACCAGGATGACTTCGTCGATCTGGCTGGAGGAAAGGCCGGCGTCGGCCAGGGCCTTCTGGCAGGGAGCGATGGTGCGGTCCACCAGGTCGCTGACCAGGGCTTCCAGCTTGGCGCGGGAGAGCTTGACCACCAGGTGCTTGGGACCGGTCTGGTCGGCGGTGATGAAGGGCAGGTTCACTTCCGCTTCCATGGAGGTGGACAGGTCCTTCTTGGTCTTTTCAGCGGCTTCTTTCAGGCGCTGCAGGGCCATGCTGTCCTTGGACAGGTCGATGCCGTTCTCCTTCTTGAATTCTTCCACCAGGTAGTTGATGACGCGCTGGTCGAAGTCTTCGCCGCCCAGGAAGGTATCACCGTTGGTGGCGAGCACTTCCACCACGTTGTCGCCCACTTCCAGGATGGAGATATCGAAGGTACCGCCGCCCAGGTCGAACACGGCGATCTTTTCGTTGGCCTTCTTGTCAAAACCGTAGGCCAGGGAAGCGGCCGTGGGTTCGTTGATGATACGCTTCACTTCCAGACCGGCGATGCGGCCGGCGTCCTTGGTGGCCTGACGCTGGGCGTCGTTGAAGTAGGCGGGCACGGTGATGACGGCTTCGGTCACGGATTCGCCCAGGTAAGCTTCGGCGTCGGCCTTCAGCTTGGCCAGGATCATGGCCGAGACTTCAGGAGCGGTGTAGGTGCGGCCGTCCACTTCCACACCGGCGTCGCTGTTGGCGGCGGAGGTGATGGTGTAGGGGGAATGTTCCTTCCAGCGGTCCACTTCAGGAGAAGCGTACTTGCGGCCCATCAGACGCTTGATGGCGAAAATGGTGCGCTTGGGGTTGGTCACGGCCTGACGTTTGGCGATCTCGCCCACCAGGCGTTCCTTGTCGGTGAAAGCCACCACGGAGGGAGTGGTGCGGCCGCCCTCAGGATTGGTGATGCACTTGGGGTCCTTGCCTTCCATGACGTAGACACAGGAGTTGGTGGTCCCAAGGTCGATGCCGATGATTTTGGACATATGTGGATCCTCCTCGGAGAAATAAAAACTGTATCGGTGAACGCCGTAGCGGCGTTTCTTTCTCTTGCGTCCTCTAAGTAAGTCTTTCTGCGTGCTCGTCCAGTAGCAAATGAAAAATTTTTTCTGTGGGCCCGGCCCGGGCACTCTGGCTGGGAGGGGGTGCGGAGGGCTGCACGCCTGCAGCCGGCGAAGACAGCCGCCGGCCCGGCGGCAGGCGCTGTCCACGGGGCGGCAGGCTGTGGAGATGCCGTACCCCACGAAAGAAGCGGAAAGGGGGATGTTTGGGGGCCGGAGCCCGGTCGGGACGGGGATCCGGCCCCGTGCGGCTGGTCTTGCTTTCCTTGCTGGAAACATGTAGTGAAAAAAGTAACGACTATCATAGAGGGCGCAACGCGCCGAAGAAGGAGGATATATGGACAACAGCAGACGCAATTGCCTGTGTGGCCTTGGCGGCCTGGCCGTGGGCGGGGCTGTGGCAGCCCTGGTGGGTACCGGCAGCAGCATCGCCCAGGCGGCGGCTCCGGCCAAGCGCTTCGAGCAGGTCAACGGCGAATTCGGCTGGAAGCCCCACAAGCTGGATCCCAAGGAATGCGCCAAGGTGGCCTATGAAGGTTACTGGTACAAGGGCTACGCCTGTGGTTACGGTGCCTTCTACAGCATCATCGGCGTGCTGGGTGAAAAATACGGTGCCCCGTACAACCAGTTCCCCTTCAGCATGCTGGAAGCCAACAAGGGCGGCATCTCCGACTGGGGCACCATCTGCGGCGCCCTGTACGGTGCTGCGGCCGCCTTCGCCCTGTTCTGGGGCCGCAAGGAACGCACCCCCATGGTCAATGAACTGTACCGCTGGTACGAAGTGACCAAACTGCCCATCTACAACCCCGGCGAGCTGGCCCAGGGCGTCAAGGGCGACCTGCCCCAGAACGCTTCCGGCTCCGTGCTCTGCCACATCTCCGTGTCCAAATGGTGTGCCACCCACAAGATCGAAGCCACCAGCAAGGCCCGCAGCGAGCGTTGCGGCCGTCTGACCGCCGACGTGGCCTACAAGGCCGTGGAGATCTTCAACGCCAAGATCGAACAGGGCAAGAACTACAAGGGCACCTTCGCCGTGCAGCCCGCCGTGAGCGGCTGTGGCGAATGCCACCAGACCAAGGGCAATGATGCCAACTGGGCCAAGGGCGTCATGGACTGCACCCCCTGTCACAACGGGGCGGAACCCCTGCTGAACAAGTTCGAAAACCATCCCTAGGTCCGGGATCCTGCTGCCGGGCAGGGCTGCCTGAAAGCACTTGACACAAGAAGGGCGCGGCTCCAAAGAGCCGCGCCCTTTTCATGTGGCGGTCTCCTGCTGGCTGCATGGCCGGACGCCCCTGCCTGCTGGCCAAAGCGTGACGGCTGCATGGACGCGGGGGCTCCCCTCCGGTCTAGCCCACCAGGCTGGAAAAACTCATGACCAGGCAAAGGCCGCCGATACAGGCCACCGTGGCGGCGTTGCCGTTGCCGGAGGCATTGGCTTCGGGGATGACTTCTTCGATGACCACATAGACCATGGCGCCTGCCGCCGCAGCCAGGGCAAAAGGCAGCAGGCTGCCCGCCATCTGGGAGGCGACGGCACCGAGGATGGCACCGATGGGCGCCGTACAGCCGGAAAAGACACCGCACAACCAGGATCTTTTGGCCGAGAAGCCTTCGGCCCGCAGGGCCGTGGCCACCACCAGGCCTTCGGGCAGGTTCTGGAGCAGGGTGGTACCGGTGACCATGAAGGCGGAGCTCATCTCCAGGGCCACGCCCGAGGGCAGGGTGCTGCCCGCGGCCACGGCACCATAGCCCACGCCCATGGTCAGGCCTTCGGGGATGTGGTGCAGGGCCATGGCCGTGACCAGAAGGACGCTGCGCCGCCAGCTGGTGGAAAGGCCTTCCTGCTGCTTCTGGCGGATGTGCAGATGGGGCAGGAGATGGTCGAGGCCCATCAGGAAGGCCGCACCGACCATAAGGCCGCAGACGATGGGGATGAAATGCCAGCGGCCCATATGGGAGGCCATCTCGGCCGCGGGTTGCAGCAGGCCCAGGAAGGCCGCGCCCAGCATCATGCCGCCGGCAGCTCCGAGCATGCAGTCCATGGACAGACGGGAAAACTCGCGGCGCAGGAAGATGGCACTGGCTCCCAGACTGACCGAGATCCAGGAAAGGAGGCCGGCAAGCAGGGATTGCAGGATGGGATGACCGAAAAGTGCTTCCATGAAACGTTCTCCTTCTTCTGGCTGGTCAGACCGGGCCCGACGTGTCACGCGCTGTTGCAGCAACGCGCGACCGGAGGCGGCCGCAAGGCCGTGCCCGTTGGCCGCGAGGCCATTACGGGCATCGACAGCAACGCGCGACCGGAGGCGGCCGCAAGGCCGTGCCCGTTGGCCGCGAGGCCA
>CALBAX010000019.1 GCA_937926875.1 uncultured Desulfovibrio sp.
CTGATAGATGTCCGTGACGGCACGGCGCAGGGCCGCGACCACGGGGCTGTCCACAGCCGTTTCCGAGGCGCGCTGGCAGTGGTCGATGGCCACGTCGATACGTACGCCGTGGTGCTCGGCCACGGCCGCCAGGCGACGGCGGGCGGCGTCCAGCACATGTTCGGGCTCCACACCGGGCAGCAGGCGGCAGTCCACATAAAAGCAGTCATGTCCGGGCAGGATGTTGACGCTGGGCACGTTGCCATCGTGGCGGCTGGGCACGAAGGTGGAGCAGGGCGGATCGAACAGGGCGTCGCGGCGGGGGAAATCCTTGTGCAGCTCCATGCAGGCCAGCACGGCGGCGGCCCCGGCCACGAAGGCGTTGCGGCCCTTGTGGGGCGTGGAGGCATGGCACTGCACGCCGCTGATGTCGACCTTGAGCCAGCACAGGCACTTTTCGGCCACTTCGATGTCCGCGCCCGTGGGGGAACCGGAGTCCGGCACGATGTACAGGTCGTCAGCACGCAGGAAACGCTGTTCTCCGGGCAGGGCGGCGTGGCGCTCCAGTACATGGGCCAGGCCGCAGTCGTTGCCGCATTCCTCGTCGGCCATGAACACCAGGCCCAGGCTGAGTTCGGGCGTGATGGCGCAGGCATGCAGGGCTTCGGCCAGCAGCAGCATGCTCACCAGGCCCTGCTGGTTGTCCTCCACACCGCGCCCGACGAGCATGTCGCCCTGCCGGAGCACCTGCCAGGGATCGGAATGCCACAGGGCCGGGTCACCGGGCGGCACCACGTCCATGTGGGCGAAAAGCCAGAGCGTCCGGGAGGAGCGGCCGGGGATGCGGGCCACCACGTTGGGGCGCAGCCCGGAGGGCACGCGCGGATCGGCGGCATCCAGACGGCGGATGTCGTCCACCCCGCAGGCGCGCAGGCAGTCTTCGATATACAGGGCCTTGGGCAGCTCGCCTTCACCGCCGTTTTCCGGGCCAAGGGCACGGAAGGCGGTCAGGTCGCCCTGAAGGGCCGCCACACGATCCTGACGCTGGTCCAGCCAGTGCAGGAGGGGGGACAGGGCGCTGTCCTGCGAACTTGTGTTCATGCTGTTTTTCCTTGAAGCCGTCCGGGGCCTTGGATGCCCTGCGGACAAATGACAAAAGGGAGGCTGTCGCGACAGCCTCCCCTGTGCAATGTGCCAGAAAATTGCAATCGGTGCGGGATATGCTCGCGCCGGGCGCGCCCGCATGCCGCGTATGGTCTAGCGACCCTTGGCGGCGCGCTTGGACGCCTTCAGGGGGTTGACCTTGGCAGCGGCGGCGACCTGCACCTTCACATGGGTGGCGAAGTTGCAGCGGCCACCGGACCACTTGCTGGCGGGGCTGGCGTAGCTGGAGCAGAAGTTTTCGCCTTCAAACTCGCGAATGCGATCACAGCCTTCGCACTTGTCAATGACGGGGGAAACCACAAAACCGTTCACAACCACGCCTTCGGCGGTTTTCACGGCATTAAGCAGAGCAGCCATAACGATACCTCCATGCGCCGAAGCGCTTTCGTTTCAGTCTGAATGGGGCACTATAGACCAAAAAACAATGGTGTCAAGTCCCCCCGTGCACGGGATCCCCGCCCGGGCAGCTTTTCCGGTGCCCAAGGGGCCTGTGCCGGCCCGGCTCAGGCCACCTGTTCGGGCAGGCCCAGGCGGCGCAGGACGAAGCGCCGCATCCCGCGCACTTCCGCGCAGAGGGCCGCATAATCGAAGCGGCTGAAGCGCCCCTCACGGTACAGGACCTCGCCCGCCACCATGGTCAGGGCCACTTCCATGCCCGTGGCCGCATAGACGGCGTGGGAGGCCGCATTGAACAGGGGCTGCATGTTGGGAGCGGAAAGATCCAGCGCGATGCAGTCCGCAGGACGCCCCACGGCAAGGACGCCGCCGTCACTGCCCGTGGCCGTCGCACCGCCGCGGGTGGCCATGTCGAGCACCGTCCGGGCGGGCATGGTCTCGGGATCGCCCGCCGCCTTGTGCAGCAGGGCGGCGCGGCCCATCTCCGTGAACATGTTGAGGCGGTTGTTGCTGGCGGCGCCGTCGCTGCCCAGGGCCAGCCGTACCCCGCTGGCCAGCATGGCGGGCACCGGGGCCACGCCGGAGGCCAGCTTCATGTTGGACGAAGGATTGTGGACCACGCTCACGCCGCGTCGGGCCAGCAGGGCGATTTCGCCAGCGTCCACGTCCACCACATGGGCCAGGATGGTCCCGGGGCGCAGCAGGCCCAGACGGTCGGCATGGGCCACCGGGCGCAGGCCGTGCTGTTCCAGGCACAGGGCCGTTTCCTGCCGGGTCTCGGCCAGATGGATGTGCAGCGGCAGGCCCAGCTCGTCGGCCAGTTCACGGCAGGCCGTGAGTTGTGCCGCCGTGGTGGTGTAGACGCTGTGGGGCATGACGGCCACATGCAGGCGGTCATGTCCGGCCCAGCGCTGTGCCATTTCCCGGGTGCAGGCCAGGGCCGCGTCGGCATCGGGGCAGCAGGCCGAGGGGAAATCGAACACGCCCTCACCGGCCAGGCAGCGCAGGCCGGCCTGGTCCGCCGCTTCCATGACGGCAGCTTCGAAGATGTACATGTCCACGCAGGAGGTGGTCCCGGTACGCAACATCTCGGCAAAACCCAGCAGACTGCCCAGGCGCACCAGATCGGGCGTCAGGCCCTGTTCCACGGGAAAGATCTTCTGCTGCAACCAGTCCATGAGCGGCATGTCGTCGGCCAGGCCCCGCAGGAAGGTCATGGCCGCATGGGTATGGGCGTTGACAAGGCCGGGCATGACGAGCATGCCGGAAAGGTCGAGGATTTCACGTGCCTGCCATGCGGCTGCCATATCCTGGCTGTAGCCCAGGGCGACGATACGCCCGCCGTCGATGGCCAGGGCGGCGTTTTCAAGGACGCGCCGGTCATCGTCCTGGGTCAGCAGGACACCGGCGTGGAGAAGCGTGTCGCAGGTTTGCATGGATGCTCCTGACGGGTTAAGGTCTGCGGACAGGGAAACAGGCGTAGTTGTATCCTCATGCTTCGGGGAGGGCAAGAATGGACGCGCTGCTGCTGCACGGTCTGGGGGGAGGGCCCGCTGATATGGAGTCGCTGGCGCAAGGGCTGGCGACATGGGGCGTGGCGTGCCACGCGCCCTGCCTGCCGGGGCATGGTGCCGGCTGGCAGGCCTTCGTGCACAGTCATTGGAGCCAATGGAGCTCGGCGGCCCATGAGGCCTATGCCGCCCTTGCCGGCCGAGGCTCGGAGCCCCCCCTGCTGGCGGGCTATTCCCTGGGCGGCCTGCTGGCACTGGACACGTTCTTCTGGGCCCGGGAGGTCGGCCTGCCCGCTCCCCGTTGCCTGCTTGTCTTCGCCGCGCCGCTCTTCTGGTCGGCCCGCCCCGGCCGTCTGGGGGAACGGGCCCTGCGCTGGCGGCTGGCCTGGAAAGCCTGGCGGCAGCCGGTGGAGATCTGCTCCCCTCGCAGCGAGGCCGCACGGGAGACCGCGCCCTGGCAGGGGCACGAGCGGGTGGTCTGCTGGCGGCACATGGCCGAGATCGCCCATGAGCAGCCCCGGTTGCGGGCCCTGCTGCCCGCCTGCGATGTCCCGGTCTGTTATGCCCAGCTCTGGCATGACAGCAGCTGCCCGCGCCGCAATGCCGTGGAGTGGATCTGCACGGCTTCCCGCAGGGCCGAGACCCATGTGCTGCGCACGGTCAGCCGTCACGGCGGGCATCTGCCCCTGTCGCACAGGGAGAGCCGGGACGAGGTGGTGCGCATCGCCTGCAATTTCGTCCGGGCCGTGCTGGAGAACTGAGGGGGCGTTTCGTCAGCGAACGTCTTTTCGAGGGACTGGAAGCGGTATCTGTCCTGATGATGAAGGAGGGGCAGATCGCACCTTTCCCCACAGCCGTATGGAGCAGGGGAGGGGCGATGGTTCCCCCCAAAGTTTTCGGGGCGCGCGGGAAATCCGTTCCGGCTGCCGGCTCCGGGCAGGCATTCCCGGACAGGATGGCTTGGCGGGCACCGCGGCTTCCTCTTGATGGAAGACTGCCCTGGCGCGTCACGGGCCAGTCCTGGTCTTGAAAAGGACGGGGACCTGCCGACCCCTCGCGCCATACCTGCCGCGCGGGGGAGTTTCCCCCCGGGAGCAGGACTTGCAAGTTTTTTTGCGGCAGGATATGCTTGTGTGCTGAAAATTTGTTACCCAGGCATCCCGCATACTGCGAGGTCTGCCTACAGTATCCCTTTGGAGGTTCGTCTTGTTGTTTGAATCCGTTGCTTTCGCCATGGGTACCCCCCAGGCCGGCGGCGCCGCCCCCAGCGGTGGCGACATGCTGATGCAGTTTGTTCCCCTGATCCTGATGTTCGCCATCTTCTGGTTCCTGCTGATCCGTCCCCAGCAGAAGCGCGCCAAGGCCCACAAGCAGATGCTGGCCGAACTGAAGCGCGGCGACCACGTGATGACCAGCAGCGGCCTGATCGGTCGCATCATGGAAATCAGTGAAGAAGAAGTGGTCATCGAATGTGGTGACGCCAAGCTGCGCATGAGCCGCGGCGCCATCGGCGGCCTGATCGGCAAGAGCGCCGAAAAGGCTGAAGCCAAGGCCGAAGAAAAAAAATAGCATTCCGTCCTTGTTTCGGAATCGGTAATGGTTGCGGCTTCGGTGTCCCCCTGTCCGCAGGGGGGCGCCGGGCCGTGTCGGGCGGTTCTGGCTCCGGCCGGCCGCCTCTTTCCGTTTGTACGGACATCCCCATCAAGTGCGGAAGGTTTCCCAAATGATTGGTTTGCGCTCGCGCTTGGCCGTGGCCGTGCTCGTGTTCGGCCTGTGCCTTGTCTATGCGTTGCCCAGCGTGCCCTATATCGGGACGGCGCTGGAAAACGTCCTACCATCCAAAAAAATCAACCTTGGCCTGGACCTGAAGGGCGGCATCCACCTGACCCTGGGGGTCGACGTGGCCAAGGCTGTCAGCAACTCGCTGGCGCTGGCCGGGCAGGATATCCGCCGCCTTGCCAAGGACGAGAAGATCGTTGTGCTGCATCCCCGTGTGGTTGGCAATGACAAACTGGAATTTGTCCTGCCCCGTGCCGAGGACGAGGCCAAGCTGCAGGAGATCCTGCAGAAGCATTTCCCCCAGCTGAGTGTGGCCGAGCCCCGGCGCACGGAAGCCGGCCTGCGCTATGTGGCCGCATTCCGTCCCGAAGAGATCAACCGCATCGAGGACATGTCCCTGGATCAGGCCTTGCGGACCATCCGCAACCGTATCGACCAGTTTGGTGTGGCCGAACCCGACATCCGCAAGCAGGAAGGCAACCGCATCCAGGTGCAGCTGCCCGGCCTGTCCGACCCGCGCCGTGCCGTGCAGATCCTGGGCCAGACAGCCCATCTGGAATTCCACCTCGTCCGTGACGACGTGGATCCCAACAAGGCCGTGCTGCCCAGCGGCGTCATGGCCCTGCCCCTGCTGGAAAAGGGCCATGACGGGAGCGAGGCTCCCGCACGTCTGATCGCGGTGGAAAAGGATACCATGCTCTCCGGTGAGGATGTGGCCGATGCCCAGCCCACTTTTGAGAAGAACCGCGCCAGCGTCAGCCTGAGCTTCAACAGCCGTGGCGCCACCCTGTTCGAGAACATCACGGGTGAGAACGTGGGCCGTCGCATGGCCATCGTGCTGGACAACAAGGTCTACTCCGCGCCTGTCATCCAGCAGCGCATCGCCGGCGGCCGTGCCGTGATCACCGGCCAGTTCACCACGCAGGAAGCCACGGACCTGGCCATCGTGCTGCGTGCCGGCTCGCTGCCCGCGCCCGTGTCGGTGCTGGAAGAACGCACCGTCGGTCCTTCCCTGGGCCAGGAATCCATCGACAGCGGCATCAACGCCGCGCTGGTGGGTGCCGCCGCAGTGGTCGTGTTCATGGCCGTCTACTATGGTATGAGCGGTGTCATCGCCGACGTCATGCTCTGCTTCACCATGCTCATCGTCATGGCGGGCATGGCCGGCTTCGGAGCCACCCTGACCCTTCCCGGCATCGCCGGTATCGTGCTGACCATCGGTATGGCCGTGGACGCCAACGTGCTCATCTACGAACGCATACGTGAGGAACTGCATCTGGGGCTCTCGCCCCTGGCGGCCGTCAAGGCCGGTTTCGAACGCGCCACCATCTCCATCACCGACTCGAACCTGACAACCATCATCGCCACGGTGATCCTGTACCAGTTCGGCACGGGCCCCATCCGCGGTTTTGCGGTCACTCTGTCGCTGGGTATCGTGGCTTCCATGTTCACGGCCATTTTTGTGTCGCGGGCCATCTTTGAATACTGGGCGCGCAAGTGCGGCCCCAAGGGCATCAGCATCTAGGCTGGCCGGGAGAGAATCATGGCTTTCGCATTCATCAAGCATGACACCAAGATAGATTTTATCGGCAAGCGCCACATCGCCTATGTCCTTTCGATCCTGCTCATTCTGTTGGGGCTGGGATCAGCGCTGTGGGGCAACGGCCTGCGCATGGGCATCGACTTTGCTGGCGGCGTCATCGTGCAGGTGCAGTTCGCCCAGCCAGTGGAAGACGAACTACTGAAAAAAAGCCTGGACATCCCGGAATTGCCGGGTATCAGCACCCAGCGATTCGGTGAGGGCGCACGCAATTACCTGTTGCGTTTCTCCTCGGCTGAAGACACGGACGCTACGACACTGCGCACCACTGTGCTGTCTGCCCTCGCCAAGGCATTCCCCGGCAATGACGTGGACATCCAGCGTCTTGAGATGGTGGGCCCCAAGGTCGGCGACGACCTGACCAACAAGGCCCTGGGTGCCCTGTATTATGCGACCCTGCTCATCGCCGTGTACATCTCCGGCCGATTCGAACAGCGCTGGATGGCCGGCGTGGCCATGGCCGCCGTGCTTTGGGGCGGCATGTACCTGGCCGGTCTCACCGGCCTGGGCATGGGCTGGCTGGTGCTGATGGCCCTGGCCATCACCATGGTGGTCTGCTTCGTCCTCAAGCTCAACTTTGCCCTGGGCGCGCTGGTCGGCCTCATCCATGACGTCTCCATCACCGTGGGCCTGCTCTCCATCATGGATGTGGAGATCGACCTCAACGTCATGGCGGCCCTGCTGACCCTGGTGGGCTATTCGCTCAACGACACCATCATCGTCTACGACCGTCTGCGCGAGAACCTGCGGGCTGCGCCCAAGCAGCCCCTGGCCTCCCTCATCAACCGCAGTGTCAACCAGACCCTGTCCCGTACCATCCTGACCAGCGGCACCACCTTCGTGGCTACCCTGTCCCTGTATCTGCTGGGCGGCGGCGTGATCCACGACTTTGCCCTGACCATGCTCATTGGCGTGTTCGTGGGCACGGCATCGTCCATCTATGTGTCCTCGGCCGTTCTGCTGGCCCTGGGCGATACGGCCTTCTACGTGCACCAGCAGGAACGCCCCGTGTACGAAAAGCCCGGTGAGCACGGCATCGTCTAGTTGCTCCAGCTGCACCGGATCGTGATCCATGGCCGGGAGGGACGTTGGTCCTTCCCGGCTTTTTTTGTGCCTCCTGCCTGCCGGGCCTCGCCGCGAGACCACGGCCGGTCTGCACAGGAAGGCCCGTGCCGGACATGGCCCCGACCGTCTGGGACCTGGCCTTGTGCTGCGGGGCCGGGCAGGCCGCTGTGCCCCGGCCGGCCTGGCGCAGCGCCGAAGAATTTTTTGTGTGACGGTTTCTTGACGCCGGGCAAGGACGTCTTACCTATTGGCAAGAAGACCCGATTGGGGGAGAGCATCATGGCAGTAGAATACAAGGATTATTACAAACTTCTGGGCGTGGAGCGTTCCGCCGGTGCGGACGAGATCGCCAGAGCCTACAAGAAGCTGGCCCGCAAGTATCATCCGGACCTGAACCCGGGCAACAAGCAGGCCGAAGACAAATTCAAGGATATCAACGAAGCCTACGAAGTGCTCAAAGACCCTGAAAAGCGGCGTATGTACGATCAGCTCGGCCCCAACTGGCAGCATGGCCAGCAGTTCCAGGGCGCTCCGGGCTTTGAAAATATGCACTTCAACTTCAATGGCCAGAACTTCGACGGCGCGGGCTTCTCGGATTTTTTCGAGACCCTGTTCGGCGGGCGCGGCAGCCGTTTCGGCGGCGACCCGTTCGGCGGTTTCCGCCAGCAGCAGCCGCGTCGAGGCCGTGACGTGGAGGCCGAACTGCCTCTGACGCTGGAAGAGGTGGCCCGTGGCGGCCGCCGCAGCGTGAGCCTGCAGACGGCCTTTGGCCCCAAGACGCTGGAAGTGAACGTGCCTTCCGGCATCCGCGAAGGCGCCAAGCTGCGTCTGGGCGGACAGGGCGAGCCTGCTCCCGGCGGTGCGCCCGGCGACCTGTTCCTGCGGGTGCGCTATCTGCCGCATGCCGTGTTCAAGGTGGATGGCGACAACCTGCAATGCGACGTGATCCTGGCCCCGTGGGAAGCGGCCCTGGGCGCCCGTGTGCCCGTGCCCACCCTGGAAGGGCAGGTGGAGATGAACATCCCCGCCGGCTCGTCCTCGGGCCGCAAGTTCCGCCTGCGCGGCAAGGGGCTCGGTTCGGCACAGCATCGCGGCGATCTGCTGGCCCGCGTGATGATCCGGGTGCCTGAGCAGCTCTCGGATGAAGAGAAGGCCCTGTGGCAGCAGCTGGCGGACACGTCGTCCTTCCGGGCCCGCGGCTAGGATGGAGGTTATGATATGAGCACGTCTGACAGAGACGACATGGCCACCGTGGTCATGGCGTGCGAAGAATTCATGGCAAGCACCGGCATCGCGCCCGAGCGGCTGCGCGAGCTGCTGGCCCTGGGCTGGCTGGAAAGCCGTACGGAAGGCCCCGACCAGTTCTTCCGGGATGCGGACATCTACCGTGTGCGCAAACTGGAACGCATCTGCTGCGACTTCGAGCTGCCCGTAGTGGGCGGCACCATCATCGTGGACCTTTTGGAACGTATCGACGCTCTGGAGCACAAGGTGCGCGAATTGCAGGGACTGGAAGACTGATCCCCTGTGCCGGGAAGCCCGCGGATACGTATCCGTCGCGGCGGCCCGCAGACCCATCCGGCCTTGCGCCGCCGCCCGTAACTCCGGGCCCTCTGGAGCTCGCCTCCGTCCGCCTGCGCAGCCCGCGCACAAAAAAACTGATTTTGCTTACCTTCCGCCGTGGGGCGGCCCGTGTATGCACGGGCCCCGTCCATAGCGGCATCGTGGAGGATATATGGACATCAACAAATTCACGGAAAAAGCCCGCGAGGCCGTGACCCAGGCGCAAAGCATCGCCGTGGGCATGGGGCATCAGGATATCGACAGCGAGCATCTGGCGCTGGCCCTGATCCGCCAGGAACAGGGCATCGTGCCCCGCATCCTGGAGCAGATGGGCGTGCAGACCGCCGCTCTGGCTGTGGCCGTGGAGGAAAAACTGCGCAAGCGTCCCTCCGTCTCCGGCGGCGGCATGGACCCCAACCGCATCTCCATCACCCAGCGTCTGGCCAAGGTGCTGGGCGACGCCGAGAACGAATCCCGGCGCATGAAGGACGAATACGTCAGCGTGGACCATCTGTTCGCCGCGCTGGCCGAGAACGCGCCCGGCACGCCGCTGGGCGAGGTCTTCAAGGAATACAACATCAGCCGTGCCAGCTTCGGTCAGGCCATGGAGGGCCTGCGCGCCGGCGCGCGGGTGACCAGCCCCAACCCCGAAGATACGGTGGAGGCCCTGAGCAAGTACGCCCGCGACCTGGTGGAAGCCGCCCGTCAGGGCAAGATGGACCCGGTCATCGGCCGTGATGCCGAGATCCGCCGCGTGGTGCGCATCCTGTCCCGCCGTACCAAGAACAATCCCGTGCTCATCGGTGAGGCCGGGGTGGGCAAGACGGCCATCGTGGAAGGCCTGGCCTTCCGTATCGTCAAGGGCGACGTGCCTGAAGGCCTGCGCGGCCACAAGCTCTACGCCCTGGACATGGGCGCGCTGATCGCCGGTGCCAAGTACCGCGGCGAATTCGAGGAACGCCTCAAGGCCGTGCTCAATGAAGTGGAGAAGAGCGAAGGCAAGATCATCCTCTTCATCGACGAGCTGCACACCATCGTGGGCGCGGGCAAGACCGAAGGCTCCATGGACGCGGGCAACCTGCTCAAGCCCATGCTGGCCCGTGGCGAGCTGCACTGCATCGGCGCCACCACCCTGGACGAGTACCGCAAGTACATCGAGAAGGACCCGGCCCTGGAACGCCGTTTCCAGCCCGTGCTGGTGGACGAGCCCACGGTGGAGGACGCCATCTCCATCCTGCGGGGCCTGAAGGAACGCTTTGAGGTCCACCACGGCGTGCGCATCAGCGACTCCGCCATCGTGGAGGCCGTGACCCTGTCGCATCGCTACATCACGGATCGTCAGCTGCCGGACAAGGCCATCGACCTCATCGACGAGGCCGCGGCCCTGATCCGCACCGAGATCGATTCCCTGCCGTCCGATCTGGATGAGGTGAACCGCAAGGTCATGCAGCTGGAGATCGAGCGTGAAGCCCTGCGCCGCGAGACCGACGCCGCCTCCCGTGACCGCCTGGAAAAGCTGGAAAGCGAACTGGGCGAGCTGCGGGTGCAGCAGGGCGAACTGCGCCGGCAGTGGGAAAAGGAAAAGAACGCCATCGACAGCGTGCGCGGCATCAAGGAAAAGATCGAGCAGACCAAGCTGGCCATCGAGCAGGCCGAACGGGCCTATGACCTCAACAAGGCCGCCGAACTCAAATACTCCACCTTGCTGGCCCTGGAAAAGCAGCTGGCCGACGCCTCCGCTGCCGCCGGTGCCGACGGGCCGCGCCTGCTCAAGGAAGAAGTGCGCCCCGACGATGTGGCCGAGATCGTGGCCAAGTGGACCGGCATCCCGGTGACCCGGCTCATGGAATCCGAACGCGAAAAGCTGCTGCACCTGGCCGATCAGCTGCACAAGCGTGTGGTGGGCCAGGACGAAGCCGTGCAGGCCGTGGCCGATGCCGTGCTGCGTGCCCGTGCCGGTCTGTCCGACCCCTCGCGTCCCACGGGTTCGTTCATCTTCCTGGGCCCCACGGGCGTGGGCAAGACCGAACTGTGCAAGACCCTGGCCGAGGCCCTGTTCGATACCGAGGACAACATGGTGCGTCTGGACATGAGCGAGTACATGGAAAAGCACTCCGTATCCCGCCTCATCGGTGCGCCTCCAGGATATGTGGGGTATGACGAAGGCGGCCAGCTCACCGAGGCCGTGCGCCGCAAGCCGTACTCCGTTGTGCTGTTCGACGAGATCGAAAAGGCACATCCCGACGTCTTCAACACCCTGCTGCAACTGCTGGACGATGGTCGCCTGACCGACAGCCAGGGCCGTACTGTGGACTTCCGCAACTGCATCGTCATCATGACGTCCAACATCGGTTCGCCGCATCTGCTGGACGGCATCGGTGGGGACGGCAGCCTGAAGGAAGGCGCCCGCGAGGCCGTCATGGAAGAGCTGCGCCGCCACTTCCGGCCGGAATTCCTGAACCGTGTGGACGAGACCGTGCTCTTCCTGCCCCTGCGGCGTGACCAGGTGACGCGCATCGTGGACCTGCAGATGGATCGCCTGCGCAAGCGTCTGGAAGAACGCAAGATCACGCTGGGCATCACGGATGCCGCCCGCGAGTTCATCGCCGGCGAGGCCTACGATCCCGTGTACGGCGCCCGTCCGCTCAAGCGTTACGTGCAGCAGTATGTGGAAACGCCTCTGGCCCGCGAACTGGTCAGCGGCCGTATCCTGGATGGTCAGGCTGTCCAGATCGACGTCCGCGATGGCGAACTGGTCTTCCAGAACGCCTGAGCCTGAAAAAACTGCTCCGGCATGGCTGCCTGCCAGCCTGCCGGGATGATCCCGCACAGCAAAGGCGGCCCTTCGGGGCCGCCTTTTTCGTATCCTGCCCGTTTTGGTGGTCCGTCAGAGTGACCAAAGCGGGGCCGCTTTTTTCAAGGCATTTCCTCTCAATCAGCATAAGCGCCTTCCTAGCGGGGGACCTGCGGCCGCGTGTCTGCTCCTAGCGCCCATACTGCCCGTCATCCTTCAGGACAAAAGTTTTCGGGGAGGGAAAGGGGGAGCACGGGGGGAAGGGGAGGGCCTTTTTCAAAAGGGCCTCCCCTTCCCCCGCGTATCCATCAGCTTGCCCTTTGCGGGCTGAGGGGCTATTTTCTTTCCATCTTTTTTGCAAGGAGCCACCATGTTGCAGACAGCCGCCCTTATTCTGGCCGCGGGCAAGGGCACCCGCATGCATTCCGACAAACCCAAAGTATTGCAGACCGTTCTGGGTGAACCCATGCTGCGCTACGTGCTGGAAGCCGTCCGCCCCGTGTTCGACGGGCGCGTGCTGGTGGTGGTGGGCCATCAGGCGGGCATGGTGGAGGCCGCCTTCCCGGAGGCTTCCTTCGTGCATCAGGAACAGCAGCTGGGCACGGGCCATGCGCTGATGCAGGCCATGCCCGCGCTGGAAGGGCAGTGTGGACGTGTGCTGGTGGTCAACGGCGATACGCCTCTGCTTTCCGAGGATGTGGTGCGCCACTTCGTGGAGGCCTCGGAAGGGGCTGACCTGGCCTTTGCCACCATCGAGCTGGACGATCCCGCATCCTATGGCCGGGTGGTGCGTGCCGCCGACGGCAGCGTGCGGGCCATCGTGGAAGCCAAGGACTATGACCCCGCGCTGTACGGGCCCGAACCGCACGAGGTCAACGCGGGCATGTATTGCGTGCGCCTGGATCTGGCCGCCCGCCTGCTGCCGCGCATCGGCAATGCCAACAAGAGTGGTGAATACTACATCACCGATCTCATCTCCCTGGCTGTGGCCGAAGGTTGCAAGGTGCAGGGCGTGCAGTGCGGCCGGGACGAGAGCCTGATGGGCGTCAATTCGCCTCTGGAACTTTCCCGCAGCGAAGAATTTTTGCGTGAACGTGTGGTGGACGGTCTGCTGCGTTCCGGCGTGATGCTGCATGCGCCCGCGCTGGTACGGATCAGCCCGCTGGCCACGGTGGAGCCGGGCGCGGAGATCACGGGCCCGTGCGAGATCTACGGCCGCAGCGTGGTGCGTCGGGGCGCCCGTATCGACTCCCATTGCGTGATGCGCGATACCGTCATCGAAGCCGGGGCGGAGATCCGTTCCTTCTGCCATTTCGAGGATGCCCATGTGGGCAGGGCCGCCCTGGTGGGGCCCTATGCCCGCCTGCGGCCCGGCGCCGTGCTGGAAGAAGCCTCGCATGTGGGCAACTTCGTGGAGCTCAAGAAGGCCCGTCTGGGCAAGGGCGCCAAAGCCAACCACCTGACCTATCTGGGGGATTCCGAGATCGGCGCGGGCACCAACATCTGTGCGGGCACCATCACCTGCAACTATGACGGCAAGCACAAGTTCAAGACCACCATCGGTGAAGGGGCCTTCATCGGCAGCAATACGGCCCTGGTGGCTCCGGTGCGTGTGGGCGATGGCGCGCTGATCGGTGCGGGGTCGGTCATCACCAAGGACGTACCCGATGGCGAGATGGGCATCGCCCGCGGCCGGCAGAAGAACCTGCCGCGCAAATCCGTCTAGTTTTCCTTTGGAGCGGAAATAGCCGTTCGGGGAGTTTTTCCGCTGCGGACAAGGACGTCCGGCCATGCCGCGGCGTCAGCCGGTCAGTATCTGCCTGCCCCTTCCGCTCCAGCGGGAGAGTTCCAGGCAAAAAATCCTTTGGGGGAGGCGCGGAGCCTCCCTTTTTTTTCAGTTGTGCAGGAAAAGTTTTTTCTTTTCCCAGAAAAGGGAATTTCGTTGAATGACAAGGAAAAACAGTTGATTATCTTTGCATTAAATCGTGATTTGCCGCACGGGCCGCCTTGCCATCGGCATGGGGCAGTGCTATACCCAGAATCATGGAAGCACTAGAGCAACTTGAAACGCAGGTACTGGCCCTTTTGGAACAGAAAGCCCAGCTTCTGGCGGAGACCCGTCGTCTCCATTCCGAACTTGAGGCCACTATCGCAGCGAAGATGTCTTTGGAAGAGGAAAACCGCGAACTGCGCGAGAACTTGAACAAAGAAGAGCAGGTGCGGGGCGACGCCATCAACCGCATGGATGCTCTGCTGAGACTTATTCAGGAGCATGAAAGCGCCGAGTAGGTTTTCGAGTGAGTCACGAACACTTTAACCTTACCGTTCTTGGTACTGCGGTCACATTTCGCCACAGTGCCGATATGGAGCGTGTGCATGAGGCCATCGCTCTTGTGGAAGAACGGTTTGCAGACCAGAAACTGAGGTCGCACGGCATGCAGAGTAACAAAGATATTCTGCTGACTGTTCTGGCTCTTGGTCTGGCGGATGATTTGTTGCAATCGCAAAAAAAGCTGGACGATGTGCAGAATCGCATCGAAGCCATGCTTTCAAAGATAGAAGAAGAGTCCGTTTAAGTCATCAATGACAGCATATTTCCCTGGAGTGTGCGTGATTTATGACTCGGTGCTGACCTTACAAGCATAAAATCGGGAGCTGTCCCTGCTTTTTGTGAGCATGCCCGTTTGCGGGAAGCCTGTAGAAAAGTACACGGCCCCCCCTGGGAGACCAGGTTCTGCATCGAAGTCATGACACGGCGCTCTGGGGATTTTTTCTGTCCTGCACCGTACTCCTTGCACGCTTCGGCGTGGTCTTTGCCTGCAGCCATCCTTATGCCGTTTTTGCGGTCAGAAGCCAGCCCTCCGCCAGCAGACCTCTGCGGAGGCTGGCTTCCGCCATTTATGTACCCGGGTGATCCCCGTTGATTATAGAGGATGGTTATGGATTTTATGGATATTGTATGGCTGGCCCTGGCCGCTGCTGTCGGCCTGCTGGTCGGTGCGCTGGTGCACAAAAGTGTGACCACCAAACGTATCGGCGATGCTGACGAGCTGGCCAAACGCATTGTGGAAGAAGCGCGCAAGGAGGCCCAGGCGCAGAAAAAGGAAATCCTCATCCAGGGGCAGGATGACCTTTTCAACCAGAAGCGCGAGCTGGAGAACGAATTCAAGGAACGTGAGCGCGAAGTCAAACTGCGTGAACGCAAACTTGAAGAGATGGGCGGCCGGCTGGAAGAAAAGCTGGAAAAAGCCACAGCCAAGGAGCATGAGCTGCTCGCCGCTGAAAAAGATCTGGCCCGCAAGGAACGCCAGCTGGCCGAGTCTGAAGAGTTCCTGCAGACGCGTATCGACGAAGAAGAGCAGCGTCTTTCGGAGATCGCCGGCCTGACGGCGGAAGAAGCCAAGGCTCGTCTGTTTGCCGAAGTAGAGGCCAAGACCCGTCATGAATCGGCCAAGATGATCCGCCAGATCGAGACGGAAGCCAAGGAGACCGCCGACCGCAACGCCGCCGAAAAGGGCTATACCATGGTGGAGGA
>CALBAX010000020.1 GCA_937926875.1 uncultured Desulfovibrio sp.
CTGCACGAGCGTGTTTCCCAGATAAAAACGCTGGCCTTCACGCATGACCTGGCCGAATTGCGGGATCCTGACCGCCTGAGCCGCATCTTCACGGTCATGCAGCAGAGCGGGCGTTCCTTCGTGGACCTTGGCATCATCGGCATGGACGGCCGCCACATCTCCTATGTGGGGCCGTTCGACCTGCGTGATGCCAACTATGTCAATGCTCCCTGGTTCACGGAGGTATTGCGCAAAGGCGTTTTCGTCAGCGATGTGTTCATGGGCTTCCGCAATGTGCCGCATTTCATCATCGCCGTCCTGCGTCATGAAGGGGGCGAAAGCTTCATCATGCGCGCCACCATCGACATGGAAGCCATCAACGGCCTGTTGCAGCGCGTGTACTCAGGGGAGCGCAGTGATGCCTTCCTGATCAACGAGCAGGGCGTGCTGCAAACGGATTCCCGCGACTACGGCCGCATCCTGGATCGCTTCGATGTCACGTTGCCCAATGTGCTGCGGCAGGGCATCGCGCTGGTGCCCCTGCCGTCCCAGCCGGGAGACAGCGGCAGCAAGGAGCCCCTGGCGGCCATGATGCATCTGGACTCCATGCCGTGGCTGCTGGTGGTGGTGGACGATGTGCGGGAAAGCCTTGCCCCGCTGCACCGTCTGCGCATCTATATCCTGCTTTTCGTGGGGCTGGGTGCCGTGCTGGTCACGGTGGGGGCCTTCCTGGGGACGCGCTACATCGTCTCGTGTCTGACCGCCGCCGACCGCAAGCAGGCCCATATCGACGCCCGCATGCTGCAATCCAGCAAGATGGCGGCTCTCGGCAAGATGGCCGCAGGCGTGGCCCATGAGGTCAACAACCCCCTCATGCTGATCCAGGAGAACGCCGGCTGGATCCGCGACCTGCTGCAGGACGAGAACCCCAAGAACATGGTCAATTACGACGAGATCATGGAGAGCACGGACAAGATCGAAAAGCATGTGCAGCGGGCCAAGGGGATCACGCAGCGCATGCTGGGCTTTGGCCGGCGCATGAACCCCGGCCGCTCGGAGATCATGGTCAACGTGCTGGTGGATCAGGCGACAGAGTTCCTCAAGACCGAGGCCCGCGGCCGCAGCATCACCATCGAGAAGGATTTTTCCGCCGATGTGCCGGTCATCCTTTCCGATCCGGCCCAGCTGGAGCAGGTGTTCATCAACATCATCGACAATGCCATCGACGCCATCGGCAAGAATGGCTCCATCACCGTGCGCACCGAACCCTGGGAAGATGGCGCACGCATCTACTTCAAGGATACGGGGCCGGGCATGGACGAAGAGACCATGCAGCGCATCTTCGATCCTTTCTTCACCACAAAGGCAGTGGGCGAGGGTACAGGGCTTGGCCTGGCCATCTGCTTTACGATTCTGGAAAAGCTTGGTGGCCGTATAGAGGTCAGCAGCGTTGTGGGGCAGGGGACGACATTCTGCATCAGCCTGCCCGCGGAACCGCCGAGCCAACCCCTTGAAACCAGTGAAGACGCTTAGGAGAATGCCATGCACGCACTCTTTGTTGATGATGAAGTGGAATTCCTGCAGCTGATGGAAAAACGTCTGTCCCGCCGCGGCATGACCATCGTGACAGCTCCTGACGGGCAGAGCGCGCTGGATATCGTCACGGAGGCCATGAAACAGCCCGAGACCATGTTCCAGGTGGTGGTCATGGACGTGCGCATGCCCGGCATGGACGGGCTGGAGACGCTGCGCCACATGAAGAAGATCGCGCCCAAACTGCCTGTACTGCTGCTGACGGGGCACGCCTCCCTCGGCGTGGCCGTGCAGGGCATGGATCTGGGGGCCTATGACTATATGCTGAAGCCCGTGGCCATCAACGAGCTGATCATCAAGATGGAGGAGGCGGTTCGCGCCGCTGCGTGATATGTCCATATTCACACGATTGCGACACTTGCTGGGCGGGCAGAAAGAGCTGAGCCCCGAGGATCTGGCACGCGAGGAGGAGCTGAAAAAGCAGCTCCGCGAGCGTTGTGCCCGGTTCCGTCGCCTGCTGTCCTCCAACAAGAACGCGCTCGAGATCATGAGCGAAGTGGAAGAGGCCCTGGCCGGTTCGCGTCCCTTCGGCATGAGCTATGTTCGCGGTGCCGGTACGCGGGCGGCAACGGCCGTATACCAGATGGTACGCGAGCTGAACGCGCTTTCCGACAACCAGTACGAAAGCTTGCAGACCGCTTTCAATGACGTGAGCGGCCGCATCACCGACGTGCTGGAGCGGAAGAGCCTGGTCACCGACGGCCCCCTGCTGCTGCCCCTGACGGACATCCGCCTGGGAGACATGCCGCAGGTCGGCGGCAAGATGGCCAATCTTGGCGAAGTTTCCGCCAATGTGGGGCTGGCCGTGCCGGACGGCTTTGCCGTGACGGTCAATGCCTATCATGCCTTCATGGAATACAACGGGCTGCGTGACGAGATCTCCCGCCGTATCCAGAGCGCGGACATGGACAGCATGGACGATCTGTTCAGCCTGTCTGCCGCATTGCAGCAGTGTATCCTCAACGCGCCCTTGCCCCCACAGCTGGAACAGGCCATCGAAGAGGCCGTGGCGGGCATGGTGGAACGCTGCGGCAGCGAGCTGCGCCTTGCCCTGCGCAGCAGCGCCGTGGGCGAAGATGCCCTGGGCGTGACCTTTGCGGGGCAGTACCGGTCGGAACTCAATGTCCTGCCCGAAGAAGCCTGCGAGGTATGGAAGGAGATCGTGGCCAGCAAATACGCGGTCACGGCCATGAGCTACCGTTTCCAGCGCGGCATACCGGATGAGGCAGCGCCCATGAGCGTGGGCGTGCTCAGCATGGTGCAGGCGCTGGCCGGCGGTGTGGCCTACAGCCGTGACCCCGTGGCCAGCCGGCAGGGACGGGGACAGGTGACGCTCAATGCCGTCCCCGGGCTGCCCCAGGCTGTAGTGGACGGGGCCGTCACACCGGACGTGTTCGCCTTCAGTCGCCAGAATCCGCCGGAACTGCTTGAAAAGCACATCGCCCACAAGGCGTTTCGCCTGGATTGTGCGCCTGAGGCGGTGCAGGGCGTCAGCCGTTCCGATCTGGATGGCGAGGCTGCTGTCCGTCCCAGCCTGACGGATGCCCAGGCTCGCGAGCTGGCCCAGGTGGCCCTGGCGCTGGAAGAATTCTACAATGAACCGCAGGACGTGGAATGGGCGCTGGAACCCTATGAGGGCAATACGCGCATCGTGGTCCTGCAAAGCCGTCCGCTGTTCGAGAGCGTGTCCGAGCAGACGGCGGAAGCCCCGGCGGCAGTGGCCGGGGAAGAGGACCCGGGCGATCTGCCCGTCCTGGCGCAGGGCGGCATGGCCGTCAGCTCCGGGGTGGCCGTGGGGCCGGTTTTCGTGGCCCGCAAGGATGCGGACATGCTTTCTTTCCCGCGTGGCG
>CALBAX010000021.1 GCA_937926875.1 uncultured Desulfovibrio sp.
GCTACCCAGATGGGGCCGGCCTCCGTGGTGGGGGTGGAGATCTTGAGGATATGGCAGCGCCCGCGCCGCCGCCATGTGGTGGTGCGCTTCTCGGCCAGCGATTCCGACGAAGCCTCGTTCGTGGGGTTCTTGTACTTGTCCAGCTCGTCCAGGATCAGGGTGCGGATGGGCTTGTTGCCCAGACGCGACACCGAGCCAGACCAGCCCAGATAGATGGGCATGTGCGCCAGATTGATCCGCAGGCTGGAGGCATCGTCCCCGTAGCCGGTCATGTACTCGCGCAGGCGCGGCGAGGTCTCGATCATGGGGATGATGCGGTCCTTGGCATTCTCGCGGGCCGTGATCTCGTCGGGGAACACATACATCACCGGCCCGGGGCTGCGGTCGATGCACCAGCCCACCAGATTGTGGCCGGATTCCGAGCCGCCCGTCTGCGGGCTCTTGCAGATGATGACCGTCTCCACACCCAGCGTCCCGGCGGCGTCCATGATGCCCACAAGATACGGAGTAAAAATGTTCTTCCATTTGCCGGGGATGCTGGACATTTCCACCACACGATGGCGCTCCGCCCACTGGCTGACAGGGATGGGACGGCGACGGCGCAGGACCTTCTTTTCGCCCTTGGAGAAACGGATGCTGATCCTGCCGCCATGATGCCGCAGATAGTCGGCGGCAGCATGAGCCACGGCGGGAGGGAGCCAGTGCGGCAGGGCCGTCGTCAGACGTACCCGCCGCACCAGCTCCGGTTGCGGCAGAGGCATCAGCTCAAGCTGGCCTTTCATCACACCCCCGTCACTGGGCCAGAGCGATGATGCCCGGCTTGCCACCGGCCAGAGAAAGCAGCTCGCCGGCAGTGCGGCCATCGGACAGCCGCTCGCCCAGGGCGATGCCCTTCACCGGCAAGCCCACGATGCCCGTCTCAGCGCGCAGGATCTCGCGGGCCTCGGCCTTGGTCTGGGCGGAGATCCAGAACCGCTCCCCGGAGAGATAGAGACGCATCTCCGGGACAGGCCTGGACGGCCAGATGGCGGCGTGGAGCCTGTCATAGAGGGGCTGCACCTCATCCACATGCGGGTAGTCCTCCGATCCGTCTGGGTCGCAGTAATCGTAGATGCCGTCCAGCTGGCGCTCGATACTGGCCCAGAGACGCGGCGCACGCATCTCCGGGGGGCATTTTGCCCAGAAGGGGCCAAGCCGGAAACGCAGATCGCTGACGAGCGAGCTGAACACCGCCGTCACATGGGTGATGTCCACGGGGGCATCCGGCGTCCACAGGCTGTAGAGCAGGCGCGTGATCGGCCTGGTGGCCGCGTCGAACGCAGTGTCGCTGTAGGCAAAAAAGCGCCGCAAGTCCCTGTACAGCGGCTCCATGCAGGCATCCAGCGACATGGCGCGGGCCCGCAAACGACGCTCGGAATTGTTTTTCAGCCCTGTCATGAGGAACCAGACACAGATGCTTGCTTTGAGCTGGGCATCCATGAATTCCTTGCGCAGCCCTCCGGGGGCGTTATGGTATCGGCACTTGAACGTCTTCTGGCAGGCACGGGCCATCGAGCCATGCCTGTAGAACGTCTTGCAGTACGGGCAGCGGGCCCCTCCCCGGGGCGTGCCCCCTTTTTTACTCCTGTTCATCTGTCACCTCCTCGGCAGCCTGCTCCAGATCTTCAAGCACAACTTCAAATTCCATCTCCCGGCTGTACTCATTGAGCGCGTCATCACAGATGCGCTCCAGGGCCTCCACCAGCGCGGCGGCTTTTTTGGGATTGCCGTCCACCAGCGCCACCAGATCGAGGTTCCGGGCTTCAAAGGCCGTCTTGAGCCCGGAAGAGAGCGTCACCGCCCGGGCGGCCAGCTCCGCGTAGACCTGATCCCGGAGGATATACCGGCCTTTCCTGACCTGCAGGTCGAACTCCTCCCGTTCGGCCGCGGCCTCTGCCTTGCGGATGTCCGCCTCCTCCTTGCGCCGCTGCCTGTCCGCCGCCTTGCGGACAAGGGCGTCAGGCGTCCCGGCCGTAGGCAGGCTGACCATGTAGCGCTGCACGTCGCGCAGGCGGAACGTGCCGTCGGGCTGCCTGCGCAAAAGGCCCCGGTTGATGTCGCTGTACAACTTGGTCTTGCTGAGTTTGCGGCCGTTATCGGCCACATGATCCAGCACTGCCTGCCAGTTCTTGAGGTTCTTGGTTGCCTCCATCGCACTCTCCAGCATCCTGGAGGCACGATCCAGTGCGGCGAGGTTCGCCTGTGAAGGTTCATCAAGCGCGGCCCGCTTGGCGTTCTCCATGGCGGTCAGCAGGACCTGGATGTCTGTGCTGGCGCTTCGGGCGAGCAGTTCCTCCACATCGTTCGGCATACTGTCTCCACATGCCCGCGTCCGTACCGGATCGCGGGGCTTCATTCCCGTCCGTGATGAGCCACGGCTGCCTCCGTTTGATTTTTGCAAACGGAGGGGATAGGCTTCCGGTGGTTCTTGGTCGGGGCCCTATCCCCTCCAAGCCAGGGGATGACGGGCGGCCACCTGTCATCCCCACCTTCGTTTTAGAGCAGGCTCCCCTGCTCCAGCGCCGATTCCTGCCATTCCGGCACGTCCAGCCCCAGCATTTCCTTGAGGTAGCCGGCCAGGATGCGGCGATGGCACTGCGAGGCGTCGGCCTCGTAGCAGCACAGGATGGGCTCCGGGGTCAGGGCAAGGACGCTGCCCAGGTAGCGCTCGAGGCTTTCCGGCGTGGGGAAGCGGCTCTCAAGGTTCTTGCGATACGCCGCCCGCCAGTTGACCGCCCTGGGGTCTTCCGGCGCGAACAGGCGGGCACGCGGCCCTGTCCAGTAGCGCGGCGGCCACTTGGCGATGCAGACCTTGCGCTCGCGCGGGGCCTTGCTCGAAAAATAAGACGTACAGATCATCGTCCCCTCCTAGAACGGGACTTCGTCCACCTCGACCATCGGGGGGACGGGGTTTTCCTGCGGGGCAGCCGCAGCTGCCCCGCCTTCCAGCGCTTCGGCCAGAAACTGTTCGTAATAGCGATCTTCCACCGGACCTCTGGGCTTGTAGGCCAGCAGGTAATCCAGCAGGTCGCTGATGCTCTCGAAGCCGAACTTTTCGGCCACCAGATCCACCGTATCGACCAGAGGGCTGCGGGAGAGCAGGTTGGGCATCTTGAGGTTGATCTCCTGCACGATCTCCTTGCCCCCCTGCCGGATCAGCTCCGGCGTGATGCGGATGCGGTTCCACCAGATGTCGTCATACTTCTGGTATTCCAGCAGCATCATCTCGTGCGCCATTTCCCGGCAGGCTTTCTTGATGGCGCGAATACCCTTTTGGGCAGTCTTCATGGCAGGCTCCTTGACTTTTGCCAGCGGGCCTGCCAACCTGTCCTTTGTGCATGATGGTGGCTGAGAAGGCTCCGCTACTATCGGGGGCGGCAAGTGGCATTGCCGCCCTTTTTTATTTTGCGATACCGGGCAGCAGGAGCTGCCCTGCCTTTTCCAGCCCTTCCGGCACGAGCATGCCGGGGAGCAGGAAGCGGTTGCCTATCCCCTTGTGCCAGACAGTACGGGGACGGCTGTCCCGCCAGACGAGGCGCAGGGCTATGGCAAAATACAGCATGGCACTCCCTCCGAAGCGGCTGGCCCCCAGTCTGGCCAGGGCCCAGGCTTCGCGCATCAGGCGGGCAAGGAACGCACGACGGGATGTCTTCATGGCGGTCTCCAGTGTGTTTTGGTAAGCATTTCGCATACTTAAACAATACCATATTGACACCCCGGCGCAAGTAAAAAGCCTGCAAAAACGGCTACTTGTGGAATTTTTTCCACCAGAGGGCATAGGCCTCATCGAGGCTCCACAGGCCCAGCTCCCCGTAGTAATTGAGCCGGAAGCCCTCGCCCTTCTCCCCCTCCAGACGCTTGTGGAGCTTGTAGACGCCCCGGTATTTCATGCTCACCGGATGCATGGAGAAGGCCGTGGTCACGGCATAGCGCACGTCATCCTTGAACGTGGCGTCGATGAGCTGCTTGACCTCATGCGACTGGCACATCATCAGCACCAGCTTGGCCAGCCGCGTCTCGACGCTGGGCACGGCCAGATCCGAGCGCTGGTAGATCTGGTGGCCCGGCTCCGGCAACGCCCACTCGTGTTTGGTCAGGTTGAAATCCAGCTTGCCGATGATCCTGCCGTCCAGACAGAGGCCGATGGACAGGGCCACGTCGGCGAGGAAGTAGTCCACCCGTGCGGACATGAACAGCTCGTTCATGCGCACGGTCTGCTTCTTGTCCAGCAGCACGAGGCCGGGCTTTTCCGTACCGGTCAGGACGCGGTCGCCGGGAAAGATCGGGCCTGGGGAGCGCGACGGCAGGTAGCCGCGGGTTACGATGCGGCGCCGGCTGTGTCCCGCGTAGGCGTAGGTGATGCTTTTGCGCCCCTTGTGGACGACCGCCACAGGTTCACCCAGGATCTTCTCGACCTCCGGCAGGGGGCGCTCCATTATGATCATCCACTCGCGGAAGGACGTGATCTGCTCATAGATGGGCACGTCCTTGAAGCTGATCTCCCCATACTCCGGGGCAGGCCACGAGGCCGAGGCCGCCAGCATCCGCTCCTGGTTGATGTAATCGCGGCTGCCGAAGGTGGGCGGCGCGATGAAGACCGCATGATCGGGGCCATGATCCCGCAGGAAGGCCACGGCATCCTGCGGGACGTAGCCGAAGCCCTCCCCCTGCGTGAGGTGGGCGCGGTAGGCCTCCAGCTTGGCCAGGGTCTTGTCCATGAGCGCGGGCCAGTTCCGGCGCCAGTTGGCCAGCACCCGCCGGTGCCAGACGTTCTGGGCCTTCCAGACCTGCCGCAGGTCGAGCATGATGGCTACCGACGCCGCCAGCCGGGCGGGATCGCTGCAATCCAGAAGGCCGCGCAGATGCTCCGGGCAGTCCGTGC
Organism: uncultured Desulfovibrio sp.; assembly: GCA_937926875.1. Classification (GTDB taxonomy): domain Bacteria; phylum Desulfobacterota; class Desulfovibrionia; order Desulfovibrionales; family Desulfovibrionaceae; genus Desulfovibrio. Next base: position 4,922 of record CALBAX010000021.1, read on the forward strand.
GCTCGACCACGGGCAGCCTTTCCCCGGCGAGGTAGGCGCCAAGGGCCGACGTGTAGAGCGTGATGTCACAGCCGGTTATCCGCCCCATGTAGCCGCCGGATCGCAGGGCCGCGCCCACGGTGAAATTGCCCGCACAGGGCAGCAGCACGGGAACGGTGATCTCATCCGCATAGGCGGCCAGCACCCGGCGCAATGGCCCGGCGATGGAACCGAGAAAGCTCATTATTCCCACCTCACTGCTTTTCTGGCGGCCTCCCGCCATGAGGCCACGGCTTCTTCCCGCGTCGGGAACTGGCGGTAGCCGAAATCGTCTGCGCAGGGAGCGCCGACATATTTGCCGTTGGGCTTCTGGTAGACCAGCTTGTCCGCCAGCCAGTCCGCCTCCCTGCCCAAGAAGCAGAGTTCAGCTGCTGACGTCTGGGGACGCGTGGCCGCTTTGCGTGCGCTATCCATGACGCGCCTCCTTCCCCTCCTGGTCGGCAGCGGCAAGGGCCTGCCGCTCAAGGTAGTCCGCGCCGATCTCCAGCAGGCGCAGCATGGCCAGCGAGCTGTCGCGGATCTTCTCGGCGGCCTTCACGTCCGCGAGCAGCCTGGTGAAGGCCTCGTACTGCGTCCCGGAAAAGACATGCACGGCGGACGATTTTTGGGCCGCACCGGCCAGCATATCCAGGATCTCCGACAGCTGTTCCTTTTCCCCATCCGTGAACATGAACGTGACCATGTGGGCCGGGACCTGCGGCGTAGAGAAGTTGACCAGCTCCACCTCGCCCAGCTCCCTCATCACCTCGCTGTCGAGACCGCTGTAGAGCTTGTCCTCAATGGTCTCTATCTGCGACCAGAGGTTGGCCAGTATGCTCTGGTCATCCTCTCCCACCAGCGCGTTGTGCGAGAGCTGGATGGCGATGCGGCGGCTCTGGTCCAGGGTCTCCGTGATGACCAGCACGAGAATCACGGGGATCCTGGCCTCCATGCTGGCCTTGACGCGGTGATTGCCGGACAGCACCTCCAGCCGGCCGTCCTCATGCCGGTAGCACAGGGGCACGCTGGACAGGCGCTTGTCCGATGCGATGTTGTCCCGCAGCTGCCGGAAGGTCTCGCGCTTGAAAAAGCGGGCATTGTCCTTGAGCAGGCACAGCCTGGCAGGCTCCACCGCCTGCAGCAGCATCCCCTCCCCAAACATCTCCCGGCTGATGGCAGCCAGTTCTTCATTCCGTTGCGTCAGATCCATTCGTGACCCCCCAGAGGTCAAAAAGGTTTTCGGACGTGACTTCCTCAGCCCAGTGGTCGTGCAGCCACTGCATGATCTCCGGCGAGGACGTCACCTTGCCCTCAAAATCGTCACACACGTCCGGTTGGGCCGACCGGAAAGCGGCATCCCACAGCCATCTGCGGCGGTAGCGGGCATAGACCACCGGGAGCCGCCGCCACTGGAGCCAGCAGCGACATACGCTGGTGGGCACCAGTCCGAGTTCCATCCCCGGCGGCAGAGCGGCCTGAATCTGGCGCAGGACGGCCGCGGAAAACATGCCCGCATCGGCCCAAATGAAATCCGTGAAGCCCTCGACACATCCGCCCCTGGTACGCTGCGACGGGTCTTTTCCTTCAGGTTCAGGGCAAGATCCCGGGACCGCCCCTGCCCCCACATCCATCTGACCAGCGACGGAAGTGTCCACCTGTCCATCATCGTCATCAGGCTGTTCAGGGCCCTCATCCTGTGCTATGCTGCTCCTGTGGGGCTCCATGCGCTCAGGCAGGGCAATGCTGTCGGGCAGGCAGGAGGCGACCCACTCCCGGATGTCCACCCCGAGCCGGAAGGCATCGCCGGGGTCTTTGCCTTCCGGCGTCGGCCAGCGCAGGCTGGCCGGGTAATGCCGCTCCCAGAACTCCACTCCGTCAGCTCCGGGGCCGTCGTAATCCAGAGCGATCCCGATCCTGACGGCCTGCCGCAGGCGCTCATGGGCACGGGCATCGGGCTTGCCCCGGTTGGTGCGGACGGCCAGCGCCCCCACCACGCCGCCCGTGGCGTAGTGGATCAGGATGGCGTCCAGCTCCGCCTCGGTCACGAAGTAGGCCGCCAGCGGGGCCGGGCGTGAGCTGGAGAGCAGCAGCGGAGCCTTGCAGGAGCCTTCCAGCTCAAGGTACTTGAGCGAACGCTCGCGCAGGTCCTGCCTGTGCCGCCTGATCCGCAGGTTCAGCACCCGCCCGTCGGCCCCCAGCGTCGGGATCACGATGCCGCGCGGGATGAAGATGCGGGTATGCTCCCTGCCGTCATCCCCCCTGCGCGGGGGCAGCCCCAGGGCCGCACGAGCCCGAAACCGCCCCGGAAAGCGCCCGCTCTCCGCCCGGAGGTAGCCGATCCGGTACGCCCGGACGGCCTCCTCGCTGATGCCCCGCTTGGCCAGCCATGCCAGCGCGGTCGGCTCCTCCCAGATCACCGCCTCGGCTTCGGCCAGCAGCTTCCCGGCATACTCGCACCACGGCTCGGTAGGTTCCGGCCACTGCTGGGGCTCCCAGCGGGAGCTTTCACGGCGGGGCTCTGCCGGGGCCCGGCGCCGCCGGAAGGAAGAACGCCTGCCCTCGATCCCCAGCTCCGCCAGCGCCGTCTTGAAATCCATGCCCTCCACCTTGGTCAGATAGGCGATGGTATCTCCGCTGGCACCACACTGACGGCACGACCAGATCCCCTTGAGCCCGTTCTGGGCACAGACTTCGCCCAGGTTTTCGGCCCTGTCCGGCCAAATCATGAAGCGGTCGGACTTCCCCGGTTCACCGCCGCACAGAGGGCAGGGGCCGTTCCATGCGCCGCCCTGCCGCTTCACAGCCTCGCCAAAGCGGCTCCTGTAGAGGTCAAGCAAAGTCATCTGTCCGCACCTGTCCAACATTTATTTTTATTAACTATCTATTTTATTACACTTTTTACTATTTTGGACAGGAGGACAGATACATGTATATGTTATTACGCACATGTGTGCCCGCACGGACATGCGCATGGAATAAGGGGGGGAATCTGTCCACCTGTCCATTTTCATTTTTTATTAACAATCCCACACTATTAACCTCATGAGCATACGGGCAGATGCGGACAGATCACTTTGAAGCACGATGATCCTCCAGCTCCGTCTGGGCCTCCGGGGTCAGAGCAATGCCCAGACGCCATGAGCCGTTGGAACGCTTGTAAGCGATGTCCTTCTTGTTCAGGGCCTCAGCGAACTTCTTGGCGGAGATGGAATAGCGCCGGTCTCTGTAACGGGCGTACCAGATGCAGAAGGCCTCATGCAGATCCGTGGCGCTGACCTTCAGGGTGTAGTTATCAGGGTTGGCCTGATGGGATTCCGAGATACACCACTCCGAAATGAACAGGCCCACGTCATCCCAGCTGGCCCGCTGCTCCCGCGTCCATTGCCGCACCTTGTCCGGGATCTTGAGGCCGTCCCGCAGGTACTCCATGCTGCCGCGCACCATGCGGGCCAGTACCCCCTTGGCCTCGGCCCCGATCTTCTCGTTCAGGTCTTTGTCCGCCAGGCGCTCGTAGGGCTGCTCCGGCCGCTCCACGAAGGAGAGCGGCCATTTGATGATGAGCGCCCGTGACCAAAAGGCCGCGTCGTCAGCTTTGGCCTTGGGCAGCTCGTTGGTGGTCATGATGGGCAGGTGGGTCTGGAGCCATGTGGTCTGGAGCTTGTCATGCAGGCCGCGCGCCGTGATGTAGCCACCACCGGTCAGCTTCTTGAGCTTGGCCAAGGCGAAGCGCTGCCCCTCCTCCGCTTCATTGATCCACGCGATGCACATGCCGCGCAGGGTCAGCACATCCGGGGACGGCGCCGAAGAATTCCGTACCTGCTGTGTCTGGAGAAGCATTTCCACGGGCGCGTCACCGGACAGCGTCTGGCCCAGCACATGCGTCACCAGCTTGATGAGCGTGTCCTTGCCATTGCGCCCGTGTTCGCCCCACATGATGGTGAAGATGTGGTCGCGGCGTTCCGTGATGAGGCCGTAGCCAAGGAGCCGCCAGATGAAGTCCACCAGCTCCTGATCTCCGTCCATGGACGATAGCAGGAAGCGGTTGGTCTCCGGGCAGGGGTCATCCTTCCGCAGCAGCTCCGGGTCGTACTCGGTCACGATGGCGTTGAGGATGTACTCGTCAGGCCTCCCGGGGCGCAGCTCGCCGGTGCGGAGGTCGATCACCCCGTTGGGACAGGCCTTGACGTAGTGCTGCTGGTCGATTTGATTAGGCAGCACCACCAGCGGGTCGCGGATACGGCGGGTCATCTGCAGCAGCTTGTCCTGCCCCGGCGTGTCCCGGAGCTGGTTCACCCGGCGCAGGGCGGTATCGGCTATGCTCTGGAGCTTGGACTTGAGATCCTTGTCCGTCTCTTCATCGGCTTCTATCTGCTTGCTTTCAGCCAGCCGCAGATAAAGTTCACAGACATCCTCGATGCTCTGAGCGGAGATCTCGAAATCATCCTCAATCCAGTGATGGCCGCCCCAAATCAGCCAGCGTTCCCAGTATTTGACATAGACCACTGCTCCGCGATGGAGGCGGCTGTACAGCTTGGCATCCCCCACTCGATTTTCGTTGAGGTAGCCCAGCAAATCGTTGTCCGAGAGTTCGATCTTGGCGACCTCGACCGCCTTCCTGACTTTTGCAGCTCTTGCCGCAGCCTCTTGCTTGCGACGCTCCTCGACCTTGGCCTTCATCTCTGCTTTTCTGCTTCCCATAATGTGCCACCCCTAATTGTGAAAAATATAACAAAACAAAAAGCCCCGCATATCAGGAATGAGTTTCCTGATTTACGAGGCTTTCATTTCGTGAATCGCGGCCGAGGGCCGAAGTACACAGTCCCTTGCCCGAAAGGGAGGCCCAGAAGGACCCGCAGGCAAGGTGAAGACGCAGAGCGACGAAGGGCGCAGAAGGACATTTCTGGCCCGGCCGTTCATGCCGATGGGGGAACAGGGGGAAGGCACTCGCCCCTGCTGTCAGATGGGGGGATGGTTGGGCAGAGACGCCCAAGGGATGTTTACAAGATGCGTTTACAAATTGGTGTGCATAACGGTGCATTTTGCTGCTCCGGTACGCTCATGAAACGCAGGAAATTCAATGGCGGCAAACGCTGCCGGTTGGCCTTTCACGCCGTCGACAGGGGTTCAAATCCCCTTGGGGACGCCAAATTTGAGTACAATGAAGAACGCCAAGATGTATAACATCTTGGCGTTCTTTGTTTTTTCTTTCCGGTATGGTTTCCCGAAGTCCAGCCTCGTCCGCTTGCATCCAAACATTTTATGGGTATATCCGTAGGTAGAAATGTGGTATGACATTTCTGATACCTACATGAATAACCGCGCGGAATCAAAAATATTTTTATCCATGTGGGTATTTCTTCGTCCAACGACAGCCAAGGAGTGCCCATGCCTCTTACCGATACCCATATCCGCAATCTGAAACCCGACATGAAGCCCCGCAAGTATTTCGACGGCGGCGGTCTTTTTCTCTTCATTCCCACCAGTGGAAGCAAGCTCTGGAGAATGGCCTACCGTTTTGACGGAAAGAGCAAGTGTGAGCTGTCACGCAACTTGAGAATTTCCGTCACGCAACTTGAGAACGGTGCTCGGCGTTTTTTCGTACCTGGCACGGTAATTGCTTAACCAAAGAGGCGTGGGGGTACCGCTTTTACACGGCCCCCACGCCTTCCTCATATTGGACGCGGCTCTCGTCGTTCTATGTTTTTTCTGCAAGGCTTGCTGTCAACCGGTTACGGCTGATCGCGTAATATTCCCGTGACAACTCCATCCCCACATAGCTGCGGCCTGTTTTGATGCATGCCTCGCCCACGCTGCCGCCGCCCATGAAAGGATCAAGTACGCTGGACTGTGGAGACGTAATCGCCAGCAAATCCTCAATCAGGGCCACGGGCTTGCTCGTCAAATGAACCTTCTGCGCGGAAATGACCGGATACGTGTACACGCCCGGCAGGCAGGCTCGCGTATGGGCGACAAAGCGTCCCTTGACGGCGAACAGCACATACTCGCATTGCTGGCGGAACTTGCCTATCTGCGGGCGGGCACTGCGCTTGTCCCACGGAACGATACCCAGCCATTTCCAGCCCGCCGCCTGTACGGCGTCGCTCAGGGCCGGGAGCTGACGCCAGTCCGTGAACACCATGAGCGGTGCTCCGTCGCGGGCAATACGCCAGCATTCACCAAGCCACAGCGTGCACCACATGGTCCAGCTTCGCTGATCCTTGGCATCGCCCAGCATGGACGGATAGCGGCGTTTTGTCCCGCTTTGCTGGTATTTCTGTGCAGGGTCGGCCTGTCTTGCCCCCAGAGTGACTCCGCCGCTGGAATACGGCGGATCGGTCAATACGGCATCCATGACGGCGTCCGGCAAGGTTACCAGGATACTCAGGGCATCCCCCTGATACAGGGTAACGTCATCACGCAGACAATCTTTTATCACGGTTCGCTCCGTTCTGGCCGTCTGGCGACTCGGAGCAGGGGCGCTCGGCCCGCAGGATGGTGAACGCCCCGCAACGGGGCATTTGAACTCCATGATACTTGCCTGACCTTTGGCCAGGAGCTTGCCGCAATGGCGGCATCTGATTTCTTCGAGAACTTCCTTTTGCATGATGGGGTAAAATCGTTGCACCCCAACGAAAATCTGTCTATCGTGCCTCTTGTCTCGTCCAGAGACGACACGACAGGCGGATACTCTGCAAGCGGAGGGCAGCCGCTTGTGGGGCCGTGGTGCGACGTTAGGCCGTCGCGCCGGTGGGGGCGTCCCTCGCCCCGCCACCTGTCAGGCCTCAACTATACGGGAACGCGCCGCTCCCTGCCCGGAAACAGCGCGTTCCATGCACATTATTTTCCCAGCCCCGGTCCCGCCGAAATGGCTTTCTTGAGCTGTTTCCACTTGATATGTTGGTATGTTTTCAGTAACATAGACGGATCGGAGTGCCCCATTATCTCGGCAACGGCTTTGATGTCGGCGTCATATTCCAGGGCGCTTGTCGGGAAGGCGTGTCGCAAGCTGTAGGGCGTTATGACACGGGAAATTCCCGCTGCCTTCCGTGCCGCGTGCCACGCATGGCCGATACACATGACCTTTTTCCCCTGCCAATGGATAACCCACGGGCAGTCTATTTTTGCGTCCTCTTCCCACCACCTACGCAGTTCCGGTAAAACGTCATCCCGTACAGGAATCAGGCGGGATTCCGCGCGTGCGCCTTTCCGGGCGTTAGGCATGCGGATGATCCCCGCGTCCAGATCGACGTCTTCCCAGCGCAATTTGAACAGCTCCGAGGGGCCGATGCGCGGCCCGGCCATCATGCCCAGCGTGATGACGCGCGCCACATGATACGCAGCCACGTCGCGCATGCGCCTGGCCTCGGCCAATGTGGGTGGCATGACCCGCCGTGCCCTGGGCCGGGGAAAGCGTACCCCTTCCAGCGGATTGCTGGCCAGTCTGCCTGTACCGACACCCCAGCGCAGTATCGTGAGCAGCAGCTTCGCCCGGAGAACGGCCGTTGCCAGGGATACCCCCAGCTGCCGCTGTCCCTCCATAAACTCGCTGATGTGCTGGGGCTTGAGCCTCCGGGCCTGCCAACCTCCGACCAAATGCAGCACCGGCCGGATGTGGTAGCGCCCGCTTTTTTGTGTCACGGGGTGGGTACAATGCACTGTGAAATAGGCATCCGCCAGCTCCCTGACGGTGATTCCTTTTGCCATGCGAACCTCCTGTTATATGGTCCGCACGACTTTTTACCCTGCACATCCTTCTGTCAAAAACTACAGCCGCCTTTCCATGTCCTGCCGCATGGCTTCCAAGCGCCGCACCATCTCGGCCGCGTCCTCTTGGGACATATCGCCGTGTCGTTCCTCAAGGCGTATCCACCAGCGGGTAGCGCGGCAATCCTTGGCCCGGACGTGTCCGCCCGCCGTGGCGACCAGGCCCCGGCAGACGCCGGGCAGCCAGGCGGCCGGGCGCAGAACGCCGCGCAAGCCTTCGTCATTCCAGGCCTGGCCCAGATGGGCCAACCAGTCCCCCACCATGACCCGCCAACCGCGCCAGAAACGGGGCTGATCGAACACGCAGCTCTCGGCCTCGATGCGACCGCCATGATGTGCCCAGGCGGCAAAAGCCCGCACGTCGCACCGCCTCGGCTCCCCCCAGTTGCGAATCAGGCAGCGCCGCAGGATGATCCACATATAGGATTGGACTTCCGGGCCGCGCCTTCCGAAGTTCTCAAAAAGGCAGTCCTCAAAAATGACTACCTTGCCGCGCTCCACCGCCAGCTTGTCCGCATCTCCTGAACCGCAGAGGATGAGCTTGGCCGCCCCCCGGATGACGCAGCGCCGGAAGATGGCGCGGCTGCCCCAGGTGATGCCTGCCGCCTCGTCCAGCCGCTCCAATGGGCAGGCGGACAGATCGATGATGCTGTCCTCCACCAGCCAGGACTGCCCGTCGCTGATTCCCAGACCGTGCCCGCCAGCGTCCGGAGCGGTGATACGCTGTCCAGCGACCCTATACGTCATAGCTCACGTCCACGGCCTGCACGGCCTCCACGCTGTCTGCCGCGTCCACAGCGGTCAGCAGCTCGTCACGGCGAGCGGCGTGCCGTGCCTGAACAAACGCCAGACCTTCCGCGTCATCCACGGCAAAAAGGGCCGCACCCACTGCTACGTCCTGCGAGGTGGGCATGGCGGCAGGCATAGTGAGGGAGGCGGCTAACGCGGCGTCGTAGCCGGACAGCACCTCGGCAATTTTGGCCTCCTTGGCATCGGGGAGTGCGCGGGCGGCGGCTTCCTCGGCGGCCATTTCCTCACGGCGTGTTTTCTCCTTCCGCCACAGGGCCACATACGGCGCGACCTGTTCGTCGTAGTCCTCAACGGTCAGGGGCCGGTTGGGACCGCCCGTCCACTCCGTATGGCCCGCGTCATCGCGCCATTGCAGGGCGTGCAATCCATCAGGGGCCTGGAAATCAAAAAACAGGGCTACACCGTCGCAAATAATGAGCTTATCGGCGGGGACAACCGTAACAGTGTGCATGGGGACAACCTCCGAAATTGTTATGGATTGAGGGGATAGCATGACTCGTTCTGGGCATCTGCCAAGGGCACAGGACAGGTCCGTTCATCTCACGCCGGGCCTTGATCTGTTCCGCCCTGGCCAGAATTTCTTCTTCTGTGATTTCCCGCAGACCATGAGGGCTATGTTCAAACCACATCATACATAATAGCCTCCGGTTATTTGTTTTTTAGAGAAAATGTAGGTCTTGCTGGCACTGTCGGGGAAACGACGCTGTCCACAGAGCAAATGCCAAGCCATACGCATGGTTATCGCAAGATCATTAGCTGGAATGGCTGGCACGGCACAAATGATGGTAATGACTGCAAACCGCCGAAAGACGGGCAGCCTACTGATGCGACAGGCGGCTCAAAGCCCCACACCCATCCGCTTGAGGGGGACACGAACCAGGCCGATAGCCTGCCTCCGTTCCTCTCGTTTGAGATGGTGGTCAGGGTGGCATAGGAGCGTCCTCCGTGGGTTTGCGGGCTGGGGGGTGGTCTTGCTGGCACTGT
>CALBAX010000022.1 GCA_937926875.1 uncultured Desulfovibrio sp.
GGACGGTCTTTCCCCATGCACAGCGCACAGGGAAGAAGCAGGGGCGTGTCCGTGCCCGCATCCCGCCCCGGCCATCGGCGTGGGCCGCTGGCCCCTTTCAGACCGGCAACGGCAGAAAAAGAAAAACCCCGCTCGAAAGCGGGGTGCATTTCCTTATGGGGCGAAAGATGGGACTTGAACCCACGGCCACCTGGGCCACAACCAGGTGCTCTACCAACTGAGCTACTTCCGCCGTAACGAAGACGTGTATACGCACATCCCCAAAAATATGCAAGCAAAAATTCGCAGTTCTCTTTCTGGATTTTTTTTAGAAAAAAAACTAGCATCCGATACCGGCTCCAAACACCATGTTTTGACGGATCACGGACCAGCCCCCGGACGGGGACGGGACCAGTGCCGCAACCCCCAGCATGCGCCGCAGGCCAAGGCCCGCAGGCCGCACGAGGATCCTGATGGACAAACTCATTATCGAAGGCGGTACGCCGCTCAAAGGGACCATAGATATCAGCGGCTCCAAGAATGCCGCCCTGCCCATTCTTTTTGCCGGCATCCTGCTGGACGCGCCCCTGGTCTACACCAATGTGCCCGACCTGCGCGACATCCATACCACCATCAAGCTCCTGAACGTGCTGGGCTGCGCCTGCGGCTATGACGATCATCGCGTGGAGCTGGCGCCCGGCACCCTGCTGCCCGAGGCCCCTTACGATCTGGTGCGCACCATGCGCGCCTCGGTGCTCTGCCTGGGCCCCCTGCTGGCCCGCATCGGCCAGGCCCGCGTGGCCCTGCCCGGCGGCTGCGCCATCGGCGCCCGCCCCGTGGACCAGCACCTGAAGGGCCTGGAGCTCATGGGCGCCACCTTCGAGCTGGAAGAAGGCTACATCATGGGCCATTGCGACAAGCTGCGCGGCGCCCACATCACCTTCGACATGCCCACCGTGGGCGGTACGGAGAACCTGCTCATGGCGGCCGTGCTGGCCGACGGCGAGACCACGCTGGAAAACGCGGCCCGGGAGCCCGAAGTGGTGGATCTGGCCAACTTCCTCATCTCCTGCGGTGCGCAGATCGAAGGCCACGGCAGCAGCACCATCCGCATCAAGGGCGTCAGCAGCCTGCGCGGCACGGAATATGCCATCATGGCCGACCGCATCGAGGCCGGCACCTTTTTGGTGGCGGCGGGCATCACCGGCGGCGAGCTGCTGCTCAAGAACTGCCCTTTCACCGAGCTGGAATCCGTCATCGCCAAGCTGGAAAGCATGGGCCTGGCCATCGAGCAGCGCCCCGAAGGCGTGCTGGCCCGTTACCGGGGCGTGCTGCGCGGCGCGGACGTGAAGACCCGCCCCTACCCCGGCTTCCCCACCGACATGCAGGCCCAGATCATGGCCCTGATGTGCCTGGCCGAAGGCTCCAGCATGGTGGAGGAAAGCATCTTCGAGAACCGCTTCATGCACGTGCTGGAGCTGGTGCGCATGGGCGCGGACATCAAGATCTCCGGCCATACGGCCATGGTGCGCGGCGTCAGCCGTCTGACCGGTGCCCCGGTCATGGCCTCGGACCTGCGCGCCAGCGCTTCGCTGGTGCTGGCCGGTCTGGCCGCCCGCGGCACGACCCATGTCCAGCGCATCTACCATCTGGATCGCGGCTACGAACGCATCGAGAACAAGCTCAACGCCGTGGGTGCCCGCATCCGGCGTGAAAAGGAATAGCGCTCCGGCGCAAGGAGGATCCATGCGTTACATCGTCCCCCTGCTGCTTCTTTGCTGCCTCATGCTCAGCAGCGGTTGTGCCTCGCTCTACGGCGTGTACGACGACCAGCGCCTGAGCGGCACCATCACCGATGACAAGGAAATCTCCCTGGGCATCAAGTCCGACCTCATGGATGCCAACCTGTCCCAGGGCTGGGGCATCAAGGTCTACTGCTATTACGGCCATGTCTTCCTGGTGGGCGAGGCCCCCGAGAAGATGCGCTCCCAGGCCATCCGCCTTGCGCGCCGCCACAAGGGCGTGCGCTCCGTCACCTCGCACTGGTTCACCCCGGCCAAGAGCGATACCGGCGACTTCGTCCTGGCCACCAAGCTGCGTACGGAGCTCATCGGCACCTCGGGCCTGAGCTCCACCCGCATCGACACGGAAGTCAATGCCGGACGCGTGGTCCTGCTGGGCGTGGTCAAGGATGAGGCCGAACGCAAGCTGGCCATCCGTGCCGCGCGTCAGGTGGAGGGCGTCAAGCAGGTCATCAGCTATCTGATGCTGCCCCAGAAGCAGGCCGACATGCCCGTGCCCAAGGGCCAGGTGGTGCCCGGCGCGGGCCAGGGCACGCAACCGGCGGCCACGCCCGCCGCGGCGCCGTCCACGGCACCGGCTGCCCAGCCCGCGGCCCAGAACGTGCCCACCATGCCGCCGGCCAACTCCTCGCACAAGCTGACCCCGCCCACGGCACCGCCCCCGCCGCCGGTGGGCGACGAGGCCGCCGGGGCCGTCTAGCCAAGCTCCCCAGGATGACGGGGCCAGGCCCCGTCATGAACGATCTTCCTTCATGCGAAGGGCCCGCTCCAGCGATGGAACGGGCCCTTTCCTTTCGATGTGCGCGACGCGGGACGGCTGGTGCCGAAAAAACGCCCCGCCTCAGAATTCTATGCCCGGCGCGGCCTTGATGCCCGCCCGCCAGGGATGTTTGATCTCGCCCATCTCCGTGACAAGATCGGCGGTTTCCACCAGCCAGTCCGGCGCGTCCCGGCCGGAAAGCACCAGATGGCACCGGGCACGGCGCGCCGCCTCCATGAGCCCTTCCACTTCGTTCCGCTCCAGGATGCCCGCTTTCAGGGCATAGAGCGTCTCGTCCAGCACCAGAAGGTCCAGACGTTCCAGACGTTGCCGGGCCCAGTCCAGCGTGGCCAGGGCCGCTTCCCGGTGGGCGGGGCGGTCTTCCTCGCGCCGCAAAAAGCCCTTGCCGCCGGCCAGGAAGTCTTCCCCCAGCAGGCGGGCGAGGACGGTCTGCTCCCCGGCGCAGCCCGGCTGCTTCATGAACTGGCCGAAACCCACGGCAAGATCCCGGCCCAGGGCCCGCATGGCCTGCCCGATGCAGGCGCTGGTCTTGCCCTTGCCGTTGCCTGTATAGACGATGATCATGATTCCCATACTCCCGGCAGCTGACTGCCGCATCGCGGACAGACGCCTGCGTCCGTCCTCATGAGGACCTGCCAGCCCTGCCGTTCCAGACAGGGGGCACCACATTGCGGGCAGCACGTATCGCCGCCGCCCGCACAAAAGACATTGCCCGTATACACGAAGTGCAGCCCCTCTTCCAGACCGATGTCCCGGCAGCGCCGCAGGGTCTCCGCCCGCGTGGCCGGATGATCCGTCATGCGGTAGGCGGGATGGAAAGCCGTCACATGCCAGGGCGTGTCCGCGCCCAGTTCGTCGCGGAGGAAACGTGCCAGCGCCCGCAGCTCCGCCTCTCCGTCATTGAGACCTTCCAGGATGAGGGTCGTCACTTCCAGCCACCAGCCCAGCGCGCGCATCCGCACCAGATTGTCCAGCACGGGACGCAGGCGGGCGCCGCAATAGTGGTGATAGAAATCCTCGCTGAAGGCCTTCAGGTCGATATTGGCCGCCCGCACCAGGGGCCCCAGCAGCTCCAGACAGCCGGGGCTCATGAAACCGTTGCTCACCAGGATGGACGGCAGGCCCCGTTCCTGCCCCAGCGTGGCCGTGGCCGCCAGCAGCTCCACGAAGACCGTGGGTTCGTTGTAGGTGAAGGCCAGGCTGCGGCAGGCGGTGCGCAGGGCCGCTTCCACCAGCATCTCCGGCGTGGCTTCGTGCCCGCGGATGCGCTCCTGCTCCAGCGGGTCACGGGAGATATGATGGTTCTGGCAGAAGAGGCAGGAAAAATTGCATCCGGCACTGCCCACGGAAAAGGTCCGGCTGCCGGGAAGGAAGTGGTACAGGGGTTTCTTTTCCACCGGGTCGGCCTGCACGCCCGTTACCAGGCCACCCACCAGCGAGAGCGGATGCCCCTCGTGGTTGCAGCGCACGCCGCAGCGTCCCCGCTGCCCGGTCACGAGCACACAGGCATGGGCGCAGAGCCCGCAGCGCAACCTGCCGTCCGTCAGCCGTGTCCACAACATGCTTTCCATAAGGCGCTCTCCTTCGCGGCCTGCCCGGCCGCCTCTGACGGCCGGTGCCTCTGTTCCTCTCCCCCTGTGCGGATGCCGCCCGCACCGTGCCGGCCCTCTCCATGCGGCAGCGCCGGCCCTGCCTCCCGAAGGGAACGGGAAGTCCGCCTCCCCGGTATAGCAGGGGAAGATCCCCGCGGCTACGAAAAAAGGTGACCATAAATCTCCCCCTGCCGGGATTTGGACCAAAAAGCCGCTTGGGATTCGGCAAATTTTTTGCTAGGGTGTCTCCCACCAAGGAGGATACTCATGTCCACAGATCGCGCAAAAGCATATACCGAAGCCGGTGTCGATATCCAGGCCGGCAATGATCTCGTGGCGCGCATCAAGCATCTGGTGCAGCGCACGCATACCAAGGGGGTCATCTCCGACATCGGGGGATTCGGGGGCCTGTTCAGACCTGAAATCGGCAACATGAGCGACCCGGTGCTTGTTTCGTCCACCGACGGCGTGGGCACCAAGCTCAAACTGGCCTTTGCCTTCAACAAGCACGATACCGTGGGCATCGACCTCGTGGCCATGAGCGTCAACGATATCCTGGTCCAGGGGGCCACCCCCCTGTTCTTCCTTGACTACTTCGCCACCGGCAAGCTGGATGTGGATACCGCCCACACCGTCATCAGCGGCGTGGCCGAAGGCTGCCGCCAGTCCGCCTGTGCCCTGCTGGGCGGCGAGACCGCCGAGATGCCCGACATGTACGGCGATGGCGAATACGACCTGGCCGGCTTCTGCGTGGGCATCGTGGACAACGCCAAGCTGGTGGACGGTTCCGGCATCCGCGTGGGCGACAAGATCGTGGGTCTGGCCTCCACCGGCCTGCACTCCAACGGCTTCTCGCTGGCCCGCAAGATCCTGGACAAGAGCGGCCTGGGCCCGGACGATCCCTTCCCGGGCGCCGACGGCGCCACCGTGCGTGACGTGCTGCTGGCCCCCACCCAGATCTATGTGGAAGTGGTCCGCTCCCTGCTGCGCGACCTGGACGTGCGCGGCATGGCCCACATCACCGGCGGCGGCTTCTATGACAACATCCCGCGCGTGCTGCCCAATCAGGTGGAAGCCCACATCGACTTCGGCAGCTGGGAAATGCCCCCTGTCTTCAAGTGGCTGCACGAAGTGGGCGAACTCTCCTGGCCCGAGATCCTGCAGATCTTCAACGGCGGTATCGGTTACGTGCTGGTGCTGCCCGAAGAGCAGGTGGAAGAGACCATCAACCGCATCCAGGCCTTCGGCATGTCCGCCTGGTCCATCGGCACCATCGCCCGCCGCAACGGCGACGGCGAGCAGGTGGTCGTCGACTTCGACAAGGCCTAGCCTCGTCCTGCATCCGATCCTCAAGGGGGAAGGCCGTCGCCTTCCCCTTTTTTCTTCGCAAAGGACATACATGAACGGGAAAGCATGGCTGGGGCGCTTCCTGTCCCGCAAGGCCACGCACAAGGCCTCCCGCCGCCCGGCATCGCCGCTGCGGGAGCTGGAACAGGAACAGGCCGCGCTCCGGGCACGGCTCGATGCGCTGGGAGCGGCCCTCGATGCCGCATCCGCCGCCCTTCCGGAACAGGAACGCACGGCCCTCTGCCACGTGCGGGACGAGGCCCGCGCCCTGTGTGGGCGTGCCTGCGGCCGCCTTGCCGCCTTCCGCAGGACCTGCTGGCTGGTGATCCTGATCCAGCTCTGCCTGCTGGCCGCCATGCTGGCTTCGTTCCGTTTCTTCCTGCCGGAGCTGTAGCCTCCCGGCCTTCCTGCCCCTATTGCCGCAACAGGGCGGTCGGGATCATTGCCTGATCCTGCCTGGCCTTCCTGCCGACGGCCATCATGCAGTATGGCTCCTCCTTCGATGGAGGTCGGGGCATGGATGGACTCCATGCAGGCACTTCGCCATCGCATCGTCCCTCCTTCTCCCGGCACATGGACAGGCACCCCGCCCCCGTGTAGCATGGGCGTTCCATCCACGTCTTTTCAGGAGTCCCCCCATGCAAGCTCTGGGTTGTCTCGGCAATGTCCTCTGGTTCTTCCCCTTCGGTCTGGGCACCGGCCTGCTCTGGTGCATCGCGGGCGTGTTCTGCTTCATCAGCATCATCGGCATCCCCTGGGGCCGGGCCTGCTTCGTCATGGCCGGTTTCGCCTTCATGCCCTTCGGCCGCATGCCGGTCTCCCGTGACGTCCTCACCGGTGAAGGCGACATCGGCACCGGCCCGCTGGGCACGGTGGGCAACATCGTCTGGCTGCTGCTCTGCGGCATCTGGATCGCCTGCGGCCACCTGCTCTCGGCCCTGGCCTGCGCCGTGACCATCATCGGCATCCCCTTCGCCTGGCAGCACGTCAAGCTGGCGGCCCTGGCCCTGTGCCCCATCGGCAAGACCATCGTGGACGCCCGCGTGGCCGAGGCCGCCGAACAGGCCGCCGCCTGGCGCCAGGCCAGCGGACAGTTCCGGCGCTGAGGACGGAAAAGACAGGGAGGGACGACGGTGCCCCGCACCCGCCCCTTGCCTCCCTCCCGGCCGGGGCGTACATCCAGAGACATGAACACCACATCCCCTGTCCTGCCGGACATCAGCCGTCACGAGGCATGGTTCGCCGCCTACGCGGCCCGTGAGCGCGAGAAGGAATGCCGCCGGGCCGGCGGCGACCCTTCCCCCATGGATCTCAAACGGCACCACACCATGCAGGTGCTGGCCCATGCCCGTGCCATCGTCGCGGGCGGCCGGTTCGCCCCGCCACTGGACCGCGCCTGCCTGCTGGCGGCCCTGTACCATGACGTGGCCCGCTTCGAGCAGTACCTGCGCTGGCATACCTTCCGCGACCGGGAGTCCTGCAACCACGGCCAGTGGGGCGTGCGCATCCTCAAACGTGAACAGCGCCTGAAGGACGAAACGCCTGCTGTCCGCAAGCTGGTGCTCGCCGCCGTGGGCCTGCACAACCGCTTCGCCCTGCCCGCGGGCCTGCCGGAAGGGATGGCCCGCATCTGCCATGCCGTGCGTGATGCCGACAAGCTGGACATCCTGCGTGTCATGGACGAGCACCTTTCCGGCCCGCGTCCTTACTGCCCCACCGTGGTCCTGAGCCTGCCCGACGATCCTGCCCTCTACAGCGACAAAGTCCTGGACGATGCCCTTGCCGGTCGGGTGGCAGCCTACGCCGACCTGAAAAGCGTCAATGATTTCCGCGTACTGCTGGGGACATGGTTTTATGACATGCATTTCCCGGCCAGCCGTGCCCGCTTCGTGGCCGAAGGCCATGCCCGCCGCCTGCTGACGGCCCTGCCCGCCACGCCGGCCTATGCCGCGGCCCGCGACCACCTGCTGCGCAGTCTGGATGCTGCCCCAGCGTCCCCGGAGGCCCCTGATGGCTGTCTGTCCTAGTGTCCCCTGCGTCTCTCCGAAGACAGCGAGCGCGCCCCTGCTGCGCGACCTCCTGTCCGCTGCCGACGTGACCCGGCTGCGCACGTTGCGCCCGGCCCCGCCGGCTCCCGGCCTGTACGCCGCCCTGTGCCGCCGGGTGCCCTGGCCCGACGCGAGCCGGGCCCTGCCCTGCAATGCCCTGCCTGACATCCCCGGAACGACGGTACAGGCCCCCTTCGCGGTACTGCCGGAGCTGCCTGCAGGCTCTCTGGAAGGGCTGCGCCTGGGCTATGCGCTGTTTTCCCTGCCCTGGCCCGATGCGGTGAGCCTGCTGCGGGCCTGTTCCCTGGCGGCACGGCAGCTCTGGCTGGCGGACTTCATCCTGGCCGAACGCAACCTGGGCCTGCCCGCGGCCCTGCTGCGGCGTCTCCTGCCCGGCTTCCTGCCCTGGGGGCCCGCGACGCCTGCCCGCATATGGCTGCGGCGCGGCGGGCTGGAAGGCTGCCTGCATGCCGCCGGGCTGGCAGCGGCACAACGCCGTACCCTGCTGGCCGGGGCCGCCGCCCTGATACAGGTGGCGCCGGTCCGGCTGTAGCCAGCGTCGTGGCCTCCGTGCCTCTCCTGGCATGTCCCGGATGTTGCGAGCTTCCTCCACAGACCGGCCTCCGTCCCCCTTCCCTTCCGGAAAGCCGGACGGCGCGGCCGATGCCTGCGGCAGAAAAGGTGGACACGGCCGGACGCCCTCTTCGCCGGGACAGCTCTCCCGCCCTTCCATACGGGCCTGAGAAGCCCGGCCCTTCCCGGCTGCGGGCTCCGGCTCCCCCTGCTGCCAGGCTCCCATGAAAAACAGGGAGCCGCAGCCCCCTGTCTGTGAGAAAGGCCGCCCGAAGGCGGCCTTCCAGGTCCAAACCATGCAAGTCCGGAAATATGTCGTCCCTCTGCCGCAGACGGAGGGCATCGTGTCTGCTTCTGCACAGGAGCGCGGCCGCTGCCTGCGTCAGGCATCAGCGGAAAACAATTTTTTCTCCCTGTTGCCGCCCAAAGGGGCTCTTACCGGCGTGTCTTCGCCCGGGAACGTGCCTGTGGAATGGCCTTGTCCGCTCCAGGCCCCCTCTAGGCATCGAAGGGATCGCAGAAAAAATGCTCCCGCAGGGCCTGTGTCCAGGGGCGCGGATGCATCCCCAGATACTCGGAAAGCTTGCCGCAGTCCAGTACCGTATAGGGCGGACGCGGCGCTTTTTGCGGCCATTGCGACGAGGGGATGGGCTCCACGCGGCATTCGTTGCCAGCCAGGCCCACAGCTTCGCAGGCCAGCTCGCACCAGGTGGCCTGCCCGCTGTTGACGGCATGCCACAGGCCGGTGGCATGGCGTTCGGCCAGCAGGATGCTCCACAGGGCCAGATCCAGCGAATAGGTGGGCGAGCCCGTGCGGTCGTCCACGATGGTGATGCTGTCGCGCCGGTGGCAGGCATTGAGGATGTCGTCCACGAAATTGCGCTTGCCGGGCCCGAACAGCCAGCCCGTGCGCACCACGCAGGCCCGCTCGGGCAGGGTCTGCAACACGGCCTGTTCTCCGGCCAGGCGGGTCTTGCCGTAGACGTTGAGGGGGGCCGTGGCGTCTTCTTCGCGCCAGGGGCTGCCGTGCTGGCCCGAAAAGACCAGCCCGGAACTGAAATGCATCAGGTGGCCCTGTCCGCGGGTCTTGAGCAGGCAGGCCAGGGTATGCGGCAGGGTGCGGTTGTAGAGCAGGACTTCGTCAGGATGGTCCTCGGCATCGTCCACCGTGTTCCAGCCAAGGGAGCTGAACACCACATCCGGCGCGCAACTGTCCAGGCGGGCCTGCAGGAAGTCCGCGTCCAGTATGTCACCGTCCGAGCGTTCCAGCGATTCCACCGACCAGCCGCGCCCCAGCAGGACATGACGCAGGGCCTGCCCCAGCAGTCCGGTGCAGCCCTCCAGAACCAATGCTTTCACGAACAATCCTCCAACGTATAGCGCACTGTAGCCTCCCCTCTGTCCACGGTCAACCGTGAGGCGCGCCGTCTTGCCAGCGTGCGGCAAGTGACGTACACCAACAGGGATGAAAACCGCTATCCTGTTGGTCGCCTACGGTACGAGCAGCCCCCAGGGGCGTGGCTCGCTGCGCCAGTTCGACGCCTGGGTGCGCGAACGTTTCCCCGGCATTTCCGTGCGCTGGGCCCTTTCCTCGGAGCTGCTGCGCACCCGTCTGACGCGTGCCCGGCAAAAGAACGATTCCGTGCTCAAGGCCCTGCACCGCCTGCGTCTGGAGAATTTCACCCATGTGGCCGTGCAGCCCCTGCAGATCATCCCCGGCAGCGAACATACCGACGTGCGCGCCGATGCGGACGAGGCCGGGCGCCTGGACGGCCTGCATGTGAGCATCGGGAGGCCCCTGCTGGCCGGTGACGAGGACATCCGGGCTGCCGCGCGGGCCGTGCTGGCCCACCTGCCCCAGGAACGCCGGCCCGACGAGGACGTGGTGCTCATGGGCCACGGCAGCCGCAAGCAGGCCGTGACCGCGTACGCGGCCCTTGCCGGAGCCGTGCGGGCCCTGGATGCCCGCGTGCATGTGGGCACCATGAGCGGCGCTCTGGAACTGGAGGCCCTGCTGCCGCGCCTCACGTCCCGCCGTGTCTGGCTCATGCCCCTGCTCTCCGTGGTGGGGCGCCATACCCTGGAAGACATGGCCGGGGACGCGCCGGATTCCTGGCGTTCCCGCATCGAAGCCGCCGGCCATGCCTGCGCGCCCGTGGTGCGGGGAACGGCCGAATACCGGGCTTTTGCCGATATCTGGCTGCGGCATCTGGAAGACGCCGTGGC
Organism: uncultured Desulfovibrio sp.; assembly: GCA_937926875.1. Lineage (GTDB taxonomy): Bacteria > Desulfobacterota > Desulfovibrionia > Desulfovibrionales > Desulfovibrionaceae > Desulfovibrio. Next base: position 10,349 of record CALBAX010000022.1, read on the forward strand.
TGCCTTGCCAACCGTCAAAAAGGATGAGGAAAAGTGAAGAATGTCCTGCGCCTGCCGCTGGCCCTGCTGGTCTGCGGCCTGATCTCTGCCTGTGGCCTGATGGGGGGCAACGGCAGCGCCGACCTGACGCCCGTGGCACAGGCAGCCCCCGCTGCCAAAGCCAATGCCTTCAATCCCTGGATGAACAAGAGCCTGCCCAACACCCGTACCCTGTCCGCTGAAGGCATGGCCATGGTACAGGCCATGGGCGCCGACCGCCAGAGCATCGAGGACGAGGCCGCCTACCGTCCCCACTGGCGCGAAGAGATCTACCCCGTGTTCTTCGGCAACAGGACGGCCCCGCACGAAATCATCGTGCTGCTGGACTTTGCCTCGCCCGACAGCGCCCGCGTCTGGCAGGCCGTGCGCGACGCCTCGGCCAAGCTTTCGCCCGCTGACGCCAAGATCGCCGTTTTTGCCAAAAACTCGGAAAACTACGGTACCGACCTCATGGGCATGGGCATCTGGATCAGCTATGAACGCAAGGGCCAGGCCATGGATTACATGAGCCACGCCCTCAGCGAATGGAACCGCATCAAGGCCGCCCAGAAGAAGCAGGGGCGCAGCGTGCCCTTCACCAACGAGTACGACGCCACCGTCAAGTCCACCGACCTGCCCATCCACTACGCCTACATGGGCAAGCTGCGTCCGGCCGTGCCTTCCAGCCAGGAACTGGACGTGGCCCGCTACTGTTACAATGCCGGCAACGTGAACATGTACCAGGCCGTGCAGATCTCCCGTTATTACGGTGTGAAGCGCATCCCGGCCGTCATCGCCGACGGCAGGGTGCTGGCATCGCCTTCGGCCTCGGACATCGTGTCCGCCCTGCGCTAGGCACTTCCGTTCCGCATGTTGAAGGACGGGTCTGCACAAGCGGGCCCGTCCTTTGTCATGGCCTGTTGCCGGACGCGGCAAAGGGTCCTGGCCCCGCACGGCCCAGTGCGATGCCGCAGTGCGGGCTGTGCCCCGCGTGCACAGTTGGGCCGCGACGCGTCCGCCGCCTTCCAACGGGGCGGCGCGGTACGGCCTTCTCCAGAGAGGCCTGGCCTCTACAAAAAGCTCTCGCCCCGTTTTTGACGAAAATGGATTTCATTGCATATCGGGCGGATCTTGGTTAGCACAGATCTCGTCTTCGTTCACACGAAGGCATGGAGTCCCCCTATGCCCAAAAAAGTCTTTGCACCCGGCAACCGCTGGCTGGTTGCCTATCTGGCCTTCCTGAGCGCCTTCGCGCCCCTTTCCACCGACATGTACCTGCCCGCCCTGCCGCACATGACGCAGGCCCTGCAGACCACGGACGCCCTCTCCAGCCTGAGCATCTCCTGCTTTTTGCTGCTCTTCGGGGCCTCCATGCTCTTCTGGGGCCCGCTCAGCGACAAATACGGCCGCAAGCCCGTGCTCTACGCGGGCGCCCTGCTCTATGTGGTCTCCAGCCTGTTCCTGGCCCTGGCCCAGTCCATCTGGCCCCTGCTGTTCTGGCGCGCCGTGCAGGCCGTGGGCAGCGGCGGCATCAGCGCCATGGCCCTGGCCATCGTCAAGGACGTGCTGCGCGGCCGGGCCATGGAAAAAGTCATCACCTGGATCCAGACCATCACCATCCTGGCGCCCATGCTGGCCCCGGTCATCGGCGGGGCCCTGCTGGCCGTCACCGACTGGCGCGGCATCTTCGCCTGCCTGCTGTTCTGCGGCCTGCTGGCCGGTGCCGGGACGCTGCTGCTGCGCGAGACCATGAGCCATCCGGTGCAGGGCAATGCCTTCCGCACCCTGGGCCGTCTGCTGGTCGTCCTGCGCCACCGGGGCTTCCGCTGCCTGCTGCTGCTCTTTTCCGCCACCAGCATGCCCTTCATGGCCTATCTGGCCCTGTCCTCCTACATCTTCCAGGGCCTGTTCGGGCTCTCGCCCCAGGCCTACAGCCTGTTCTTCGCCTTCAACGCGGGCATGAGCATGCTGGGCCCGCTGGCGCATGAGCGCTTTTTCCGCACCGCGCCCCGGCGCCTCTTCTTCTCGGCCTATCTGGGCATCGTCGTGGTGGCCGGGCTGGGCCTGCTGCTGGCAGGGGACCGGGGGCCCTTCATCTTCGCCCTGCTCTGCGCGCCCATCAGCTTTTGCGGCAGCGCCCTGCGCCCCCCGGCCACGGTGCTCATGCTCAACCAGATGAAGAGCGATACCGGCAGCCTGACAGCCCTCATCAACAGCGGCGGCCTGCTGTTCGGCAGCCTGTCCATGCTGCTCTGCGCCCTGCCCGTCTGGCCCGGCCCCGTGGCGGCCCAGGCCCTCATGGCCATCCTGGTGGGGCTGGCCTGCCTGCTGGGCTGGCTGTGGCTGGACAGCCGCAAGGTCTACGAGGGCTGATCGCCGCGCTCTTTCCCGGAACATCCGGGAAATCACGACAGGAGATCCTCCCGCGCATGCCACGGCGCTCCTTACGGGGCGGCCATGACACTTTTTGTCCCATGGCGGCGCGTACCGTTCCCCATGCTGGCAACATCGTTGCCAGTCCGGGGGCGCTGTTCCCTGCTCCATCCTGACCCGATCGCCTCCGGATGGAGAAAAATGGACACTTCCGGCTTTCCCCTGTAGGCTGGAAGGGTCTGGCATGAAGCTTGCTTTATCCAGGACGACATTTGCCTGTACATCCCGTACCTATCGACCATTTCCCGGGAGGGATCCCATGCCCCATATCGATCGCGTCAACGTTGCCTCTCTGACCCGGCTGGCCGACGTGGCCGGCACCCATGACCGCCTTGTCGCCACCGCGGCAGGCGGCATCCAGACCTCCGGCAGGGTCAGCGCCTTCTTCACCGCCAAGGCCACCCACCGCGCCACTGCCGAGGCATTCCTCGGCGCCATCCGCAACAAGTACGGTGACGGCATCGCCGACGCCCTGGCCCCGCAGCTCAGCGCCATGCGCCAGCAGGGCAAGCCGCTCAAGGCCCGCGTGGCCCGCGACATCCTGGCCCAGGCATCGAACATGTCGCAGGCCCTGGGGCCGGCCAACACCGAGATGGCCCGCCGCTTCCTGCTGGGCAACAACGGCGCGGGCGATACCCGCAATCTGGACCATGCGCTGCAGGGCTTCTACGCGAAGAACAACCTCCAGCCCTCCCCGGCCCTGCGCCAGGCCTTCGAGCGGATCATCAACGATATGGCGGCCAACAGCCAGAAGCTGCTTTCCTATCAGGACATGGCCGATGCCGTGACCATGCAGACCCTCCAGTCCCGGCCCGCGGACTATATGCTCTGCGGCATCGATCCGCAGCAGACCCGCGACGCCGCCCTGGATGCCTGCGCCACCCATCTTGGTGTGGACGGCGAGCTCAAAGCCCAGCTGGGCCAGCTCATGGACCGCGTGCTGGCCGGGGAAAGCGAGGCAGGGCGGCAGGGCACGCCCGCGGACTTCTTCCGGGATCTTTCCACGGCCAACCATCCTTCCCTGCAATGCTTTGCCTTTGCCTGCGGCAAGCCGGGCCTGCAGGACGCTGCACTTCGTGACGTCATGAACCTTGCTCCCCGCCAGCATATAGGTGATATGGCCACTCTGGCCCCCCAGCTGAACGAGGGCGGCGGCATCGCCGTCATCATGGTGGCCATGCAGCACCTGCCCGAGATGCGCGCCCGGCAGCCCCAGGGCACCCTCAGCCGCGAGACCCTGTGGCAGGGCTGCTTCCAGGAGCCCATGCCGCAAGACCTGGCTGCCAAGAGCCAGCGTGATTTCAACAGCGCCATGTATGAAAGGCTCCAGGACATGTTCAAGGCCCGCTCGGAGGATCCCACGGTCCCCTTCACCGGCATGCTCCTGCTCAGTGCCGGTGTGCGCCTGGAAAAGGCCCTGGAAGCCGTCAACGGTGCTGCCAGTTTCCAACTCCAGGACTTCGCCTTTCCGCCTGCCCTGACGCCTCTGGCGCACCTGGGCGACATGGCCAAGGTGGAAAAGGAGACGGCCATGGACCTGAACCGGCGCGGTACGCAACACTCCCTTCCCGGTTACCGGCCCAGCATCAGTTTCGGCGGTGTGGGCATCCCGGCGGAGGCGGCGGCTACCGTCCATATCCAGGATATTGCCTACATGACCGACGAGGACAGGAACGACTTCGAGCATGGCCGGCCGTCCACCATGTCGCACAATCTGGCCATCCGGGCCCAGCTGCTCTGCGGCGGCAATGACGCGCAGGCACGGCAGGTCCTCCTCAGCATGGGCCAGTCCGGCGCGTTCCTGGTACGCACCCTCAGCGACCGGACCGGCGCGACACTGGACGAGCACTCGCCCCTGGACATCGACATCCGCCGCGAGGCCAACGGCGATGTGACCATGCGTTACCACACGCCGCCCCAGTCGCCGCTGGATGCGGACTTCACCTACACCGTCACCCCGGACGGCCAGGGCGTGCTTACGGCCTGCCGCATGCAGGCCCGTCAGCCCCAGGACGCCTGATCCCCTAACAAGGAGCCCCTGCCATGAACCCCGCTTTTTCTTCCCTGCTGGCCGCCCTGGCCCGTGAGCTGGATCTGCCCGGCATCGAGACCCGCGACGGCGATTCCTCCTGCCTGCTGGGCATTGATGACTTCGAGGTCAGCCTGCGCTGCCTCTCTACGGACCAGGTCATGATCTTCACCGTGGTGGCCCCCCTGCCCGCGCGCAAACGTGACGAGCTCTACGCCGCGCTGCTGGACGCCAACACCTTCTTCCACCAGACCCAGGGCTTCACCCTGGCCGCCCGCGAAGATACGGGCGTGACCCTGCAGGGCACGCTGCCTCTGGCCGCGCTCACCGATGCCAATGTGGGCACCTGGGTGGGCAATTTCGTCAACGTGGCCGACCACTGGCAGGAACGCTGCCTGGCCTGTGACGACGCCGCTGCCGATGCTCCGGGAGCGCCCGCCGTGGATCCGGCCCTGATGAACGGCATGCTGCGCATCTAGGCGGCCTTCCCGTCCTGTCCCGGCCGCGCCTGCCGGGCTCCCGCGGCCTGTCTGCAGGGCAGACCTTTTCCCCTCCCCATCCGTCACGGGGCGACGATCCGCCGATCGCCGCCCCGTCTTCTTTGCCGCATGCGCCGCTCCCGGCCTTTGCAGGAAATGCGGGAAAAATGCCCGCGACCTTTCCCGGGGCAGGCAGCCTTGAGGCCCGCCTCCGAACCTGCTATACTTCTGCTCCGCCGTGTGCGGGCCTCTGCCGTCCGCATCCGCTTCCCGGTGCCGGACGCGGCCGTCCCGTGCCGCCCCGGCCGCGCATGGCCCTTTCTTCCCTTCATCGGCCACCGAGGCCCGGAGTTCCCGCATGTCCGATTTCGTGCACCTGCACTGCCATACCGAATACAGCCTTCTCGACGGCGCCATCCGCGTCAAGGACCTCTGCTCCCGTGCCAAGGATTTCGGCATGCCCGCCTGCGCCATCACCGACCACGGCAATTTGTTTGGCGCGGCGAAATTTTTTCTGACCTGCAAGGACTTCGGCATCAAGCCCATCATCGGCTGCGAGGTCTACGTCTGCCACGACCATCTGGACAAGACCTCCGAGCTGGCCCGCAAGCGCAACCACCTGATCCTGCTCTCGGAGAACATCGAGGGCTACCACAACCTGGTCAAGCTGGTGAGCCGCAGCTATCTGGAGGGCTTCCACTACAAACCGCGCGTGGACAAGGCCATGCTGCGCCAGTATTCCGGGGGCCTCATCTGCCTTTCGGCCTGCATCGCGGGCGAGATACCGCGCGCCCTCAACGCCGGCGACATGGACGGCGCCCTGGCCCTGGCCCGCGAATACGCCGACATCTACCCGGACCGCTTCTATCTGGAGTTGCAGTCCAACAGCCTGCCCGAGCAGGAGGTCGCCAACAAGGGCCTGCTGGAGATCGCCGACCATCTCAAGCTGCCCATCGTGGCCACCAACGACTGCCACTACCTCAACGCCGACGACGCCGACGCCCACGAGGTGCTGCTCTGCATCCAGACCCAGACCACCATGGACGACCCCAAGCGCATGCGCTTCGGCACCCATGACCTCTACTACAAGTCCGGCGAGGAGATGGAGGCCGTGTTCGGCCATCTGCCCCAGTCCCTGAGCAATACGGCCGAGATCGCCGAGCGCTGCAACGTGGAACTGGATATGGGCCACCACTATTTCCCGGTCTACAAGCTGCCCGAAGGCGCCAGCCTGGATTCCGAGTTCCGCCGTCTGGCCGAGGAAGGTCTGGAACGCCGCCTGGAGAAGCACCCCAACCGCGCCAACATCGACCCGCAGGCCTACCGCGACCGCTTGCAGTACGAGCTCAAGGTCATCCTCGAGATGGGCTTCCCCGGCTACTTCCTCATCGTGCAGGAGTTCATCAACTGGGCCAAGGACCACGGCATCCCCGTGGGCCCGGGCCGCGGTTCGGCCGCCGGTTCGCTGGTGGCCTGGTCGCTGCGCATCACCAACCTGGACCCCCTGCCCTACAATCTGCTTTTCGAGCGCTTCCTCAACGCCGAACGCGTCTCCCTGCCCGATATCGACGTGGACTTCTGCGAACGCCGCCGTACCGAGGTCATCCAGCATATGGTGGACACCTACGGCAAGGACAGCGTGGCCCAGATCACCACCTTCGGTACCATGAAGGCCAAGGGCGTGGTGCGTGACGTGGGCCGCGCCCTTGGCATGAGCTTTGCCGAGACCGACCGCATCGCCAAGCTGGTGCCCGACGACCTCAAGATGACCATCAACAAGGCCCTGGAAGCCGAGCCCGACCTCCAGAACCTGTACGATACCGACCCCCAGGTCAAAAAGCTGCTGGATACGGCCCGCCGTCTGGAGGGCCTGTCGCGCCATGCCTCCACCCACGCCGCCGGTCTGGTGGTCTCGCCCCGGCCCATGGACGAGTTCCTGCCCCTCTACACCGGCAAACGCGGCGAACTCGTGACCCAGTTCGACGGCCCCATGACCGAGAAGTCCGGCCTGGTGAAATTCGACTTCCTGGGCCTCAAGACCATGACCCTCATCCAGGACACCCTGGACAACATCACCCTGCAGGGCAAGACGCCGCCCGACCTGGACAACCTGCCCCTCACCGACGCGGCCACCTACGACCTTTACGCCCGCGGCGACACCGACGGCATCTTCCAGGTGGAAAGCTCGGGCATGCGCCAGTACCTGCGCATGCTCAAACCCTCGTGCTTCGAGGACGTCATCGCCATGCTGGCCCTGTACCGTCCCGGCCCGCTGGGCTCCGGCATGGTGGACGAATTCATCAAGCGCAAGCACGGGCAGGTGCCCGTGGTCTATCCGCACGAGTCCCTCAGCGACTGCCTGCGCGATACCTACGGCGTCATCGTCTATCAGGAACAGGTCATGCAGATCGCCCAGATCATCGCCAGCTACACCCTGGGCGGCGCTGACCTGCTGCGCCGCGCCATGGGCAAGAAAAAGCCCGAAGCCATGGCCAAGGAACGCGTCAAGTTCGTGGAAGGCGCGCAGAAGAACGGCGTGGACAAGGCCAAGGCCGACGAGATCTTCGACCTGATGGAAAAATTCGCGGAATACGGCTTCAACAAGTCGCACTCCGCCGCCTATGCCCAGATCTCCTACTTCACGGCCTACCTCAAGGTGCACCATACCGTGGAGTTCATGGCCGCCCTGCTCACCTCGGAAATGGGCAACCAGGAAAAACTGCTCAAGTACATCTCCTGCTGCAAGGACATGGGCATCGACGTGGTGCAGCCTTCGGTCAATGCCAGCCAGCGTTCTTTCTCGGCCCGCGGGGGCAAGGTCGTCTTCGGTCTGGGCGGCATCAAGAACGTGGGCGACAGCGCCATCACCGAGATCATGGACGCCCGCAAGGACGGCGAATACGTCTCCCTCTTCGACATGTGCTGCCGCGTTGATTTGCGCAAGGTCACCAAGCGCGTGCTCGAAGCCCTCATCAAGGGCGGCGCCTGCGACTGCTTCGGCGTCTCGCGCGCGGCCCTGCTGGCTGCCCTGGACACGGTGGTCACCCGCGCCCAGAAAAAAGCCAGGGAAAAGAATTCCAACCAGATCTCCCTGCTGGCCATGGCCCCGCAGGTGGAAGCCAGGCCCCAGCCCGGCATCGGCTTCGACTGCCCCGAGTCCGGCATCCCCGAGATGGACGAGGACCAGCGCCTCAAGAACGAAAAAGAGGCCCTGGGCTTCTTCCTCACCAGCCATCCCCTCCAGCCTTTCAGCCGCGAGATGCGCCGCCTGCGCCTGACCACGCTGGAAGACGCCCGTGACCTCTACCCCAAGGCCGAACTGAGCACCGCCGTGCTGGTGGTCAGCCTCAAGGAAGTCATCACCAAGTCCAAGGGCGAGCGCATGGCCTTCGTGGGCGTGGAAGACCTCACCGGCCATGCCGAGGTCACTTTCTTCCCCCGCGCCTATGCCGAGGCCCGCGAGCTGCTCAAGAGCGAGCAGCCCCTCTGCCTGCGGGCCACGGTGGACAGTCAGGTGGACGAGGCCCGCGACAGCGACGAGGATGGCGAAGAGACCAGCCGCGAAGTCAAGCTGCTGGGCCAGAGCGTGACCCTGCTTTCCGAGGCCTGCGGCCAGAGCGACACGCCCATCTGCGTGCAGATACCGGCCCACCGTCTGGGCGAGGAAGACATCCTGGCCCTCAAGGCCATCCTGGAGGCCCACCCCGGCGCTGTGGAAGCCGAGGCCATGGTCCTGCTGGACGGCGTGCGCTGCCACCTTACGCTGGGGCCGCAGTTCCGCGTCAGTCCCGGCCCCGAACTGGACAGGGCCCTGGCCGCCTGGGCCGGGTAAAAACGTTTCCGGGGGGAAGGAACCCCCTTTAGCTGGCGCCCAAAGGGGGTTCCTTCCCCCCGGGCCCCCTATCCTCCCCCAAATGCGCTTTATCCGGCCAGGAGATACGACGGCCAGGGAGGACAGGCCACAGACCTTCCCGAAACGGTATCCCTCCGGGAAAGGATCACGAACGCTCCCTGGCTGGCCAGAACAGCCAAAGGAAAGGATATGTCCAAGAAGATATGGCGCCTCACGGTGCGTGACGAGATATCCGCAGGCCATGCCCTGCGCCATTATGAAGGCAAGTGCGAACGTCTGCACGGCCACAACTTCGCTGTGGAGCTGACCGTGGAAGGCGACAAACTCACCGAGGATGTGGAACTGCTGCTGGACTTCAAGGTCCTCAAGCGCGCCCTCAAGGAAGAACTGGCCGCCCTCGACCACCAGATCATCAATGAGGTGCCGCCCTTCGACCGCCTCAATCCCTCGTCAGAGAACATCTCCCGCCACATCTTCCAGAACGTGGCCCGCCGTCTGGCCGCCGATGCGAGCGCCCGTCATGTGCGCGTCCACAGCGTCAGCGTCAGCGAAAAGGGCGCGCAGACCGCCACCTATCTGGAAGTGGACGAGTAGTTTTGCCGGTCCGGCTGTTGTCGCCGGGCCTGTTATGGCGGGGGGAGGAAAGGGCTCTTTTGAAAAAGGGGCGCCCTTCCCGCGCCCCTCCTTCCCTCCGAAAACTTTTCTTCCGGTCGCTCTGAAAGGTCCCCGCCGCTGCCATGCGGGGAGGGATTTCCCGCCCCGACCGGGATGGGACAGGCGAAAGGCAAGGGACGTCTCAAGGCACAGGCAGGACGACGGCGCAGCCGGACAAGGTTTCTCTGTCCCGCCCTTCCCCAGCCGTTCCGCCTGTGGACGACATGCCCTTGTCCGCGACGTGTTCTTTTCTGCTGCTGGACGCAAAAAGCTCCCTTTTCAGGGAGCTTTTTTTCATGCGCTGCCGCTTCCGGCCGGCGCGCTCGCAACAAAAGCAGGGCTGGATGGAGCGGCAGGGACTTTTTCCGCCGCACGGCGACCGCCGTCCGTGCGTACCGCGACCTTGTCGTGGCGTCGCATCCGCCGATAACACGCGCTGGCGAAGGGATGGGAGCCTGAGAAATGAGGAGCTCCTCCCGCGCTGTCAGAGACCGGATGGCGGCCGCAGGCCGTATCCGTTGCGACGAAGGAAGCTACGGGCATCGACGACAGGAACGGGGGTTTCCCCTTTCTCCGGATACCCCGCTCAGGCCGTTTCTTTCCGGCGGGCCACGATGCCGCGCCGGGCCAGTTCGGCCACCACTTTTTCCGCAAAGACCGGCAGCATGGCCTCGGCCCCGGACGAAAGGCCCACCTGCATGGTGCGCCAGTCAAAGGGCTGGAGACCGAAGGCCAGGCATTGCGGACGGCACCCGGCCAGCTCGCAGACCTGCAGGGTCTGGAGCAGATCCGTCTGGTGCATGGAGCCCTGAAAGCTCAGGCTGCGGCTCAGGTCGTCGTTTTCCAGAAGATAGACCGTGCCCGGTTCCTTGCCGCCCAGTACCACGTCCAGCACCACCAGCAGGTCGCACTCCTCCAGCTCGGACATGAGCAGAAGGCCCTGTGTGGCCCCTTCCTGCAAGCGCACGTTCTCCGGCCAGCGGTAGGCCTCTTTCAAGTAGTTCACGGCGGCCACGCCGAAGCCTTCATCGCGCAGCAGGATATTGCCCACGCCCAGGATCAGCACGCGGGGAGCGGCCACAGTCTCGCTCATGGAGCCTCCTTGGATGGCGGCCGCCCCGGCGGACGGCGCATGAAAAAGGGGAAGGACCCCTTGCGGAAAGCCCTTCCCCCAGCGAACGGATACGGATTACAGGACCTTGAACTCGTGCACCTGATTGGTCTCGCCGTCGATGACGTGCACGGCGCAGGCGATACAGGGGTCGAAGGAATGGATGGTGCGCAGGATCTCCACAGGCCGCTTGGGATCGGCCACGGGCGTACCCACCAGGGCCTGTTCGGCAGCGCTCAGCACATGCTTGGCGTCCCGGGGGCCCAGGTTCCAGGTGGTGGGCACCACCAGCTGGAAATTGCCGATCTTGCCGTCTTCGATACGCAGCCAGTGCGACAGGCCGCCACGCGGAGCGTTGACGAAGCCCACGCCGCGCCCTTCCTTGGGCACGCTGCATTCCATGGCGATCTTCTTGTCGCCGCCGGCGATGTTGGCTTCATATTCGGCCAGCCACTTTTCCACCTGCTGGGCGATGACCAGGGTCTCGATGCCACGGGCGGCGGTGCGGCCCAGGGTGGAGAACAGGGCTTCCGGTCCCACGCCCAGGGCGGACAGCACCGTGTCCACCACAGGCTTCACGGCCGCATGTCCCTGGGCATAGGCCACCAGCACCTGGGCCAGCGGGCCGGTCTCCACGGCAAGGCCGTCATAGCGCGGCGCCTTGAGCCAGGAATACCGGTCCGTATCGCCCATGCGGGTGAAGGCGGGCTTGGTTTCGCCGTCGTAGGGGGCGCGGGCCTCCTCGCCTTCGTACCAGCTGTGGCGCACATGTTCGGCGATCTTGCCGGCATCGAAGGGCAGCGCGGCATCCAGCTTGCCGTCCAGCAGCACGCCGGGCTTGAGCCAGCGTTTGGTGATGTCGCGCTCGCCGCCCACTTCGGGGAATTCGCCGAAGGCCATGAAATTGCGGCAGCCACAGCCCAGAGCGGCCCAGTCCTTGTAGGCGCCGGCCACCAGCAGGAGGTCGGGGATGTAGACTTCTTCGATGAATTTGCGGGCCTGCAGGTACAGGTCGCGGAATTCCTTGATGCGCTCGGGCGTCAGGGATTCATAACAGGTCACGCCGCCGGGGATCAGGAACTGGGGATGGGGGTTCTTGGCGCCGAACACGGCCATGGCCTTGGCGGCATTGACCTGGACGCGCAGGGCTTCCAGATAGTGGGCCGTGGCCACGAGGTTGGCTTCGGGATCCAGATAATAGGCCGGATGCCCGCCCAGGAAGTAGGCATTGGTGAAGGGGCCAAGCTGGCCGCTGTCCACAAAGGCTTTCAGGCGGGCCTGCACGGCCTTGAAGTCATCAGCCGTGGCCTTGCGGGGCGAGATGGACGATGCGAGCGCCGCGGCCTTGGCCGGATCGGCCTTGAGGGCGGCGGTCACGTCCACGAAGTCCAGGGCGTGCAGGTGGTAGAAATGCACCATGTGGTCGTGCATGAACTGCAAGCCCAGCACCAGGTTGCGGATATAGGTGGCATTGGCGGGCAGGCTCAGGCCCATGGCGTCTTCCAGGGCACGGGTGGAGGCCAGGGCGTGGGTATAGGTGCACACGCCGCAGGTACGCTGGGTGAAGTGCTGGGCATCGCGGGGATCACGGCCCTTGAGGATCACTTCCAGACCGCGATACAGGGTGCCGCAGCTGCGGGCATCCTTGATGCGGCCGTTCTCCACCTCCACCTCGATGCGCAGGTGGCCTTCGATACGGGTCAAGGGGTCAACGACGATGGGGCCGGAGAAATTGCTCTGGGGCGTTTTCATAACTTGGCTCATGCTGGCAGCTCCCTAGTTCTGGTAAAAAGGCGACAGGTCATCCCAGAAATTGGGCTCACTGCAACCGATGCAGGGATGTCCGGCCCGCACGGGCCAGTTGGTCTCGTTGAACAGGGCCTTGGGGCAGTTGTTGTAGGTGCTGGGGCCCTTGCAGCCCAGGTCGTACAGGCACCAGCCCTTGCGCGCTTCCTCGGAATCGAAGGAGGGTGCGAACTCGCCCGCGTCGAAATGGGCGCGGCGTTCGCACAGGTCGTGCACGGACTGGCCGTAGAACATGAGCGGACGGCCCTGGTCGTCCAGCTTGATCTCCTTGTTCTGCAAAAAGGCCACCAGCGTGCCCACCAGGTTCAGGGGGTTGGGCGGACAGCCCGGGATATTGATGGCTTTCACGTCCATGCCCAGCTTGGCGAAGCAGTCGTTGACGCCCACAGCACCGGTGGGGTTGGGCTTGGCCGCCTGCACACCGCCGTACGCGGCACAGGTGCCCATGGTGACCACGGCCTTGGCCTTGGGCAGCACGCGCTTGCACAGATCCAGCATGGTGTGGCCGCCCACATAGCCGTATTTGCCGTCCAGGGCCATGGGGATGGCGCCTTCCACCACGCAGATGAAGCCCTCAGGATTGCTGATGGCCTGTTCCAGCGCGGCTTCGGCGGCTTCGCCCGCGGCGGCCATGATGGTTTCGTGATAATCCAGGGAGATGGTGTCCAGGATCAGGGTATCGAGGAAGGGTTTGCAGGTGCGCAGCAGGGCCTCGGAACAGCCCGTGCATTCAGCGCAGTGCAGATAGACCACGGAGGCGCGGCGATTGGTCAGCGCCGCGGCAACTTCCGTAGCCATGCTGGGTCCAAGGCCCATGGTCACGGCCACGGCCGTGCAGAATTTCAAAAAATCGCGACGGCTGACGCCCTGTTGCGCCAGACGTTCCTCCCCACCTTCTTTGCCCAGACCAACGGCAATACGCATAGGTGCCTCCTGTCTGCAAAATGAGATAAACGGGAATAAAGACCGTACAAGATGAAATGGAAGGCTCCAGCCACGGAGCCTTCCCCCGACTGCCGTCCACTGCATGAGGTGCATGCCACAGCAAAGGACGACCAAGGCCATGCATGGTCGAATGGGGAGTATGCGGCGAGGGGAAGGAATGGGGGGATTATGCGTGGGCATGCCATCCATTGCCCGCGCCGCAGCCGGAAATAACGCGAACCCGCGTCTTCAGCCGGCTACTTCACAAACGGACAATGAACATGATGCCTCCTTGCGGCGGAGAATTCCGCCATTGGTAACCATCTTACCCTGCCGCCTGCATCAGGTCAACCGCCCCGCAGGATTTCCCGCAATGGACAGGCCTCCGGCAACCGGGTTCCGCCCGCCAATGTTGAAAAAATTTTTTCTTTGCCCTTCGCTCCGGCAGTCCCGGGGCGTGCCCTGCCCGTCCGGAAATAAGCACAGAGAAAAACAGGCCGGACAAGGCAGCCCCGGGAAAGGGTGCAGGGAGCTTGCGGGCAAGCCCCTGCTGAAAAACGCAGCCCGGACGACCAGCCCGTTACGCCGCCCCGCCGCGTGGTACCAGTCCGGTGCGGCTCCCCTCTCGACCCGGCGTGCCGCATCTGGCATACTGGCACCACCGGCATGGCGCCGGGTCAAAAACGTAAAGGAGGTTACAGATGAAAACCCTGGATTGTCGGGGCCTTGCCTGCCCCCAGCCTGTGATGCGCACCCGCGACGCCCTGGAACAGGGACGGCCGCAGGAACTGCTTGTCCTGGTGGACAACGCTGCCGCCAGCGAGAACGTGAGCCGCTTCCTGCGCCGCAGCGGCTTCACGGTCAGTGTCAACCAGCCCGAAAGCGCGCTGTGGGAAGTGCACGGCCTGAGCGACGCCACGCAGGTGCCCCCTCCAGAACAGGCCCCGGCCGCCGTCCCGGCGACAGACACGGAAAGCCGCAAGACCCTTGTCCTCATCACCACCGACACGCTGGGTCGCGGCGATGACGAACTGGGCTCCCGCCTGATGGAAAACTTCCTGGCCAGCCTGCCCGAACTGGGAACGTCCCTGTGGCGCATCGTGCTGCTCAACGGTGGCGTCAAACTGGCGGCTACGGAAGGCAAGTGCCTGGATACCCTGAAGCAGCTGGCAAACAACGGCGTCAGCATCCTTGTCTGTGGCACCTGCCTGAATTTCTTCAACCTGCTGGAAGCCAAGCAGGTGGGCGAGACCACCAACATGATGGACGTGGTGACCAGCCTTTCCCTGGCCGACAAGGTCATCCGGCCCTGACCGCAACGCCTGCGGGCCGTGCGGGAAAGCGCCTTTCCCTGCCCGCGCATGAGGCATAAAAAAAAGAGGGACGCCTCGCAGCGTTCCTCTTTTTTTGCGTCCTGCATCCCATAACCATGCAGGACAGCTAGAAATTTTCCGGCATCGACGCCCTTTGTCCCTCACGGGGCACGATCCCGCGCCTTCCCGCATCTCTGCCAGAGCCCGGCCGCCTATCCCCTGCCGCAGAACGCAGCCAGCGAAGCGGTAGCTCCCTTCAAAAACCTCTTCTCCTCTGAAGTCCCTGTACTCCGGTCAGGAGACGATAGCCCTCCCCACCGCACAACGCCGGAGACCTGCCGGTCAGACCAGAGCAAAAGTTTTCGGGGGATGGAGGGGGTACGGGGGAGGAAGGGAGCCTTTTCCAAAAGGGTCCCTTCCTCCCCCGCCCCTATCCCTGGCCTTCCCACAGCCCGGACAGCACTGCAGCCGTGCGGGCCAGCAATTCTTCCGTATGGCGGGCAGTGAGGCCAAAACGCAGCAGGGCCTGCCCGCGCGGTACGGTGGGCCAGCGGGCCCCCAGCACCAGCACCCCGTTCCCGGCCAGACGGGCGGACAGACGGCGGCAGCGCGTCTCGTCGCCCACGGGCACGGACACAATGTGCGCATCACCCATGACCGGCAGCCCCCGTTCCGTGAGGGCCTGACGGAAAAAGGCCACGCGCGCGGCCAGCGTACGCCGTCGCTCTTCAAGGCGCGGCAGTTCTTCCACCAGCGCCAGCATGCAGGCCGCATGGGCGGGCGGCAGGGCCGTGCTGTGCATGATGGCCGAGGCCAGATGCTCGAACAGGGGCGTGAAGCCTTGGGGCAGCAGCAGGAAAGCGCCCCACAGGCCCAGGGATTTGCCCAGCGTGCCCACCACCAGATCGGCCGGGGCCCGGCCGCCGTCCCGCAGGGCCTGTGCGGCGCACAGGCCGCGTCCGCCGGGGCCCAGGGCCCCCAGGGCGTGGGCTTCGTCCACACAGAGGAAAAATCCGTACCGACGCCGCAGGGTCGCCATGCGTTCCAGATCGAGGGCCGCGCCGTCCATGCTGTACAGGGACTCGGCCATGACCACGGGCTGCGGCGCGTCCGGCGGCAGGGAGGACAGCAGGCGCTCCAGATGGTCGTAATCCAGATGGTTCCAGGCCCGGACGCGCGCGCCGGCCAGCGGCAGGGCCCGCATGACGCTGGCGTGACAGCGCCTGTCCACGAAGGCCTCCTGCCCCTGCTGGAGCAAGGTGGTCACGCAGGCCAGATTGGCCTGATAGCCGCTGGGCAGGAACAGACATTCCGCAAAGCCGAAGTAGTCGGCCACGGCCCGGCAGGCATGGTCAACCACATCGCTGCGGCCCCCGGCCAGACGCGAGGCCGAGGCCGACGGCGCATGGGCGGCAAAACAGGCAGCCACCCGTGCCTGCCAGTGCGGATCCCCGGCCAGGCCCAGACCGTCGTTGCTCATGAAGGAGATGTACTCCCGGCCGTCCCGCTGCAACAGCGGCCCGGCGGCGCCTCCGGCCATGGCGGCGCTGTCGCGGGCAAGGCCCAGACGGGCATCGGCACGCAGGCGGTCGTTCAGACAGTCATAAAGGCTTCGGCCTTGTGGGACAGGCATCGGTACAGCTCCCTGTAGCGGCTCTCCAGCAATTCACGGGAAAAAGCGGCATCATAGGGCACCAGCCCCACGCGCAGTTCCAGCTCCAGCGGCGGCAGGGGGCCGTCAGGCCCGCAAAGGCCCTGCACACGCACCAGCGATGCCGCCACACTGCTCCCCTGTGCCGTCACCTGCACGTCCAGCCGCGCCATGCCGGACAGGGGCCCGGCAGGCCACGGGGCGCGCTCCACGGACAACAGGAAGGCATGGCAGGAAAAATCCCGCGCCACGCGCTGTTGCAGGGCGGCCGCCTGTGCGGCGGCCTCCAGCACCTGCCAGAAGGGCACGCCCTCGCAGCGGCGCCAGGCAATGAGCCCCGGCGGGGACGACAGGGCCCGGGCCGCGTCCAGCAGCACGAAGGGCGACGGCGCCTTGAGGAAAAAATCCGTGTTCATGGCCGCAGCTCCACGGCAAGGGCGGCGTTCTGGCCACCGAAGCCGAAATTCTCCAGCAGGCCGCGGGAGGAAGGGAAAGGACGGGGCTCCCGCACGAAGTCGAGACGGGCGGAACAGGGCTGTTCCAGATGACGCACAGGGGGCATCCTGCCATCACGCCAGGCAGCCAGCGCACAGCACAATTCCAGCGCGCCGCAGGCCGAGGAGCCGTGCCCCAGCCAGGATTTGAAAGCCATGACGGCCGGGCCGCCGGGGACATCGGCCAGCAGGCGTTCCCACAGCAGGCACTCGGCCTGATCATTGAGCTGCGTGCCCGTACCGTGGGCCGAAAGCCAGCCCAGCCCGGCGGCATCAAGGCCCGCTTCGTCCAGGGCGTCCCGCACGGCCAGCTCGGCCCATGTGCCCCGGGCTTCGGGCGCGGTCAGGCTCTCGGCATCCACGGACGCCCCGTAGCCCAGGACCTCCGCGTGGACATGCGCCCCCCGGGCCTGTGCCGACGACAGGCTCTCCAGCACGAAGGCCGCGCCACCCTCACCGGGCACGAAACCGTCCCTCCTCATGTCGAAGGGACGCGGGCCCGCACCGGGCGCGCACAGGCTGAGGGCGCGGGCCTTGTGATAGCCCAGCAGGCCGCCCAGCGAGAGGCGGCTGTCCCCGGCCGCGACCAGCACAACGTCGGCCAGCCCGGAACGTATGCGCCGCCAGCCTTCGCCCAGGGCCTGCAGGTCCGATGCGCAGGCCGCGTTGACGGTCAGGGCCTCGCCATGACAATGGGCGAAACGCGCCAGGGCCCCGGCGGCGGTATTGGGCAGCCAGCGCAGCAGCCAGAGCGCGCCCAGCGTCGTGGTATCCTGCGGGGGCAGGCCTGGCTCGCCGGTGACGTCCAGCATGGGGCCCACGGCCGCGACGATCTGCGAACGGACAGGCAGGCCCGCTTCCAGCCCGGCATCGCGCAGGGCACGCAGGCCCGAAAGGACAGCCATCCGGCTGCTCCGGTTCAGGTAATGACGATGCCGCCAGCCTTCGAACTGCTGCCGGGCCTCGTCCTGGCCCCAGTCTTCCGCCGGGCAGACGGAAAGCCCTTCCAGAGCACCGGAGGCCCGGAAGGAATCACGGCCCTCGCGCAGGCTGCGGGCCACGCTGTCCAGATCATGGCCCAGCGCCGTGCAGCAGCCCGCACCGCTGATGACGACCCGCTCAGGCACGGCCATCAGGCCCCCTGCCGTGTGGCGTCGAGGGCCTGCTCCACCCAGCGGGCGATGTCGCCCAGGGTCAGGGGCGATTGCAGGGCCATGCCGTCAGCATCCGTATAATAGGCAGCCAGCTGCTGCCGCCGCGCCTCGTCCAGATGGCTGTAATGCTCGCGCAAAAAGGCGGCCGCATCCGGGGCACCGGCCAGCTGGTAGCGCAGGGAACGCAGGAAGGCGCGCTCCTCGTCCACAAAGATATGGAAGGTGGCGCCCAGCTGCACGCTCACTTCCAGCAGGTCGATGGATTCACAGGGCAGATCCTGCATGAGCAGGGTATCGTCGCTCAGGGTCGCGGCATCGCGCTCGAACAAGCGGGCCACGATCTCGCGCACCTTGCGGCTGATCTCGTCGTATCGCATCACAGCTCCGGGAGTTTGAGGGCCCCGAGGCCCCCGTCAAGGGTCACCACGCTGCCATTGATGGCCGCAGCCTCCGCCGACAGCAGGAAGCACAGGCCCGGCAGCACGTCGTCCGGGCCAAGGCAGCGCCCGGCGGGCATGGCACGGGCCACCTGCCCGTGGCGGGAAAGAAATTCGTGTCCGCGTCCGGCATCCAGCCAGCTCAGACGGGCGGAACAGGCGCTGAGGCCGCGTCCGGCCAGCTCCACGCCGAGACTGCGGTACAGGCCCTCACCGGCCAGCTTGGCCGCGGCGTACCAGCCCTGCCCGGGCGACGGCCGCTGCGCGGCACTGGACGAGACAAAGACACAACGGCCGAAACGGCGGGCCAGCATGGCCCGGCTCACGGCACGCAGGCAGCGGGCCCGCAGGGCGATGTCATCATCAGCCCAGCGTTCTATGGCCTCAGGCACCACCATGGCCACCAGCTGTTCGAAACGGGAATGCAGCAGATCCGCCAGATGCCCCACCGGCTGGCCCAGCAGGGCTTCACAGCGGGCGGGCAGGGTCTCGGGATCGGCAAGGACAAGGGCAGGCAGGCCGTCTTGCGCACAGCGGACGCAGCCGGCATCGTCACGGCAAACACAGCAGACCTGCGCGCCTTCGGCACGCAAGGCCAGCGCCAGGGCACGGCCCAGCTCGCTGCTGCCGCCAAGGATGAGGACAGAACCATGGAACGTCAATCGCATGGCCGCATAGTGAAAAAAAAGCGGCCCGGGCGCAAGGCCCTGCCGCATGCGGCCTGCACCAGGCCATGGACAGGCCGGAGTAAGGCCTGAAGATGCGCCGGACATGAGGCCCATCGGGCCATCCGGCATCGCCATCACGACAGCACCGGGGTTCCGGCAGCCTCGCGCACCCGTTGCGCATCACACGGCCCGGCAGTGAGCAGAGGAATTTTTTGGGGGAAACTGGGGAGCCGGAAGAGGAAAGAAAGGCGCTTTTGCCCAAAAGCGTCCCTCGCCCCTCCGGGGACTCCCCCCAAAAAATCGGGCCTGCCTTTACCTCACTCCAGCAAGAACACGGCTTCCGCCAGACAGGCACCGCCGTGCAGCAGGCGGCAGCGGACTTCCGAAGGCAGGGCGTCCCCCTTGCTCCCAGGTTCCATACGGCACAGCAGCCCGCTGTCGGGCAGGACGAAATGGCGGAAGCGCGCCCGGCGCACGGCGCAGGCACGGCGGGACGGGAAGGCATCTTCCACGGCCCGGCGCATGGCTTCCAGCAGGCAGGAACCGGGCACACGGGGCGCACCGGGAAAATGCCCGTCCAGCAAAGGTGCGTGGCCGGGAAAGCGCAGCACAGCCTCCAGGGGCGGCATCATTCGCCCCAGAGCAGGTGCAGGGGCCCGGCCGGAGCCAGCTTTTCCAGCGGGATGAAGACGCGCTGCGCCCCGGCGGCCCAGGGGGCCACCTGATAGGGCTGGAAATAGACGCGCACCCCGCCGGGCACCAGGGCCAGGGCGGAGAAATTGTCGGCCACGGGCTCGGTACCGTCGCGGATCATGCTGTCCACCCGGCCGCCCCCCAGACGGGTGGCGAGCTCCTTTCTGGATACAGCAGACATGATCTCCACGGCCTTGTCCACATTTTCGAAGATGTCCACCAGCCCCAGGCGCTGGCCGGAAATCAGGCTGTAGGTCAGCGGGATCACGTCCAGGTTGCCGTGCGCGCCGCCGGTGTAGGTCCAGATCTCAAAGACGATGCTCAGGGCATTGGCCGAGGGACGCGTCAGGGTATAGGAGCCCATGAGCTCGCAAGGGGGGCGATCCAGTTGCTCCAGCTCAAGGGATCTCTGCGCCAGTTCGACTTCGAAGGTCGAGGCGATGCGCTCCACCCAGCCGGCCACGTCGCGGTCGATGTCCTTGCGGCCCAGCATGGGGTAGGTGACGGTGATGTCCGGCTTGCCCGGCCGGGAAACGCGGCGGAGGTTGCAATCCGTGACGGAGACGGGGGCGAGGGCAGGCTCGGGGCGTGAATCGGCCAGCATGGTACCGTGCCCGTGCGCAGCGCCGGCAGTGGGACACAGGTCAGGAGACAGCGCAAAGCACGACAGCAGGGCCGCCAGCGCGAGCAGGCGGCCGGGCCGGCACGAGGTCCCCGGCAGGTGACGAAGATTTCCAGAGCTGAACATCATATCCCCCAAAGGGCAGAAAAAAAGAGGACGCGGCATGGTACCGCAAGCTGCTTGTAGAGGGCTCCTGCGGCCTTGTCAAGCCTTGCAGGACCAAATAAAAGGCCGGTCGCCCCGCCCTGTGCGGACAGGGGGAAGACCGGCCCTACGACGCCTTTCCGCCAGACAGGGGAAAGCAGCTAATGATGCTCGATAGCCCGGACCTTGACGTGGAAGCCGTAGCGCAGCTCGGCCACCAGACGCCAGTGGCGCAGCAGGAGCAGGGCCGCCAGGATCAGATAGGTCCAGGCGTAGAAATTGTGCAGGCGCAGCGGGTCGTGGGCCAGGCCCAGCAGGGCTTCCAGCTGTACGTCATAGAAGGGCGAGAGCAACTGGGCCAGAAAGAGCACCAGCAGGGCCGCTGCCTCGCGCAGGCCCAGGCGCAGATCCAGCAGCAGGGCCACAGCGAAGATGGACTGGCCGGCCGTGAGGAAGATCTCCTGGAACTGGTGCGGATCGAGGTTGATGGGGGCGGTGCCGCCGGACGACACGGCGTAGACGCCGGGGATCATGCCCACCAGCAGGGTCCACTGGTTGAGCTTGGAGGACAGCAGGCTGCCCAGGGCCAGGCCGGCGTTGCCGCGGAAGGCGAACATCAGGGCCACGATGAATTCCGGCGCTTCGGAAGCGATGGGCGCCAGCCACTGCACCAGCAGGAATTCGTTGATGCCCAGGATCTTGCCGCTGGCCACCAGGCTTTCGCTGAAGGGCTCGGCATTGAACAGGATCACCAGGGCCGCGAACAGGAACAGACCGGCCACGGAACGCATGCGGGCGGGACGCGAGAGCCGGGCCAGGGTGGCCGCCGGGCCTTCGGGCTCCTCTTCCTCGCAAGGACGGCGGGCGATGATGCACATGTAGCCCACATAGATGCCCAGGAAGATCACGCCGTCGAACAGGGTCAGGGAGCCCTTGAGCGGGATCAGCAGGGCGTAGAGGGTGGCCAGGCCCAGGAAAAGGACGTCGGTGCGCTTTTCCTCGTGCAGGGCCACATAATTGTGGAAGCGGCCCGCGAAGATCAGCACGATGGCCGTCCAGCCGATACCGATGAGCAGCCGGTTGGCGCCCGTCATATTGGCGATGGCGTAATGCGAGTAGGCACTTTCGGGATGCTGGCCCGCCATCCAGGTAAAGTACATGTCCACGGCGTATTCGGGCAGCACGGCGATGAAGGCCACCACGGCCACGGCCACGGCCTGGGGGATGTCGAGCTGGGCTACTTCACAAGCCCAGGTCAGCAGGAAGGACGCGCCCAGGATGGCCAGGCCGGCCAGCACGGCCACCAGCATGGGGGAAACGTCCGCCGGGGCAAGGCGCAGGGCCAGGCCCGGCAATGTCATGAGGATAGCCAGAAGATAGGGACGCAGGTCGCGCAAAGACATGGCGGTCTCCTTGGCGTGTTTTGGGGTTGCACATAAAAAAAGACCTTGGCTGCATGCAGTCATGCGGCCAAGGTCTCACTTGTCGGCAGGGCCAACGGCAGCACCAGACGTGATGTCAGGCTGTTGATGCTGCCAGGGTCTCACGGACCCAGTTACTCCCCTCAGGTGCGCTAAAGATAGCCGTCCTCCCCTTGGCTGTCAAGCCCGCACCGCCTTTCCCGCCCTGCGTCCGCTCCCCCGGATTGCAGGGCAGATGCCTCTCTGCTATGAGTAGCGTCATGAACATCATCTGCCCCCAATGCGGTTTCAGCCGTCCCTTCCCTCCCGATCGCGCTCCGGCGCATTCGGTGATCGCCACCTGCCCCCAGTGTTCCTGCCGCTTCCGTTTCCATCCCCAGGATGGCAGCAGCGAGCAGCTTTCGCCCGTCCGCAGCGAAACCGCCCCCCCGGCGGCAAGCGACCTGCCTCCCGGTGCCGTCATCCCCGGCATGGGGGATGACAAGGAAGGCGGGGCCCACAGCCGCCGTGAAGCCCCCCGCGAGGAGATCCCTCCCTTCCGGCCCCGTGACCGGCAGGAAGAGCCCGCGCCGCAGGCAGACGACGGACCGCTTGAAGACGACATCCGGGACGAGGCCGGCGACGACCGCCCCGGCCTGCCTTCCGGCAACCCCTGGGACGTGGCGCCCGCGCCTTCGGGCTGGATGGTGGCCTTTTACCGCACGGCCACGCGCATCATGTTCGGCGCGCCCGCTTTCTTCAGCTGCCTGCGTCCGCATCGCCGCTCCCTGCGCGCCCTGAGCTTCTACCTGATCGTCAGCGTCATCCTTTCCGTGGTGCAGCTGCTCTGGATGCGCGGCATGACCTCCATGCTCATGGACGGCGGCATGGACCCGCAGATGCAGCAGATGATGACCAGCGCTCTGGCCATCCATGAAAGCATGCCCCTGTTCGTGCTCAAGCAGGTGGCCTTCGTGACCCTGCAACTGTATGTGCAAAGCGCCCTGCTCTATCTCATGTACCGGCTCATCCTGCGCGACAAACCGGAATTCGACCTGATCTTCCAGGTCAGCGCCTACGGTTCGGCGCCCATGCTGCTGTGCGTCATCCCGGTACTGGGGGCGCTCACCGGCCTGGTCTGGAGCCTGGCCTGTACCCTGGTGGGTTACAAGACCGTGCTGCGGCTGGACTGGAGCCAGACATTGCTGGGCTACGCGCCCGTCTTCCTGCTGGAGATGTTCCTGCTCCTGCAGGTGATGCAGATGTTCTAGGCCCTGTACCGTTCCTGATCTTTCCGGCCCGCCGCTGCTGTCAGCGCGGGCCTTTTTCCCCCTCTGCCCGTGCCGCCCATGAACGAGAACCCTTCCCAACCTGCCCAGGACGCTCCCGCTCCCGGAGAAAAAAACGGTTTTGCCCTCACCCGGCTGCTGCTGCCGGGAGGCATCGCCCTGGCCCTGTGCCTGCTGCTCTGCATCTGGCTGTGCATCGACATCTTCACCTGGCCGCTGGGGACACGTCAGCGCATCCTCATGTGCCTGCTGCTGCTTGCCCTGCTCCTGCTGCTGGGCCTGGGCGCCTGCCTGTGGCGCGGCATCTACCTGCCCCTGCTCACGGCCCTGCGCGAACTGGGCCCCGATGCCGACGGGCGCATGCCGCAGGGCTCGCCCGTGCCTGCCATCACCTGCCGTATCCGCCGCATGCACGAGAACATGCAGCGCACCCGTCTGGCCCTTGAGGAAAGCCACGAGAACCTGCGCCAAAACCTGCGCCAGACCGAAAAGATGGCCCTGGTGGGCAAACTGGCCGCCGGGGTGGCCCACTCCATCCGCAACCCGCTGACAGGCCTCAAGCTGCGCCTGTTCTCCTTCACCCGGGGCATGGAGCTTTCCCCGGCCCAGCAGGAAGACGTGCAGGCCATGGACGAGGCCGTGCGGCACATGGAAGCCATCACCAGCAACTTCCTGGAATTTTCGCGCCGCCCGCGCCTGAGCAAGGAGCCGCTGGACATGAGCGAGGTGCTGGACCGCACCCTCATCCTGCTGCAACCGCGCATGGAGGCCTACAAGGTGACCCTGCGGCGCACGCGCCACGCCCCCCTGCCGCGGGTGGACGGCGATGCCGAACAACTGCGCGAGGCCCTGGCCAACCTCATCATCAACGCCTGCGAAGCCGCCGGTACCGACGGGGAAGTGCGCATCAGCGAAGAGCGCGGCCGCCTGGCCCCGCTGGGGCCCGTGGTGGTCATCCGCATCGAGGACAGCGGCCCCGGCGTGCCTGAAGAACTGCGCGAGGTCATCTTCCAGCCCTTCATGAGCACCAAGGTGGAAGGCACGGGTCTGGGGCTGCCCATCGCGCGGCGCATCTTCGAGGAGCACGGCGGCTGGCTGCACCTGCACAACGCACCGGGACGCGGGGCCAGCTTCGTCATGGTACTGCCTGTCCGCAAGGGGGACGACGTATGGCTGAGATCCTCATAGTCGACGACGACCATCACCTGCGCCAGGGCTTCCAGCGCCTGCTGGACGCCGAAGGGTACGGGACGCGCACCGCCGCCTCGGCCGAGGAGGCCCTGAACCTCATGCGGGAAAAGATGCCGCAGTGCGTGGTCATGGACGTGCGCATGCCCGGCATGGACGGTCTGGAGGCGCTCAAACGGATGCGGGATCTGGAGGGCTGTCCGCCGGTGGTCATCATGACGGCCTATTCCACCACCGAGACCGCCATCGAAGCCACCCGCCTGGGGGCCTTCGACTACATGCTCAAGCCTTTCGACATCCCGCAGGTGCTGGAGCTGCTGCAACGGGCCCTGGCCGCGGGCGAGAGCCAGCGCCGCCACGAGGCCCAGTCCGCCGAAGAATCCCTGGGCGAGGAGGATGACATCCGCCTGGTGGGGCACACGCCCCCCATGCAGGAGCTGTACAAGGCCATCGGGCGCGTGGCGCCCACGGATGCCCTGGTGCTGATCCGGGGCGAATCCGGCACGGGCAAGGAGCTGGTGGCCCATGCCATCTGGCGCTACAGCCCGCGCTCCCGCCGCCCGTTCTCGGTCATCAACTGCGTGGCCATCCCCGACACCCTGCTGGAGAGCGAACTTTTCGGCTATGAACGCGGGGCCTTCACCGGCGCGCAGCACCGCCGCATCGGCCGCATCGAGCAGGCCGCGGGCGGCACCATCTTCCTGGACGAGATCGGCGACATGCCGCCGGGCATCCAGGCCAAACTGCTGCGCCTGCTGCAGGAAAAACAGATCCAGCGGCTGGGCGGGCATGACTCCATCAACGTGGACGTGCGCATCATCGCCGCCACCAACGCCAATCTGGAACAGGCCGTGGCCGACGGGCGCTTCCGTGAAGACCTGTACTACCGCCTCAAGGTGGTGACCCTCTGGACCCCGCCGTTGCGCGAACGCCGCGAGGACATCCCGGCCCTGGCGGCCTTTTTGCTGCACCGGCAGGCCGCCGAGCTGCACCGGCCCGACCCCGGTCTGGAAGAAGACGCCCTGCGCTATCTGGCCGGTCTGGACTGGCCCGGCAACGTGCGCGAACTTTCCAATGCCCTGCAGAAAGCCCTGGTCTTCAACAGCGGCGCCCCGGTGAACATCCGAGACTTGCAGCTGGTGCTGGATTCCCCGGCAGGGCACCCTCCCGTCGCGGGCCTCGTCCCCAGCGGCAACAGCGATGTCCTCCCCGCCCCGGGCATACGTCGATCGCCCTCAGCCATGACCGGGAACGGCATCCGCGAAAGGGAGACCCCCAACGAGGACGCTCCGGCTCCTGCTGCCGCAGCCCACAACGACGAACAGCGCAGCCTGACCAGCATCGTCACGGCCTGTCTCCAGTCCGGCGATCCTTCGCCCTTCGACACCTGCATGGACATCATGGGCAGGGCCGTGGTGCGCGAGGCCCTGCGCCAGTGCCGGGGCAACCGCTCGCAGGCGGCCCGACTGCTGGGCCTTTCCCGTCCCACCCTGCTGGCGCGCATGGAAAAATACGGCCTGAAGATCGAGACCCGCATCAGCGACGAATGACTTACCGGGGCAAAAGCCCCTTCTTCGACCATTGCCTAACCCCGTTCCAGGGCCTGCCGCCATCCGGCGGGCCTTTTTCCCTGCCTGTCCGGCACAGCATCTTGCCCGCACCTCCCCGCCAGGCCCACGGTAAAGACAGCCCCGGCCGCATGCGCGCGCCATGACGCTGTCCCGGCATGCCCTGTCCGCGTCGTTGGCCCCTACCGCAGCCCCGAAACGGCCCGACCGGGAACTGCCGGCACCTGCCAAACAGCATCCCCCGCCACGGCAAGGGCCTCCTGCCCGCCAGGAGGCAGCATAAAACCACCCGCATCGGGTGGCTTTTCGTTTCGCACCGCAGCGCACAACAGGCCGGCGCCCATGAAAAAAGGCGCCGCCCCGAAGGGCAGCGCCTGGAAAAGTCGGGACAGGCCGAACTTACTTGTTCAGGCAGCAGGCGTCGTCCACCTTGAAGAAGGCAGCAGCCTTGGCGCCGCACACGGGGCAGCTGTCACAGGGGCCTTCGTGGGTGTAGCCGCAGACCTTGCAGACGTAGAAGTCGACGTTGTCGAAAGCGTGGTTGTCAGCGGCAGCCTTCTTGTACAGGTTGGCATGCACTTCTTCCACCTTGTTCACCATGTCCATGTACTTGGCCACGGCGGTCTGGCCTTCGGCTTCGGCTTCCTTGATCATTTCAGGATACATCTTGGTGAATTCGTAGGTCTCACCACCGATGGCGTCCTGCAGGTTGGCAGCGGTGTCACCGATCTTGCCGGCGTTCTTCAGGTGGGTGTGGGCGTGGATGGTTTCGGCGGCGGCAGCGGCGCGGAACACCTTGGCCACACCGGACAGGCCTTCCTTGTCGGCAGCCTGGGCGTAGGCGAGGTATTTGCGGTTGGCCTGGGATTCACCGGCGAAAGCAGCCATCAGGTTTTCGAGAGTCTTGCTCATTGTGGGTCTCCTTGGGGGGTATATGTTCAAAAAAATCTGCTTTAATCAGGAACGATTCCTGTTTACTGGAAAGTCGTGCCTTTGTAAAGCATTTTTTTGCGTATTTTTATTTCCGCTTCCCATATAAGGCCCGGATGGCCGGCGTCAATGCCCCGCGCCCGGATCGACGCCATCTTTCCTGCGCCAGACGCGCGCCTGTGCCGCGCTCCGTCCCGCAAAGCTTGCGGGCCGGGCCAAGGCAGGCTAAAAAAACGGCATGACAGCGACCCAATCCCTTGCCCAAGCCCTTTCGGCCCAGGACATCATCCGGCACTACGATCTGATGCCCCATGTGGAAGGCGGCCACTACCGGCGCGTCTGGTGCAGTCCGCAGGATCTGCAGCCCGAAAGCCTCCCCTGCGGCATCTACGGCAGCCGTCCGTGCAGCACGAGCATCCTGTACCTGTTGCAAGCTGGCGAACGCTCCCGCCTGCATCGCATCCGTCAGGATGAACTGTGGCATTTCCATCTGGGCGGCCCCTTGCGTCTGTATTGTCTGACCCCCGACGGCCAGGAACTGGACCGGATACTGGGCGCCGACATCCTCGCCGGACAGCACCTGCTGCTGCCCATGCCCGGCGGCTGCTGGTTCGGCGCTGAACCCTGCCCAGGAACGGTTTTTTCCCTGGTCTCCTGTACGGTGGCGCCGGGCTTCGATTTTCATGACTTCGAGCTGGCCCGGGCAGCCTGTCTGGTACGCCGCTATCCTTTTGCCAAAGAGCACATCGAACACTTTTGCCAGCTGCCTGACGGCTGCCCCGCGCCCGGGGAAGGCAGGCAGGCATGAGCCGCTTCCCCATCCCCGCGGCCGATGCCGCCGCCCCCTTCCAGACCGAGATCATCATCCGGCGCAGCCGTTTTTTGACCCACTGCGCGCATACGCCCGGCATGGAAGCCGCCCGTGCCTTCGTGGAGCAGATCCGCACCAAACACGCCGACGCCACCCACAATTGCTGGGCCTTCGTGGCCGGAGCACCGGGACACAGCGGCCAGGTGGGCTTCTCGGACGACGGCGAACCGCACGGCACGGCCGGACGCCCCATGCTGCAAGTGCTGCTGCATTGCGGCGTGGGCGAGATCACCATGGTGGTCACGCGCTGGTTCGGCGGCGTCAAACTGGGCACTGGCGGCCTGGTGCGCGCCTATCAGGACTCGGTGCGCGAGAACCTGGCCACCCTGCCCCTGGCGGAAAAGGTACCTACCGTGGAGCTGGACGTGGAGCTGGACTATGCCCATCTGGACCGCCTGCACCGCCTGCTGCCCGCTTTTGAGGCCCGCGTCTGCGCCGAGGCCTATGACCAGGCCGCCCGGGTACGCATCTGCCTGCCTGAGGCCCTGCGCGGCCCCTTTGAGGAAGCCATCGCCGGACGTACCGACGGCCGTGCCCGCTGCACGCTGGCCGAAGAGGTGTAAGGCCGTGCCGTTTGGGTCGCTGGTCGCGGGACAGCCCTGTCCTCCCCGCCAGCGGGCTTCCGTATCGGGATATTGGCAAGAAGGGGCCCCGCCTGGGCCTGTCTGCGCCCCGCTGGCCTCGCTGATCATGCTTTTTTCAGGCGCGCCTTCCGGCGGTCGAGCGTCCAAGGCAAGCTCCCGCGCCGGGTGAAGGGGTCTCCCGTCATAAAAAGAGAGCCCCGCCTGCTGCCGGCAGACGGGGCTCGTCCATTCCAAAGCTCGCGGGAGGAACGTTTGAGCATCCTTCCCCCCGGAGCATCCCTACTGTATCACCTTCACCGGCACATCGGGAGCCAGACGCACGATACCGTCGATGATGACCTGTTCCCCGGCCTTGAGCTCGCCTTCCACCACGCTGGTGTCGCCGGCCTCGAAAACGACGTTCACCTTGCGGTAGGACGCCTTGCCGTCAGCACCGGCCACGTAGAGGTAGTTCTCCTCTCGCCCGCTCTGCACGGCCCGGCTGGGGATGGCCAGGGCCTGGCGCGCCATGCCCAGCGGCAGTTCCACGGTCACGAACTGGCCGGGCCAGAGGCGGCGGTCCCCGTTGGCAAAGGTGGCACGCAGCTGGATGGTGCCGGTGGTGGTATCCACGCTGTTTTCCACCAGGGTCAGCAGGCCCTTTTCGGTCTGCCCGCCCGTGGGGGTCACGTCCACTTCCACCGGCCCGGCATGCATGCGGTCGAGGATCAGGGAAAGGTGCCGCTCCGGCACAGAAAACGTCACATAGATGGGGGAAAGGGTATCGATGCTGACGATGGGCGTGGTATCGGAACTGCGCACCATGTTGCCCTTGTCCACCTTGAGGCCGCCCACGCGGCCGCTGATGGGCGCGCGCAGGGTGCAGTAGGAAAGGTCGAGGGCCGCGCTTTCCACAGCGGCCTTGTCGGCCTGCACGGTGGCACGCAGGGCCGCGGCCTCGGTGGCGGTCTGTTCGTAAGCCTCGCGGCTCACATAGCCGTTGCCCACCAGCTTGCCGTAACGGCCCGCATCGTTGGTGGCCTTGTGCAGCTGGGCCTCGGACTTGGCCAGCTGGCCTTTCTTTTCGCGCAGGGTGGCCTCAAAGGGACGCGTATCGATGGTCAGCAGCACATCGCCTTCCTTCACGTCCTGGCCTTCCGTAAAATGCACCTTTTCTATCTCGCCGGTCACGCGGGGAGTGAGCCCCACACTGGCGGAAGCCTTGACGTTGCCCACAGCGCCGAGCACGCGCGGCACGTCCTGCGGCTGTACCGTCATCACATGCACGGGCGCGGCCTGTTTGCCCCCCTGTCCGTCCTTGTCGCCGGAACAGGAGGACAGCACGGGGACGAGCAGGAGCAGGAAGATGGCAAGATGTTTCATGGCAGTCCTCACGATTTTCTGGATGATGCCTCAAAAACGTTGCACACCAGACACATCGCGTCAAGAAAACAAATGGGGGGGCCCCGCCCGGGAGTGCTTGCCTGCCCTGCCTTCCCGGACAGACGCGTCCCCCGGGACAATTGACTTTCCCCCCTGTGCGGGCATAATAATCCCGCGGCGGGAGAGCCCGCGAACTCATCCGAAATTTCCGATGCTGGAGGCACAAGAATTGGCAAAAAACCGCGCATTGCAGCAGTGGCGGGTGGAAGATTCCATCGAACTGTACGGTATCCGCAACTGGGGAGCCGGCTTTTTTACTGTGTCCGATGAAGGGGACGTGGTCGTCTGCCCGCAGGGTCCCAAGGGCCCGCAGATCTCCATACCGGAGATCATCTCCGGCTTGCGTGAGCGCGGCTATGACATGCCCGTGCTGCTGCGCGTGGAAAACATCCTGGACTCCCGTATCGCCAGCCTGCACGAGTCCTTCCGCAAGGCCATCAAGAACCTGAACTATCAGGGCCAGTACCGCGGCGTCTTCCCCATCAAGGTCAACCAGCAGCAACAGGTGGTGGAAAAGATCGCCCAGTTCGGTTCCCGTTACCATCACGGCCTGGAAGTGGGCTCCAAGGCGGAGCTCATCGCCGCCGTCTCCCTGATGCGCGATACCGAAGCCTGCATCGTCTGCAACGGCTACAAGGACGAGGAGTTCATCGACCTGGGTCTGCAGGCCCAGCGTCTGGGCCTCAACCTTTTCTTCGTGCTGGAGATGCCCAGCGAGCTGGACGTGCTGCTCTCCCGCAGCCGCGAGCTGGGCATCCGTCCCAACATCGGCGTGCGCGCCAAGCTCTCGGTCAAGGCCAGCGGCCACTGGACAGACTCCGGCGGCGAGCGCTCCACCTTCGGCCTTTCCCCGGCCCAGATCGTGGACGTGGTGGACAAGCTCAAGGCCTGCGACATGCTGGACTGTTTCCGCCTGCTGCACTACCACCTGGGCTCGCAGGTCTCCAACATCCGCGACATCCGCACCGGCGTCATGGAAGGCGCGCGCCTCTATGTGGGCCTGGTGCAGGAAGGCGCGCCCATGGGCTACCTTGACCTGGGCGGCGGTCTGGCCGTGGACTACGACGGCTCGCACACCAATTACATCTCGTCGCGCAACTACAATCTGGACGAATACAGCGCCGACATCGTGGAAGCCATCATGAGCATCCTCGACGAGCAGCAGGTGCCGCACCCGCACATCATCACCGAATCCGGCCGCGCCACCGTTGCCTACTATTCCGTGCTGCTGTTCAACGTGCTGGACGTGAGCGCCGTGGAAGAGGCCCAGCTGCCCGCCGAGCTGCCCGAAGACACCCCCGAGCCCGTGCTGAACATGCGCGAGGTCTATGGCAACATCAGCCTGCGCAACCTGCAGGAATGCTACAACGACGCCATCTACTACCGTGACGAGATGCGCAAGCTCTTCTCCACGGGCCGCGTGAACCTGCGCCAGCGCACCCTTTCGGAGCGCTTCTTCTGGGCCATCATCATGCGCATCGCCCAGGAGAAAGTGAAACTCAAGACCGTGCCCCGCGACCTGCAGGACATCGACGTGAGCCTGGCCGACATCTACTACGGCAACTTCAGCGTCTTCCAGTCCCTGCCGGACAGCTGGGCCATCGACCAGCTCTTCCCGGTGATGCCGGTGCACCGCCTCAACGAGTTCCCCTCGCGCCAGGGCATCATCTCGGACATCACCTGCGACTCTGACGGCCGCATCGACCACTTCATCGACCCGCAGGGCCTCAAGACCACCCTGGACCTCCATCCCCTCAAGGACGGCGAGGAATACTATCTGGGCGTCTTCCTGGTGGGTGCCTATCAGGAGACCCTGGGCGACCTGCACAACCTCATGGGCGACACCAACGTGGTCTCCATCCGCGTCGATCCCGACGGCGGCTATGAGTACGTGCGCGAGATCCGGGGCGACTCCGTGGCCGACATCCTGAGCTATGTGGAATACGACCCCCGCCGCATCCTGGACGACCTGCGCGCCACGGCCGAACGCGCCGTGCGGGCCGGACGCCTGACGCCCAGCGACCGCTTTGCCGTGCTCCAGGCCTTTGAAGACGGCCTGCGCGGCTACACCTATTTCGAACGTTAGGAGAGAAGGGAGCCTGCCGGGGGGCGGGACCTTTCCCGCGCTGAAAGGTCTTCCCCGGCCCATGGCAAAAAGGAGCAGTCTTTCCTGCCTCCGGCCCCTGCCCAGGCACAACACACTGGCATGGCATCCCTTTCCGTACCGAAATGGCAAACGCCCGGCATTTCCTGCCGGGCGTTTCTGTTTTGCCGCCAGGGGACAGCATACGGTAGGCGCTCGGATCACGTGTCCGGCGCCTTCGGGACCGGTGTCCTCTTTCGGGAGCCTTCCCTCCCGATGCGGGGCATCACACAGGGCGCGGGACGATCAGCTAGCCTCTCAAACCGCGCTTGGAAGCCTTGAGGGGGTTGATCTTTTTCTTGGCTTCGCCGGTGTGGACCGGGATACGGTGGGCATTGGCCTCGGCCAGACGGACGGGGTCCAGGTCGAGGGCCAGCAGGCGGGCTTTGGTGGTGGCCCTGCTGCCGGAATAACGGTGGGGATCCGCCAGGTTCTTGTCCAGATAGCGGGCGCTGGTCAGATACAGGCCGCGCTCGTCGATAGCCAGGCAGAATTCCTGCCCGTTTTCCATGACGGTCTGGATGACCATGCCGGAGGTGGTACCGAAGCGATTGTCCATATGGTCTCCTTTACGGGTGTTTGCCCTAATTTATAGAAAAAGAATTTCATTTTCAATTAAAATATCCCGGTATCCCCAACGACAATGCCTTTCCCCTTCGCGGCGGGCGTATGCCTCCCGGCAAACAGCCCGTGCCCCCGGGAGCCAGGCGGCACGCCCGCATCGAAGGCACACGCGGGATCCCCGCCTCCCGTCTACCTGGGGAAAGGCACACGCGCACGGCCTTCCATTCCACGGCGGCGTTCCCGCCTCTCCTGATACAGCGCGTTTTGGGGATGGGGGCAGGGGCACTTCGCGCGCGGGCTGGCGACCAAACGGCGGCCCGCAGGCCGTGCCCGTCGCGACGAAGGAAGCTGCGGGCATCACCAGCAGAGCAAGGAGCCCTGCCCCCCTGCGACGGAACATGGCTCAGGCATACAGATGACAGCGGACCCGCCAGCCCGGCTCCAGTTCCTTCCACTGGGGCGCTTCCCCGCGGCAGCGTTCCGTGGCCTGCGGGCAGCGGGGATGGAAGCGGCAGCCTGACGGCGGATCCAGCGGGCTCGGCAGCTCGCCCCGGATGTTCTGCAGGGGCGCCCCCACCGGGCTTTTGCCGTCACGCAGCTCCTCGAAAGAAGGCACCGAGGCCAGCAGGGCGCGGGTATAGGGATGGGCGGGCTCCCGGAGCAGGCGCTCGCGCGGGCCCTCTTCCACGAAGCGGCCCAGATACATGACCAGGATGCGGGGGCACATGAAGCCCACCACGGCCAGATCGTGGGAAATGAACAGATAGGCGGGGCCGAAGTCCTCCTGCACCTGCCGCAGCAGGTTGAGGATCTGCGCCTGCACCGAGGCATCCAGAGCCGAGACCGGCTCGTCGCAGACGATGAGGTCAGGATGGGTCATGAGCGCCCGGGCCACGGCGATGCGCTGCCGCTGGCCGCCGGAGAACTCGTGCGGATAGCGGCGCTCCAGACCGGCCAGGCCCACGGTGGCGAACATGTCCCGCACCCGCTCCCGGCGCTCCTTGCGGCCCAGAGGCTTCCCGGCAAGCAGGCTCTCCTCCACCGAGGTGCCCACAGGGCAGCGCGGATCGAGGGAAGAGAACGGATCCTGAAAGACCATCTGGATGCGTCCGGCCGCCATGCTGCCCGCTCCGGCAGACGGCAGCGGCGCGCCCCGGAACAGGATGCGGCCGCCGGTAGGACGTTGCAGGCCGCAGGCCAGACGTCCCAGCGTGGACTTGCCGCAACCGGATTCGCCCACCAGCCCGAGGCTCTGCCCGGGCCGCAGGACGAGATCCACCCCGTCCACGGCCCGCAGATGGCGCACCTCGCCCAGCATGCCCTGACGCACCGGGAAGTGGCAGCGCACGTCCTCCAGCGTCAGCACGTCGTCCCTGTTCCCGGTCTCCATCACAGGCCTTCGTCCACCTGCGCTTCGGCAAAGGTGGCCATCTCGTTGAAGATGTTCACGGCGCAACGCAGCAGGTGATAGGCCACGGCGCCACCGGTGCCCTCGCCCAGCCGCATGCCCAGATGCAGCAGGGGCGTGCCGCTGTCCAGCGCGCCCAGGGCGGGCACATGGCCGGGCTCGGCCGAGGCATGGGACAGGATGGCGTACTGGGCCACCAGCGGGCAGATGCGCACCGCGGCGGCATAGGCGGCGCTGCAAATGAAGCCGTCCACCAGCACGGGCAGGGAGCGCGACGCGGCCCCCAGCATGATGCCGGCCATGATGGCCAGCTCGAAACCGCCCAGCGCGGCCAGGATGTCCACCCCGTCGCCCTTCAGGGCCGCGGCGTTGACCTCCAGGGCGCGACGCACGATGGCGGCCTTGTGGCGTACCCGTTCGGGATCGGAACCGGCCCCCGGGCCCGTGGCCTCGTCAGGGTCGAAACCGAACAGCGCGCAATTGATGGCCGTGGCCGGCGTGGAGTTGCCGATGCCCATCTCCCCGGTGCCGAAACAGCGGTAGCCCTTGTCCGCGAACTCCTCCACCAGGGCGATGCCGTGACGCAGGCCCGTGAGGCAGGTCTCACGGCTCATGGCCGGGCCCGTGCTGATGTCGGCGGTGCCGTCACCAAGGCGGCGGTCGATGAGCAGCTCGTGCGGTTCAAAAGGGCCACCAGCGCAACCGGCGTCCACCACGCGCAGGTCCATGCCGCTGCTGCGGCACAGCACGTTGACGCCCGCGCCGCCGTTGAGGAAATTGCGCGTCATCTGGCGGGTCACGGCCTGCGGCATGGGCGAGACGCCCCGGGCCGCCACGCCATGGTCCCCGGCCACGGTCAGCATCAGGGCCGGGCCCACGCACAGGGGAGTGACGCCCCCGGCCATGGCGTACAGACGCCGGCCCAGTTCTTCCAGGCGCCCCAGGCTGCCGCGCGGTTTGGTCAGGTCGTCAAGATGGGCCTGGGCCTTCTCCAGCAGGGAGCTTTCCAGGGGACGGATAAAGAGGCCCGGCAGGGCGGGCACTTCCACAGCCTCACGATATACGGGAACTTGCTTCATGCCTCCCTGTGTAACGTCTTGCCCGGCCCGGCGCAAGCATGGCCCGCTTTACCTGCGTGACGGCCTGTATTAGAAGAGGCGGATCCTGCCGGGGAAAGCCCGTCAGGCACGCCCCGCCCGGACAACGGCACGGCATCGCCGCTGTTCGCCCCGGCGGCAGCTCCCCCTGCCGCCCCCGGGCCTTCCCGTGCTTTTTTTCCACCCGCAACGATCACGGAGTCGACCATGCATCCGTCGTTTCCCCTGTTTCCCGGCCTGCGCCGCGCCGCGGGCAGCCTGGCCTGCCTGGCCCTGCTCTGCATGGCCACGGCCCCTGCCGCCGCGCCCGTGCCGGATTCCAGCCCGCGCATGACCCCGGTGGTGCGCGCCGTCCAGGCCACGGCCCCCGCCGTCGTCAACATCACCAGCACCCATGTGGTGGAGCGCCAGCGCATCTCGCCCATGGAGCAGTTTTTCGGTTTCGGCCCGGGCTTCGACCAGCCCCGCCGGCAAAAACGCGTGAGCCTCGGCTCCGGCGTCATCGTGGACGGCAAGCGCGGCCTGGTGCTGACCAACGCCCACGTCATCGCCGGTGGTGACGAGGTCATGGTCAACCTGCAGGACGGCCGCCAGTTCCCCGCCGTGGTCAAGGGCGCGGAGCCGGACTTCGACCTGGCCGTGCTGGAGATCCAGGGCCCCCACGACCTGCCCGCCGTGCCCCTGGGCGACTCCTCCGACCTCATGCCCGGCGAGACCGTCATCGCCATCGGCAACCCCTTCGGTTTCAACCACACCGTCACCACGGGCGTGGTCTCGGCCCTGGGCCGCACCATCCGCAGCGAGAGCGGCGTGTTCACCGACCTGGTCCAGACCGATGCCGCCATCAACCCCGGCAACAGCGGCGGCCCCCTGCTCGACCTCGAAGGCCGCCTGGTGGGCATCAACACCGCTGTCCATGCCCGCGGCGAGGGCATCGGCTTCGCCATCCCGGTCAACAAGGCCCGCCGCGTCATGGATGACCTTGTGGGCCAGGGACGCGTGGCGCCCCTGTGGCTGGGCCTGGCCGCCGACGATGTGGACCAGCGCATGGCCATGGCCCTGGGCCTGCGTGAGCCCCGCGGCATCATCGTCACCCGCCTCTATCCCGACAGCCCCGCGGGCAAGGCCGGCATCGAGCCCGGCGACGTCATCGACAGCATCAACGGCTCGCCCGTGCGCGACCGCCGCGAATACGTGAACATCCTGCGCAACCAGGTGCCCGGCGCCGAACTGACCCTGGGCGTGCTGCGCGGCGACAAGCCGGAAAAGGTCCGCGTGAAGCCCGCCTCCTTCGACGATGCCACGGCCCTTTCCCTCATGCAGGAGATCTGGGGCCTGCGCGTGCGCGAGGCCGACGGCCTCATGCTGGTGCGCGAGACGCGCCGCCCCGGCCCCACGGACTTCCTGCGCCCCGGCG
Source organism: uncultured Desulfovibrio sp. (assembly GCA_937926875.1). Classification (GTDB taxonomy): domain Bacteria; phylum Desulfobacterota; class Desulfovibrionia; order Desulfovibrionales; family Desulfovibrionaceae; genus Desulfovibrio. The sequence continues at coordinate 46,713 of CALBAX010000022.1, forward strand.
ACGTCATCGCTGCCATCGGCGGCATGCGCATCCGCACCACCGCCGACATGGTCAACGCCTTCCGCCGGGAACGCCTGGCCAATCAGGTGCTGATGCAGATCGTCCGCGACGGCCGTCCGTATTACGCACGCGTGCTGCTGCAATAAGCGCGCCGGACACGCCCCCTGCGACGATGCACGGAGAAATCTTCCCTTGACAGCCCAAGGGAGGGGACGCTATGCATTCCTTTGGGTGGGGAGACCCCTCCCCCCAAGGACTACAAGAAACGTACGTTTCAACATCTGGAGGACACAATGGGCTACAATGTGAATGTCGATACCGACAAGTGCGTGGGCTGTGGCGAATGCGTGGACGTTTGCCCCGTGGAAGTTTACGAAATCAAGGACGGCAAGTCCGAACCCGTGAACTCCGAAGAGTGCCTGGGCTGCGAATCCTGTGTGGAAGTCTGTGAAACCAGCGCCATCACCGTTGAAGAAGCCTAAGCCCTAAGGGTGCCCCCAAGCACCTGCCAATCAAAGTGCCGCCGGGCGTTTCGTCTGGCGGCACTTTCATAACCAGCGGAACGACCCCAATGATTCCTGATCTTCAGCCCATTTTTGCCGAATACGAAAAACTCCGCGCCAGCTGTGACGCCGTGTTCGAACGTATCCGGCACGACCATGCCCAGTGCGTCACCTGCAAGGAAGGCTGCAGCGATTGCTGTCATGCCCTGTTCGACCTTTCCCTGGTGGAGGCCATGTACATCAACCGGGCTTTCCAGCAGGCTTTCGACTACGGTCCGCAGCGTTCGGCCATCCTGACCAGGGCCGCCGAGACCGACCGTCATCTGACCCGCCTCAAGCGCGAGCTCTTCCGGGAAGAGAAGTCCGGCAAGAGCCCTGAAGCCATCATGGAAGAAGCCGCGCGCATCAAGTGCCGCTGCCCCCTGCTGGGCGATGACGACCGCTGCCTGCTCTACCAGGCCCGTCCCATCACCTGTCGGCTCTACGGCGTGCCCACCGCCATCGCCGGTCAGGGCCACGTCTGCGGCTTCGCCGCCTTCGAGAAGGGCAAGCCGTACCCCACCGTCTATCTGGACAAGATCCAGAGCCGTCTGGAAGACCTGAGCCGCGAGATCGGCCGTACCGTCAACAGCCGCTTCCGCGAGCTGCACGAAGTCTACGTGCCGCTCTCCATGGCGCTCATCACCAATTACGACGAAGCCTACCTGGGCATCGGCCCGGCCAAGCCTGAAAAATAGGGAGCGCACCATGCCTTCCGAGCTCAGTTTCATTCCCGCTACCGTGTTCCGCGACGGCACGCCCCAGCGCCTCAACGAGGAACAGGAACAGCTCAAGCGTGAGATCTACGAGCGCATGAACCCGCGGCGCCGCAAGTTCGTGGACCGCATCGGCTACGACAACTGGGACCCCTTCCAGAAGCCCAACGATCCTCTGGACGTGCGCCTGGACGTGACCAAGCGCACCACCCAGCAGCTGGTGCGCGAGTTCCTCCAGCTCAAGGCCGCCAGGAACGAACAGTACGGCAACGACTACGGCCGCGGCGTGCTGGAATGCGCTCTGGGTATTGTGAACCGTGACGAAAAATTCCAGGGCATCACCGACTTCTGCCTCTGGTACCATGATCTGCTGAAAAAAGAGGGCCACATCCTATGAAACAGCGTTACGACGATATCGACGAATATATTGCCGACCTCAAGATGGAGATCGCGGCCAACGAGCAGTGCGCCAACCATCACTACAACCTGGGCCTGGCCCTGCTGAGCAAGCGTGACTTCGTGGGCGCCGAAGAAGCCCTGCTCAACGCCGTGCGCAACTCCCCCCATCTGGCCGAAGCCTATGTGCAGCTTGGCGGCATCTGCCTGGAACGCGGCGACCTGGAAGGCTGCCTGCGCTACAATGAAGAAGCCGCCCAGTGCCGTGCCAAGTTCCCCGTGCCGTGGAGCAACATCGCCTTCGTGCACCTGCAGCGCGGCGAGCCGGACAAGGCCATCACCGCCCTGAAGAAGGCCCTCAAGTGGGATCCCGACTTCGTGCAGGCCAAGAACGCCCTGACCACCGCCTACTACATGCAGGGCGACTTCGAAGCCTGCGAAAAGCTCTGCAAGGAGATCCTGGACAAGGAACCCGCCTTCGCTCCCGCCTGGAACAACATGGCCCTTGCCCAGTTCGACCTGGGCAAGTACGCCGAAGCCCGCCAGTCCGCCAGCAAGGCCGCCGAACTGGGCTTCGAAGTGCCCGAAGGCTTCCTGGAAGAGCTCAAGGCCAAGGGCGTCTAGCATACGACGTACGCCATCACTGCCCTGAGGGGCAGTGTTTTTTGATGAGGGGGAGAGGAGACCTTTTTGCAAAAAGGTCCTCCTCTCCCCCTCATGCTCCCCCGCTCCTCCCAAAAACTTTTACGCTGGTCTGTATGGCAGGTCCCCGTCTTCGGATGACGGACAGGGCATCCCCCCTGACCGCCAAGGGACAGACATGACCGGACTGGGGGGAGTGAGCACCCGTCCGCGCCTGCCGCCTCCGAAAAATCTTTTTCGCACGAAGCCAGTCCCGCCCCGATTCCTTCGCATCAAGCGGCCCGCATACTGCCCCGCCAACAGACAGCACGCCAACAGAATGACGTCATCATCCCGCCTGGAAACAGGAAACGGGCAGCCGTATGGCTGCCCGTTTCCTGTAATAAAGCGCGTTTGTGGGAGGATGGGGCCCGGGGGGAAGGGCCCCCTTTTCGCGCTAGCTAAAGGGGGTCCCTTCCCCCCGGACAAACGCCCCGCACTCCTGCTCTCCGGCATCCGTCACATCAGGCAGGCTGTTCTTTTCCAGCTGCCAGCGGCTCAGGCCATTAAGGATGCAGCGGCGGGAATCCTTGGCCACGCCGTACAGGGCCTTGAGGGTCTCGCCCATGTCGCTGCGGGCGGTATTGCCGGCCGAAGGGCAGGCATTGGCCCACAGGGGCAGCTCCCATTGTTTGGCGGCCTTGATGATGTATTTCTTCTCCACCAGCAGCAGCGGCCGGATCAGATGCAGCTTGCCGCCGAAAAAGGGCTCGTTCATGCTCATGCCGTCCACGCGGCCGTTGCGGCACAGGTTCATGAAAAAGGTGGAGACCAGGTCCTCGGCATTGTGCCCCAGGGCCAGATGGGTGAGGCTGTATCGCGAGCAGAGCTCGAACAGGCGCTTGCGGCGCAGCCAGGCGCAGCGGAAACAGGGGGAACGGCGCTGGTTCTCGGCCGAATGGGCGTGCGGGCCGAAGTCTGTCACTTCCAGATGCGAGGGTATGCCGTGCTGCGAGAGCCAGGCGGCCAGCGGCATGTGGCTTTGCGGATCGAAACCGGGGTTGAGATGGATGGCCATGATCTCGAAACGGAAAGGCACGATGCCCTGCCGGATGTGCAGGGTCTTGAGCAGCACGAAGCTGTCCACCCCGCCGGAAACGGCCACGCCGATGCGGCAGCCGGGCCAGATCATGCCTGTCTGCTGCATGGCCTTGCCGGCGCTCTTGACGCAGACCTCCTGCGCATAGGAGCGTTTTTCGCGCATATGTCCTCCTGCCCCGCAGGGCATGTAGTCGTTGATCGGGGGCGGCAGGCAGGCAGGGACGATTTTCCGCGCCTCTGGCCTTGACAGCCGCACAAAAGACCAATAGCATAACTCGCTTGGGCAGGCAAAGAGTTCTGCCCTATTGCGCCGCGCCCGCTGCTGTCGGGTACGGCGGCATTCATTTTTACACTCCGCCCGCTGTCCCGCGGGCAAGCCGGAGGAACTATGGCCCGCATCACTGTGGAAGATTGCCAGGAACGCGTGAACAACCGCTTTTTGCTGGTCCAGATGGCCATCAAACGTGTGCGCCAGTACCGTGAAGGCTATGAGCCCCTCATCGAAAGCCGCAACAAGGAAGCCGTGACCGCTCTGCGCGAGATCGCCGCGGGCAAGGTGCTGCCTGACGACATGAGCCTGTACAATCCCCTGCCCGAAGGTCAGGAGCCCGCCAAGAACGAAGGCTAGAGGCCATGGCACAGCGAGACTATTACGAAGTTCTGGGGGTGGACCGCAGCGCCAGCGAGGACGAGATCAAAAAAGCCTATCGCAAGCTGGCCATGCGCTACCATCCCGACCACAACCCCGGTGACGCCGAAGCCGAACAAAAGTTCAAGGAAGCTGCCGAGGCCTATGACGTCCTGCGCGACGCCGAAAAGCGCGCCCGTTATGACCGCTTCGGTCATGCCGGCGTGCAGGGCGGCATGGGCGGCGGTGGCTTCACCAGCAACGAAGACATCTTCGCCCACTTCAGCGACATTTTCGGCGATCTTTTCGGCTTCGCTTCCGCCGGCGGCGCACGCGGCCCCCGTCCCATGCAGGGCGCCGACCTGCGCTACAACCTGAAAGTCACGTTCGAGCAGGCCGCCACGGGCGACGAGATCCCCCTGACCCTGCCCAAGCATGTGACCTGCCCCGACTGCTCCGGCAGCGGCGCCGCTCCGGGCAGTAAGCCCGAGACCTGCCCCCAGTGCCATGGCACCGGCCAGGTGCGCCATTCCCAGGGCTTCTTCCAGATCGCCATGCCCTGCTCCACCTGCCAGGGTACCGGTCAGGTCATCAAAAAGCCCTGCCCCCGCTGCAAGGGCCAGGGCATCGTGGAAGAACGCCGCGAGATCGTGGTGCGCGTCCCTGCCGGTGTGGATACCGGCACCCGCCTGCGTGTGCGCGGTGAAGGGGAACCCGGCGAGCATGGGGGGCCTCCAGGCGACCTGTATGTGGTCCTGCATGTGGAGCCCAGCAAAAAGTACGAACGCCAGGGCCAGGACCTCATCTACACCTGCGAGATCAGCTTCGTCCAGGCGGCCCTCGGCCATCGCGTGGACGTGCCCGGCCTCAAGGGCCCGCTGCCCCTGGACATCCCCAAGGGCATCCAGAGCGGCACCCTGCTGCGCCTCAAGGGCGAAGGCATGCCCTATCCCGGTCGCAGCAACCGCGGCGACCTGCTGGTGGAAGTCAAAGTCCTGACCCCCACCCGCGTCTCGGACAAGCAGGCCGAGCTGCTGCGTGAATTCGAACGCCTGGAAAGCGAAAGCCCGCTGGACAAGGTCAAGAAGCTGGGCAAGAAGCTGGGCAAAAAAATGGGGCTGGACTAGGGCGCAGATGCGCACAAGGACGGATCCCGTCCTCCCAAAAGAAGTTCTCATGCAAGAGGGTGACAGTCGCCAAGGCTGTCACCCTTTTTCTGTTTGAACGTCCGCGACACGGGCCGTCTTCCATGCGCCCCGGATACCGGGGCTTGGAATATCAGGAAGCAAAGGGCAGGAAAAGCGCGCTCCCGCTCCCCGTCATCATGGCAGGCAGGGGGCGCCGCGTATCCTACTGTCCGGCTCACGGCTTCCGCGTCCGGCAGTCCCGGCTACCTTTCCTGTGCGTCCTGCATGGCCAGGGCCCGCAGGCTCCGGTGATCCACCTTTCCCGAGCCCAGCAGGGGCAAAGCCGCCAGCCGCCATACCCGGTGCAGCATGTGCAGGGCGGAAAGGCCTTCCTCCCGCAAGACGGCATTGACCTGAGCACGATCCAGCAGCAGGGTCGTGAACAGCACCAGTACGGTCTGGCCCTCCTCTTCCAGCGCATCCACGGCCAGCACCGGGCCTTCCTGTCCGGCAGGGGGCAAAAAATGGCGCCCCAGCACGGCCTCCACCTGCGGCAGGGAGATCATCTCCCCGCCCAGCTTGACGAAGCGCTCCCGCCGTCCCGCAAAGGTCATATGCCCGCCGCTGTCCGCCCGCACCAGATCGCCGGTGCAGTACCAGTCCTCGCCGTCCAGACACAGGAAGGGCGACGCCGGGCCGCCATCGCTCCCCTGTCCCAGATAGCCGCTGAAAACATTGGGGCCCCGTACCAGCAGCAGCCCGGTCTCTCCGGCTGCCAGCCGCTGCCGGGGCTCCTCCACGGACACGATGGCCGTCCGCACCGAAGGCAGGGCCCTGCCGATGGTGCCCGTACGGGCATCCGTGGGCAGGTTGAGGCTGATGACCGGCGAACATTCCGTGACGCCGTAGCCCTCGCACAGCAGACCGCCGCCGCTCAGGCGGACGAAGTCATCATAAAGGCGCTGCGGGCAGGCCTCCGCCCCCACGAAGGCCACACGCAGGGAGGTCAGATCCCCGGGCCGGGCCTGACGCAGCATGCCGTCCAGAAAGGTGGGGGCCGCCACCAGCAGGGTCGGCCGCCACTGGCGGCACACGGCGTCCAGACGGGCACCTTCCGTGGGATTGGCATGGAAGACCACCGGCATGCCAAAACAAAGCGGCAGCACGATGTTGCCCGTGAGGCCCAGCGTATGGAAGGGCGGCAGCATGGCCAGCATGGCGTCGTGGCTGTCCAGGGCCAGGATGGCCGCCACGTCCCGGCAGTTGGCAAGGATGTTGCCATGACTGAGCGGCACGCCCTTGGGAGCTGCCGAAGAGCCCGAGGTGAACAGGATGGCCGCCAGCGGGGACAGCTTCCGGGGCACGGAGCAGCCTTCGATCCCGGCCAGCGAGAGGAACGCACGGCAGGCTGCCTCCAGCCGCAGGCAGGGGGACAGGGAGGCTGCCACATCTTCCAGCGGCAACCATGCGGCCCCGGCCTCACCGGCGGCCTTGCGCAGGCCGCTGCCTTCCAGACGATCCAGCAGGGCCCGGGCACTGAGGATATGGCGGACCCCGGCCAGCCGCAGACAATGGCGCATATTGCGCGGGCCTGTGGTCCAGTTCAGCATGACCGGCGTCTGTCCGGCCAGCAGCACGGCCAGCCAGGCCATGCAGGCCGCTGACGAGGCGGGCAGCATGATGCCCACCCGCTGTCCGCTGCCCAAACGGCGGCGCAGATGCAGGGAAAGGGCCACGGCCCGCATCCAGAACGCACGCGCCGTCAATGTCCGGCCGTTGTCGGCCAGCAGGGGGCGGGACGGGGCGCGCCGCAACTGCCGCAACATGACCAGCGGCAAATTGGGGGCATCAGGCAGGCTGAGCCCCCGGGCCGGCCGGGCCCGCACGGCATCCAGCCAGGGGGAGGGAGCTTCCTCCGTGTCCGTCGGTGCAGCTTCCGGCATCTGCCCGGCGGCCAGCAGCAGACAGTCCCCCACGGTGCGCAGGGCTTCCAGACTGGCGGGAGCATGGCCGAAACGCTCCTCCAGCTGCATCGCCAGTTCCGTCAGGGCCAGACTGTCCAGACCAAGATCAGGGTCCAGACGCTGGTCTTCCTTGAGGCCGCTCCACTCCGGGCCCAGCGGCGAGGCTTCCGCCAGCAGCCGCAGCACGGCTTCCCGGTCAGCAGCGGCGAGCGGGGGCAGCGTGGCGGCCGCCCGGGAGGAGATGGCACCCGCGCCCGCCACGGGCGACGCCACGGCACGCCAGGGAAAAAGAGGCTGCGGACAGGGCTTTTCCCCGCCATCGGCATCATAAAAAGCCTCCAGCAGGGCATTGAACGGACGGGCACCTTCTCCGGCCACGGGACGACGGGGCGGCAGGGCGCAGGTGATGCGCACTTCCCGCCGGGGCAGGAAGAACAGACCATGACAGAGCAGCGACACCAGCCCGCGCAGCAGGGCCCGGCCCAGCACGGGTTCCCCCGCAGCCCGGCTGAAGGACGAGCCCCAGAGACCGCGCGTGCGCACGAGGACCAGACCGCAGTCGGGCACGGCCTGCAACAGCCGGTACACGCCGCTGTTGCCGCCCAGATGCGTGCCGCCGTCCCGGCTCAGGCCGCCGGAGGGATACAAAAGGACATTCTCTCCCCGGGCCAGGGCAGCGGCGCAACTGTCCAGCGCTTCCCTCACCCGGTCCCGGGCAGCGAGGCCGTCACGGCGCAGGTCAGGCAAAGAGATGCAGCCCGTCAGCGCGGCCAGCGGCCGCAGCCACGGGCGGTGTATCTGATGGCTGTCCGCCAGCGGCCGCAGGGCGAGAGCGGCAAGATGCGTGCACAGCAGGGCCGGATCCATGAAGGCGGGATGGTTGGGCAGGACGAGCACGCCCCTGCCCCGCTCGCGCGCCCGGGCCACTTCGGCGTGCAGGATGTCCAGCCCTTCCAGGCGGACACGGTAGCGCAGGGACAGCAAAGAGCGCCCGCAGCCCAGCAGCATGCGGGAAAGCAGGATACGGGCACGGTTCCCGGCCCGGCGCGGGCTTCGGGGCTCGCCTGTCTTCCCCTCGTCGTCCCCTGCCTCGCCGCTATTGCCGCCATCAGGGAAAGCGGCCTTGAGACGGCGGGCAAAAAAGACGGCCCAGACCAGGGTAAGACCGCCCAGCAGCATGTGGGCCACGGAAGGCGGCAGGAAGGACAGCAGGGCGTAGGCCGGCCCGGCCAGGGCCATGCCGGAAAAGGAAAAGAAATTGCTGGTACCGAGGATGCGGCCCTTTTCCTCCGCTGCCGGGAGCAGCTGGATCTGGCTGGACACCGGCACGATGTACAGGCTGCCGCAGATGCCCACCGCCGCATAACAGGCAAAGAGCAGGCCGAAACGGAAGGCCCCGGGCGCGGCGGGCACGCAGCCGGCGACCGCCAGCAGCAGGCCGATACCGGCGCAGGCGCGGGGCACGCTCCGCCGCCAGTCCCCACGGGCACGACGGGCCGCCAGTCCGGCCCCGGCACAGATGCCCAGCATGAGCCCGCCGGGCAGCAGGCTGGCCATGGTGGGGCCAAGGCCCAGCTGGGCCACGCCGTAGGCATTGATCTCCAGCAGGACGAGGGTGGACAGGGTATAGAAGAAGGCATCGGCGCACAGGCACCAGAAGATGCCCCTGCGGGCGCGCAGGCTCCACAGGTCGCGGGCGGAGTCCAGGGCCCCCAGCCAGGGGAAGGGCGGCAGGGCTTCCTTGCGGGCGGCAGCGGGACGGTAGGGGATGAAGGACACGGAGAGCAGGCCCAGCACCGCCACGCCCACGGCCACGGCAGCCACCAGCCAGCGCCCGAAGGGGATCTCCGTGGCGAGCCACTGCCGCTCCAGGGCCCCGCCCGCCAGCGTGATGCCCAGCAGGATGGACGCCGTGGTGGCCAGCTTGAACAGGGCATTGACGCGGGGCACGTCCTCGCGGGCGAACAGCTCCGGCAGGGAACCGTTGAGGGCCGGGCTGAACAGGGTGGCACTGGCTCCCATGCAGAAGAGCATGGCCAGCATGCCGCTCCAGTGCAGCTGGAGCAGCCCCCAGCCCCCGGCCAGCATGGCGCACACTTCCAGGGCCTTGGCTGCCAGCACCAGGCGGCACTTGGGATGGCGGTCGGCCAGCCAGCCAGCCCAGGCGGAGAAGAGGACGAAGGGCAATGAGAAAAGCACGGTGCCCCAGGCCTGCACGGCCGTATGGCCCATGCTCACGGCCAGCAGCAGGATGGCCTGCTTGAAGAAATTGTCGTTGAAGGTGCCAAGGGTATAGCTCACCCCCAGCGAGACGGCCTGTCGCAAAAATCGCCTGCTCATGCGCACTCCTTGCAGCACCCGTGCATGGCGGCGATCCCTGCCGGATCCTCTCCCGGCCGGGACGGGCTCAGGAACGCCCGTCCTGCTCCGCGGCCAGCTCGGCCAGCGCGTAGTCCCGCACCCGGTCAAGCATCTCCAGGGCAAAGGGCAGGTCGCGCCGGTAAAGCACTTCCTTGCCCTGCCGCCGGGGGACCAGCAGCCCGGCCCGTACGAGGACGTTCACATGATGGCTCACGGCCGTACGGCTCAGGCCCACGGTGGCCACAAGGCTGCTGAGGCTGATGCTCTCCCCGGGTTCGAAGAGCAGGAGGATCTTCTGCCGGGTGGCATCCCCCATGGCGGAAAAGACCCGCGCCACGCGTTCCCAGTCGTCCGGCAGGGCGGTGATGTACGAGGAATTCATGCCCATTGGTGTAGACGCTGGGAAAGTGTGCTGTCAACATCAAACTAAAAAAATAGTTTTTTCATGTCAACTAAAAAACTAGTTTTATAGTTTTAATGCCAGAGCTCCCCGCCAGCCGGCCCCACGGGCACACATCATTGCCGGCCAGGGCGCGGGACGTTCCCGCTCTAAAGAGCATAAAAAAACAGGGCCGCACAGCACCGGTGCAGCCCTGCCGATATCGACAATTCAACAGATATTCCTGAATGTTACTGACATGGATGCCGCTACAGATGACCAACCGCGATGACAGGCTGACAGCAACTCGGGGACGGACTGCCACCTCCATGCCCGAAGCCCCACCAGCCCGCGCGGCACGGATGCCCCACGCCACAACATGGCTCCCGGCCCTCTTGCTCACCGCAAGCTCAAGGGGATCAGGCCAGGGAAGCTGAAGCCAGCCGCGTCATGGGCAAGCGTCCCAGCAGCGTTTGCGGCAAGGACAGGCGCAAGGCCCTCCCCCCGGCCAGAGCCACGGCCAGTACGGCACGGATGCGCAGCTCGGCCCGGCCCGGCTCCTCAGGCAGGGCCCCCAGGCACAGGAAAAAGGCCAGCCCATCGGCCGGACGATCCCCCAGCAGGGCATGCTCGGCCGCTGTCAGCCGCAGGGGGCTGGTGCAGCCCAAAGCGCAGGCCTCGCCCAGCAGCAGGCCCTCTTCCGGCTGCCCGGCAGGATGCAGCACGCCCACGGGGCTCCCCGGCGCCCGGCGCCACAAGCAAAAGTCCGCCGCACCGGGAAAATCTTCCAGCCCGGCCGGGAAATGCCACCGCGCCGGGATCGCGTCCCCTGCCGGAGACAGGGGCCGGAACATCAGCACGATGCCTTCCGCCTCCGGCATGTCATCTTGCCGGCTCACGCGGACGTCCCTGCCAGCTTCCGGGCCATCTCCTGCCCCATGGCGAAAGCCCGGCGGCAGTCCTGCGGGAACTGCTCCTCGCGTTGCCGCCGCTTGTCTTCCACGGAAAAGCGGTCGGCCTTGTATCTGGCGTAGTCGTCGAACTGCCAGGTATCGTTCACATACAGGACAGCGGGCGTGCTGAAGATGCGCCCCAGATAGCCTTCCATGACGGCCAGGGTCTCGGGATAGCCGTGCTGCCGCATGGTGGCGGCATCCACGTTCATGGTATAGATGCAGGCCGTGGCCAGGCGGCGAGGTGCGATGGTGCTGAAATGGCGGTCATAGACCACATAGGGGAAGCACAGACGCTCCTGGAACGAACGCATGGCGCCCGTCACGTTGCCGAAATAGACAGGGCTGCCCAGGACAAGGCCATCGGCCTTCTCCAGAGCGGCCAGCACGGGCGTGAGCCCGTCTTTCAGGGCGCAGTGCCCGTACGAGGCCCCGCCACGGAGCTTGCAGGCAAAACAGCTGCGACAGCCGGAAGCCTGCAGATCGTACAGATGGACCAGCTCCGTGTCTGCCCCGGCGCTGCGGGCCCCTTCCAGAAAATGCCCCAGTACCGTGGCCGTATTGCCCTTTTTGCGCGGGCTGCCGTTGACGGCACATATCCTCATGGCATGGTGCCTCCGGTTCAGGCGGCCTTCGCGCCGCTGCTGTTACGGGCCAGGGTACAGCCCACGGCCAGCAGGCTCAGGATACCGAACAGCACCATGTCCACCTGCATGCAGTGCAGGAAGGCGTCGATATTGTCCTTGCCCACCGGTTCATGGCCCAGGAAAAGGCTCAGGGTCAGGGTGATGATGGTCAGGTTGCCCAGCATGCCGGCCGTGCGCACCGTGCCCACCAGCCCGGAGGCCTGCCCTACCCGCTGCGGTCCGGCGGCTTCGAGGATGATGGTGGTATTGGGCAGGGCGAACAGGCTGACGCCCGCGCCGATAAGGCATTGCGCGCCCACGATGACCCAAAGCGAGGAATCCATGTCCAGGAAGGCCGCACTCAGCAGGCCCAGGCCGCAGAGCACCGTCCCGGCGGTACTGATGAGCCCCTGGTCATAGCGGTCGCAAAGGCGGGCAGCCAGCGGGCTGGACAGGGACTGCACAGCAGCCTGGAGCGCCAGCAGCAGGCCGGCTTCCTGCACACTGAAGCCCCGCCCCACCTGCAGGTAGAGGCTGAAAAAAAAGACCATGCCGAAAAAGGAACAGTAGTTGACGAAGGCCGCCACCAGCGACAGGCTGAGGACCCTGTTGCTGCGCAACAGGCGCACGTCCACCATGGGGAAGGGGCTGCGCAGCTCACGCCAGACGAAACAGGCCAGCAGCACGAGACAGAGCAGGAAGAGCCCCCCGCCCAGCAGATGATCGTCCGCCATGGAGGAAGCGCCGAAGGTCAGCGCCGCCATGGCCCCGCCGTAGAGCAGGCAGCCCGGCACGTCGAAGGGTTCCTTGTCGGCGGTGCGCCACTCCAGCGGCACCCGGAAGACCATGATGCACATGGCGGCCAGGGCCGCCAGGCCCGTGCCCCAGAACAGCCAGCGCCAGCCCAGCCAGCCGGCCACGAGACCGCCCACCGGCGGGCCGCAGGCGATGCCCGCATAAACGGCCACATTGCTGAGGCCCAGATAACTGGCCCGCATCTCCTTGGGGGCGGCGGAGGCCAGCAGGGCCAGGCTGGACGAACTCAGCATGGCGGCCCCCATGCCCTGGAACAGGCGCAGGCCGATGAACAGGTCGATATGAGGGATGAAGCCCAGCACCAGAGCCAGCACACTGAACAGGCTCAGGCCAAAAAGGAAGACCCGGCGCCGTCCGTAGATGTCGCCCAGGGTGCCGCCGGCCAGCTGGAACACCACCAGCCCCAATGTATAGACGGCCCCCAGCAGGCTGAGCTCACGCGCACTGGCCCCCAGGCTTTCCCCCAGGGGCGGCAGGACGGCGTTGACCCCGGCCACCATGAACGGCATGAAGAATTGCGCCGCACAAACAGCCAGCAATAACCAGCGATGTTCTTTTGCGATACTCATGGACAACCCTAAAACCGGAGACCGGGGGTGGTCAACAGGATACGAAATCGTGAAAAAAAGAACAACCGCGGCAGCAGCACGTGTGGGGACCGCCATGACCGTCCGCAAGACCGTCATGCCAGCGCCGGGAAGCATGTGACGATTCTGGCAGGCTTTGCCGTTACCGGGACGCCCTGCGGCTGGCAGCACGGACGTGGACAAAAGACAACGGGAAGGGAGCATGTCCCTTCCCGTTGTCTTCAGGGCAGCGCGGCGATCCCGGCAGCCCCCCAGCATGCACCGAGTGACGGCCCTCCCCATCGGGAAGGCGGACTACAGGCCCGCTTCTTCCACCAGGCGCAGGCACATCTCGGACTTGTTGAGGCTGTACAGATGGATGCCGGGCGCGCCACAATCCAGCAACTGCCGGATCTGGCGGGCGGCAAAGCGCAGGCCCGCTTCGCGCACGGCCTCCACGCCGCCTTCGTTGTGGGCCGCCTCCAGATCCAGATAGAGCTTGCCCGGGATGTTGGCCCCGCACAGCGAAAGCACGCGGCGCAGGGAATCGAAGCTCTGGATGGGCAGGATGCCCGGGATGACCGGCGTTTCCAGCCCGGCTGCCCGCAGCGAGCAGACCAGGGACTCATATTCGCGCACGTCGAAGAAAAGCTGGGTGATGACGAAGTCCGCCCCGGCGCGCAGCTTGTCGGCCAGATAGGCCCTGTCCGCCGCGAAGGTGGCCGCATCGGGATGGGGCGCGGGATAGCCCGCCACACCGATGCCCAGGTCAGGATGCTCCGAGCGCAAGAAACGCACGAGGTCACGGGCATTATGGAAATGCCCCGCGTTCCAGTCCCAGTCGCTCACGCCGCGCGGCGCGTCGCCACGCAGGGCCAGCACATTGTGGACCCCGGCAGCGCGCAGGTTGCCCACGAAATCGCTGATGGCCTGCGGCTCGGCCCCCACACAGGTCAGATGGGCCATGACGGTGAAGCCCCGCCTGGCCAGTTCCGCCGTGACGTTCAGCGTGTTTTGCTGTTTGCCGCCCCCCGCACCGTACGTGACGGACAGGAAAAGGGGATCGATCGAGCGCAGGCGCTCCACGGTTTCGTAAAAGTCCGGCAAATGACTTTCCGCAGCAGGAGGAAAAAATTCCAAAGAAACAAAAGGCCTGGTTGTCTGGCGGAGAGCCTGGGCGATCTGCATGACAAAACTCCTGGGAACTGGGATCAGAAAAAGACAGTTTCGATGCCTTAACTGTATCAATATAACTTGATAAGTCAATATAGATTGTCCCCCCCTGCCCTGATGCTTGCCAAAAAAACAAGGGCGCTCTATGTCAGCAGGTATGGACGCTTCGGTCGCACCCGCTTTTTGTCATCCCGCATCCCCTGCCGGTCTGACCCGCCGCAGGCAGCATGCCCTCCGTGCCTGCTGTCTCCGCCCGGTCTGCCTGCTGCTCTGGCTGCTGGTCTTCTGTCCTGCCAAAGCCGGAGCGGAAGGGAGCCCCCCGTCTGCGCACCCCTCTCCTTCCCTGAGCCTGGAGCTGGAGCAGCTCGACCTTTCCGGGCTGCCCGGCCTGCCGCCCCTGCCCGCCGAGGACGAAGCCCCGCCCGCGGCAGCCTCCCGGGCCCAGCCGCTCCCGGATGAAGAAGCCCGGGGAGCAGACGGCAGTGCTGAAGCCGATGCGGCCCTGCCGGAAGCTCCCCGCTGGAACGCTCTGGAAGAGGGGCTCGAATATGCGGAGTTCTCCTTGCAACCCGAAGCCGGGCAGCAGGCTTCCCTGACCGTCCTGCGCATCGACCCCGAGCTGTTCGATTTTCGCCTCTATGCCAGTGCCGCCCACAAGCACCCGGCCCTGACCCTGGGCCAGTGGGCCGACAGCCATGACCTGGTGGCCGCCATCAACGCCAGCATGTATCTTCCTGACGGTGTCACCAGCACCGGCTACATGCGTCAGGACGACTATATAAACAACAAGCGCCTCGTCCGCCGCTTCGGCGCCTTCTTCGTTGCCGGTCCCCGGCAGGAGGGCCTGCCCCGCGCCGACATCCTGAGCCGCGAGGATCCCCAGTGGCAGGAACGGCTGGGACAGTACCGCCTGGTCATCCAGAACTATCGCATGATCAATGATGAGCGCCGCATCCTCTGGTCTCCCGGCGGGCCCCTGTACGCCATCTCGGCGGTGGCCGAGGACGGGGCGGGCAAGATCCTTTTCCTGCACTGCCGCGAACCGCTGGAAGCCTACAGCTTTGCCCACGCCCTGCTCCACCTGCCTCTGGATGTCCGCACCGTCATGTATGTGGAGGGCGGCATGCAGGCCGGGCTCGTGATCCGTTCCCCCGGGCTGCACCAGGAACTGCGCGGCCGGCACCTGGCCGATTTCTGGGTCACGGGCAATGTACGGGCACAGCTGCCCAATGTGCTGGGCATCCGGCGCCGTCATGCCCCGGCCCTCCCGGACTGCCCTGCCCTGCTCCAGCAGGCGGCCGGCGCCCCCGCTCCCGCCAACTGATGGCCGGAACACACCAGATATACAGACTTTTTTATCTGTGTTCCCTGCACCGGGGCGAACAAGGCTTTTGTGAAAAACTTCTTTATTAAGAAAAATTACTATTACCTCCGGAAAACTTCTTTACAGCAGGCCCGTCTTGGTTCAAAGTAAGCCCGTCGGAACGAGTTCCGGCAACGTATAAACACCGATCCCAACTGTCCGGCTGCGGACAAAGGTAGACAAATATCATGCCGAACCAGCTTGAAATTTATAAGTGCACCCATTGCGGCAATATCGTCGAAGTCATCCACGGCGGCGGCGCCAGCCTGGTCTGCTGTGGCGAGAACATGAAGCTCATGAAGGAAGGCTCCACTGACGGCGCCATGGAAAAGCACGTGCCCGTGATCGAAAAGGTCGAAGGCGGTTACAAGGTGACCGTGGGCAGCGTGGCCCATCCCATGGACGAGAACCACTACATCGAGTGGATCGAACTGCTGGCCGGCAACCAGAGCCTGACCTGTTTCCTGAAGCCGGGCGACAAGCCTGAAGCGGTGTTCAAGACCGACGCCGAAAAGGTCATCGCCCGCGAATACTGCAACCTTCACGGCCACTGGAAGGCCGAAAACTAGGCCCATTAAGGAGAGACACCATGAAATACGTTTGCAGCGTGTGCGGTTACGAATACGATCCCGCCGAAAACGACAACGTGCCCTTCGATCAGCTGCCTGATGACTGGACCTGCCCCGTCTGTGGCGTGAGCAAGGACCAGTTCGAACAGGCCTAAGCCCTGTTCCTTACGCCTTTTCCGCCTGCCCTGCCGCCCTGCGGCAGGGCAGGCTCGTTTATGCCCTTTGCGGCATCCTGACCGTGAACAACATCCCCTAATGGAGAATTTTCATGCAGCCCGTTGAAATCAAAAAAGATATTTTCTGGGTCGGTTGCGTGGACTACGATCACCGTGACTTCCACGGCTATTCCCGCTCCCCCGAAGGTTCCACCTACAATGCCTACCTGATCCGCGACGAAAAGAACGTCCTCATGGATACCGTGTATCCCGGCTGGGCCGGCAACATGCTGTGCCGCATCGCCAAGATCATGGATCCTGAAAAGATCGACTACATCGTCTGCAACCACATGGAACCCGACCACGCCGGCAGCCTGGCCGAAGTGGTGGCCCGCGTGAAGCCCGAAAAGATCTTCGTCTCCACCCTGGGCTACAAGTCCATGCAGGGCTACTTCGACTGCAAGGACTGGCCCATCGAAGTGGTCAAGAGCGGCGACAAGCTGAACATCGGCAAGCGCAACATCATCTTCCAGGAGACCCGCATGCTGCACTGGCCCGACAGCATGGTCTCCTACATCCCCGAAGACAAGCTGCTCATCAGCAACGACGCCTTCGGCCAGAACATCGCCACCAGCTACCGCTATGCCGATGAGCACGACCAGGGCGACTTCGTGCGCGCCATCAAGGAATACTACTACAACATCGTGCTGCCCTACTCTCCCCAGGTGCTGAAGACCCTGCCCATCGTGGAGAGCCTGGACATCGACATGATCGCCCCTGACCACGGCCTGATCCACCGCGGCGAGAAGTCCGTGAAGTTCATCGTGGACATGTACCGCCAGATGGCCGAACAGAAGCCCCAGCAGCGCGCCATGGTGATCTACGACACCATGTGGCATTCCACCGAAAAGATGGCCTATGCCGTGTGCAGCGGTCTGGAAGAAGTGGGCGTGCCCACCCGCCTGATGTCCGTGAAGAGCAACCATCACAGCGAGATCATGACCGAACTGGCCAATTGCGGCGCCGTGATCGCGGGCTCCCCCACCCACAACAACACCATCATGCCCCTGATGGCCTCCACCCTGACCTACATGAAGGGCCTGCGTCCCCAGAACCGCGTGGGCGGCGCCTTCGGTTCCTTCGGCTGGTCCGGCGAATCCGCCAAGGTCCTGCACGAGATGCTGGCTTCCATAGGCATGGACATGCCCGCCGATTTCGTGAAGTGCAACTGGACCCCGCGCCACGAAGCCCTGCGCGCCTGCGTGGAACTGGGCAAGACCGTGGGCGAGGCCCTGAAGAAGAAGTGCCAGGGCGAGTAAGCCCGTATCTCCCTGAATGCCCCGACGGCGTCCCCAGGCGGGACGCCGTTTTTTTATGCCCTGCACGAAGCGGAAAGAGTGCTACCGCCCATCCGGCAGGCAGGCATCGTCCGGCGGCACGACGGGCCGGGCCGCCTCCGTCAGATAGCCGCGGGAGGCCAGCAGGCGGGACGCCTCGGCCACGGAAAAGCCCTGCCAGGGGCCCCGGGCTGCCCCTTCCCCGTCCCGGGGGATGGCGCCGGTCTCCACCACCAGGACGTTGGCTCCCCAGTCCACCGCCTGCGCCACAGGCGGATGCACGCAGATGTCCGGTGTCCCCTGCCCGCAACAAAGGCGTGTGACCGCCACCAGCTGCGCCAGCCGCTCCCCGCTCACGGGCGGGAAGGATGCCAGCGGGCTCCCTGGCACCGGTACCCGGGCCATGACGCCGCAGACCTTCGTCCCGGCCTCCAGCCCGGCCAGCAGCACGTCCGCGATCTCTTCATCCGTATGCTCGCTGCCCACCGGCTCCACCAGATGGGCCGGCCCCAGCCCTTCAGCATGGATCTTGTGCAGGCTCTGTCTCCGTGCCCGGGGATCGAAAGGCGTGTCCCGCCCCTCGCCCAGCCGCAGGGCATGATAGAGCAGGCCCACACCGGCCCGCCGCAGGGACGCGG
>CALBAX010000023.1 GCA_937926875.1 uncultured Desulfovibrio sp.
GACGACACCATGCATACAGCGCAGGACATCATAACGACATACAGCCGGACAGGCACCCGCCTGCGCGAGGGATTCTTCAAGGCACGGGCGTCCCTGGTGCAGCAGGCGGCCCTGCACATGGCCCGCAGCCTTGCCCGTGACGGCAGGATACTCATCCTGGGCGAAGGCGCTGCCGACAGCTGCGCCCGTACCGTCGCCCGGGCCTTTCTTGACCGGCTCGATCTCGACCGGCCGGCACTGCCGGCCTTCCTGATACCGGCCGGAGACCTGCGGGAACAGGGAGCGGACAGGGCGGCCCTGCGGCAGCTCGAGGCCCTGGCCCGGGCTGGGGATACGCTCCTGTCATTCCTTCCCGACCCAGCACAGACAACCATGGGGCCCGTGCTGGCACTGGCGCAGGAGACCGGGCTGTCCTGCATCGCCATCTGCGGGCGCCCCGCTGCGGGCCTGTCCCTGCCCGGGCTCGTGATCGATGTCCCGGATGCTTCCGGGGCCCCTGCTTCCCTTGTCCATGAACTGCTTTTTGCCGCCGGCCATCTTGTCTGCAGGCTGGTGGATCACTATCTTTTCGAAAACGTGACGGCGATCCAGGCCGTCGATTCGCAGTAAGAGGTTACACGACCATGCCCATCTACGAATACACTTGCACCAAATGCGGCAAGGATTTTGAGGAACTTGTCTTTGGCGATGACCTGCCCGCCTGCCCCCATTGCGGCGCGGCCGAGACCCGCAAGCTGATGTCCCGCTGCGCCCACTGCAGCGGCGGCAATGGTGGCGATGACGCCTTTGCTCCTTCCATGCCCGCTTCTTCCGGTGGCTGCGCTGGCTGCTCCGGCGGTAACTGCGCCACCTGCGGCCACTAGGAGACGCCATGCGCAAAAATCTCGTCATCGCCACCCGCGGCAGTCAGCTGGCCCTCTGGCAGGCCGAACACGTCAAAGCCTGTCTGGAGTCCCTGGAACCGGGCCTGGACATCAGCCTGCGCGTCATCAAGACCCGCGGCGACATCATCCTGGATGTCCCCCTGTCCAAGGTGGGCGGCAAGGGCCTGTTCGTCAAGGAGATCGAGGAAGCCCTGCTGGACGGTTCCGCCGACCTGGCCGTGCACAGCATCAAGGACGTACCCATGATCCTGCCCGAAGGCCTGGTCCTGGGCTGCGTGCCCCAGCGTGAGATCTGTGTGGACTGCCTGCTCTCCAATCGGTACGGCACGCTGGATGAACTGCCCCAGGGGGCCCGCGTGGGCACCAGCAGCCTGCGCCGCCAGGCCCAGCTGCTCAACCTGCGCCCCGACCTGGAAATCCTTTCCCTGCGCGGCAATGTGGATACCCGCCTGCGCAAGATGAAGGAAGGTGAATACGACGCCATCGTGCTGGCCTCCGCCGGGCTCAAGCGCCTGGGCCTTTCCGCGGACCGTATGCACCACTTCGAAGCGGCCTCCTTCGTGCCTGCCGTGGGCCAGGGCGCCCTGGGCATCGAATGCCGCGGTGATGACAGGGAAGTGCTGGAGCTGCTGTCCCGCATGGAACACAGCCCCACCCGCATCTGCGTGGAGGCCGAACGCGGTTTCCTGGCCGGCCTGGACGGTGGCTGCCAGGTGCCCATCGCCGGCCATGCGGAGATGCTGGACGGCGACCGCTTCATCCTGGACGGCCTGGTGGCCGAAGTGGACGGCAGCGTCATCCTGCGTGAACAGCAGGAAGGGACGGCCGCCACGGCACGCGAAACGGGCTTTGCCCTGGCCCGTCATCTTCTGGACAAGGGCGGCAAGGACATCCTTGATCGCCTGTATGCTGAAAACCGGTAGTAATGATGCCCAAGATCCTTCCTCTGCCCACATCGCGGCTGCACGCGACGTTCGATCCCGAGCGCATCCCCTGGCAGGACAGCCGGGCGATCCCCTTGCCCCGCAACGGGGCGGGCAGCCGCAACGCTTTCCAGCCTCGCGCCATGCAGGCTCTGGACATGGCCCTGAACATCCGGGCCTGTGGTTACAATGTCTATGTCTCCGGTGATGCCAATCTGGGGCGCACCTATACCCTGCTGTCCTACCTTGGCCCGCAGGCCCGCAAGCGGCCGACGCCACCGGACCTGGTCTATGTCCACAACTTCGATGACCCCGACCGGCCGCGCCTGCTTTCCCTGCCTGCCGGTCAGGGCAAAAAATTCAAGCAGTGCGTGACCTCCACAGTGGACGCCATCCTGCATGAACTGCCCCGCCGCTTCGAAGCCGCGCCCTTCGTCAAGCAGCGTGCCCGGCTGGTGGACAGCTTCCAGAAGATCCGCAGCGGCCTGCTGAACAAGATGACCTCCGTGGCCCAGCACAAGGGCTTCCATCTCGACATGGACGAAGGCGGCAGCCTGACCCTGTACCCCCTGGTCAAAGGCAAACGCCTGAGCGAGGAAGAGTTCGAGCATCTGGACGACAGCCTGCGCATGACCCTCAAACGGCGTGGCGAGACCCTTGTCCAGAGCATGGCCAGTTTCATGCGCCAGTTGAGCAAGGCCGAAGAAAGCTTCCATGATGACGAACGCAACCTGGAACAGACCGTCATGGCCCAGGTGCTGGACGCCCTGCTGCTCCCGGCCCAGAAAAAACTGCTCAAGGCCTGCCAGAGCGAGGCCCTGACACAGTACTTTGCCAGCCTGCGTGCGGACATCCTGAAAAACACCGAAGCCTTCCTGCCCCGGGAGGCCGGCCAGTCCGGCCCGGATGTCCCCCATGCGCCCCTGCCGCCGCAGGGAGATCCGCTGTACCGCTATGATGTCAATGTGTTCGTGGACAACAGCCAGCTCAGCGGCGCCCCCATCGTGGCGGAAGACCATCCTACCGCGTCCAATCTGCTGGGCTGCATCGAACGGGAATCGGAACTGGGCGCCCTGGTGACGGACTTCACCCTCGTGCGTGCCGGGAGCCTGCACAGGGCCAACGGCGGCTTCCTCGTCCTGCGGGCAGAAGACCTGTTGCAGCATCCCAATGCCTGGGAAGGCCTGCTGCGGGCCTTGAGGGCCAATTCCCTGCGCATCGAGGACGGTGCGGAAACGCCGGATGCCGCCATCCGCACCAAAGGCATCAACCCCGAGCCCCTGAAGCTGGATCTCAAGGTCGTGCTCATCGGTACGGAAGACCTGTATGAAGCCCTGGTCCTCAATGAAGACCGTTTCGCCAAGCTGTTCCGCATCAAGGCACAGATGGCTGAACGCATGGACCGCAATGCCGCCGGTGTCCGCTTCTATCTGTCGGTCATCGCCCGCATCGCGGAAGAGTCCGGCCTGCGTCCCTTCGACAGGACGGCCCTGGCCTGGCTGGTGGATCTGGGCTCGCACCTTTGCGAGGACCAGCGCCGTCTGTCGCTCAAATTCCCGCTGTTGCGCGAGCAGATGATCGAAGGGGATGCCCTGGCAGGCATGGAAGGCGCCGAGATCGTCACCGGCGACATCATGGAGCGATCCTATGCGGCGCGTACCTATCGGGCCAATCTGGTGGAAGAGATCTTCATGGAAGAGTACGACCGCGAGATGATCAAGGTCTGTACTTCGGGCAGCGCCATCGGCCAGGTCAACGGCCTGTCGGTCACCGGCTACGGTGATTTCGAATTCGGCCTGCCCCACCGCATCTCCTGTACCGTGGGCGTCGGGCATGAAGGCATCATCGACCTGGAACGGGAAGCGGAACTGGGCGGCCCCATCCATACCAAGGCCATGATGATCCTCAAGAGCTACCTGACCAACCTCTTCGCCCGCAAGAAGCCGCTGGTCCTGGCCGGGTCGCTCTATTTCGAACAAAGCTATGCCGGTATCGAAGGCGACTCCGCTTCCGGCGCGGAGCTGGTGGCCCTGCTCTCTGCCCTGGCCGATGTGCCCGTGCGGCTCGACCTGGCCTTCACAGGCGCGGTCAGCCATTCCGGACAGATCATGGCTGTGGGCGGCGTGACGCGAAAGATCGAGGGGTTCTTCAAGGTCTGCGCACGGCACGGCCTCACCGGCAGTCAGGGGGTCATTATCCCCCACGACAACGTGGACCACCTGATGCTCTCCCCGGATGTGCTCCAGGCCGTGGAAAAGGGGCAGTTCGCCATCTATGCCGTCCGCAGCATCGAGGAGGCCCTGACCCTGCTCACGGGCCTGCCCGCGGGGCGCCGCCGCAAGAATGATACGTTCACGCCCGGCAGCCTCTATGATATGGTGGACCGCCGTCTGGAACGGCTGGGCGACTACGCCCAGAACTCCTTCCGCCGGACGCGCAAAGGATAGGCGTCATGCATTGACTTGCCTTCATTGAGCGAGTAAACAGTTCTGGCCGCTTGTGAAAAAGACGCTTAACCCCCGCAATGACCATGACTGCAAAAAATAAAAAAGAAGCCCTGCTCCAGGCCGCCAAGGAACTTTTCGGTGAATGTGGCTATGTGGAGACCACGTTCAAGAAGATTTCCGACCGGGCTGGTGTGGCCCTTGGACTGTTGACGCACCACTATGGCAACAAGGAAAAACTGTTCCTGGCCTCGGGACTCGATGTGCTGGAACATTTTCTGGTCAAGTTGCGTCAGGCCACGGCCGATGCGGCTTGCGGCTATGATGCCGTCATGCACTTCTGCAAGGCCTATCTGGACTTCTCTGTGGACAAGGACTCCAACTGGCTGGTACTGGTGCGCTGCTCTCCGTACAGCGACATGAAGACCAAGACGGACCGGGAGCAGATGGACTCCATGTTCGCCCAGGTGCATCGTGAGCTGGAAGAACAGATCCAGCGTGGCATCCGGGACGGCAGCATCGTCAATGTGGACAGCAAGGCCACGGCGCAGGTCATCATCTCCCTGATGGTGGGTGCCAACCGCACCCGCGTGCTGACCCCCTATGCCCTGCCGGAGCTCTATGACGAGACCCTGGACTTCGTCTCCCGCTCCATCCGCAAGAACTAGTCCTATCCATCCGTTAAAGAACAGATCCCCGGCAGCATTCTGCCGGGGATTTTTTGTGTCCTCTGCTCCGAAGGCTGTCTTTGCTGCAAGGAAAAACCCATTTCCTTGCCAGGCCGGAAATCCTGCCGCTGTTCCATGGAGACGCATACGCCTGCAAAGACCGGCAACGCATTTGCCTGCTTTCAAAAAGCCTCTCTCCCCGCATGGCTCCCTGATCCTCTGTGCATCGTAATACAAAAGGGCCTGCCCTTTGCAGGACAGGCCCTCGTTGGTCTTGAGCCGGTTTGTTGTCTAGTCGGCGCGACGACCGATGCAGAAGTAGGCGAAACCACGCTCGCCCATGGCGGCAGGGGAATAGAGGTTGCGGCCGTCAAAGAGCAGCGGCGCGGTCAGCAAGGACTTGATGCGGTCGAAGTCAGGATTGCGGAACTGGTTCCACTCCGTCACCACCAGCAGCGCCTGGGCGCCATCGCACACGCCGTACTGATCGTCCACGATCTCCACAAGGGGATTGTCCTGGAAGATGCGGCGGGCGTTATCGGCCGCCACGGGGTCGAAAGCCCGCACCTTCATGCCGGCTTCGGTCAGGGCGTTGATGATGTTGATGGCAGCGGCTTCACGCATGTCGTCGGTGTTGGCCTTGAAGGCCAGGCCCCACAGAGCCAGGGTCTTGCCCTTCACGCCCCCCTGCGGCGCAAAGTATTCCTTGATGCGCTCGGCCATGTGCAGCTTCTGGCGGGCGTTCACGGCTTCCACAGCATTGAGCAGCTTGGGTTCCATACCGGCGGCTTCGGCCGTGTGGATCAGGGCCTTCACGTCCTTGGGGAAGCAGGAGCCGCCGTAGCCCACGCCGGGATAGATGAACTGGTAGCCGATACGGCTGTCAGAACCGATACCGTTACGCACGTCGCGCACATCGGCGCCCACGCGTTCGCAGATGGTAGCGATCTCGTTGATGAAGGAGATCTTGGTAGCCAGCATGCAGTTGGCGGCATATTTGGTCATCTCGGCACTGCGGACGCCCATGACGATCACTTTGTCACGCGTGCGGGCAAAGGGGGCGTACAGTTCGCGCATGACGGCAGCAGCCTTGTCCGACGACGTACCGATGACCACCCGGTCAGGCTTCATGAAGTCGGAGATGGCGTCGCCTTCCTTGAGGAATTCGGGGTTGGAGACCACCTCGAAATCGAAAGTCTTGCCGCGGGCAGACAGTTCTTCGGTGATGATGGCGCGTACACGGTCGGCAGTGCCCACCGGCACCGTGGACTTGTCCACCACGATGAGGTCGTTTTCCATGGTACGGCCGATCTCGCGGGCCACCTGTTCCACATAGTGCAGGTCGCAGGAACCGTCTTCTCCGGGAGGAGTCCCCACGCAGATGAAAGCGCAGTCTGCGCCCACCAGACCTTCCGCCAGGCTGGTGGTGAACTTCAGGCGGCCATCGGCATGGCTGCGGCGCACCATGGGTTCCAGCCCGGGCTCGAAAATATGCACGGAACCGGCATTCAGGCGGGCCACAACATCCTTGTTGACATCGATGCAGGTCACGGAGTTGCCCATTTCAGCGAAGCAGGCAGCGCTCACCAGGCCCACATAGCCGGTGCCGACGATACACAATTTCATATGTTTTCTCCCTTGGGACGCTCTTGACGCCCGACAGTGATAACGTCAAAACAAATCAATCGAGGGCGTAGTATAGCGTTTTTTTTCTTGAGCTTCAACTCCGGGGGCGGACATGCTGGTAGGACTGGGGATGGATCTGGCCGATATAGGGCGCATGGAGCGGGCCCTCCAACGCCACGGCGCGCGTTTCGCGACCAGGATCCTTGCGCCTGCCGAGCGGGATGCCTGCGCGGAACTACGGCCCGCCTTCGTGGCCGGACGCTGGGCAGCCAAGGAGGCCGCCGTCAAGGCACTGGGCTGCGGCTTCAGCCTGGGGATCGGCCCCCGACACATCGAGATCCTGCCCACGCCGACGGGCAAGCCGGAGCTTCGCTTCACCGGCCCGGCTCTGGAACGCGCCCTGCAGCTGGGCGTGCGGCATATCCATGTATCCATAACCCATGAACGGACTACGGCAGCCGCGGTTGTCGTACTGGAGGCCTGACGATGAACAGGGAATGGTGGTCCGCATTGCCGCCGCTGCCCCTGCCGCACGAAATGCAGCAATGGGACAGGCAGGCCGTGGAACTGGGCATCCTGCCGGAGATCCTGATGGAGAATGCCGCAGCTGCGGCGTTCCGCCAGTTGAGCGTCCTGTGTCCCCAGCTTGCGGGAAAACGGGTCTGGCTGCTCATGGGCAGCGGCAACAATGGCGGTGATGCCGCCTGCCTTGCCCGTCATCTGCTTGACGCCGGAGCCTGTCCGCATGTGTTCCATACCCGGCCGCTGGAACATTACCGGAACGAAACGGCCTATCATCTCCAGACGGCCCGGACTTGTGGTGTCCCCTTCCTGCCGGTGGCCGCGCTGACGGAGACGCCCCTTCCCCACCCCGATATCGTTGTGGACGGGCTGCTGGGCACAGGCTTTTCCGGCCAGCTGCGCGATGATGCCCGGCGTCTGGTCTCCTTCGTGAACGGGCTTTCTCCCCGGCCGCTGATCCTGTCCCTGGATGTGCCCTCAGGGCTGGATGCGACCAGTGGCTTGCCCTGCCCCGATGCTGTCAGGGCAGATGCCACTGTCACGTTCGCCGCCGCCAAACCCGGCCTGATGCTGCCGTGGGCCCGTCCGTACACCGGGGAATGCCATGTGGGGCCCATCGCCATGCCTGCCAAAGTCCGGGAAGGAGGCCCCTGCTCTTTCCGCCTTCTGGACAGCCATGCCCTGGCCCTGCTCCCTGCCATGACAGCCGCGAGCTACAAAAACACCTACGGGCATATCCTCGTCATGGGAGGACGCCCCGGCATGTGCGGTGCCGGGCATCTGGCAGCCCGGGGGGCACTGCGTACCGGTGCCGGTCTGGTCACGGCAGCCATGCCCGCTGCCGGAGAAGATCAGGTACGCATGGGCTGGCCCGAAATCATGACCCTGCCCCTGGGCGATCCCGGGAACAGGGACTGGCCCGCCCGGCTCCCGGACGACCTGCAACAACGCCTCCACCAGTGCCGGGCCCTGGTCGTTGGCCCCGGCATGGGACGAGGAGAAGACAGCCACGCTTTCCTGACAGCTCTCCTGAAAGAGCCTGACCGCCCGGCCTGTGTGTTCGATGCTGATGCCCTGATGCTGCTGGCAGGGGATCCCGCCCTGCTGGCGGCCCTTGGCCCCGGGGACATCCTGACGCCACATCCCGGCGAGGCCGCGGCCCTGCTCCACTGCCCGGGCAGTGCTGTCCAGCAGGACAGGATGACGGCCCTGAAGGCCTTGTGCGCGGCCGTCCCCTCAGCCGTCGTCCTCAAGGGCGCAGGGACGCTGGTCGGCCAGCGGGACTGTCCCACGGGCCTCAGCCCTCTGGATGTTCCCCAGCTGGCCATGGGCGGTTCCGGTGACGTGCTGGCCGGTTGTACTGCGGCTCTGCTGGCCCGATTGCAGGAAAGCGCCCGACCGGCCCATCAGGCCGCCTGTCTGGCAGTGGTCCTGCATGCCGCTGCCGGACGGCTGCTGGCCCGTACCCATCCCCGCCGGGGCAATGTGGCCGGCGAACTGGCCGATGCCCTGCCCCAGGCCATGACACTCTAACCGGATAGCCGTGCTATGGATGCCTTTACCTTTTTGCTCGAATCCCTGGACGATACTGCCTGTTTTGGCACTTTGCTGGCCGGCATGATGCACAACGCCCCCCAGGTACGCGCCCTGCTCCTGCAAGGAGATCTGGGCAGCGGCAAAACGACCCTGTCCCGTTCCCTAGTCGCGGCCCTGCCGGGTGGCGACCAGGCCGAGATCTCCAGTCCGTCCTTCACCATTTGCAACAATTATCCCACCTGCCCGCCGGTCCTGCACTGCGACCTGTACCGTTGCCCGGCCTCCCTCCCCGACGAAGTCTGGGACGCGCTGGACGCCGATACAGGCATCTGCATCGTGGAATGGGCCCAGTATATCCCCGAAGCGGCCCTGCCCAAGGAATTTCTGGACATCCGGCTGGAGTCATGCGAAAAGGGAAGATTCCTGACGGTAATGGCGCATGGGCAGGCGTCTCAGGCTCTGGCGCAGGAGCTGCATACAGCCTGGACCACTTCCGGACGGCACGGCTCCCGGACGGATCTGCCCCTTTTTTCGTGAGACAGGTGCATCAATGGAATCTGGCATGAAAATCTTAGTTCAAAAATTCGGTGGCACTTCAGTGGCAAACCTGGAGTGCATGAAGAAAGTGCGCGAAAAAGTGCAGGCCGGGTTGAACAAGGGCTACAAGATGGTGGTCGTGCTTTCCGCCCGTTCGGGCGAGACCAACCGTCTGCTGGCCCTGGCCTCCGAGTGGTCCTCCACTCCGGACCCGGCGGAATGTGATTCTCTGGTCTCCACCGGGGAACAGGTCTCCATCGCGCTCTTCACCATGCTGCTCAAAGACGCGGGCATCCGTGCCCGTTCCCTGCTGGCATGGCAGATCCCCATCATTACCGATGACGACCACGGCAATGCGCGTATCAAATCCATCGACAGCCAGCGCCTGCGCGGCTATCTGGATGAGTATGACGTACTGGTGGTCGCCGGTTTCCAGGGGTGCACGGAATCCCAGCGCATCACCACTCTGGGCCGCGGAGGCTCCGACACCTCGGCCGTAGCCTTGGCGGCCGCCCTGGGTTCGGTGGAGTGCGAAATCTACACGGATGTGGACGGCGTCTATACCACCGACCCCAACATCTGCTCCAGCGCCCGCAAGATGGATCGTGTCGCCTATGAGGAAATGCTGGAAATGGCCAGCATGGGTGCCAAGGTGCTGCACATCCGTTCCGTAGAATTTGCCAAGAAGTACAAAGTGCCTGTGCGCGTCCGCTCCACTTTTTCCGACGACCCCGGCACGCTCGTTACCCAGGAGGACTCCAGCATGGAAGCTGTTCTTGTTTCCGGCATTGCCTATGATAAGGACCAGGCTCGTGTGACCCTGCACGACCTTCCCGACGTGCCCGGCGTGGCCGCCGCCATCTTCGGCCCCCTTTCCGAAAAGGGCGTGCTGGTGGACATGATCGTCCAGAACACCAGCCTTGATGGCCATACCGACATGACCTTCACCATCTCCCGCAAGGATCTCAAGCAGACCCTGGACATCGTGGAAGAAGTGAAGGAACGCACCGGGGCCACCGATGTTGTCTCTGACGTCAATGTGGCCAAGGTCTCCGCCATCGGCGTGGGCATGCGCAACCATTCCGGCGTGGCCGCCCGTGCTTTCTCCGCCCTGACCCAGGAAGGCATCAACATCCTGATGATCAGCACCTCCGAGATCAAGATCACCATCCTGATCCAGGAAAAGTACGTGGAACTGGCCGTGCGCATCCTGCATGATACCTTCGGCCTGGACTGGGACATCAACTAGTCCCTCTCCTGCCGGCAACACTGCCCTTGCAATAAGGAAGCCCGGATCCCTGTGGATACCGGGCTTCCTTTTTATTCTGCGAACCTGCCGTGCGCAGGCGACCTTCTCTGCGGGAAAGCTCCTCTGACGCGCCCCTGCCGCAACGGCACAGACATCCGTCCTTCTCTCCGTCCTAGCGGCGCATCTCGGCTCCCAGGGCCAGCAGGGTCGTCTGCAGATCTGTCATGCTCTGGCAGATGTAATCAGCATGGACGGACTCCAGCTCCTGGCGGCTTCCGTAACCGTACAGCACGCCCACGGTCTTCATGCCCACGGCATGGCCGCCGATCACATCATGGAACCTGTCCCCCACCATCAGAGAATGGGACACCTCGGCGCCCGTCTCCTGAAGGGCGTAACGCAGCACATCGACCTTGTCGTTGCGGGCTCCGTTCAGCTCGGCACCGGCCACAAAGGCGAAGTAACGGCTCAGCTGGAAATGATCCAGGATCTGACGGGCGAACACCTCCGGCTTCGACGTGGCCAGATGGATGCGATGCCCCTGGTCGATCAGACGCTCCAGCATCTGGGGCACTCCGGGATAGACCTGATTTTCAAACATCCCCTGCCGCCGGAAATACTCGCGGTATTTTTCCACTGCCAGCGTGACACGGGCGCTGTCTCCCGGGAAATAGCGGGCAAAGGACTGCTTGAGTGGCGGACCGATGAAGAAAAGCAGGCTGTCCGCGCTGGCCCTGATCCCGAAATGGTTCAGAGAATACAGGACAGAATTGATGATGCCCTGCTTGGAATCGGTGATGGTACCGTCAAGATCGAAAAAGAACGAAGTATGGGCCATAGGCATACCGGGGGTTGCGACTACAAATGATGCTGCCGGACGTTTTTATTACTATTGCCTCTTGCGGCCTACTGGTCAAGCAGTCCCAGATGATCCAGCACCAGGGTCGGCTGGCGCTCCAGTCCGGGCAGATCGGAACGCCGGGCTTCTCCGCTCAAAACCAGCAGGAAATCGATACCGGCATTCTCGGCCAGCAATTTGTCTGTGGACAGCCTGTCGCCCACCATCAGCATGTTTTCCGGCGCATAGCGCTGCAACAGGCCGGAAAGCAGGGTCGCATCCGGCTTGCCGAAGATGCGTTCCGGTCTCCTGCCTGTGGCGGTGGCGTACAAGGCCAGGAAGCTGCCCACATCCGGCAGGGGACCTTCCGGAGAAGGACAAACAAGATCAGGATGCGTGGCCAGGAAGCGCACATCGTCCTTTTGCAGCAGCAGCGCGGAGCGTGACAGCTTTTCGTAGGTCAGTTCCGTGTCATAGGCCAGGATGACGGCCTGCGCCCCCTCTTCCTGCTGCCTCAGTTCAGGCATGCGCTGGCGCAGGTCGGAGACGAAATCCCGGTTGCCGACCACATAGGCCGTACGGATGCCTTCTGCCTTCAAAAAAGCCACCAGCGGCGTCACCGGCGAGAGCAGCTGCTCCCTGCGGGCGGGGATGCCCATGCCGTTCAGCTTTTTGATGTAGGTCTCCGGTGCCTTGGAGGTATTGTTGCTCAGGAAGAAAAAGTCCACATCTTCCCAGTGCCGCTGCACAAAGGCTACGGCCCCCTTGATGGGATTGTCCCCCATATAGATGGTACCATCCATGTCCAGAACGATGCAACGTTTGTCAGGAAGCCGCATGCCGTGTCTCCCAAGTTTCAAAAATGAAAAAAATGGCAGCAAAACTATGGCACCCCCGTCCGGCACCCGCCGCCGTCCCGGGATTCTACACAGGCCGATGGCCTGCTGCAAGCGACGTTTTTCGCGCCTGTTGTCCATCTTGACACAACAATGTCCTGTAAGTAGAGGAAAAGGACGACTTCCCCGTATAACTTTCGCAAACGAAGATTCCAAAGCTATAATTGTCGCTCCTGTGAGCGGAGGACAGTGTGAAAGAAACCACAGTGATCATCATTGGCGGTGGTGCGACAGGTATCGGCATTCTGCGCGACCTGAGCATGCGCGGCGTGCCCGCCCTGCTGCTGGAACAGGGGGGCCTGGCCCACGGCACGAGCTCCCGCTTCCACGGCCTGCTGCACAGCGGCGCCCGGTACGCTGTCAGTGACAGCGAATCCGCCCGGGAATGCATCGAAGAAAACATGATCCTGCGCCGCATCGGCAAACAGTGCGTGGAGGAGACCGAAGGCTTTTTCGTCCGCACCAAGCTGGACGACCCGGCCTTCGAGCCAGGCTGGGTCGAAGCCTGTGCCCGTGCGGGCATCGCCGCCGAGCGCATCGACGTGGCCGAAGCCCGGCGGCTGGAGCCCAACCTTGCCCCCAATATCTGCTCTGTTTACCGCGTGCCGGACTCCTGCGTCGACGGTTTCCGCCTGGTCTGGCACAATGCCCTGTGTGCCCGGCGCTACGGCGGTGACATCCTCACCTATCACGAAGTCATCGCCATCAAGCAAAGCAACGGCAAGGTCACGGGTGTCACGGCTCGCAACCGCATCACTGGTGAGGAACTGGACATCGCCTGTGAATATGTGGTCAATGCCGCCGGTTCCTGGTCGGGGCAGATCGCCCATCTGGCCGGCCTGGACGTCAGTGTGTCGCCCGACCGCGGGACGCTGATCGTCTTCAACCATCGTTTCACGTCGCGTGTGGTCAACCGCCTGCACAAAAGCTCCGACGGTGACATCTTCGTCCCGCACGGTTCCATCACCATCCTGGGCACCACGTCGACGCCTGCGGACCGTCCGGACAACAATACCCCCACGACAGAAGACGTCCTGCGCCTGCTGGACATCGGCGAGCCCCTGTTCCCCGACCTGCGCTCGTACCGCATCCTGCGTGCCTTTGCCGGTACGCGTCCGCTCTATACGCCCAACAATGCCGTGGGCCGCGCCGCCAGCCGCAATTTCCACATCGTGGGCCACAAGCAGGACGGACTGGAAGGCATGGCCAGCATCTTCGGCGGCAAGCTGACCACCTACCGGCTGATGGCGGAACGCATGAGCGATCTGGTCTGCCGCTACCTCGGCAACAACGAACCGTGCCGTACGGCGGAAGAACCCATCATGGAAGATCCTTCCCCCGAGCTGATGCAGAAAGCCGTCAAGGTCTTCCCCCTCAATGGCGCTGTCCTTGCTGCGGACCGTCTGGGCAACACGTTTGCCGATGTGGTGGAAAAGGCCGCATCCGAAAAGGACAACGAACTGCTGTGCGAATGCGAGATGGTCAGCATGGCTGAAGTGGAATATGTGGCCCGCGACCCTGCCACCCATTCCCTGCACGACGTCCGCCTGCGTACCCGCCTGGGCATGGGCACCTGTCAGGGCACGTTCTGCTCCCTGCGCGCCATCGGTGCCCTGACCGAACGCAATGTGCCCCTGGCCTTCTCGCCCACGGAAGACGTCTCCCAATTCCTGCAGGAACGCTGGCGTGGTCTGCGCCCGGCCCTGTGGGGCAAGCAGCTGAAAGAAATCGAACTGGGGCGTGCCATCTACGCGGCCACCCTCAATCTGGATGGAGCCGGCAATGAACAAGAGAAATAGCGACGTCCTGGTCATCGGCGCCGGCATGTCCGGTCTTGTGGCGGCCCTTGCCGCTGCCCGGCGCGGCCGCAAGGTCACTGTCCTGTCCCGGGGCGTGGGAGCGCTGGCCATCGGCAGCGGTTGCGTGGACATCCTGGGCTATGTCAACGGGAAGGCTGTTTCCGGCCATCCGCTGGATGCCGTCGAATCCTTGCCCGAGGCCCATCCCTATCGGCTGCTGGGACGCGACCGTGTGGCCGGAGCCTGCTCTTTCCTGGAAGAGGTCTGCGCCGCTCAAGGCCTGCCGTTGCTGCCCTTGAAAGAGAACAACCGCCTGGTCCCCAGCATCATGGGCACCCTCAAACCGAGCGGTCTGTGCCCGGCCAGTGCCGACGGCGATCTGCTGCTGAAGGCCAAGAAAACCGCCGTGGTCACCATCGGGGGCCTGCGTGACTGCCAGCCCAATCTGATCATCAAGCAGTTCCGCCGTTATCCTGCACTCAAGGGCATCGACTTCACCGAAGTCGTCCTGCCCTCGCCGCTGGGCAAGACGCACCGCAATATCACGGCTCTGGATCTGGCCCGCTATGTGGATCGTCCCGAAGGTGTCTTCTGGCTGGCCGATGCCCTGAAGAAATCCTGCGGCCGGCAGGATCTCATCCTGCTGCCGCCTGTGTGCGGCGTGCGCAACTTCCTCTGGAAAAAACTGGTGGAGCTGCTGGATTGCCCGGTGGTGGAAATGCTTTCCATCCCTCCGGGAGTCAGCGGCCTGCGTCTGCGCACCTGTCTTCTGAATGCCCTGCGCGAGCTGGATGTCACCCTGCTGGAGAATACCACGGTGATCCGTGCCGATGTCAAAGGCGGACATTGCCGCGGTGTGGTCACCTCCGGTCTCGACCACGAGCACGTCTATACCGCTGACCAGATCATCGTGGCTACCGGTGGTTTCATGGGAGACGGCTTCGAAGCGGAGCCCGGCAAGATGCAGGAAAGTATCTTCCACCTGCCGCTCTGCCTGGAAAACGGCGAAGCACCGTCTGCCAATCCCGCCGACTGGTCGGAAGAAAACGTCTTTGCCCGCCATGCCTTCGCCACCCTGCGCATCCGCGTCGATGCACAACTTCGTCCCTGCTCTGAGGAAGGCTCAGTGCTCCTGGACAATGTCCGCTTTGTGGGCCGCTCTCTGGGCGGCTATGACTTTGCTACTGAAAAAAGCGGTAATGGCGTGGCCTTGGCCACGGCCTGGTATGCCGCCCAATGTGTGTAAGGCAGGTGTATGATGGCTCTCAAACATCCCAATCCTGATGCCTGTATCGCCTGCACCACCTGTGTGGTACAGTGCCCGGTGGCCCAGGCCACCACGAACTTTCTTGGCCCCCGTATGATCGGCCCCGCCTATGAGCGTTTCCGCCTGCTGGGCCTTGCCGAAGAAGAGTCCCTGCACTATTGCGCCAACTGCAAGAACTGCGACATC
>CALBAX010000024.1 GCA_937926875.1 uncultured Desulfovibrio sp.
GCATACGTAACGGTCCCGAAGGACCTGACAAAAATCAAAAGCAAGATGCTGTTCGGCCTGACGAAGCGGCAGCTTGTGTGTTTCGGATCGGCGGCGCTTGTGGGAGTGCCGCTTTTCTTTTTGAGCAAGGGCAGCATGGGTACGACCTCGGCGGCGCTGTGCATGATCCTTGTCATGCTCCCGTTCTTCCTGTTTGCCCTCTATGAGAAAAACGGACAAACGCTGGAAGTGATCCTGGGGCACCTGATCCAATGCAAGTTCATCCGTCCGAAGCGGCGCATCTATCAGACCAACAACGCCTATTCCGCCCTGGTGCGGCAGGCAAAACTGGAAAAGGAGGTACGGGCGATTGCTGAAAAGAGCGGCAAAACCGGAAAACGCGCAGCCCGCCGCAAAGCGTAAGCTCACGCGGGCAGAGCGAAAACAAATTGAAGCCATCATCCGGCAGGCGAAGGGCGACGGCAAGCCCCATACCGTGCAGGACAGCATCCCGTTTCGGAACATGTACCCGGACGGCCTGTGCAGGCTGGACGACCGGCTTTTCTCCAAGACCATAGCCTATGAGGACGTCAACTACCGTCTGGCGGGGCCGGACGACCAGCGGGATATCTTTGAACGCCTCTGCGATTTCTATAACGGCTATGACCCCTCCATCGGCGTGCAAATGACCCTGAGCAGCAGCCACAAGGCCGGCGGCGGGGACCTGTTCCGCATGGCGGCCCAGGGGGACGATCTGGACGGGATCCGCGCCGAGGCCTCCGGCATCCTGCAAACGCAGTATGAGCGCGGCAGCAACGGCTATGTGAAAAGCAAGTATGTCACGCTGACCATCGAGGCGGAGAGCATCCAGGCGGCGCGGGCAAGGTTTTCCCGCATCGAGGCGGACACCCTGAACCGCTTCAAGGTCATGGGCGCGGCGGCAAAGGTGCTGGACGGCAAGGAGCGGCTGGCGCTGCTGCATGGGCTTCTCCATCCGGAGGGCGGACAATTCGCCTTTGAATGGGACTGGCTCCCGGCAAGCGGCCTTTCCGTCAAGGACTTTATCGCGCCTTCGTCCTTCGAGTTTGGGGAGACGCGGCGCTTTCGCATGGGCGAAATGTACGGCGCGGTATCCTTCTTGCAGATATTGGCCCCGGAGATCCAGGACCGTATCCTCACGGACTTCATGGATGTGGAGGGAAACCTTCTCGTCACCATGCACGTCCGCGGCATCAACCAGAACGAGGCCATCAAGATGGTCAAGCGCAAGATCACCGATTTGGACGCCATGAAGATCCAGGAGCAGAAGAAGGCCGCCCGCAGCGGCTACGATCTGGATATCCTCCCCTCCGACCTCTCCACCTACGGCGGCGCGGCGAAAAATCTCTTGCAGGATTTACAGAGCCGCAACGAGCGAATGTTCAATATGACCTTCCTCATGCTGCATCTGGCGCCCACGAAGCAAAAGCTGGAGATCGCCGTTTCGCAGTCGGCCAGCGTCGCCCAGACCCACAACTGCATCCTGACCCGGCTGGACTTCCAGCAGGAGGACGGGCTGATGTCCTCGCTGCCGCTGGGCCTCAACCGTATCAAGATCGAACGGAGCCTCACCACATCGGCGCTGGCGGTATTTATCCCCTTCGTCACCCAGGAACTTTTTATGGGCGGCAATGCCATGTATTACGGCCTCAACGCTCTCTCCAGCAACATGATCCTGCTGGACCGCAAGCAGTCCCGTTGTCCCAACGGCCTTGTGTTCGGCACGCCGGGCAGCGGCAAGTCCATGAGCTGCAAGCGGGAGATCACCTATGTCATGCTGACCACGAAGGATAATGTCATCATCTGCGATCCGGAGGATGAATATTCCCCGCTGGTGAACCGGCTGGGCGGCCAGGTGATCCGTCTCTCTCCGAGCAGCCGCGACTATGTGAATCCCCTGGATATCAACCTCAATTACAGCGAGGAAGAAAACCCGCTGGCGCTGAAAAG
>CALBAX010000025.1 GCA_937926875.1 uncultured Desulfovibrio sp.
CGTCTCGGACGCCT
Organism: uncultured Desulfovibrio sp.; assembly: GCA_937926875.1. Classification (GTDB taxonomy): domain Bacteria; phylum Desulfobacterota; class Desulfovibrionia; order Desulfovibrionales; family Desulfovibrionaceae; genus Desulfovibrio. Next base: position 15 of record CALBAX010000025.1, read on the forward strand.
TGCCCGGCAAGGCAGGACGCAGAAAGAAAATCCGGCAGGGAGTCCTGCCGGATCAAGGAGAGGAGACGCCAGGAGCTTATGGGGATCTCCTGTCGTATAGAGGAGGGGGATCTGAAGGTAGTGGAAGGGGGCGCCTCCAGATCTCTGGTAGAATGGGTATTTTTTACTTAACAAATGTTCGGTTGTCAATATATAAAAAAAGAAATTCCAGATAATAGCTCACTAAAATAAATTAAAAATATTTTTTTATAAAATTAATCAATTGAGTGATTAATTTTTTTTAAGACAACCTATTCGAATGCTGACAGGAGGCAAGATGGAACATCTGCCGGTAGACAAACGGCGCAGCAGGGGGGAGCTCACGCGCATGTCCCTGCTGGAAGCAGCCTTGTTCTTTTTTGGAGAACGCGGCTACGAAGGTGCCGGTACTCGCGAGATCGCAGCGAGGGCCGGATGCAATCTGGGGCTCATCGCTTTTCATTTCGGTGGGAAAGAAGGCCTGTACAACGCGGCGCTGAACATTGCTTTTGAAAATCTCGGCGCCATCATCCAGCCCATGACCAGGCGTCTGCGTGAAGCTCTGGCCGCAGGGGGCGGGCCTGCATCCTTGCGCGCTGCCCTAGAAAAAGAAATCACGGCCGCACTCCTGGCCCTGATGCGGAAAAAAACGCATCAGTCCTGGCTCCTCCTGCTGCGTCGTTCGTTGCAGAGCGGGGACGAAAAAACAAAAGTGCTGTACGATGATCTCTTTGCGCCCCTGCATGGAGTCGTCTGCGACATCATGCAAAAAAATACTGCAGCCTGTCAGGAGGAAAGCTCGTTGCGGGCGTTCCTGCTCGTAGATACGATGTTCAGTTTTTTGCGCGACTATCCTGTCTTCCTTTCCATGGCGGCTCCGCGTGATATGGAGGCCGATGTGCGGACCATGACCGCTTTTCTGTGCCGGGGCCTTCTGGCCGCCAGCTGAAGGATGGCGGTGTGCCGCAGCATGTTGCGGCGTCCTTCAATGATGCGATGGTCGTGCGGACGGATGTCGGGAAAACATCATCCCGCAGGGGCCGTCCCGTCTGGGACGGACGGGATCGCCTGCGGCCGTTTCGGCGCTACGCGCCGGGAATGGGTCGCCGTAGCGGCACAGGACAGGAGCCAAGACCGCTCCCCTCTGGATCTGACGGTTGCCGGGCACCCATGCGACTGGCGACGCGCGCGCCTGCTTTCAGGGCCTCAGCTGTTGGCGGACAAAACTGAATATTTGCCCAGTGATGGACTCGATGTTAAGCGGGCGCTTTTGATAGTCCTCGAAAAAACGCGAGATCCTGTAAAGCTGCAGATAGCCCAGAAGAGAACTTTCAATGCATTCGGCGATATCGTTGGCATCCTGTATGCCGTATGAGGACAGGATCTCCCGCGTCTTGCAGCGCAATGCGGCGAAGACATTGTCGGCAAGAAAGCGGAGGCGTTCTTCCTGCCCTTCATTGAGTTCCCTGAGCAGGAGACGGGAAAAAATAGGGTTTGTGAAGCAATAGATGACGATATTCCTGATCAGGGATTCTATCTTCTGGATTTCCGTTTCACCGGCAATATGCTGGAACGCCGTTTTCCCCCCATGAAGACCATGAGGAGTGTCTGCCGGTACAGGTTTTCCTTGTCTGGAAAATAATAATAGAGGGATGCTGGCGTCATATCCATCACGGATGCGATATCGCGTACCGTGACGACGTCATAGCCTCTGGCAGCGAAGAGTTTGGCTGCGGCCTGCATGATGGCGATCTTTTTGGCTGAAGGGTGCATTGAGGTATCCTTGGTGTTTGTTGTGCACGTCGAACCGCCGGCCCACGTGGAGGACGTCGGCGGGGAGGGCTGCCTGCATGCCGCCGCAAGGCAGCCGGGTCGGATCGTCAGCCGAGCCGTATCAGCATGGCTCCGCCCATGACGATGAGGATGGCCAGGATGCGCGAACGGGAAAGCCGTTCGTGCAGGAAGATGACGGCCAGCAGCATGCCGAAGATCACGGACGTCTCGCGCAGGGCCGCCACCAGGGCGATGGGCGCCAGGGTCATGGCCCAGAGGGCGATGCCGTAGGAGCCCAGACCGCACAGGCCGCCGAACAGGCCCGTGGCCGCGCGCTGCCTCAGATAGCTGATGTAGGTACGCCCGTGCCGCCAGAGCACATAGGCATGGATGGGGAAGATGTTGAGGAAGAAGATCCAGCAGGTGTAGCTGATGCCGTTGCCGCTGGCCCGGGCGCCGTAGCCGTCGGCCAGCGTGTACCCCGCGATGACCAGGGACGTGCGCAGACAGATGAGGATGTCCGCGGCGCGGGCACCCTTGTGGACGTGTTCCAGGGTCAGCGTCAGGATGCCGAGGCAGAGCAGGAGGACGCCGCCCCAGCCGGTGGGGCTGATGTGATTGCCGAGCAGCAGCAGGGCCAGGGCCGTGATCATGGGGGCACAGCCGCGCATGATGGTATAGCCCATGGAGAGGTCCACCTTGTCATAGGCCTGTGAGATGCAGATGTAGTATGTCAGGTGGAAACAACAGGAAAGAGCCAGCAGACCCCAGGATCCTGGTGCCGGCGCGGGCAGGAAGGGCAGGATGAGCAGGGCCCCCAGCCCGCCGCCCAGGGCGTTCATGGAAGATTCAAAGAGTTTGTTGGAGCCGCCTTTGACGATGCTGTTCCAGGTGGCATGCAGCAGGGCTGCGGCCAGCACAAGAAGCAGGACATGTCCGTCCATTGTTACGACCTCGCGTCAATGATGTGACGAGTAGGTTACATGAAGTCGTACAGAAGACAAGCAGGGAAAGGCATTGGATTCTTGGCCGCATGAAACGGGCATTGCATTTCGTGCGGCCCAAAGATGCGGCTGTTTACCAGCCCCGGCAGCGTTCGAGGCGGCCGCTGATCCGGCCGGCATGCAGGACGGTATAGCTGTCGAAGCAGGCGGCAGTGGCGCAGGCGTGGATGGGCAGGATGCGCAGGCGGCTGCCCGCAGGCAGGGCAGGGCAGGAAGGCCCGCTGACGATGCCGTGTTCCTGATTGGTCTCCGTGACACGCAGCCCGGGGATCAGGTCCCCGGCCTCGTCGCAGACGAGCCCGTAGCCGAATTCTTCCCGCTTCCAGGGCAGGCCCGCGTCACGGGAAAGGGCCATCCAGCCCGCGTCGATGATCAGGGCACTGCCGTCGCTCTGGCGGCCGATGACCGTGGTCAGTACGGAAAGGGCCAGATCTTCGGGGCGGCAGACGCCCAGACCGGCCATGACGAGATCCTGGAAGACATAGACGCCGGCCCGGACTTCCGTGATGCCGGAAAAATCTTCGCCGAAAAAGGCCGTGGGCGTGGAACCGACGCTGACCACAGGGCAGGGGAAGCCGGCTTCCCGCAGCCGTCGGGCCGCTGTATTGGCCGCGGCGCATTCCTGCACGGCCAGAGCGGCGATGGCCTCTGTGGCGGGCAGGTCGTAGGCAGACCCCGCATGGGTCAGGACGCCGCGGATTTCCTGGCCACCGTCCTGCAGCAGGGCAGCGATGACCGTCAGGCGGGGATCGTCGGGGCGCAGTCCGGCCCGGTGCCCGTCGCAGTCTATCTCCAGCAGCACGGCCAGGCGGCAGTCCCGCTGCCGGGCAAAGTCCACCAGCAGCCGGGCGCTTTCCTCATTGTCCAGCACCACGCTCAGGTCGATACCGCGCCGGCGCAGCCCGGCCACACGCTCCAGCTTGTTGGGAGCGATACCGACGGCGTAACAGATGTCGCGCACACCGCCTGCGGCAAAATATTCGGCTTCCGCCAGCGTGGAGACCGTGGCCGGGCCGGTGGGGCTTTCCATGCAGCGGCGGGCGATCTCGATATTCTTGCAGGTCTTGAGATGGGGCCGCAGGGAGACGCCGCGCTCGTGCAGGCGGCGGGCCAGCCGGTCCATATTGGCCTGGAGCTTTTCGTCTTCCAGCAGCAGGCAGGGCGTAGGCAGCGCAGCAAGTGTGACCATCTGTTCCTCCTTGTCGGGAACCGTTTACAAAGGCATGGCGGCAGTGAAGGTCTCCGGCGGCAAGCCCTGTTCCCACTGATGGAGCAGGCGGGCGGCCAGGGCCGGGGCGTCGGCGGTGCAGGCCAGTTCCTTGAGGACGGGGGCCTGACGGTTCTCTATCTGGTGCGCGTAACAGCGGTCATAATAATGGAGCACCGCGCGGGCGGCGTCGGCGTAATTGCCTTCAGCTATCCACAGTCGGCAGCGCTGGGTCAGCTCACTGCCCAGACGGCGTTGCAGGCGTTCCAGGGCTGCCAGCAGGCCTTCCCGCATGTCCTGGCCGCCGTAATCGCGGACAAGGTGGGCGACACGCTCTTCGTCCGGCAGGGAAACACGGACCAGCGGGCTGCGTCCCAGTTGGGCGAAGAATTCCTCGCACATGGTCACATGGCCGATGTGGCGGCTTTCGTCCTCGAGCCAGACAGGGCGGTCAGGATCACAGCGTCGCCATTGTTCGTAGAGCTGGTTCTCGAACCATTCGTTGCCGGGCTGGTCTTCGGCCTGTCCTAGGGCGCCGAAGGCAGAGCCCTTGTGGCGGGCAAGGCCTTCCAGGTCGATGACCTGCGAACCGAGGCGCTGCAACTCCAGCAGGATGTCCGTCTTGCCGCAGCCCGTGTAGCCGCCCAGCACAAGGATGGGCCGGGGGCGTGCCAGCTCGCTGCGCACGAAGGTCCGGTAGCTTTTGTAGCCGCCTTCCAGCCTGTGCACGATGAAGCCGCCCGTTTCCAGCAGCCAGCGCATGCTGTCGCTGCGCATGCCGCCCCGCCAGCAGTGGAGCAGGACTTCGCGTTTGCTGCCGCACAGGTGGCGGGCACGGGCCAGCAGGGCGGCCAGATGTCCGCCCACCAGCTCCAGGGCCAGATGGACAGCACCTTCACGGCCGCTGCGGGCGTGGGCCGTACCTACCTTGGCCCTTTCTTCGTCGGTGAACAGGGGCAGGTTGAGGGCACCGGGGATATGGGCAAAGGCGAACTCGCCGGGGGAGCGGACATCCAGCAGCGGGAAACCCTGGTCCCGCATGGCCAGAAACGCGGCAACGTCCTGAACTGGGGGCATGACGATCCTCTAAAAAAGTAAAAAAGTCTGTTATGGGTACGCCAAAGCAGGGACGCTGTAAACCATGCCTTTCTTGGAGGGGGCGAAGCCTTGACAGCGTACAGGGGGGCAGCATAGCGTGAGCTTTCCTGAAATTTTTCATTCACAGCAAGGAGTTGATATGGCAGTCCATGTAGTGGATCATCCCCTGGTGCGTCACAAGCTCGGCATCCTGCGCAAGGACAGTACGTCCACCAGTGAATTCCGCAGTGTTTCCAACGAGATTGCCCGGCTGCTCATCTACGAGGCCACCAAGGGCTTCGACACCGAGAAACATACGGTGCAAGGCTGGGCCGGGCCCGTAGACGTGGAGGCCATTTCCGGCAAGATGGTGACCATCGTCCCCATCCTGCGCGCCGGTCTGGGCCTCATGGACGGGGTGCTGGACATGATCCCCGGCGCCAAGATCAGCGTGGTGGGCCTGTACCGCAATGAAGAGACGCTGGAACCCGTGGAATACTATGCCAAGCTGGCCCGCAACATCGAAAGCCGCCTGGCCATCATCCTGGACCCCATGCTGGCCACGGGCGGTTCGCTCATCGCCACCATCGACATCCTCAAAAAACGCGGCTGCAAGCATATCTGCAGCCTCAACCTGGTCTGCGCGCCCGAAGGCATCGCCAAAGTCCAGGAAAAGCATCCTGATGTGGAGATCTACACCGCTTCGGTGGACTCGCACCTGAACGAGAACGGCTATATCATCCCCGGCCTGGGCGATGCCGGTGACCGCATCTTCGGCACCAAATAGGAGGCCGCATGGCGGAACAGCTCAACACCGGAGGCGGGGAATTCGATCCCTGCCGTTACAGGCTGCGTCTGCGTGACTGCCTGCTGGGCGCGCAGATGCTTTTCGTGGCTTTCGGCGCGCTGGTGCTTGTCCCCTTGCTGACAGGGCTCAACAGCAATGTTGCCCTGTTCACCGCCGGTGTGGGCACGCTGCTGTTCCAGCTCATCACGCGGGGCAAGGTGCCCATCTTCCTCGCATCTTCCTTTGCTTTCATCGCGCCTATCATCTATGGCGTGGAGACCTGGGGCATGCCCCGCACCATGGGGGCCCTGGTTTTTTCAGGCCTGCTCTATGTGCTCATCAGCCTGCTCATCCGCTGGCGCGGCATGGGGCTCATCCTGCGCTTGCTGCCGCCCATCGTGACCGGCCCGGTGATCATGGTCATCGGGCTCGTGCTGGCGCCCACGGCCGTCAAGATGGCCCTGGGGCAGAGCGGCCCGGCCATGCCCCAGACGACGGCCATGAGCATTTCCATGGTCTCGCTGGCCGTGACCGTGGCCGTCTCCCTGCTGGGGCGCGGCATGCTGCGTCTGGTGCCCATCCTGTGCGGTATCGCCGCGGGCCTTGTGATGGCGGAGATCATGGGCGTGACCAGCTGGGAGGCCGTGAGCAAAAGCCCCTGGCTGGCCCTGCCGGCGTTCAGTCTGCCGGAATTCTCCTGGGAGCCGCTGCTCTTCATCATCCCGGTGACCCTGGCACCGGCCATCGAGCATTTTGGCGACGTCATCGCCATCAGTTCCGTCACGGGCAAGGATTATCTGCGCGATCCCGGTGTGAAGAACACCATGCTGGGGGACGGGGTGGCCACCATGGCCGCCTGTCTGCTGGGCGGGCCGCCCAACACCACGTATTCCGAGGTGACCGGCGCCGTGACCCTGACCCGGGCCTTCAATCCCGCGGTCATGACCTGGGCCGCCCTGTGCGCCATCCTGCTTTCCATGGTCGCCAAGGTGGGGGCGTTCCTCAGCTGCATCCCCGCGCCTGTCATGGGCGGGATCATGATCCTGCTGTTCGGGGCCATCATGGTGGTGGGCCTGAACACGCTGGTGCGTGCGGGGCAGGACCTGCTGCGGCCCCGCAACATGGTCATCGTGGCCCTGATCATCATTTTCGGTGTGGGCGGGATGCAGGTCAGCATCGGCGGTTTCAAGCTGGCTGGTATCGGTCTGGCGGCCATCACCGGTGTGGTTCTCAACCTGCTTTTGCCGCAGGATGACCCGCAGGGATAAAAAAAGCCCTGAAAGAGAAAAACGATGCGCAGGATGGTGTCATGCCATCCTGCGCATTTTTGTATGCTTTGGGTCAGTCGTCGCCCGGCAGCATGCGGAAGGGCGCCACCCGCCATGCATTTTTTCGATGGGTGCTCTTCGCTGCCACCAGCAAGCCCTGTTCCGTCACGACAAACCGCGCCCCTTGTCCATCTGGGGCAGGGACCTGGGGGTGGCGCGAGCCGCCAAGGATCAGACCGTCGGTAGAGATGGCCGTCATGCGTCCTTTTGGCGGCCTGTGACTGACGGCTTGTTTCATCCCTCGGGGCTGTTGTCCGCTGTTTTGTGCAGCAAGGCCACTGACCGTCTAGGAGGCCGCCCGGCTTTTGTCCATGTTCAGCCAGAAGACGGCGGCCAGTACCAGGGCGCTCCCGGCCCAGCCCAGCGGGCTGAAGAATTCGTCCCAGAACAGCCAGACCCAGATGGTGCTGAGGATGGGCTCCAGGTAACAGAGTACGGCCGTGCGGACCAGCCCCAGCCGCTTGAGGGCCTGGGCATAGCAGAAGAAGGCGAAATAGCCGGTGAAGCCGCCCAGGATCAGCAGCCAGCCCCAGGTGGAGAGGCTGTGGCCGAGGCTGACGGGCGTGAGGCAAAAGATGACCGCCGCGCCGCCCAGCTGCATGAAGGCATACAGGGTGGCCGGTGTGTAGCGATCCTGCCACCAGCGGCAGAAGGGGTAGTGGGAGGCGTAGCACACGCTGATGAGCAGGCCGCAGGCGATGCCTGTCCACGATGTCTGTCCGGGCAGGCTGCCGCCGGAGAAGCAGACCATGCCCGTACCGGTCAGGGCCAGGGCGATGATGCCGCACTGACGGGGGGTGATGGGCTCATGGAACAGAAAACGGGAGAACATGGCTACCCAGACCGGTGCGGTATAGAGCAGGACAACGGCCATGGCCGCGCCGCTGAGTTTGATGGCGTACAACGTGGCCGCATAGAAGACGCCCACGGCCCAGAAGCCGAAAACGGTGAACAGGACCGCGTGGCGCAGGGGGATGCGGATCTGCCGGCTCAGGGCAGCGTGGGTGATGAAGCAGGCGGCACCGATGGCGGCACGCCAGAAGGCTGTTTCGAGCGGACTGACACCGGCGGCCAGACAGTTTTTGGAGATCAGGCCGATGACCGACCAGGCAAAGACGGTCAGCAGGATCAGGATCAGGCCGTGACGGCGGGCGGAAGGGGAAACAGGAGAGGGCAGGGACGCGGCCATGAGTGTCATTCCTCGATCAGATGGAGCCATGAAAAAAACGCTGTGTCGGTCCACAGCGTCTGGAAAAGACAGGACAGGCCCAGGGCCTGCCCTGTGCGGTCGACGTTTTACCAGTCGCCCTGGCCTGCCGGACGGGCAGGGAAGGCGCCCGCAGGCAGTTCTGCCAGCTGGCTGGCGGTGCAGCCCTGGACCGGGAAGGTCTCCCGGAGCCAGGACAGGAAAGTATGGATGCGCTCCAAAACGGCGTCCGCGGCCTTCTGGTCAGGCACATGCGGGGAACCGCCGGGCAGCATCTCGGAAGAGTGCCAGAACAGGTTCAGCACCTGCCCGCCCCGCTGCCGGTGCAGGCGCGCGGCCCAGCGCATGATCCGGGGCGCATGCCAGAACGGGTTGGGGCTGAGGACGCCCCAAAAATGGAACTTGTCCCGCGAGGCGGCAGGGCAGGCCCGGTACCAGAGCCGGGCAAGCGCGGGATGCAGGGGGATCTGCGTTATGGGCGCTTCCAGCAGGGGGGCGCCCTGCCAGCCCTCCACCCAGTAGGGATCCGCCGGGGCAAGGAAGTGGTCCGGCCCGCCCGGGAAATGGCGCAGGGGGCAGACCGAGCTGTCCACCTTGATGCCGGCCTCGGAAAGCAGGGGGCGCACGCAGTCCTTGAGATCCCAGCGGCCCATGCGGAAGCTGGTCAGGGGCGCGCCCTGGAATTCCCGCCCGGCATCCAGCAGCGTCGCCAGACGCTGGCGCAGCAGGTCGCGCGGCAGCTTGTCCGTGCGTGTGGGCTGGCCCTCGTGCGGGGGATCCAGCGGCGAGGCCGGCGGCGTGCTCCAGTGATGGAGATGGGCCCCGATCTCCGCGCCGTAATGATCGCGCATCTGTTCCAGCACATGGCAGGCCCCGGCATCGGCAAAGACCGTATGGGCGCAGAACAGCGTCAGCGGGAAGCCCAGATCCCTGCTCAGCGGCGCGAGCCTGGGCAGCAGGGAGACATTGGAGACACCACAGCCGCTGGTGGCATAATGGCCGGAAAACAGGCCTTCTTCCTCGACATCGAGACTGACGACCACCCGCAGGGGGCTGTCGGATGTATGGGGATGCGGGTTCTTCATGAAAAGGACGATACGCCCAAGGCGCGCGCAAGGCAATGCGGCTACGGACTTGCAAATTTGCCCGGAATACATGAGGATGCACCCATGTCTGATAAAATACATGTGCTCTTCGTCATGGAAGATCTCTGCTTTGGCGGTACCCAGCGCCAGATGGTCGAGCTGGCCTGCCGTCTGGACAGGTCGCGCTTCCATGTCTCCATGCTGGTCCTTACAGGCAGGACGGATCTTGATGCACAGGTCGAACAGGCCGGTATCCGCGTGGAATATCTGGGGCGCAGCCGCAAGGTGAACCCCTTTTTCTTTGCGCTCATGCCGGCGGCCCTCAAGCGTCTGGCACCTGATGTCCTCGTCCCCTGTACGGCCCTGCCCAACATCTGGGGCCGTCTCTGGGGACGGCTGCTGGGGATCCCCATCGTGGGCACGGTGCGTGGCGGTGGAGCGCCGCGCAGGCAGCACGAGCGTTTCCTCTGGCGCCTGGCAGATCACATGGTCTGCAATTCCGAGGCGCTCGCTGACATCCTTTCCGGCCTGGGCATCCCGGCCGTGCGGCTGACCTATGTGCCCAACGGGGTGGATACGGAGCGTTTTGCGCCTGCGCGGCCCGCGCCGTCGGAGCGTCCGCCGCTCATCGTCTGTGTGGCGCGTCTGGCCGAGGACAAAGATCATCTGACGTTGTTGAAGGGCTTCGCTCTGCTGCGTGAACGGCATCCCGATGTCCGCCTGCGTCTCGTGGGCGACGGTCCGCGGGAAAAGGAGCTCAAGGCCTGGGTCGCGGAGCATCTGCCGGACGGGGGGGTGGAGTTCTGCCCCGGCTCCCCGGATGTGCGCGCCCATTACGCGGCTGCCCGCATCTTTGCGCTGACTTCCGTGCGTGAGGGCCAGCCCAACGTGATCCTGGAAGCCATGGCTGCCGGGCTGCCTGTGTGCGCCACGGAGACCGGTGGCATCCCCCGGCTCGTGACCCGGGGGAAGAGCGGCCTGCTCTCGCCGGTGGGGGACAGTGCCGCCTTTGCCGCTAACTGTGCCGCGCTGCTGGCGGATCCCGCGCAGGGAGACGTGTTCGGCAGGGCCGGACGCCAGCGGGTGGAGCAGAGTTTTTCGTTTGAAACCATGGTGGCGGCGCATGAAGCCATCTTTCTGCACCTGGCGGCACGGGAGCTGGCATGAAACATCTTTTGGCCAGCCTTTGCGTGTGCTGTCTGTGCGCATCCCCGGTCTGGAGCCTTGCCGCCGCGCCTGCGGGCAGCAGCAGGACCTATGAAGTGACGGAACTCTGGACAGGCGATGTCCTGACAGCCAGTTTCCGCATGGGCATGTGTTTTGCTGCCGACGGCAAATTGCGCGGCGTCGTCCTGCTCCGTTCCTCCAACGGGCAGGTCGATGTCTATCATGTTTACGGTTCCGTGCAGAACAACACCTTTTCTGCCACTCATGGTTCCGGGCACAAGATCTCCGGGCGTTTCCTGTCCGGCGACGATGTCGAGGTCAAGATCCGTCTGGGGAACGGCATGCGCTTCACGACAGTGGCCAAACGTTCCCGGGATGTCCTGTTGACAGACGACTGTGCGCCCCTGCCTGAAACATCAACGCATCAACAAGACTGAGGTCGTTATGGGGACTACCTTCTTTGTTCTGGCGCTGTTGCAGTGTGCCCTGCTTTTTTTTCTGTCCCGGGTGGGCAGCAGGCTTGACCGCGAAGAGCGCAAGCCCGCTCCCCAGCGGACGCACTGGCCCCGTACCGGTCTGATCGTGCCTGCCGGAGGGAACCACCCCCGTATGCGGGAGGCCCTGGAGAGCCTGCTCAAGCAGGATTATCCTGCCCTGTACCCCGTGATCGTCACGGCCACCGCTGACGAACCGGCGGCCGGTATCGCGCGTGAGTTGCAGGCCCGCTATCCGCAGCTGCGGCATGTGGTGGCCGGTTTCGCCAAGGGCTGCGGCCAGAAGAACCATAACAGCCTCAGGGGCGTGGAGGCCGTGGAGGACGAGGTCGAACTGCTGGCCTTCTGCGACAGCACGCACATCGCTCCCCGCGATTTCATCCGCCGTCTGGTGGCCCCTGTGGTGGACGGCGAGGATTTCAGCACCGGCTACCACAAGGTCGTGGCGCGGGATACGGGCATCGTCACCATGGCGTATGCCCTGTGTGTCCAGCTGATGCGCTATCTGCAGGGCATCTCGAGCTTCACCCAGCTGTGGGGCGGCGCCATGTGCTTCCGCCTGTCGGCGTTCCGCCGTTACGGCGTGCGCGAGTTCTGGATGACCAATGTGGTGGACGACTGTTCCCTGGCTGACCGCCTCATCCGGCTGGGGGCCCGCATCCGTCTGAGCGGTGACGCCGTTTTGATGACCGAGGCCCGGGATCACGATCTGGGCGTCTGGCGTCACTGGATGGACCGGCAGATCCTGTTCCTCAAGTTCTGCATCCCCTACCAGTGGATCCTGCTGGGCGTGCTGGCCTGTCTTATGCTGCTGCCCGTGCTCTGGGCCGTGTTCGCCGTGCTGGGCGTGCTGCTGGGCAAACTTTCTTTCGGCTGGCTTGTGGGCGTACTGGTCTATGCTGCGGCCCTGGCGCTGGTGCTGCGTGGCTGGGCCCATTTCCAGGAAGCTGTTTTTCCTGTCTGGCGCTGGGTGGTCGCTTTTTGCGCCAGTGCCTGCATGTTCGTCTGGGTTTACCTGGGTACCATCCTCGCGGAAGGCGTTTTGTGGCAGGGCATCTGGTATGAGGTCGGCCGTCAGGGCCGCGTCATCAGGATGCGCCGCCAGAAGTAGGGCCTTTCTGCCGACGGTACCTGTTCAGCTATCTACAATCAGGATGCAAGTCCTTATGGTGACAGCATGATTGCAATGTCGGACCTTTTTCGCGTGAGCTTGCGACAGGTCGTCCGCCAGCGTGGCTTTGGCGTGATCCTGTCCATCGCTCTGGGCATCATGGCCTTTATCGCCCTGTCCGTGCTGGGGCAGGAGATCCGCTACAAAGTGGGTCAGGACATGGTGCTCATGGGCGGGGTGAACATCATCCGTGTCTATATGGATGATGCACAGTATCCCGGCCAGCCGCGACGCGATTTTTCTCCCCGTACGGTGGAAGCGCTGCGCAAGATCCCCGGTGTGGGCATGATCAGCGAAAACATCCGCAACGGGGTCACGTTCAGCCTGCGTGCCAGTGGGGAACGGACGCTGGGTGTCCACTTTATCGGTGTGGACCAGTATTTTGCGGAGACCTATTCCCTGGAGCTCGTGGCCGGCCGGATGATGTCCGAAGAAGACGTGCGCGGCCACCGGCGCGTCTGTATGCTGGGTCGTGAGGCCGCCACCAATCTGTACGGGGATCCCACCCAGGCCGTGGGCAAGCTGCTTTTCCTGGGCAAGGACGTCATCGAGGTCGTGGGCGTGGTGACCGGCGTCATGCTGGGCGAATGGAATCAGGGCGGCTTTTTGCCGACCACGGTCATGGAGGACAGGAACTGGGGCTCCGGCAAGATCACCCGGTTGTTCGTCCGTGCCATCGGCTGGGAAGACGTGGCCCCGGTGGTCCGCCAGATCCCTGCTGTTGTCCGGGCCAACCAGGACGCGCCGTATCTGGTCATCTCCACGCAGGATGACCAGCTCGACCGCATCAAGACGACCTTCATGTGGGTGGAGGCCCTGCTCTGGCTGGGTATCGTGGCCTCGCTCATGCTGGGGGGGTTCGGCATCTGGTACGGGACGTTCGCTGCCGTACGGGCCCGTACGCGCGAAGTGGGCCTGAAAAAGGCCATGGGCGGTTCGGACAAGGACATCCTGGCCCAGTTCCTGGCCGAGGCGTTGTGCAAGTCCGTGGCCGGTGGCCTGCTGGGCATCCTGGTGGGCACCCTCAGCGTCGAGGTGGGGGCCTGGTCACTGGGCACCTCCATCTCGTATCCGCTGCTCGCGGCCAGCAGTGCCGGCAGTATTCTTTTCTCCGCCATCATTGGGGTGGCCGGCGGCCTGTATCCTGCCATCCAGGCCAGCCGCATGGATGTCGTTTCCGCCTTGCGTTTCGAGTAGGTGAACTATGGCGCCGGTTATCATTGCCAAAGATCTGTACAAGTGCTACGCGGGCTTTTCTCCTGTTTTGCGTGGCGTCAACATTGAGGTGGAAGCGGGGGAGCTCGTGGCCATCATGGGCCCGTCCGGATGCGGCAAGTCGACTATGCTGCACGTGCTGGGCATGCTGCATGCGCCTGATTCCGGCACGCTGGAGATCCTGGGGACCAATGTCCTGGAATTCAACCGGGAGCAGACTGCGGCTTTCCGGCGGGGCAACATGGGCTTCGTGATGCAGTCGAGCAATATGTTCGACCACTCCACCGTGTTCGAGAACGTGGAATTCCCCCTCATCTATGAGAACGTCCCCCCCGCGGAACGCTGGGAGCGGGTCATCCGGGCCCTGGAGCTGGTGCGGCTCTCTGCCCGCGTCCATTACCGCAGCAACCGCCTTTCCGGTGGTGAGCAGCAGCGTGTGGCCATCGCCCGCGCCATGGTGAACAATCCCCGCATCCTGCTGGCGGACGAACCCACCGGCGCCCTGGATGCCCGTACCAGCCGGGTGGTCATGGACAATTTCCGCACCCTTTGCCACAAGGGCGGGGTCGCCATGATCATGGTGACCCACGACCCCAAGATGGCCGAGTTCTGCGACAGCGTCTATACGCTGGAAGACGGCATCCTGGTCTGCAAAAAGCACGCCCCCGTGCCTGTCAGCCCGGACCAGCAGCAGAACCTGCTGGCGGCGCCCACGCCCATCCTTCGTGGCGCCCTGGTGGCGGAAAAATTCCCCGAAGCCTCGGGCCGCTGCCTGATGGAAGAAGCACACCGCATGCATGCGGCCGGTCTGCTTTCCCGCATCTACGCCATCGAGGGGGCCAGCTTCCTCAACAGCGATTCACAGGGCTACGCCCTGCCGCTGCCGGTGCGGCATATCAGCTCGTGGCGTTTCTTCTCCGTCATGCGCATGCTGTTCTCGCATTTGCGCGGCACCTCCGCCACTGCCTGGGAGCTGTGGAAGTCCATCCCCTCTGGCAAGGGGAGCTTTTTCCACAATCTCTGGCTCATGGGCTGCGGTGCCCTGCTGGCCCGCTGGTGCCTGGAAGAGAGGATCGAATTCCTGTACGCTTCGGGTGCCCATGCTCCGGCCTCTGCGGCCTGGGTGGCGGCCCGCATGCTGCAGATCCCCTTTGCCTTTGCCGTACGCACGGCAGACCTTGCCTCGCCGGCCAAGGACTGGCTGGTGAAGGCCGAACAGGCGGCCTTCGTGCGCTGCGATACGGAGGCCACGCGCAAGGCTGTCTGCGAGCTGCTGCCTTCCGTGGATCCGTGGCGCATCGTGCTCCTGCGCGATGCCCTGACCCTGACCCCGCCGGACGAAGACGTCTCCATGCCGCCGTCCAATGTGCCGGAGCCGTTGCAGCTGCTGGCCGTGGGGACCATGACCAGCCGCAAGGGCTATGATACCCTTCTGCAGGCCTGTCTGGCCCTGCAGAAGGCCGGGGTCGACTTCCGGCTGACTTTGGTAGGCACAGGCCCCTGGCGTCTGCGCCTGCGGCTGCTTTCCTGGCGCCTTGGCCTGCGCAAGCTCGTCTCCTTCCCCGGCCAGCTGCCGCACGAGGCCATGACCGACCTGTACCGCCGTACGGACATCTTCATCGCTCCCGGCCATATGACCCGGGGCGGCGATATGGACGGGCTGCCGTCGGCCCTGACTGAAGCCATGGCCTTTGGTGTGGCCGTGGTGGTGAGCGATCTTCCCGGTCAGCTGGAAGTGGTCCAGAATGGCCGCAGCGGTATCGTCGTGCCGCAGAATGATGTCACGGCCCTGTCCCAGGCCTTGCTGGATCTGGCCGGCAGTGCGGAAAAGCGCCGCCATCTGGGCGCTGAAGCCTGGAAGCGCATCCGGGAGGTGCTGGACGAAGAGGCCACGGAGGCACGGCTGACCTCGCTGTTCAAGGCGGCCTGCCGGCGCTGAGAGCGTGCTTTTTCCTTTTGACATGGAAACGGCCGGTCCTGGTACGGATCGGCCGTTTTGCCATCTTCTGCCATCATGACAGACAGGGCAGAGCATACCTCCGGGCGTCGCAAGACCGATACTGCCCGGAGCCGCAGAGAACGGCATGGAACTGGAATATATCACTGAAGAAAATGCTCCCTGGCGGCCTGAGCTGTGCCGCATCTGGGAGCAGAGCGTCGATCTGGCCGCACAGCCGGATCCCTTTTGCTGCGCTCCGGTCTGGCAGCTGTCCGCGCACAGGGCTTTCGCACCCGGGCGTCGTGTGCTGGCACAAAATACGGAGGACAGCGTCCTTGTCCTGGCAGAAGCCTTCCTGTCTTCCGGGCAGCCGCTCCTGACGTCGCTGGAGGCCCACTGGTTCTTTGGCTGTCCCCTGCTGGGGCCGGATGCGATCGGGCTGCTGGCCGAGGCACTGGCCGTCATGTCTCAGATCTACGGGCATCTCCCGGCGCTCCTTTTGGGGGGGATAGTGCCGGGAAGCAGGAGGGCCCGGGAGTTGTATGCCTGCTGTGAGTCACTGTTCACCATTTATCTGGCCGGTGAGTGCATCCAGGGCAGGGCGTCACTGGAAGGCGGGCTGGACGGTTTTTTGAGCCGCCGTTCCGCCAACCTGCGCAGCAAGTGGCGCAAATCTTTCCGCAGGGCCGCTGACAGAGGTGTCACGTTCGAGCGGTCCTGTCCCACGGATACGGCTGGGGCCGATGCCGTCTATACCCGGATGCTGGCCGTGGAGCAGCGCAGCTGGAAGGGCGTGGGGCATTGCGGCATGACGGAATCCCCGGCCCGGGAATTCTATGCCGGCATGATCCGCCGTCTTGCCGCCCAGGGGACGGCGCGCGTCATGTTCGCCCGCCATGAAGGCCAGGACATCGGCTTCATCTTCGGCGGGATGCTGGGGGCATGCTACCGGGGACAGCAGTTCAGCTATGATGACGCCTGGAAGGATCTTTCCATCGGCAATCTTTTGCAGGTGGAACAGATCCGCTGGCTGTGCGAGGAAGGGGCTGTCCGCTACGATATGGGAACGGCCTCCGGGGAGCCCATGGCCTACAAGATGCACTGGACGGAAGCGCACCCGATCTCGCAAACGTGGTTTTTGCAGCCGCGCTGACCGCGGGGCCCTGTCGGAGGAAGACGACGGGGAACAGCGAAGGCAGCGATGGCAGCGGGCAGCACGGTTCCTGCGTGGCATGGGGCAGGCGCCGGCGGGGCAAATGCCATCCCTGCGCGTGTGCTCTTGCAGGGATGGGGCAGTGCAGCTCGCTGTGGCGGCGCTGTTTTTGAAAGTGGTCCGGAGCAGAGCCGGCGTCGCGAAAGAAAACGGCGGACAGCTTCGCAGCTGCCCGCCGTTCGTGTATGATGTCACCTGAAGGGAGATTAGGCGCAGTCGTGCTTGTCCCAGGGTTCGCGGTTGTCGCGCTGGATGACGGATTCCATGCGGATCAGGGCT
Organism: uncultured Desulfovibrio sp.; assembly: GCA_937926875.1. Taxonomy (GTDB): domain Bacteria; phylum Desulfobacterota; class Desulfovibrionia; order Desulfovibrionales; family Desulfovibrionaceae; genus Desulfovibrio. Next base: position 16,979 of record CALBAX010000025.1, read on the forward strand.
TCTTTCAGCTTCTTGATCTCGTCCAGCTTCAGGTTGGGGTTCTTCATGGCCTGATAGATGATGGCGCCGGTGCAGGTGGCGTCGATCTCCAGGTCGGCGATGGTGGCGATGGTCACCATCAGGTCCTGAGCGTTGACGGCGCGGTCGATGGAACCGGCCTTGTTGTTGATGGCCAGGCCGTACAGGGCCACGCCGTTGGCGGCCAGCACCACGACCAGGGTGCGACGGTCGGCGGCTCCCAGCACGGCGGCCAGTTCGGCGTCAGCGCCGCTGATGAGGATCAGGCCGTTGTCGCCCCCGGTGGCGGCTTCCAGACCGGCGGCGTCAGTGCACACGCCGCCCATGCCCTTGAGCAGGTCCACCAGACCGGCGGCATCGGCATTGGCCAGGATGACGGCCTTCTTGTTCAGTTTGTCCAGAGCTTCGCTGGAAGCGCCGAGATCCAGGGAGGCGGCTTCCAGAATGATGGCTTTTTTTTCGGCCATGACAGTTTCCTTCCTTCAATAAGATATGTTGGGGGACGGGGAACGCGGGCTCCCCGTCCGTAGTGACAGTTGCTAGCCGACCAGGTTGGGATCTTCCATGATCTGGTAGATGGGGCCGCCTTCGGCATCGGCGGGCACCGGGTTGCCGGTCAGGTAGCACAGGGTGGGCACGATGTCGGCCAGCCAGCGGGGACGGGTGTAGCGGAAGCCCTTCTTGATGTTGGGACCGCGGAACATCAGCAGGTTCTTCAGGCTGCCGCAGCCGGATTCGCCGGTGGGCAGGCCATAGCCGTGCTCGGCCATGTATTCGGGCTTGAGGACATAGACCACGTCACCGGCCTGGGCGCCGCCCATGCCGAAGACCTGGGCATCTTCCTTGCGCACGGCCAGCAGCACCGGACGCTCGCCGGTCTCGGGATGACGGTAGTCGAGCAGGGCGTTGATGATCTCGTCACGCACGGTCTCGTAATCTTCAGGCTCCACGATGCCGCCGGGGTACTTGCCCTTGAGGTTGACGTAGACGAACATGTAACGCTGCGGCACGGCCCTGGATTTGCTCACGTCCAGCACGTAGTTGAAGCCTTCGCTTTCTTCATAGATGTCCCAGAAGTTTTCGGACTTCTTGGGCTCGTAGGAGCACAGGCCGGCTTCCTTCAGGGCGTGGGCGGTGTTCAGGATGGGGCCCATGGGGGTGGCGCCGTGGTCGGAGCAGACGCACATGGCGGTGTCGTCGCCCATCATGTCCATCAGGCGGCCCAGCAGGCGGTCTTCCACTTCGTAGATGTGGCGTTCCATCTTTTCAGCGCGGGCACGCACGGCCTCGTCCTTGCTGTCCAGTTCGCTCAGCCAGCCGTGGTAGAACCAGTCGATGGGATGGGAATGCATGTAGAACAGATCCCAGTCGGGGTTGGCCTTGAGCAGGCTTTCCACGGTGTTCCACAGCCAGGCGCTGTGGAATTCCACCAGTTCGCACACGGTGTCGGTGTCGATGATGCCGTGCAGGTAGGCCACCAGGCCGATGTCGTTGGCGGTGATGTCCTTGGAGAAGTCGATCTGGTCGCCGGCAGAAGCGGGAGCGATGAAGCCGCAGCGTCCGGCGATGCCGGACATGTACAGCTTGAATTCTTCAGCGTCGTCGGACAGCTGCATCAGCTTGCAGCGGAACACGCCCTTTTCGGTGCGGCCGTCGGCCTTGATGGTGAAATCGTGCTGCACGGGCTGGCTCCACTCACCCTTGCGGATGGTGAAGAAGGCCTTGGAGTAGTCCTTTTCGGGGCACAGGGCCACGGTGTCGATGCCGTCGTCGCCGCTTTCCCAGGCCAGGCAGTACCAGGTCTGGTCCACCAGGGGCTCGATGGATTCCTTGAAGTGCATCCTGACGGTCATTTCCAGATGCTCTTCACCTTCGGGCAGGTTTTCCCATCCTTCGGCATCGTCGAAGGAACCCTGGACGCCCATGGGGTAGAATTCCGTGGAGATGACGCTTTCGGAGGCCAGAAATTCCTTGTGTTCGTTGCCGTGCAGGGGCCAGCGGGTCTCGGCGGGGCTCAGGCCTTCACCCATGATCATGACACCGTTCTCCATGTGGGAAGGCCAGGACATGGGGTAGTTGACCACGATGCACTTTTTGCCGGTCTTGTCCCAGGCGTCCCAGATGGTCTGGGCGGTCAGGATGTCGGAGCCGAAGGCCTGGGAGGTTTCCTTGTAATCCAGGCTGCGGCCTTCATGATAGTAATAATAGTCTTCCACACCGTGGGTGCGGGGGTAGGCGCCGGTGCAGATGGTGGCCCAGGACGGCGGGGTCACGGTAGGCAGGTTGTAACCTTCGGGGATGAAGCTGCCTTCCGCCATGAAGCGGCGGAAGTTTTCCAGACCGCCTTGGGCCAGCATGGCTTCCAAGCGCTTGGGGATAAGACAGTCAAAACCGATGAGAGCGGCTCTTTTCGCTTTAGCGGCCATAAGACAACTCCTTAAAGGTCGTGCGGAGCACGGGGATTTGGATTTGTCTTCACCAATTCAATTAGCGTACCAAAAAAAAATTATTATGTAAAAATAGAATGTTATTATCTTTTCTTCTTGCTGCAAGACAGAACGTGCTGTTTTTCTTTTTTCTTTGGGCGTCATGGTATGACACAAATGTCGCGAAAACTCATTTTTTTTATTTATTAGATTGATTTATTTTGATAAAATAACATAAGAATATTTTGTCATTTTTTATGACAAAAATGTCGTTTTTACATTATTTTTTAAAATAAAAAATAAAAATCCAATGATTCCAATAAGGTGATTTTTGGTACAAAGTCTGCAAGGGAGGTGCCATCAGAACACTTTCATCCCGTGCAGGAGAGATTATGAAGGACAATCGCACACAGACAGGTTCCGCACCGCTGAAGGATGACCTGCGCCCCGATATGGGCGTGTTCCTCCCCGGTCTGCTGGTGGTACTGCTCATCAGCTTGCCCGCAGTGATCGCCCCCAAATGGACAGAAGAACTCCTGACTGCCATCTATGTCCCGTTCGCAAGGGATTTTGGCACGCTGTATCTCTGGATAACGGTGGGTCTGATCGCCTTGTGCGTCTATTTTGCCGTCAGCCGTTTTGGCAACATCAAGTTCGGCGATCCGGACGAAAAACCCCAGTTCAGTTTGCCCTCGTGGGTAGCCATGATCTTCTGTTCAGGTGTGGGCGGTGCCATCATGTTCTGGGCCATCACCGAGCCCCTCTGGGACATCATGATCCCTCCGCAAAACGTGGAGCCCATGAGCGTCCAGGCCTATGACTGGTCTTTGGCCTACCTGCTGCTCCACTGGGGCCCCAATGCCTGGTGCACCTACCTGATCACGGCCCTGCCCATCGCCTACATGTTCTATATCAAGAAGGAACCGTTCCTGCGCGTCAGCATGGCGTCCGAGATGATCATCGGCCCGCGCCTGGCCCGCGGCCTTTTCGGGCGCTGCATCGATACCTTCTTCATCCTCGGCCTCATGTTTTGTACAGCCGTCACCATGTGCCTTTCTCTGCCCACGGTGACGGAATCCCTGCATGCGGTCTTCGGCATCAATCCTTCTTTGGGCACCCAGATCTATGTGCTGCTGTTCAGCGGCCTGATCTCCGCCATCACCGTGTACAAGGGCCTGGATCGCGGCATCAAGTGGCTCAGTGACGTCAATGTCATCATTGCCCTTTTCCTGGCTGCGTACTGCTTCCTGTGCGGGCCCACCGTCACCCTGTTCAACATCTTCACCAATGCCTTCGGCAAGCTGCTGGGCAACTATCCCAACATGGTCTTCTGGACCGACCCCTGGACCGGCGGCACCTTCCCCCGTGACTGGACCATCTTCTATGCCCTTTTCTGGGCCGGATTCGGGCCCTTCATGGGGCTGTTCATCGCACGCATCTCCCGTGGCCGCACCGTGCGCGAGATCATCGCCTGGGGCATGGCCGGCACGGTCGCCGGGGGGTGTCTGATGCACGGCATCTTCGGCTCCTATTCCCTGTACGTGCAGCACAGCGGCATCCTCGATGCTGTCGGAATCCTCAAGGAAAAGGGGGGGGCCGCTGCCATGATCGCCGTGCTCGGCACCTTGCCGCTCAAGGATATGGTGCTCATCGTGTACTGTGTTCTCTCCACCATCTTCCTGGCGACCACGGTCAATGCCGGTTCCTATGTTGTCGCCACCGCCGCTACGCGGCGCATCTCGCCTGATGCCGAACCCCATCGTGTGCACCGTACATTCTGGTGCATCGCCCAGTGCGTGCTGGCCCTGGGCCTGCTTTCCATGGGCGGCCTGGGTGTGGCCAAGATGTTCGGCAACTTCTCCGGCGCCCTGATGGTCCTGCCCGTGCTGTTGCTGGTGGCCTGCTGGTTCCGCATCCTGTCGCGCAAGGGCAACTATCTGCTGCGCCACCATGTGCAGGCCCTGCCTGCCGATGATTCCGACCCGTCCCGCGAGGCATCTCTCTCCCGGGAAGGCTAGCCCGTTTGCCATCCACCTCCGTCCGCCATGCAGGGCAAGAGGTCCCGCCCCCGGGATCTCTTGCCTGCGGCCTGTGCTGCCCTGTCCATGGCCAAGCATGACATTCGCCATCTCACTACCAAAGGAAGGATACTGATGAAAAAACTGATGACCCTTGTTCTTGCCGCCGGTATGTTGCTGGGCGCCGCGAACGGCGCCAGCGCCATCGACTTCAAGGCCAAAGGCCAGTGGCTGATGGGCTTTGCCGCCGGGGACGGCCAGTTCATGAGCGAAAAGCGTGATGGCAACAAGACCAGCAAGCCCGACTCCAGTGACGTGTTCGATGCCCGGCAGCGTGTGCATCTGCAGCTGGAAGCCGTGGCCTCCGAAAGCCTGTCCGGTACGGTCTTTTTCGAGATCGGTGACCAGCTGTGGGGCCAGGACAGTACCGGCGGTGCCCTGGGCGCGGATTCCGGCAGTGTCGTGGAGCTGAAGCGCGCCTACATCGACTGGGCCGTGCCCAACAGCAACCTCAAGTTCCGCATGGGTATCCAGGGCATCACCATGCCCAATGTGGCCGGCGGTTCCGCCGTGCTGGATGATGACGCCGCCGGTATCGTGGCCTCCTGCCGTTTCAATGAGAACGTGGGCCTGTCCGCGTTCTGGGTACGCCTGTTCAACGATAACTGGAACGCGAGCAGCGCGGCGGATCGCTGGACAGCTGACGGCGATGCCAACTACCATGACAACGTGGATCTGTTCTCCCTCATGCTGCCCCTGACCTTTGACGGCGTGAAAGTGACGCCCTGGGCCATGTACGGCATGGTCGGCGCCAATGCCTGGGATGCCATGGATAACGACATGCACAAGGGCAGCTACCCTGCCTACACCCTGCGCCCCTATCCGCTGGCGTCCAGCGGTGGCGTGCGGGACACCGGCAAGGCCTATGGCTCCGTGTTCTGGGCCGGTCTGCCCATTGCCGTCACAGCTTTCGATCCGCTGAGCATCGAACTGGACATCAATTACGGCTACGTGGAATCCATGGGCCGCTACGAGGCCACCAAGTACAACACCATGGACGTTGTCCGTGGCGACACCAAGCGTGAAGGCTGGCTGGTCAAGGCCCTGGTGGAATACAAGCTGGACTGGGGTACCCCCGGCATCTTCGGCTGGTACTCCTCCGGTGACGACGGCAACGTCAAGAACGGCTCCGAGCGCATGCCCACCCTGTCCGGCTGCGGCAACTTCATGTCCTTCATGGGCGACGGCAACTATGGCTGGGGCGATGGCCGCCTGTATGACAAGAACCTGACCTATGCAGGGACCTGGGGCGTGGGCCTGCGTCTGCACGACCTGAGCTTCGTGGACGACCTGAAACACTCCTTCCGTGTGGCCTACTGGGGCGGCACCAACAGCCCGTCCATGGCCAAGTACGTTTCCACGTCCTACGGCTGGAACAACCAGACCCCCGAAGGTCCGTACCTGACCACCAACGACGGCCTGCTGGAATTCAACCTGGTGAACAGCTGCCAGATCTATGAGAACCTGGAAGCCAACCTGGAGCTGGGTTACATCATCAACCTGGTGGATGACGATACCTGGAAGCGCAGCTACCGCAATGATTCCTACCAGAAGCAGGATGCCTGGAAGGCCCAGCTGATCCTGGCCTACAAGTTCTAGCCCCTCCGGGGACGTCCCCATTCCTGACCGACTGTATGGGCGGACAGAAAAAGGTGGCATGCCTTGCTCTGTCCGCCCTTTCTCCATGCTGTCGGGAGCATCAACCGTTCGGAGGGCAGGGTGGTCGGCCGTGGAGCAGCCGGGCGCATCCTGCCGAAGGAGACACCATGCGAGCCAATATCCTTTGTGCCGGTTTCGGGACGCGCCTGCGCCCCTTCACCTACCTGAAACCCAAGCCGTTGCTGGTCATCGGGGGCCAGCCTCTGGTGGAGCGTACCATACGCCTCCTGAAGGCCGACGGCGTGGACGACATCGCCCTGGTCGTGGGCTACAAGCACGAGAGCTTCGAGTATCTTGTGGAAAAATACGGCGTGCAGCTCATCGTTTCCGGGCAGTATGCCACGGCCAACAATTTTTCCTCCCTGCAGCTGGTGGCCCATCGGCTGGGCAACAGCTTCGTCATCGACGGGGATACCTACATCCGCAGGCCCGTCGTCCCGCTCCTGCGCCCCGGCGTCTCCCAGTTCATCTGCCAGAAGACCCTGCAGGGCCTGGAGTGGGAGCTCGTGACGGATGCTGACGGCCGTGTGCTGGAAGTGCGCAAGGATTCCCCTTCGGGCTATTCTATGTCCGGCGTGTCCTGGTGGACGGAAGAAGCCGCCGCCCTCTTGCGGCAGGAGCTGGACCGCAGCGGCCCTGACGATTATTGGGAAGATTCCGTCATCCGTATCCTGGACAAGGTCCCTGTCCACGCCACCCCGGTGGACATGCTGCTGTGCGAGATCGACAGCCTGCAGGATGCCAGGGCCCTGGGCCTGCTGACCGCTGACGAAGTGGCCGACCAGTGTTCGGAGACCATGATGGCCGAAAAAGTGGCTGCCGGGGAGGATGATGTCTACCATATCCGGCAGGAAGGACGTCCTCTTGTCCTGCGCATCCCGGGGCAGGAACGGGCAGGGCGGATCAGCAGCGGGCAGGAAGCCTTCATGACCTCGCTGGCCCAGGCCGCGGGCCTGACGCCCGAAAGCCGTTTTTATGCCGGGGGCATCATGACGAGGGCCCTGCTGGCGGATGCCCTTCCTCTGGAGGAAGCCGTGCCGGTGGAACAGGTGCCGTCCCTGCTGGCGGATGCCCTGCACCGGCTGCACGGCATCCCTGTGCCGGCCGGAGATGCGGAGGGGAGCAGATCCTCGTTGCTGGCCGGGATGCAGGCCGCAGAGCGGCAGGCGGGCACCGCCTTCCTTGCGGCGGATGAGCGCGAGCTCCTGTACGGCTTCGCCGCGGAGATGGACGAGGATGCCCCCTGCTTTTGCCACGGGGACTGTTCACCCGGGCGCATCCTGTATCAGGAGGGAGGATGCCTGTTCATCGATTTCATGCATGCCTGTGTCGGTTCGCCTTATTGGGACCATGCCGTGGCCGCTTTGACCTTCGGCTTTGACGGCAACCAGCTGGCAACTTTCTGCCGCCGTGCAGGGGGAGATGAAGGGCGACTGTGCCGGGCCATGACTGTCGTGGCCTATATGCGGGCCTTGCGGGCCTTTGGTGACGGCCGGGCCCGTGAAGCCCGCCACTGGCTGGCCGGCATGGACGCACAGCTCCTGTGCCTGGGGGCTGTCAGGGGGTGACGGGCGCAGGACATGCGGCTGTCCCGCCGGGGGCGCGGCAGGCGGCCAAGGCGTTGCCTTCGTGCGGGATAGGGAGCGCTGAGCAGCAGGGAAAGAACAGGGATGCCCCGCGGCCGAAGCCGTGGGGCATCCCTGTCATCATATCCCCAGACGCTTCATCTTGCGTTGCAGGGTTCGCAGATTGAGGCCCAGATAGACGGCGGCATCTTTGCGTCGCCAGCGGCATCGCTCCAGGGCGTGGCGGATCATGCGGTCTTCCAGTTGCAAGGTCGCCTCTTCAAGGCTGAGGCCTTCCGGGGCCGGGGCGAGCAGGGCCGTTTCGGCAAGGTCCCCCAGGCCTTCCAGCGCCGCTTCTCCGAATGTGGCATAGCGGGCCAGGAAATTATGCAGCTCGCGCACATTGCCCGGCCATGAATATTTTTCAAGGTAATGCCGCACGTTCAATGGGATGTTGAGGCGGGTATTGTGGCGGTCGCACCATGCCTCTATGAGCAGGGCAAGGTCCCCCTCCCTTTCCCGCAGGGGGGGCAGGGTGATGCTGAGGACATTGATCCGGTAATAAAAATCCGAACGGGTCTTTTTTTCGCGGACCAGTTTGGCCAGATCCTGGTTGGTGGCGGCCACAAGGCGGAAATTGGACGTGCGCGGCGTATGGCTGCCCAGGGGGGTGTACATCTTGTTTTCGATGGCCCGCAGGAGTTTTACCTGCAGGTGCATGGGCAGTTCCCCGATTTCGTCCAGGAAGAGCGTGCCATTGTGGGCAGCGGCGATATAGCCGTCCTTGTTGGCCACAGCGCCGGAAAAGCTGCCCTTGGTATGACCGAAAAACTCGCTTTCCAGCAGGGATTCGGGGATGGCGCCGCAGTTGACGGGCACATAAGCGCCCTTGCGGCCGCTGTAATCGTGGATGGTACGTGCCACCAGATCCTTGCCACAACCGGTCTCGCCGTAAATGATGACATTGGTGTCGCTTTCTGCGGCCTTGAGGATCCGGTTATAGACCTGGTGCATGCCCTCGCTTTTGCCCACGATGGGGCCCAGGCTGTATATCCTGTCGGCGGAAAGCTTGAGCTGGCGGTTCTCTTCCTGCAGGGCCAGCTCCTGGAACTTTTGTTCGCTGACATCCATGATGAGGCCTTCCAGATAACGGGCATCACCATTCTGGTCATAGACGGCCTCTCCCTGGTCCCAGATCCATTTGACCTTCCCTGTCGGCAGGTTGAGGCGGTACATGAGCTGGTAGGGCGTATGCGTGACAATACTGTCGCGTATCCGTTGCTTGACCATCCTCAGGTCGGCCGCCGGCGTCATGCGCTCAAAGGTGTTGAAATTGTCCCGGACCAGTTCTTCCGGCGTCATGCCCAGCAGGTCGATACTGCCGCTGCTGGCAAATTCAAGTACGGACTCGCTGTAATCATTGTTGATTTTACAGCGATACGCCAGGCCGGGAAGATGGTTGAGGAAGCGAAGGAAGGTCGCCTGCCAGCTGTTGTCGGAACCGATGGGGGGAAAATCCATAGCTGTGTCAGTCCTGTAAAAAATGTCGTTGTTTATGACAATTTTGTCATACTTTCCCGGTCCAGGCAAGCGTTGGTGTAGAGATCTCGCGGGGAACTTGTTGAAAAAAAAGAGGTTCAGCGCTTGTGATAAAAATGGCACTGTTTATGCAATTACTCAGGGAAACAAATGAACTCAGTGCACGCAAGGCCGTGTCTTTCTGGAGGAACGTATGTCTCATGAACTGAATGTTTCCCTGTCGCGCAAGGGCGGTGTCATCGATCTGGACATGGAATCCGGCGCTCTGGGGTGCGTCCATATCGATTCGGAAAAACTGAGTGCCGATGAGCGTGCGGGCACGGCCAAAAAGCTGCTCGCCGCTTCGGCCCTGTACTGCTATTGCGCCGCTCTGGACAAGGCCCTGGATGCCCGCCATGCCCAGTATGACAAGATCGAAGGCAAGGCCACGCTGGAGACCGGCACCGACGACAAGGGGCGTGGCCGTGTGACCTCCATCCGTCTGGACGTGAAGGTCTGCATGGATCAGGAATACGAGTTCATCTTCGACCGTGTCGAAAAGATCATGAAGCAGGGCTGCCTTGTGACCGGCTCTCTGGAACCGGCCATCAAGATGGTCTACAATCTTGAGCTGGACTGCGGCGACGACGACTAGCGGGAGGGCGGCAGCATGAAACGTCTGACCATCATCGGTGGTGGTCCCGGCGGCTATACGGCGGCTTTTGCCGCTGCCCGCGCGGGCATGGAAGTGACGCTGGTGGAGGCTGCCCATCTGGGCGGGACCTGCCTTAACGCCGGCTGCATCCCCACAAAGACCCTCAAGGCTTCGGCCGAGGCCCTGGAGACAGCCCTGCGTCTGGCCGAGTTCGGCATCACCTGCGAAGGCACGCCCTGCGTGGATCCGGCCGCTGTGCTGGCCCGCAAGGAAAAGGTCGCCGGCATTTTGCGCGGTGGTCTGGAAAAGGCCTGTGCCCGTCTCAAAGTACGCCTGTGCACTGGTCACGGCAGGGTGCTGGATGCCCGCCATGTGGAAGTGACCATGGCCGACGGCAGCGTGGACGTGGTGGAGAACGACGCCCTCATCCTGGCGACCGGCTCCCGGGTGGCGGAGCTGCCCGGTCTGTCTTTCGACCACACCCACATCCTGAGCAGCGATGATGCCCTGCAGCTGGACCGTGTGCCCCGGCGCCTGATCATCGTGGGCGGTGGTGTCATCGGCTGCGAAATGGCGTTCATTTACCGCGCCTTCGGCGCGCAGGTGACCGTGGTGGAAGGCCAGGACCGCCTGCTGCCCATGCCATCCATGGATGCCGATGTCAGCACCCTGTTGCAGCGCGAGATGAAGAAGCGCCGCATCACCTGCGAGCTGGGCCGTACCCTCAAGGACGTGCGGGTGGAGGATGGCGTGGTCCGTGCCACGCTGACGGCCTCTCCCTTCGTGGACACGCCCACGCCCGCCCAGCAGAAGGAAGTGCCCGTGGAAGCCGACATGGTACTGGTGACCGTGGGCCGCTGCCCGGCCACGGAAGGGCTGGGGCTGGCCGAGGCAGGCATCCAGACCGACCGCCGCGGCTGGGTCGTGGTGGATGATGCCCTGAAGACCTCCCTGCCCGAGGTGTACGCCATCGGCGATCTGCTGGGCCCCTCCCGCGTGATGCTGGCCCATGTGGCGGCCATGGAGGGCCTGTGTGTGGTGGAGGGCCTGTGCGGCAAGCCGCGCGCCATGCGCTATGATGCCGTGCCGTCCGGCGTGTTCACCTCGCCCGAAGTGGGCAGCGTGGGCCTGAGCGAACAGCAGGCCCGGGAACAGGGCCTGGACGTGCGCTGCGTCACCTTCCAGATGCGCGAGCTGGGCAAGGCCCAGGCCATGGGCGAGCTGCCGGGCTTCTTCAAGCTGGTGGCCGCTGCGGACAGCGGCCGTCTGCTGGGGGCGCATATCGTGGGCGCCCATGCCTCCGACCTGGTGGCGGAAGCCGCCTTGGGCGTGGCCAACGGCCTGACCCTGGAGCAGGTGGCCCATACCATCCATGCCCATCCCACGCTGGCCGAAGGCCTGTACGAGGCCGCACTGCTGGCGCAGGA
>CALBAX010000026.1 GCA_937926875.1 uncultured Desulfovibrio sp.
GGAGGGAACCCCTTTTGCTGACGGCAAAAAGGGGTTCCCTCCCCCGTACCCCCTCCCTCCCCAAAACCCGCACATAGGAAAGACAAACGGCATTGCCCACGGGGATACCGTCTGTGCCCAAAGGTATTCGATAATACCAAAGGAAATGGCTCCGGCACGTTTTCCGGTACTGTCTCCCGCGCAACCGTAAAGCATTACAGGGCCATGCCGCAGGCATGGCCCTGTTTTTCCATATGGCCGCCCTTTCAGGTGGGGACGCTTTCCCATGTTTCGCAGCAGGCCACCGGAAGGCGGCCACAAGCTCCTTACCTGTTCCGGTGAAGGAAGCCGCGGACATCGACCGCAACATGTCCAGTTTCCCCACATAACCCGCTTTTCTCCGCCACACGCCATGCACGATACAATCATCACGACCGCCCGTGCCCTCTTCCCCCGGGGCCTGCACCAGCCGCAGGACAGCTACCGTTTCGGCGCGGATGCCCTGCTGCTGGCGGCCTTCGCGGCGGAAAGCCTCGCCTCTCTGCCGGGAGCGGCCCCCCGGAAGGTAGTCGAGCTGGGCAGCGGCTGCGGCGCGGCCCTGCTGGGCCTGTGCCTGTATCTCTCGTCCGGCACGGCGGAGATGGCAGAGCACTGCCATCAGGCAGACGCGCTGCCCCGTCAATGCTCCGGCATGCAGCCTTCAGAAGCACCGTCCGTTGCCGCTGACGGGCAACCGACGGGGGAAGGCTGCGGAGAAAACAATGCCCCTCACCTGCACGCCCTGGGCCTGGAACGGGACGCGGCCCTGTGCGCTGCGGCCACAGCAAACGCCCGTCTTCTGGGGCTGGAAGATGTATGCCGCTTCCGGCAGGGCGACCTTGCCGACACCCACTTTTTGCGGGACTGCGGCGAGAATGCCTTCCATCTCGTCCTGGCCAACCCGCCCTATGCGCTGGCGGGCAGCGGCCGTCCCTCGTCCAGTGCCCGACGTGATGCCGCCCTGCGCGGCCCCGCCCCCCTGCAAGATGGCACGCCCGCATCCCGGCACCGGCCCGGCCCCAAACCTAGCGCGTCTGATCCGCTGGCCGTGTTCTGCCATGCGGCCCGGCGTCTGTTGCGCCATCACGGCCTGTTCTGCTGCATCTTCCCGGCGACGGATCTGCCCCGCCTGCTCTCTACACTGGAGCGGGAGCGTCTGGGCTGCCGCCGCATCCTGCCCCTCTGCCCCCGCGCCGGAGAAAACGCCAAACGGGTGCTGGTGCTGGCGCGCAAGGACGCCACCGCCCAATGCCTGCTGGAAGCTCCCCTGCCCCTGCACCACGGGCCGGGCTGGAGCCGCGAGGCCCTCGCCTTCTGCCCCTGGCTGGGTGCGGGCCATGAAGAAAGAAGGGCACAGGAGCCCCAAGGACGATAAAGCCCGCGGGGCCGCACTCCAAAGGACACCGGATGCCCCGGCGGCAGGGGCTTCCCATGCACCGGCTGACGGAAGAGGGAGCAGGGATCTTCAGGGTGGCTGCCGCTGCCCGTGACGTCTGCGGCCAGCGTCACGGGCTTTGAAAACCGTCATCCCTCACGGACGGGATATTCCGTTACGGATGCTCCCGGCAGCGGGGAAGGTGCGTTCCGCCGGCCGTCGTGCGAGAGGCTTTTCCCTCCCCCGTCTCCGGCGCGCTTTGTCCCGGAAGATGGGGCTCCATGCTGCAACGCCCCCTTCAGTGCCAGTCCCCGTGAGGGGGCGGGCAAACACGGTCGCGGGGATGCACCGCCCTTGCCTTGCGACCGGCTTTCCATAACAATATCGGCTTCCTCATCCTGACATCGCGGAGCCTGTCCATGAATTTCATCGCCGACCTGCACATCCATTCCCGCTTTTCCCGTGCCACCAGCAAACAGCTCTCGCCCCGGCATCTGGCGGCCTGGGCCCGCTGCAAGGGCATCAACGTGCTGGGCACCGGCGACTTCACCCACCCGCAATGGCGGGACGAACTGCGCCAGCAGCTGGTGCGCGACGAGGCCAGCGGCCTGTACCGCCTGTCCGGCCCGGCCGAGGAGCTGGACTTTTTGCAGGGAAAGACGCCGCCGGATGCCGAGGGGCCGCTTTTCCTGCTCCAGACCGAGATCAGCTCCATCTACAAGCGTCAGGGCAAGGTGCGCAAAGTCCACAACCTGATCTTCGTGCCCACGCTGGACGATGCCGACCGCCTCTCGCAACGGCTGGAACTGGTGGGCAACCTGCATTCCGACGGCCGTCCCATCCTGGGCCTGGATTCCCGCGACCTGCTGGAAATGACGCTGGATGTCTGCCCCGAGGCCGTGCTCGTCCCGGCCCATGTCTGGACGCCATGGTTCGCCCTGTTCGGTTCCAAGTCCGGTTTCGACCGGCTGGAGGACTGCTTCGACGACCTTTCGTCCCACATCTTCGCACTGGAGACGGGCCTTTCCTCGGATCCGGGCATGAACCGCATGATCAGCCGGCTGGACGGCTACGCGCTCATCTCCAATTCCGACGCCCACTCCGGGGCCAATCTGGGCCGCGAGGCCAACTTTTTTGCGGGCGCGCCTTCCTATGACGGCATCTTCGCCGCCCTGCGGGCCGCGGCCCGCCGCCTGCCGCCCGAACAGCAGCCCGAAGCCTGCCGCTTCCTGGGCACCATGGAATTCTACCCCGAAGAAGGCAAATACCACCTGGACGGCCACCGGGCCTGCGGCGTGGTACTGGAACCGCGCGAGGCCCTGGCCCTGGACAACATCTGCCCGGTCTGCGGCAAGCCCCTGACCATCGGCGTGCTGCACCGCGTCTGCGAGCTGGCCGACCGCGAAACGCCCGCCAGCCTGCCCCACGAGCCGGAGGCCCGGCCCCTGATCCCCCTGCCCGAACTGGTGGGCGAGATCCTGGGCGTGGGCAGCGGCTCGCGCAAGGTGCAGGACAGGTACGCGGCCCTGCTGCGCGAGCTGGGGCCCGATCTGGACATCCTCTGCCGCATGGACGAGGAGCGGGTGCGCCGCCACTGGGAGCCGCTGGGCGAGGCCGTGGCCCGCATGCGCCGGGGCCAGGTCATCCGCAAGGGCGGCTATGACGGCGAATACGGCGTGGTACGCGTCTTCAGCCCCGAAGAAGCCGCGGAATGGCAGGGCACGGCCCGCGGCCGCAGCCTGCTGGACGGTGCCGCGCCCCGCAAGCGCGGGCGCCCCAGAAAGGCGACGGGATCTGCCCCGCAGGCCCCAGAACAGGAGACCGCCGCCACCGTGGCAGCCATCCGGGTGCGCCGCAAGAATGCCGGCGCCGCGCCTGCCGAGAGCGAGCCCGAGCCCGCCACGCCCGACGGACGCACGCTGGGCGGCTTTTCCCCGGCGCAGGCCGAGGCCCTGACCGCCGGGCTGGAGACGGGCACGCCCGTGCTGGTGCTGGCCGGGCCCGGTGCGGGCAAGACGCGCGTGCTGGTGGGCCGTCTGCAATATCTGCTGGCCCAAGGCGTGCCGGCCTCGCAACTGCTGGCCGTGACTTTCACCCGGCGCGCCGCACAGGAGATGCGGCAGCGTTTGCAGGCCCCGGCCGGGGAGGGCGCGGCCCCTGCGGCCCTGCCCCGCTGCGATACCCTGCATGCCCTGGCCTGGAGCGTGGTGCAGCGCGAACTGCCCACGGCCCTGCTCCTGCCCGAAGACGCGGCCAAGGCCCTGTTCGTGGATGCCGGGCACCCGGAGAACCGCGAGGAACGCAAGGCCCTGCGCCGCCTTTGGGAGCGTTTGCAATGGTCTCGTGAACAGGGATTGCCCGCCAGCGGGCTCCCCGACGACCTGCGCGCCGCCGTGGCCGACTGGCAGGCCGCCCGCACCGTGCGCAGCCAGAGCCCGCTGCTGGACTACGCCGACCTGCTGGAATTCTTCCTTTTCCACCTGCGCGCCCGCCAGGGCGAGGACATCCGGCCCGATCTGGAGCACAGCCTGCTGCCGCCCACCTGCCGGGCCCTGCTGGCTGCGGCGGTGACGGAACAACACCGCCCGGCACAGATGCCCATCCCCTCTCCCGAGGCTCCCACCGGGCCGGACACGACGCCCGACCGTCACGAGGCCCCGCACGCGGGCTGTGCCGTACCGCGCCAGATGTCCCTGCTGGGCATGGTGGCCGTCACGGCAGCCCCCGAGCCCCTTCCCGTGCCCTCCCGCCGGGCTTCGGCCCTGCCCTGGCGGCATGTGCTGGTGGACGAGGTGCAGGACCTTTCGCCGGTACAGCTGCGGCTGATCCGCGCCCTGCTGCCCGGGGACGGCAACGGCTTTTTCGGCATCGGCGACCCTGACCAGGCCATCTACGGCTTCCGTGGCGCCAGCGGCCAGAGCGAGGACAGCCTGCGCGCCCTCTGGCCCTCCCTGCGCGTCTGCCGCCTGGGCCAGAGCTACCGCGCCAGCCAGGGCGTGCTGGACATGGCCCAGAGCCTGCTGCAGGGCCGCGGGCACTGCGGCGCCCTGCAGGCCATGCGCCGGGAGCAGGCCCGCCTGCATCTTTTCTCCGCCCCTGACCAGCAGGCCGAGGCCCGCTGGATCGCGGGCCGCATCCGTCAATTGCTGGGGGCCACGGCCCATACCCTCATGGACCAGATCGCGCAGGAAGACGAGCTGGCCGGGAGCCTTTCCCCGGGCGACGTGGCCGTGCTGGTGCGCCTCAAGGCGCAGATGCCGGTCATCCGCCGCGCGCTGGAGCAGGAGGGCATCCCCTGCGCCGCGCCCGCGCAGGAGGACTGCTGGCAGGACCCGCTCTGCGCCGCCGTGCTGCGGCTGGCCATCGCCCGCGGCCAGGGCGAGGCCCCTGTCCCTGCCAGCGACGAGACCGGGGACGACGATCTGCTGCCCCTGCTGGAACGGGCGCTGGATCTGGCCCCGGACGCCCCCCTGCCCGATCCCCAGGCCCTGCAGGCCCGCCTTTCCGGACACAGCCGCCTGCCCGCCCCGCTCTGGCAGGGCACAGCCTGGAAACAGCTCTGCCGTGTGTGGCAGGACTGCGGCCAGTGGGAGGCCCTCGTGCAGCAGCTGGGCCTGCAACATGAGGCGGAACTCATCCGCGCCCGCTCGGAACAGGTGCAGATCCTGACCCTGCACGCTTCCAAGGGCCTTGAATTCCAGGCCGTGTTCCTGCCCGGACTGGAAGAGGGCCTGCTGCCCATGCGCCGGGAACTGCTGCTGGAAAACCCGGACGACGACATGTCCCCCGCCGCGCAGGCCGCCCGCCTGGAAGAAGAGCGCCGCCTGTTCTACGTGGGCCTGACCCGCGCCGCCCGCGCCCTGTATGTGAGCCACAGCGCCGGGCGCCGTCTCTTCGGCCGTGAACTGGCGCTGGAGCCCTCCAGCTTCCTGCCGCTGGTGCGCGACTTCTGCCGCCAGAGCACGTTGGCCCGGCACACCAAGGCCGTGCGGGAGCACCTGTCGCTGTTCTAGATGGGAAGAATGTCTTGAGGGAGGGGGCCCCCCACTGGCGCGAGAGGAGTTCCCCCCTCCCCCAAACTCCCTCCCCCTTCCCCAGCGCGCTTCATTCAACCAGCCATTCCCGTATCATCCTGTTTCCGTATGACCGTCATCCGCCCTGTCCTCACCGGACAGGAATAGGCAGCCGCCCATGTCGCTCAACGGCGGGACCTGATGAAGCGGATTACCGGGCCTTGCGCGGTGCTGTCCCTGCCGGACAGCGACGGAGACCTGCCATGCCTCCAAAAGAAAAGTTTTAGGGAGGATAGGGGAGTTTGAGGGGGGAAGGGAGACCCTTTTCCAAAAGGGGCCCTTCTCCCCTCAAGCCATGCCCCCTTCTCTGGCCTGCCGGATCCATGCCGATAAGCAAAACGGGCCGTTCCCTGCGGGGAACGGCCCGTTTTGCTTATCAAAGAACGACAGCCGGCTAGCTCGCGCCGCCGTCGCCCACCACGAAGGCGTGGGGGTATAGGGCACGCAGCACGCGCATCATCTCGTCGGCCTTGCGGGAGTCTTCCCACGGGCCCACCTGCACGTTCCAGAGGTTGTTGCTGCCGAAGATCATGCGGCCCTTGTGGCCACTGCTGGTGAGCCGTCCGATGAGGCCCCGGGCGTTCTCCTTCTTGGAGAAAGCGCCGACCTGGACGAAGAAGTTGCCGCGCACCACATCGCCGTCCTCCACCTGGGGCACGTCCCCCAGGCTCTGGATGCGCACCCGCGCCGTGCCCTTGCCGATGACGCCCAGGCGCTGGGCGGCCCCGCGCGAAAGGTCGATGACACGGTCGTCCACGAAGGGGCCGCGGTCGTTGATGCGCAGGATGAGGGAACGGTGGTTCTCCAGGTTGGTCACGCGCACTTCCGTGCCCAGGGGCAGGATCTTGTGCGCGGCGCTGATGTTGTACTGGTTGAAGCGCTCGCCGCTGGCCGTCTTCTTGCCATGGAAGCCGGGGCCGTACCAGGAGGCCACGCCCTCTTCCACGAAGCCGTGGGCCGACTTGAGCGGATAATAGGTCTTGCCCCGCACGGTATAGGGCCTGGAGCCCGGTACGCCGCCCTTGCGCCAGGAGGTGTCCTTGCTGCCGCAACCGGCCAGCAGCACGGCCGCCAGCAACAGACAGGAGAGGTTCGCCAGCAGACGGGGAAAGGAAAACTGTCGCGCCATCATCGCCCCTCTTCCTGCAACTGTTCCAGCTGCCGCAGCAGGGTCAGGCTCTCGGCATCCAGACGGCCCATCCGGGCGGCGCATTCCAGCATGCAGCGGGCCTCCCCGCTGCGGCCGGCCTCCAGCAGGTCCCAGGCCGCCAGCATGTACAGGCGCTGGGGCCGGCTCCCGTACAGAGCGGAGAGCAGGTCGTCGTACAGGTCGGCGAAGACTGCCCGGGCCCGGGCCTCTTCCATGACCAGCCAGCGGGCCAGGTGGGTGTTGTCCTCCTGCCCTTCCAGATAGCGCAACAGCAGGAACAGGCCATGCCGCAGCACATGCAGGATGCGTTGCAGTTCGCGCGCGGAGCTCTCGGCGGTCTGCTCGCCCAGCTGGCGCAGAGGATCGTAGAGCTCGGCCGTCACGCCCTGATGGCGTCCCAGCTGGGACAGGCGGTTGGCGTAGTGCTGACGCTGGAAAGCGTCCTCGCGCAGCTTGGCGCACTCGTGGAAGGCGTAGCCCACGCACCAGTCGATGAGCGCCTCCACAGGCTGCTGGCTGACCAGGCCGTCGGGATGGCGGCTGCCGGAATACTGCCAGAGCAGGATGGCATCCTTGTCCGGTGTCTGGGACTGGCTGTTGCGGAACAGATGATGCGCCGTATCCTTGAGTCGCCAGAACACGCCCTTGCGCATGGCCTCGCCCAGGAGGTCACGGATGGACGAGTAGGAAACGGCGCCTTCGTGGTCGAAACGGCGGCGCTGCTCTTCCAGCCCCTCATAGACCTGGCAGTAGTCACGCACCAGGTCGCGCACTAAAAAGGCCTTGCGTTCCGGCGACCAGCGCCCGTTCACAGGCCGGCCTCCTCCAGCAGGGCGCGGGCCACGGCGGCGTCATAGAGCCTGAGGGGGTCGGCATCGGCGTTGCGCTCCTCGCGGTACAGGCGCGCCGCGTCCTCGATGACCCGCAGGTCCAGCCACTGGTGGCGGTCCCAGACATCGGGATGGTCGGACTGCCAAAGGCGGAACTGCACGCCGCCGTCCTCACCGCGCCGCACATACATGCGGGCCCTGTGGTCCGCGGCATTGGGGAAATAGTACAAACCACGCTCGTCTTTCATGCTGTTTTCCTTGCTGGCCGCTCTTGGCGGCACTGTAAAATGCTGCCCGAACCATAGCCGCTAATGCCTTTTTTGCCAAGGCGACCACAGGCCCTGCCCCTGCACAGGAGAGCGGGCCCCATCGCAGGGCCGGCCCCTGACTGCACCATGCAGCATCAGGGCGGCATGGCGTGTATCTTCGGGGATTTGATATGACATTTTTTTCACATAGTTATCCGCAGCATACAGACAACATGGCCGCGCGGCCCGTATTGTGACTGTGCTGTGAAAAAGCGGTCAATCACAAGAAAGAGCGGTTGTCATCGCCAAAGAAATACGCTAAAAGAAGCAGAACTGCATTGCAGCCCGCAGTGCCGGACGTCCAACAGCGTCTGCCGCTGCGCCTGCGATCCCCCGTCTGACTACGCCGGACAGGGAACAGCACCTGGGGCGGCACACATAGTGTGCAGGCCGCAAGACGAGGCCGCCCCGGCGGCGTTTTGTCGTGTGCGGTTCCGGGCAACTCCGGCCCCAAGCGTCATGACGAAGGCACATCACGCGATGTGATACAACAAACCATGTGGAGGTATGGCAATGGCGAAACATGCAACCCCCCTGTTGGACCAGCTTGAAACCGGCCCCTGGCCGAGCTTCGTGTCCGACATCAAACAGGAAGCGGCTCACCGCGCGGCCAATCCGGACGGGCTGGACTATCAGATCCCCGCTGACGCCCCCGAAGACCTGCTCGGTGTGCTGGAACTTTCCTACGAAGAAAAAGAAACCCACTGGAAGCACGGCGGCATCGTGGGCGTGTTCGGTTACGGCGGCGGCGTTATCGGCCGTTACTGCGACCAGCCCGAAAAGTTCCCCGGCGTGGCCCACTTCCACACCATGCGTGTGGCCCAGCCCGCTGCCAAATACTACCACACCAAGTTCCTGCGTGACCTGTGCGACATCTGGGATCTGCGCGGTTCCGGCATGACCAACATGCACGGCTCCACCGGTGACATCGTGCTCCTGGGCACCCAGACCCCGCAGCTGGAAGAAGTCTTCCACGACCTGACCCACAAGCTGAACGTCGACCTCGGTGGTTCCGGCTCCAACCTGCGTACCCCCGAAGCCTGCCTCGGCCAGTCCCGCTGCGAATATGCCTGCTACAACACCCAGGACATGTGCTACCAGCTGACCCAGGACTACCAGGACGAACTGCACCGTCCCGCCTTCCCCTACAAGTTCAAGTTCAAGTTCGACGGCTGCCCCAACGGCTGCGTGTGCGCCATGGCCCGTTCCGACTTCGCCGTGGTGGGTACCTGGAAGGACGACATCAAGATCGACCAGGACGCCGTGAAAGCCTACGTGGGCGGCGAGTTCAAGCCCAATGCCGGTGCTCACGCCGGTCGTGACTGGGGCAAGTTCGACATCCAGGCCGAAGTGGTGGATCGCTGCCCCTCCAAGTGCATGAGCTGGGACGGCAACAAGCTGTCCATCCGCACCGCCGACTGCGTGCGCTGCATGCACTGCATCAACACCATGCCCCGCGCTCTGCACATCGGTGACGAACGCGGCGCCAGCATCCTCGTGGGTGCTAAGGCCCCCGTGGTGGACGGCGCTCAGATGGGTTCGCTGCTGGTGCCCTTCATCTCCTGTGAAGCTCCCTACGATGAAATCAAAGAAGTCATCGAAAAGATTTGGGACTGGTGGATGGAAGAAGGCAAGAACCGCGAACGCGTGGGCGAGACCATGAAGCGTCTTTCCTTCCAGAAGCTGCTCGAAGTCACCGACACCGAGGCCGCTCCGTACCACGTCACGGCTCCCCGCTCCAACCCGTACATCTTCTTCAAGGAAGAAGAAGTGCCCGGCGGCTGGACCCGCGACCTGGCTGAATTCCGCAAACGCCATCAACGCTAGTTTAAGGGGGAGAAGAACATGGCTTTTATTTCTTCCGGGTACAATCCCGCCAAACCGATGGAAGGCCGCATTACCGACATCGGCCCCCACAAGTACGACGAATACTTCCCGCCGGTCATCAAAAAGAATTTCGGCAAGTGGCTGTACCACGAAATTCTTGAGCCCGGCGTCCTGATGCACGTGGCCGAAGGTGGCGACAAGGTGTACACCGTCCGCGTGGGCGGCACCCGTACCATGTCCATCACCCACATCCGCGAACTGTGCGACATCGCCGACAAGTACTGCGGCGGCTACCTGCGCTGGACCACCCGTAACAACATCGAATTCATGGTAGAAGACGAAGCCACCATGAAGGCCCTGCGCGACGACCTGAACAGCCGCAAGTTCGACGGCGGTTCCTTCAAGTTCCCCGTGGGCGGCACCGGCGCCGGTATCAGCAACATGGTGCACACCCAGGGCTGGGTGCACTGCCACACCCCCGCCACCGACGCTTCTGGCCCGGTGAAATGCGTGATGGACGCCATCTTTGATGACTTCAAGGACATGCGTCTGCCCGCTCCCGTGCGCATCGCCCTGGCCTGCTGCATCAACATGTGCGGCGCCGTGCACTGCTCCGACATCGGCCTGGTGGGCATCCACCGCAAACCGCCCATGATCGACCACGAATGGGCTGACCAGCTGTGCGAAATCCCGCTGGCCGTGGCCGCCTGCCCCACCGCTGCCGTCCGTCCCACCAAGGTGGAACACAACGGCCAGAAGGTGAACTCCATCGCCATCAAGGAAGACCGCTGCATGTACTGCGGTAACTGCTACACCATGTGCCCCGCCCTGCCCATCGCCGACCACGAAGGTGACGGCATCGCCATCATGGTGGGCGGCAAGGTGTCCAACCGCATCAGCATGCCCAAGTTCTCCAAGGTCGTCGTGGGTTACATCCCCAACGAACCTCCCCGCTGGCCCACCCTGACCAAGACGGTGAAGCACATCGTCGAAGTCTACGCCGCCAACGCCAACAAGTACGAACGTCTGGGCGACTGGGCCGAACGTATCGGTTGGGAAAGCTTCTTCAAGCTGACCGGCCTGAAGTTCACCCACCACCTGATCGACGACTTCCGCGATCCGGCTTACTACACCTGGCGTCAGAGCACCCAGTTCAAGTTCTAAGCCGAGCTTGAAAATACCCCGGCGGTGCTTTCCGGCGCCGCCGGGTTCAGGAGAAAAAAAATGGCTGACGAAAAAGACGTTGTTGTCGAATTCCTGAAGAGCAAGTCCTCCTCCAAGTCCAAGTTCTACTTCAAGGACTTCACGGACCTGTTCCCCGACAAGGGCCCCCGCGAAGTGAAGAAGATCCTCACCAAGCTGGTGAACGAAGAAGTCCTGGAATTCTGGTCTTCCGGCTCCACCACCATGTACGGCCTGAAGGGCGCTGGCAAGCAGGCCCACACCGAAGGCGAAGACTAGTCTTTTTGCCTTCGGCTAAGGCCATTGGAGCTTCGACTCCTTTCTCAAGAAATGCCGCAACCCCTGTTGTGGCATTTCTTGTTTTCTCCCTCCCAACGATCCTGTTCCTGACGCCCAGCAGCGTTTCCCGTCCCGGTTTCCGGCGGCGGCAGGAATGGACAGGGGCCTGCGCCAGTCCCTCCGCTCCCCGTAGGCGCCCGGACAGTACGCACGTCTTGCCTGCCGGTCATTGCCGGGCTGACCGGTCCCTGCAGGCGCGTGGAGAGAACGTCTCTTGTATCGGTCTGAACGGCTCCCCGTGCCCGCCCTCTTTCGCCCGCATCACATCCCGCCGGCTTGAATCCTCCGCCTGCCCCGCCTACACTGCGGCCATACTGCCGCGACCTGCCGCCCCCTCACGGCTTCCTGTGCGGGCTCAGGCGGCCGCGAGCCCACCGGGATCGCGCACCTTCCTGCGCGCCCGTCACGGAGGTCTGTCATGGGCGTCACCTTTTCCCTCAACGATGAAGAACGGCAATGGCTCTCCCGCCTGGCCCGGGGAAGCATCACCACGGCCCTCGAGGGCCGGGAGGCCAGTCCGCCGCCCCTGCCGCCCGCACTGGCCGGCGGGACACTGGCCCAGTCTCTGGGCTCCTTCGTGACCCTGAACAAGGACGGGGACCTGCGGGGCTGCATCGGCAACATGGTGGGCCGGGAGCCGCTCTGGCAGAACGTCTGGCGCATGGCCCGCGCCGCCGCTTTCGAGGATCCCCGCTTCCCTGCCCTGGATGCGGCGGAATGGCCCCATTGCAGCCTGCACATCTCCGTGCTGGGTCCCCTGAGCCCCTGCCCCGATCCGGCGCAGATCGTCATCGGCCGCCACGGCCTGCTGTTGCGCCTGGGCATGCGCCAGGGCGTCTTCCTGCCGCAAGTGCCCGTGGAACAGGGCTGGGATCTGGGGCAATATCTGGAGCACCTCTGCCGCAAAGCCGGTCTGCCCGCAGGCAGCTGGCGTGATCCGCAGGCCCAGCTCTTCTGGTTCGAAAGCCTGGTCTTCGAAGCCTGAGGCTCCCCTCCCGCTCCCAGCGCGCCCTTCAGGGGGAGCTCCTCCCGCCCGCGGCCGGAGGGGCTCCCTCCTTTCTTCCGTCCACGCCGGGGACATCTCCGCCACGGGGCACTTCCCCTGGAACGCCGCAGCCGCCCCCTTTCCTGTCCCGCCGGCCCCAAAGGCGAAAAACAGCCCAAGGACATCACGGCTCCCCGCCATGCGGGCGGCCGGAAGTTCTCCCTCCATCGGCGTTCCCTGAAGAAAGCCCAAAACAAAAGGGGCGTTCCCTGTACGGGAGCGTCCCCTGTTATGTTACGGCTGCTGCCTGTCCCCTCTCCCTGCCCGGTGGAGCCCATCAGCAGGCGGATGGAGCGGTGGAAAGGGCCTTCCTTTCTGCTCCAGACAGGAGGGCCTTTCCCCCCGGAAACATCTCCTACGACGTGGGCGGCACGATGGGGTCGCCGTACATCTTCCAGGTCAGCGGGCGGTAGATGGAGATCAGGGCCATGGCGAAGATGATGGAGACCTGGACCAGGCTGGCCCAGAGCTCTTCCGGCAGGATGCAGGAGCGCACGAAACGCAGGGGCCAGTCCAGTCCCATGGGCGTGAGCCATTCGATGCAGCGGTCCCCCACGGGCAGCCAGAAAAAGGTGCCCCAGAACCCGGCGCAAAAACTGATGATCCACTTGAACGTGACCCAGGCGAATTTGAAGAATCCCAGCGAAGTGAAGATGGAATAGAACAGGCCCGTGAGCACACAGCCGATGAGCCCGGGCATGACCACCCAGGAATCCACGATATAGCGGCAATATTCCACCAGCTTCACGGTCGCCGGATCGTCCATGCCCAGTTTGAGGAAACCGAGGGCCTGCATGGAAAAGGCGCCGCCCGCCCAGGCCAGGGCCGCCAGCAGATGGAGGGCCTTCATGCCCTTGATGATATGGTTGTCACGCGCGCTCACGCCCTTGCCGCGCGAGCCGTAATTCCTGACCCGTTCGCTGAACACCATGACCTCCTCCGCACGCCCCTTGCGGGGCCTGCTCCACGACCCGCCTTTCCCGAAGGCGGCCGCTCTTTTGACGCTACCCAGCGGAGCCCGTTTTTTCAAGCCCCCGCAGGATGGTCGCCGCAGGACGCAGGCATCTTGGCACGCTTCGGAACAGGCCGTGCGCGTGTCCTGCGTCCCGATCGCAGGAAAAAAACATCCCCCTGCCACGCCTTCAGGCAGCACGTCCGGCGGGCCGCGCGACAGGGACCGGCGGGAAATGCCTTCCCGCATGTGCCGCTGCCCGCCAGGCAGCCCGGGAAGAACAGTCCCGTGACTGGCCGTTACGGCACCGGGCGGCCTCCACAGCGCGACAGCGCACGGGAAAGCTCGTCAGGCACACCCCCGCCCCCCTGTTACAGTTCCAGCAGGGCGCGCCAGCGGGGCAGTTCGGGCTGCAATTCCAGATAGTCGTCCGGCAGGGCAGGGGGCGCGGCCTGGGCCAGGGCCCGCTTCACATCGTCCAGGCTGCCGGTGCGCAGCAGGCCGGGGACGTCCTGCAAGGGGCAGAGGTCGAAGCCGTCCGACGGCAGCATGACCATGACGGGCAATTTTTTGAGGGCCGCTTCCAGGACCACGGTGGTGGAAGCCGACGACCAGACCACGGTGCCGGGCACCAGATGGGTGGCGATGGGGCCGTCAGCAAAACGCAGGCGCCCTGCCTGGGCCCCCAGCTCGTGACGCAGGCCGGCCTCCACGGAAAGATAGGGGTGCGGCTTGACCACGATCTCCCAGCCGTCCAGCAGGCCCGCGTGCACGGCCCGGGCCAGCAGGCGCACATGGTCGGCGGTCTCGTCGGCAAAAAAGCCGGTCACCACCAGCAGGCGGTGGTGCGTCTGGCCTTCCTGGGGCGGCACGGCGGACTTGCGGGCATCGACGAGATACATGTAGCGCAGGGCCTCCACCAGCTCCAGGCGTTCCTGCGGCACACCGGCGGCCTGCCACTGCCGCAGGGCCCCCTGCCCGTTGGCGCAGATGCGGTCGGGCTGGAAGGCCGCACAGGCGCTGTCCGTGAAGGTGGCCGGATCGTCGAAATAGCGGAAGTCCGTGGGCCGGATGGTGGAATGCTGCGCCCCGTACACGGGCCCGCCCGCGCCGGGCGTGGTGTGGGCGGCGTGGGTCAGCATGCGTTCCCAGGGGCAGTTCTCCAGCGGGAAGGTGAACCAGCGCTGGGGCCCGGCGGCCTTCACATAATTGCCGATGCCGCGCTGTTGCAGGCAGCGCTCCAGGCAGCGCCAGCCCCGGAAGGTCTCGGCCCAGTCACCGGCCATGTAGGCCCAGAAATTCAGGCGGGAGCCCTCGAAGCGGCACAGCTCGCGCATGGGGGCCTCCAGGCGGCGGCTGGTCCAGGCCAGACGCAGATAGCGCTTCCAGGCGGCTCGCAGGTCGGCGGTCGTGAGGAACTCCTCCAGATAGTGAAAGCTCACGCCGTCCTGCCGTGCGGCCCGCAGGCGGTCCCGCATCCTGATGCAGCCGGCCAGATCCATCTGCGGCGACGGGAAGCGGATGAACAGCCAGCGCACGGGCGTCCTGGCAGCCGCCGCGCACAGGGCGTCGTGCAGGCCCTCCCAGTAGCGGGAACGAAAACGGCCCGCTGCCGCGGCTTCCATGTCCACATTGGGGAAATAGGTGGCGATGGTGCCCGTGGTCACATGCGCGGGCGGCAGGGCGGGCAGGGTCCCGCCCCTGGGCCGGAGGGGCAGGCGCACCCGGAACCACCAGTGGACGAAGCGCCCGGCCGCGCGCAGCAGGGAGGGGCAGGCCTCGTAGATGCGGCGCAGCCGGCCGCGGCGGCATCCGTCACGGCATTTGGGGTCATGGTAGTCCGCGAACTGCCGCCCCGTGGCCTGGCAAAGGGACAGCAGGGTCTCGCACAGCCGGTCGTCGCCGCCCACCAGGCGCAGGGCCGTGAAGCCGCCCTCGTCCAGCAGATGTTCCAGGGTACGCAGCTTGTAGATCTCGTAGAGCAGGGGCGTCATCTTGGGGTGACGCTCGTAGAGCAGCGAGCACCACCACATGGACAGTTTTTCCCCGGCCTGGAAATGCTCGTGCAGCAGTGCCCCTTCCACGGGCCTGAGGCCCGTCCGGCAGGCCCATGCGGCGTGCTCGCGCCGGAGCTCCGTCAACCGGGCATCGCACAGGGCCGGCAGCGAGATGTGGTCGCCGGGCACGTCCCGCAGGTTCCAGTGGGCCACGGCGGCGGACGTCTCCAGATGGAAGGCCAGCGGCGCTCTGCTGTCGGCCAGCAAGGTCAGTTCTTTCATGGGCGCTCCTTTCCGGGCAGGGGAAGAAAAAACGGACGGCAGGCGCCGTCCGTGCAGGCATCAGGCTTTGAGGGCCGCGGCGATGGCCGGGCCGTAGGGCGCGCGCAGGACGCCCTTTTCCGTGATGATGCCCGTGATGCAGTCAGCGGGCGTCACGTCGAAGGCAAAATTGAAGACCGGCACCCCTTCGGGGACGATGCGGGTCTCGCCCACATGGGTCACTTCCCGGTCGGGCCGCTCCTCGATGGGGATGTGCGCGCCATCGGGCGTGCGCGGGTCGATGGTGGACAGGGGCGCCGCCACATAGAAGGGGATGCCGAAGTGTTTGGCCAGCAGGGCCACGCCAAAGGTGCCGATCTTGTTGGCGGCGTCGCCGTTGGCCGCGATGCGGTCGGCACCCACCACCACGCACTGCACCAGGCCCTTCTGCATCAGCAGGGCGCAGGCATTGTCGCAGGCCACGCGCACGTCGATGCCGTCCTGCTGCAATTCCCAGGCGGTCAGGCGCGCCCCCTGCAGGAAAGGACGCGTCTCGTCGGCGATGACCCGCACCTTCTTGCCCGCTTCCAGGGCGCCGCGGATGACGCCCAGGGCCGTGCCGTGGCCGGCCGTGGCCAGGGCTCCGGCATTGCAGTGGGTGAGGACGGTGTCGCCGTCGTTGATGCAGGACGCCCCGTGGCGGCCGATCTCGCGGCAGATCTCCACGTCCTCGCGACGCATGGTCTCGGCCTCGGCCAAGAGCACGGGGATGAGGGCCTCCATCTCCAGCCCGGCATGGGCCTGCCACAGGGCCCGCATGCGCTCCACGCCCCAGCGCAGGTTCACGGCCGTGGGCCGGGCCGCCTCCAGACGCACCAGGGCCCGGTCATAGGCCGTGCGCCAGTCGGCACCGGCGGGCAGGCCGCGGCGCAGTTCCTCCAGGGCCAGCACGCAGCCGAAACCGGCCGTGACGCCGATGGCCGGAGCGCCGCGCACCACCATCACCTGCAAGGCCCGGATGGTCTCGTCCAGGGTGCGGATGGGCAGGTAGTCCTCGCGCCCGGGCAGGGCGCGCTGGTCCAGCAGGTAGAGGGTCATGGCGTCAGCGTCGAAACGGATATGGTGTTCCATACGGTCCTCGATGGTTGAAGGGCGATAAAGGTCGGTGGGATGGCGCGGCCTGTCCAATACCGACCACGGTAGCGCAAAGCCCTTATCTTGGCAAAGTGCTTTACAAATGCCGAACGCACTGGCTAAGCTGGCTGAAGTTTTTGAACTTCAGCAGGAGAAGCGTCCCCATGGAAGAGTTCTCGCGCATCCAGCGCCTGCCCCCCTACGTTTTCGCGGTGGTAGGCGATCTCAAAATGAAGCTGCGTCGTCAGAATATCGATATCGTTGACTTCAGCATGGGAAATCCCGACATTCCCACCCCGCCGCACATCGTGGACAAGCTGGTGGAAGCCGCACAAAAGCCGGTGAATCATCGCTATTCGCTCTCCCGCGGCATCCCCCACCTGCGCGACGCCGTGTGCGAGCGCTACAAACGCCTGTATGACGTGGACCTCGATCCCAACACCGAAGCCATCGTGACCATGGGTTCCAAGGAAGGTCTTGCCCACCTTTCGCTGGCCATGCTCTCGCCCGGCGACGTGGTGCTGGCTCCCGACCCCACCTATCCCATCCACAAGTATGCGCCCATCATCGCCGGCGCCGACGTGCGCAGCGTGCCCATCGGGCCCGGCCGTGACTTCTTCGAGGACCTGACCGCCGCCACCAAGCAGGCCTGGCCCCGTCCCAAGCTGCTTTTCCTGTGCTACCCCCACAACCCCACCACGGAAGTGACCGACCTGGCCTTCTTTGAAAAGGTCGTGGAATTCGCCAAGGAGAACAACATCTGGGTCATCCATGACCTGGCCTATGCCGACCTGGTCTTCGACGGCTACAAGGCCCCCAGCTTCCTGCAGGCCAAGGGCGCCAAGGACGTGGGCGTGGAATTCTACACCATGTCCAAGAGCTATTCCATGCCCGGCTGGCGCGTGGGCTTCTGCCTGGGCAACCCCAAGCTCATCCATGCCCTGAGCCGCATCAAGAGCTACCTGGACTACGGCATCTTCCAGCCCATCCAGATCGCGGCCACCGTGGGCCTTCGCAGCGGCGACGAGGAAGTCACCAAGGTGTGCGACATCTACCGCCAGCGCCGTGACTGGCTCATCGACGGCCTCAACCGCATCGGCTGGGAAGTGCCCGCGCCCAAGGCGACCATGTTCGTCTGGGCCCGCATCCCCGAAGAGTTCCGCAAGATGGGTTCCGTGGAATTCTCCAAACTGCTGCTTACCGAAGCGCAGGTGGCCGTCTCGCCGGGCCTGGGCTTTGGCGCCTACGGCGACGAGTACGTGCGCTTCGCCCTCATCGAAAACGATCACCGCACCCGTCAGGCCGTGCGCAACATCCGCCGCCTGCTCGGCGGCTCCAGCGATTAGGGGATACTATGGCCGAAAGCAACAAGCCTCTGGTAGTGGGTCTGGCCGGGTTCGGCACCGTGGGCGGCGGTCTTGCCCGCCTGCTGGAAGAGAACGCCGGCATCATCCGTCAGCGTACGGGCCGGGACATCCAGGTCAAGAAGGTGCTGGTGCGCAATGCCCAGAAAGCGCGTACCGTGCCCCTGCCTCCCGGAGCCGACCTGACCACGGATCCTGACGAGCTGGTCAACGATCCCGAGATCGACGTGCTGGTGGAGCTCATGGGCGGCATCGACGCCCCGCGAGCCATCATCGACCGCGCCCTGGACGCCGGCAAGCACATCGTCACCGCCAACAAGGCCCTGCTGGCCGAGGAAGGGCTCGCCCTGTTCCAGAAAGCCGCCAGCAAGGGCCGCATCCTGCGCTACGAGGCCAGTGTTGCCGGCGCCGTGCCCGTGGTGGAGGCCCTGCGCACCAGCCTGGCCGGCAACCGCATCTCGTCCCTGATGGGCATCCTCAACGGCACCAGCAACTACATCCTGTCCGAGATGACCTCCAACGGCCTGGACTTCGATGTGGCCCTCAAACAGGCCCAGCAGCTGGGCTATGCCGAAGCCGACCCCACCCTGGACATCGACGGCCATGATGCGGCCCACAAGCTGACCCTGCTCATCCGCCTGGCCTACGGGGTCAATTACCCCTACACGGCCATGCCCGTGCGCGGCATCCGCGGCATGTCCAGCCTGGACATCGCCCTGGCCCGCGAGTTCGGCTACCGCATCAAGCTCATCGCCCAGGTGCGCGAACGCCGCGACCCCGGCCAGGCCGACGGCAAGGTGCGCCTGGAAGCGGGCGTGTTCCCGGCCCTGGTGCCCTATACGGTGCTGCTGGCCCGTGTGGGCGGCGTGTACAACGCCGTGCGCGTCAGCGGCAATGCCTGCGGCTCGCTCTTCTTCCACGGCCGCGGCGCGGGCGACCTGCCCACCGCCGGGGCCGTGCTGGCCGACCTCATGGCCGTGGCCCGTGACGAGCACCCGCACAACACCGGTTATGTCTGTGACGACCTGCCCCGCGCCAGCATCGTGCCGCCCGCGGAATGGCGTTCGCGCTACTATGTGCGCGTCATGGTCGAGGACGAGCCCGGCGTGCTGCGCGATCTGGCCGGCTGCATGGCCGACCAGGGCGTGAGCATGGCCCAGGTCATCCAGCGTACCGACGAAGGCAAGGGCGTGCCGCTGGTCTTCATGACCCATGAGACCACCGAGGAAGCCATGAGCACCGCCCTGCAGCGTACCCTGGATACCGGCATGCTGCGCCAGCCCGCCGTGTACTTCCGCGTGCTGGATTAGGCATCATGAACAGGGGAGGGGCCCCGCATCTCTGCTGCCGGTGCCCGCAAGGCTCCTTTGTCGCCAGCGGGCACGGCCCTGCGGACTGGTCCCGGTCGCTGCCCGCACGAGAGGGCGTTCCCCCTCCCCTCAAACGCCCTCCCCTTCCCCAGTGCGCTCCATTCGGGAAAGGTGGCGCATAGCTTTGCGGGAAAGGCCGCGCCACCGTGAGACCTTTCCCGCCCCACTGCCGGAGCCCCATCCTTGCAAAGGACGGGGCCCGGGAGCTTCTCCAGCAACCATACCGCGCAGGGCCTGAGACCATCCCGGCCCTGCGCTTTTTACACAGCTACGCTGTACGAGGGCCCCATGATCATTCTGGAAGATCCGTATGTCTCGCCGGAGCTGGCCACTTTTGCCGCCCACCGGCAGGAACCTGTCCTGGATACGCCCGCTGCCCGGCAGGCCGGGCTGGATTACGGGCTGCACCTCAACCTTGTCTCCAGCCGCGATTTCGGCCGTCTGTGCTGCCGGGGGCAACGCCTGTACAGCAATTCGGAAAACGCCCTGGACTGGCTCTACAGCCATTCGGGCAATGCCGGGCTGGTGCGCTCCACCGAACTGCTCAAGAACAAGCTGCTGTTCCGCCAGCGCCTGGCCCCGCTCTTCCCCGATTTCCATTTCCGCGAGCTGACCCTGCGGGAGGTCATGGAGACCCATTTCGACAGCCTGCCCGGCCCCTGCGTGCTCAAGCCCGCTGTGGGCTTCTTCAGCCTGGGCGTCTACAGCATCGAGAACGCCCAGCAGTGGCGCACCGCCCGTGACGACATCGCGGCCAGTGCCGTGCGCTGGCGCAAGGAGTATCCCGCTGCCGTGCTGGACAACCAGGTCTGGCTGCTGGAATCCCTCATCCAGGGCACGGAATACGCCGTGGACGTCTACTTCAACAGCCGCGGCGAGGCCGTCATCTGCAACATCCTCCAGCATGACTTCGCCTCTTCCGAAGACGTGAGCGACCGCCTGTACTACACCAGCGCGGACATCGTCCGCCGCATGGCCGGGCCGCTGGAGGCCTGGTTCGACCAGCTCAACCAACGTCTGGGCCTGCACGATTACCCCGTCCATGTGGAACTGCGCCGCGACGCCGACGGCCATATGGTGCCCATCGAGTTCAACCCGCTGCGCTTCGCGGGCTGGTGCTGCACGGACATCAGCCTCTTCGCCTGGGGCTTCCCCACCTACGGCTGCTATCTGGACGACCGGCGCCCGGACTGGGACAGCATCCTGCCCGGCCACGAGGACAAGCTCTACACCCTCATCGTGCTCAACAAGCCCGCTGCCTGCCCGCCGGTGCGGCGCTTCGACTACGACGCCCTCTGCGCCCGCTTCCGCAAGGTCCTGCACCTGCGCCGCGGCTTCTACGACCGCTATTCCCACTTTGGCTTCCTGTTCACCGAGACCCCGGCCCATGACCGGGCCGAACTGGACGCCATCGTACGTGACGACCTGCGGGGCTTCGTCATCCCCGAAGACCACGAGGAGACGCCCCAGGCCCGATAAGCAAACCAAGGAGGCTCCAATGAAGAAGATCGGCATCATCCGCTGCATGCAGACCGAGGACATCTGCCCCGGCACCACGGACTTTTCCTTTGCCGCCCAGGGCAAGGGCTCATTCGAGGAACTGGGCCCCTGCGAGGTCATCGGCTTCGTCTCCTGCGGCGGCTGTCCCGGCAAGCGGGCCGTGGCCCGCGCCAAGATGCTGGTGGATCGCGGCGCCGAGGCCGTGGCCCTGGCCTCCTGCATCTGCAAGGGCACCCCCATCAGCTTCCCCTGCCCGCACCACGAGACCATGCTCGCCGCCATCCGCAAGAAACTGGGCGAGAGCGTGCCCGTGCTGGACCACACGCATTAGCGGCATGGAGCCCATGGGGGACGGGGCCCCTTATGGCTGCCGCCTTCCGGCCTCTGGCTGCGGCATAAGGGGCCCGTTCCCCCTGTCCCGTCCCCAACTTCCTTCCTGACGCTCCCTGCAGGAGAACACGCTCACGATGCGCCCGCCGCCCTTGGGGAACGGCAGGCTGTTTCCGCCCTCCTTCCCTTCTTCCGGCCTCCGCGGGACGCCATACCATCCCGTCCTTCCCCTGTAAGTCCGGCCTCCTCCGTTTTGCTCTTTTGAGTCAATCACCATGCAGCCATGACATTTTCAATAATAAAAACAGCATGTTATATTAAAAAATAATAAAATATTATAATATTTTATTGACATTTTTTTCTGACGGATTTTATATAAAAACAAAGGTCACGAAGAAGAATGCTCATAGCAGGAGCATCAACCCATAGGAGGTCCCCATGCTGCAACGTCTTCATCTCCCCCGCTTCCTCTGTGCCCTTTTATGCACACTGCTTCTTGGTGCTGTCTCCGTACAGGCCATAGAAAAACCCAAGGATTATCCCCGACGGCCCGTGACCTTCATCGTCCCCTTCGGGGCCGGTGGCGGGGCTGACCAGATGGCCCGGGCCATGCTGCAGCAGGTCAGCAAGATCATGAAGGTCCCGGTCCTCGTGGTCAACAAGCCCGGCGGCAACGCGACCCTCGGCTTCAACGACTTCTGGATCGCCCCTCCCGACGGCTATACCCTCCTGCAATACAATGACGACGGCGTGACCCACCTGGTCAGCGGCCTGCTCAAGCAGGACCCCACCAAGGATTATGTGCCCATCGCCATCGGCATGATCGTCTACAGCCAGATCTACATCCGTCCCAACGATCCCCGCTTCCATGACTGGGAAAGCTTCGTCGCCTACGCCAAGGCCAACCCCGGCAAGGTCACCCTGGGCAACATCGCCCAGCGCGGCAACCTGGAAGAAGTCCAGGCCGTCCAGCTGGAAAAGGCCGCGGGCGTCAAGTTCCGCCAGATCAGCTTCGACAAGCCCAGCGAGCGCTACAGCTCCCTCGTGGGCGGCCATGTGGACGCCCTGCTGGAACAGCCCGGCGACGTGGCGGCCTACATCAAGTCCAACGACATGAAGCCCATCGTCTCCTTCTCCGATACCCGCCCCGCGGAATTCAAGGACATCCCCTGCATCAAGGAACTGGATCCCAGCGTCTGCAACCTGTACAAGGTGCGCGGCTTCTACATGAATCCCAAGATGTCCAAGGACAAGCAGGACTATCTGCTGGCCGTGTTCAAGCAGGCCTATGAAAGCCCCGAATTCCAGAAGTACATCAGCGACAAGTATCCTGCCGACATGAAGTACAGGGACTTTGACGAATGCATCAAGCTGCTCAACAGCATGATCGAAACATACAAGAGAATGTACAAGGAGCTTGGCTACGAATAAGTGATTGTGGATGGCGCGATGGCCACCCGAGGGGCATCGCGCCATCGAGGAGGATACCATGCATATCAATAGGGATTCTGTCATAGAATTTTCAGTGCTCCTTGCTGTCGGCATAGCAGCGTTCTTACTGACGTTCACCTTTGACGACGAGATCGCCCTGTACCGCTACGGCGCCAACCTCTGGCCTGCCATCCTGTCCCTTGGTCTGATCCTTTGCACGGTCATCATATTCGTCCATACGCTCTTTTACGGTGACAGCTCCATAGAAGAAGAGGGCGGAACCAACCTTCAGACTCTTGCTCGCGTTTTCATACTCCCCATTTTTTATGTCATCCTGCTTCCCTATGTAGGATTTTATTCTGCGACGATCATCTTCCTTCCCCTGTACACCTATATCATCCATATGAAGTCCTTCCTGAAGGTCTTTTTAAGATGTCTTGCCGTCGCCTGTGTCATCATCGTTGTCTTTACCAAGTTTCTGTTCGTACCGTTCCCTGTGGGTACGATCCCGTTATTCTACACTATAAACTCTGAAATAGTTAATTTGCTGTATTAAAGGAGCTCAGTATGGATCTCATCATCCAGGGGATACAGGGGCTGTTCTCCAACCCCATAAATATAATGTATTTTTTGGCGGCACTTTTTGGCGGTCTCTTCTTCGGTGCCGTTCCGGGCATCAGCGTCGTCACTCTTGGTGCCATCATCCTGCCCTTCACCGCCTATCTTGATACGTCACAGGCCCTGATGATCTACGGCGTCATGTACTGCTCGGGGACGTTCGGCGGCGCCGTCATGGCCATCCTTTTCAACATCCCCGGTGCGGCGGAGAACGCCCCCACGGCCTTTGACGGCTACCCCCTGACCAAGAAGGGCAAGGCCGGCCTGGCCATCGGTACGGCGGTCAGCTGTTCCGCCATCGGCGGCATCCTCTCCTGTGTGGGGATGATGCTCGGCACGGACGCCATCGCCCGCTGGGCCATCCGCTCCTTCGGGCCGCCGGAAATGTTCGCCGTCATCTTCTGCGGTTGTGCCGTGGCCGCCACCGTGGGGGCCTCCAGCACGCTCAAGGGATGGATCTCCCTGTTCATCGGCCTGCTGCTCTCCACCGTGGGCCAGGACCCCGTGGGCGGCATCTCCCGCTACACCTTCGGTGTCGTGGGTCTTTCCTCCGGCATCAGCTTCATCCCGCTGCTGCTGGGCTTCTTCTCCATCACCGAGGTCCTTTCCAACGCGGGCAAGTCCGTCTGCTTCAAGCCTGAAGTCCCCAAGGTGCAGATCGAGTTCCCCAGTCTTTCCCTGTTCTGGAAGCAGCGCTTCAACGTGTTGCGCTCCTCGTTCGTGGGCTTCTTCTGCGGCCTGCTGCCCGGCCTGGGCGCGACGCTGGCGGCCTTCCTGAGCTACAGCGAAGCGCGCCGCTGGTCCAAGAACCCCGAGAATTTCGGCAAGGGCGAGATCAGCGGTGTGGTGGCCTCCGAGACCGGCAACAACGCGGCCACCGGCGGTGCCATGATCCCCATGCTGGCCCTGGGCCTGCCTGGCGGCTCCACCACGGCCCTGATGCTCAGCGTGTTCATGCTGCACGGCCTTGAGCCCGGACCGCTGATCATGGTCGAACAGGAAGGCATGGTCTGGTCGGTCTTCACCTCCATGCTCCTGGCCAACTGCTGCATCCTTTTCCTGGGCTATGTGACCATGCGCATCGTGGTCAACCTGCTGCGCATCCCCAACAACTATCTCATGCCCATCGTGTTCGTGCTGGCCACCATCGGTGCCTATGCCCTGCGCAACTCCACCTTCGACGTGGTCATCATGCTGGCTGCCGGCATCGCGGGCTTTTTCCTGCGCCGCCGCGGCTACTCGCCCGCGAGCATCGTGCTGGGCAGCATCCTGGGCTCGCTGGGAGAATCGGCTCTGGCCAAGTCCATGCAGCTTTCCACCTATGACTGGACCATCTTCTTCTCCCGTCCGTTTGCCGCGTTCTTCATGATCTCCGGCATCATCGCCATCCTGCTCACCATCTGGCGCGGCATCCGTGAAGTCGTCCAGCGCCGGAACGCGGACCTTCCGCAATAGGAGAACATCATGTCTACGGGTCATTACAGCTGTTGCGGCCAGGAGATCCTTTCTCCGCATGAACAGGCCGTGCTCGATCCCGAAAGTCGTGCGCGCTTCCACCAGCAGCATCCGCGCATCGCGGCCATCCTCGATTCCTTCGCCGATGCCGTGCCCATGCTCGACAGTCAGCGGGCCCTCTACTTCACCCAGTCCATGAAGCTGACGGAAGGCAAGCCCCTGGTCTGGCGCTGGGCCAAGGCCCTGTACCATGTGGCGGAGCATATCGAGGTCCACATCGACGACCACCAGCTCCTGGCCGGCCGCATCGGCAGGTCGCCGCGCTACAGCATCATGTATCCCGAGATCGAAGGGGACTTTTACGCCTCCGCCCTGGGGGACCTTGCCTCCCGCGAGACCTCCCAGGCGGGGATCCCTCCCCGGGATCTGGAGATCGCCATCAAGGAGATCGCCCCCTACTGGTCGGGGAAGACCTACCACGAACAGTTCAACAAGGCCCTTCCCAAGGAAGTCCATGACGTCCTGTTCGCTGACGAGACGGGCATCGCCCCCCGCTATATCGTCAACGAGTCCTCCTCGTTCCGCTCGTCCCTGCAATGGGTGCATGACTACGACTGTGCCATCCGGCGCGGTTTCGTGGACATCCGCAAGGAAGCGGAAGACAAACTGGCCGCTCTGGATCCCGACAACCCCCGGCACACCAACGAGCTGCGTCCGTTCTACGAAGCCATCACCATCGTCTGTGACGCCATCATGCTCTGGGCCGCCCACCATGCCGACCTGGCCGAAAAGATGGCCGCCGAAGCAACGGATCCCCAGCGCAAGCAGGAGCTGGCCCTCATCGCGGAAACATGCCGGCGCGTTCCCGCCTATCCCGCCCGTACCTTCCACGAAGCGGTCCAGTGCCAGTGGTTCGTCCAGCTCTTCTCCCGTCTTGAGCAGCGCACGGGCACGACCATCTCCAACGGGCGCATGGACCAGTATCTCTGGCCCCTGTACAAGGCCGACCTCGACCGGGGCGCCATCACGCCCGACAGGGCCGTGGAACTGCTGGAATGCCTGTGGGCGGGCATGGCCCAGTTCGTGGAGATGTACATCATGCCCCAGGGGAACGCCTTCACCCAGGGCTATGCCCACTGGGAAGCCGTGACCATCGGCGGCCAGACCGTGGACGGCGAGGACGCCACCAATGACCTGAGCCACCTCATCCTGCGATCCAAGCGGGAATTCCCCCTGCATTATCCCGATCTGGCGGCCCGACTGCACAGCAGGAGCCCGGAAAGCTTCCTCTGGGATGTGGCCACCACGGTGAAATACGGCACGGGGCACCCCAAGCTCCTCAATGACGAAGAAATCGTCCCCCTGCTCATCGCCAAGGGCGCGCGCATGGACGAGGCCCTCGATTACGCGGCATCGGGCTGCACCGAAGTCAGGATGCCCAACAGGGACACCCTCACGTCCAGCTGTGGCCGCATCAATCTGGCAGCCTGCCTGGAGATGGTCTTTTTCCGCGGCAGGATGCTCAAGACCGGCGAACAGCGCATCGGCCCCGATACCGGTGATCCCTTCGCCATGCAGACCTGGCCGCAGTTCTTCGAAGCCTTCCTGGAACAGCTGCGCTTCAGCCTGCGCACGGCCTTTGCCGCCCAGTATGTCATCAACAAGCTGCGTCCCCGCTGCTTCGCCCAGCCCATGGGCTCCGCCCTGCACCGGCTGTGCATGCAAAACGGCATGGACCTGCATACCGAACACATCCCCGGCGGGCTCGAACTGGGCTTCGTGGACTTCATCGGCTTCGGCACGGTCATCGACTCCCTGTCCGCCGTGAAGAAGCGGGTCTACGAGGACCGCACCATCAGCATGGGCGAACTGCTGGAAGCATTGAAGAACAACTTCCAGGGGTGCGAATCCACCCGGATGCTCCTGCAGAACTCCCCCTGCTACGGCAACAACGACGCCTACGCGGACGCCATCGGCAAGGCCATGGAAAAGGCCGCCCTGGACTATTGCGAGGTCCATTCCCCGGCCCTGGAGATGCCTGTCGACGTCCGCTATGTGCCTGTGACGGCCCATGTGCCCTTCGGGCGTGTGGTGGCGGCCTCGGCCAACGGGCGCCTGGCCTGGACGCCCCTCTCCGACGGGACCTCCCCTTCGCCGGGCGCGGACCATCAGGGGCCCACGGGGGTCTTCCTCTCCAACGCCGCCAGCAAGAACATGGGGGCCTGCCGCCGGGCGGCACGCATGCTCAACATGAAGTTCACCCCCAAGGTGGTGGAGGGCGATGCGGGCACGCAGCGTCTGGTCTCCCTTTTCAGGACCTTCGTGGACCTCAAGCTCTGGCACGTGCAGTTCAACGTCATCAACCGCGAGACCCTGCTGCATGCCAAGGCCGAGCCCGAAAAGTACAAGAACCTCATCGTCCGCGTAGCCGGTTACAGCGCCTACTTCGTGGATCTTTCGTCCGACATGCAGGATGACATCATCGCCCGGACGGAACAG
The DNA here is from genome assembly GCA_937926875.1 of uncultured Desulfovibrio sp. GTDB lineage: Bacteria > Desulfobacterota > Desulfovibrionia > Desulfovibrionales > Desulfovibrionaceae > Desulfovibrio. Next base: position 27,059 of record CALBAX010000026.1, read on the forward strand.
GAGAGCATCTGACAGTCCCGGCCCGTGAGGGCCGGGATCCCGACCACTTCAAGATATATATTATAATAATATGTTATTATGATATAATCCCTATCCTTCCACACCGAACCCAAGGAGAGACGATCATGTCCCAAAACGCCGAAAACAGATTCTATTCCGTTCTCCAGCAGGGCGCGGACCCCAAGGGCCTGGGGGAACTCCGCCGTCTCCACAATTTCATCGACGGCAGATGGGTGCCCTCCACCACCAGCGTGTACCGCGATGCCTACAACCCCTCCACGGGTGAGATCATCGCCCAGGTCCCGGCCTCCAGCATCGAGGAACTCGACAGCGCCGTGGCCGCGGCCAAGAAGGCCTACAGAAAGTGGGCGGACACCCCCGTCTACAAGCGGGTGCAGGTGCTGTTCAAGATGAAGCAGCTCATCGACGAGCACCTGGACGAACTGGTGCGTCTGCTCTGCATCGAAGAGGGCAAGACCTGGAACGAATCCATGGGCGATGTGCTGAAGGCCAGGGAAGTCATCGAATTCGCCTGCGGCATGCCGCAGCTCATGAAGGGCGAAAGCCTCATGAACGTTTCGTCCGGCTACGACACCATCCTCTACCGGGAACCCATGGGGGTCTTCCTGGGCCTCGTGCCCTGGAACTTCCCCACCATGATCCCGCACGGCTGGATGATCCCCCTGTGCGTCGCGGCGGGCAACACCTTCGTGCTCAAAGCGGCCAGCTCCGCCCCGCAGTCGGCCCTCCGCATGACGGAACTGTGGCAGGAGGCCGGCCTGCCCGACGGTGTGCTCAATGTCGTCACCTGCAATGCCTCCGATGTCAGCCACCTCATCAACCATCCCGACATCGTGGGCGTCAGCTTCGTCGGCTCGAGCACCATCGGCCGCCAGGTGTACGCGGAGGCCGCCAAGGCCGGCAAGCGTGTGCAGGCCCTGGGCGAAGCCAAGAACCATGCCCTGGTCATGGCCGACTGCCAGATGAACCGCAGCGCCGCCGGCATCATCAACGCCTTCTGCGGGTGCGCCGGTGAACGCTGCATGGCGCTCCCGGTCATCGTGGTGGAAGAACGCATCGCCGATACCTTCGTGCAGCTCCTGGCCAGCAAGGCCCAGGAACTGACCCTCGGCCCCGCCTGGGAAAAGACCTCCAAGCTGGGCCCCCTGGTCACGGCCAGGCACCGGAAAAGCGTCATCGACTGGATCGAGAAGGGCCTGTCGGAAGGGGCCTCGCTGGTCCTCGACGGCCGCGACATCTCCGTGCCCGGCTATGAGAAGGGCTTCTTCGTCGGGCCTACCATCCTCGACCATGTGACCCCCGACATGGAAGTCGGGACACGGGAGATCTTCGGCCCCGTCCTGTGCGTCAAGCGCGTCAAGAGCTTCGAGGAAGGCCTGGAAGTCATGAACGCCAACCCCTTCGCCAACGGTTCCGTCATCTATACCTCCAGCGGCCGGTACGCGCGGGAATTCGCCAAGCAGACGCACGGCGGTATGGTGGGCATCAACGTGGGCATCCCGGTGCCGGTCTGCTCCTTCGGCTTCACCGGCCACAAGCAGAGCTTCTTCGGCGACCTGCATGTGATGGGGACGGACGGCGTGCGCTTCTATACGGAAAGCAAGAACGTCACTTCCACCTGGTTCAACGAGGAGACCACTGCCCACGTCGACACCTGGGACGGCATGCTGCCTGGCCTGCAGAACAAGCATGCCTAGGGAACAACCTAGTGATATAGTTCTCTTTTATTCATGATCAAACAGCCCTGAAAGCCGGTCCCTTGAATGCCGGCTTTCAGACTTTATGGAGGGGTGCGGGAAGGCCCTAGGGATGCATGCTTGCCGGCATGCAAATAATATCTTTCTATATCAATATGTTATATGATAAACATACGTGAGGGATTTTAAATTATTGACTAACAAAAAATAATAAAATATCATAATATAAACATGTCAAGGCGTCATGGGAAAGGGCCGGAAAAAGACTTTCCATAACGTTTCCGGTCCATTGCTGTCCCTTCTCCCGCCATTGCCGCCGGCTTCTCCGATCGTGGCCGACACCTGCGGCAACGGCCCGGCAAAGCACTGCGGGCCGGGACATCGATCAATGCCCCTGAGCTGGCTGTTCTGCCAATCGTAAGGAGAATATATGCTGCGGAATCTGGATAGCCCTGTACGAAAGCGCAAAGTTCCACAGGAAATCGTCTATCGCATCCGGGAGCAGATATTGTCCGGAGCACTTGCCCGGGGCAGCAAGCTGCCCTCGGAACAGGAACTGACAGAAAACCTCAACGTCAGCCGCCAGACCTTGCGGGAAGCCCTGCGCGTCCTGGAGATGCAGGGCCTGCTGGAGATCAGGGCCGGCATCGGCGGCGGTGCCTTTGTGGCCGAAGTCAATGAAGAGACGGCCCACATGGGCCTCATCAACTTCCTGCACAGCAAGGACCTGACCCTGGCCCACCTGACGGAAGTACGCGAGATCATCGAGCCGCACTTCGCCTACCGTGCGGCACAGTGCATCACCGAAGAACAGATCGCGGAACTCGAAGAACTGCAGAACAGGGCCAAGAAGGAGATCGCCAAAAAGAAGTCTTCGGCATTGCGCGAGATCGAGATCTCGTTCCATGCCAAGATCGCCTGCATCGGCGGCAATCCCATCCTGATCCTGATCTCGGACTTTGTGGAATACCTCCTGCGCAAGGCAAAGCAGGCCCTCCAGCCTGACGAGGTTTTCTCGGCGGCTGTCATCGAGGCGCACGACCATATCGTCGCTGCCTTGAAGGCGCATGATCCCGAGGCCGCCGCCAGGGCCATGGCCTTTGATGTCAAAGCCGTCGGGAACGCCCTGCAAAAGATCGCGGACGACAACCAGCGGTTGACATTGCGGGAATTCAACTGATCCTCCGCGGGCATGCCCCTGTGGCATGCCCGTTCCTTTTTGGGGCCTTCCTGCCCGCCCCTCCTGCCGCCCTCCCTTCCCTGTAGCCTGCCCCGCAGGCCCGCCCCCTTTCTCCTGCGCCGGCACTGCCTTTGCCGGGTCCGAGGTTCCTTCCCCTGCCCTCCGCCGGACTGTCGACAAATCGTCACAAAACACGGGCATCCTGGAACGGCCCGCGGCAGGCCGCGCCACACCAGCGCGCAAGGGCACACGGGCTCCGTCCCCTGCCTGCCTTCGCCCGTCCATGCCCCTGCCGGCCCGCCCGCAGCGGACATGGCAGGCATGCCCTTTACCTTCCTGCCTCTGTGGGCTATGGAGGGGATGACCGCCTGCTCCGGCGGGCCGCATTTCATCAACCACGGACAAAACGGATTCAAAAGGAGAAGTCATGGCGGATATTCTGATCATCGGCGCCGGTGGCGTGGGAAGCGTGGTGGCGCACAAGTGTGCCCAGTTGGCCAAAGAAGGGGCCTTCGGCAAGATCACCCTTGCCAGCCGTACGCTTTCCCGGTGTGACGAGATCGCCCGCTCGGTCAAGGCCCGTCTGGGCGTCGACATCGCCACCGCCCAGGTGGATGCCGACAACGTGCCCGAGCTCTGCGCCCTCATCCGTCAGGTGAAGCCCCACACCGTGCTGAACATCGCCCTGCCCTATCAGGACCTGCACATCATGGACGCCTGCCTGGAATGCGGCGTGCACTATCTGGATACGGCCAACTACGAGCCCCTGGATACCGCCAAGTTCGAATACAAATGGCAGTGGGCCTACCAGGAGCGCTTCAAGCAGGCCGGCCTCACCGCCCTGCTGGGCTCCGGTTTCGACCCCGGCGTCACCAACGTCTTCTCGGCCTGGGTCATGAAGCACGAGCTGGACGAAGTGCACGTGCTGGACATCATCGACTGCAACGCCGGTGACCACGGCCAGCCCTTCGCCACCAACTTCAACCCCGAGATCAACATCCGCGAAGTGACCGCCCGCGGCCGCTACTGGGAACGCGGCGAATGGGTGGAGACCGACCCCCTGTCCTGGTCCATGACCTACGACTTCCCCGACGGCATCGGCCCCAAGAAGTGCTTCCTCATGTACCACGAGGAACTGGAGTCCCTGGTGCAGAACCTCAAGGGCCTCAAGCGCGCCCGCTTCTGGATGACCTTCTCGGAAAACTACCTGAACCACCTCAAGGTGCTGGGCAATGTGGGCATGACCCGCATCGATCCCGTGCGCTTCCAGGGCCAGGACATCGTGCCCATCCAGTTCCTGCGCGCCCTGCTGCCCGACCCCGCCTCCCTGGGCCCGCTGACCAAGGGCAAGACCTGCATCGGCAACGTCATGCGCGGCATCAAGGACGGCAAGGAAAAGACCGTCTACATCTACAACATCTGCGACCATGAAGCCTGCTACGCCGAAGTGGGTTCCCAGGCCATCTCCTACACCACCGGCGTGCCTGCCATGATCGGTGCCAAGATGATGGTCTCCGGCCAGTGGCTCAAGCCCGGTGTGTGGAACATGGAACAGTTCGACCCCGACCCCTTCATGGCCGACCTCAACGCCTACGGCCTGCCGTGGCAGTGCGTGGAAGTGAAGGACTAGCCTCTTTCACGCCGGCAACGCTGTTTCAGGGGGAAGGGGCCCGCGGGCCCCTTCCCCCGTTGCGCTCCGGCCCGGGGAAATAGCCGCCCCCGCGGCCAGGCCCCGGACGGCAGCCCTTCCTTCACCCCAACCCCTTCAAAAGACCGAAACATGAAGCATCTCCTGCCCCTGCTGGATCCCCGTACCGTCCCCTCGCCCTGCTTCGTGCTGGACGAAGCCCGTCTGGCGGCCAATGCGGCCATACTGGACAGCGTGCAGCAGCGCACCGGCGCCAGGATCCTGCTGGCCCTCAAAGGCTTCGCCGCCTGGGACAGTTTCCCCCTGCTCTCCCGCGCCAAAGGCCACGGCCCCCTGTGGGGCACCTGCGCCAGCTCCGTGGATGAAGCCCGCCTGGGCCGCGAAGAATTCGGCGGCGAAGTGCACGCCTTTGCCGCGGGCTGGACGGAAGAAGAACTGGACGAGCTGCTGCCGCTGGTGGATCACCTGGTCTTCAACTCCCTGGCCCAGTGGGAACGCTTCGGCCCCAAAGTCCGGGCCTGGTGCCGGGACAACGGCCGCGAGATCAGCTGCGGCCTGCGCATCAATCCCGAACATTCCGAAGGCGCCGTGGCCATCTACAATCCCTGCTCCCCGGGCTCCCGTCTGGGCATCCGGCCGCACCAGCTGCCCGAAACGCTGCCGGAAGGCATCTCCGGCCTGCATTTCCACACCCTGTGCGAACAGGGCTCCGACGCGCTGGAACGCACCCTGGATGCCGTGGAGGCCCGCTTCGGCAAGCAGCTGGCCCAGTGCCAGTGGATCAACTTCGGCGGCGGCCATCACATCACCCGCAAAGGCTATGACCTGGACCGCCTCTGCCGCTGCATCACGCGCATGCAGCAGAACTACGGCGCGCAGATCTATCTGGAGCCCGGCGAGGCCGTGGCCCTCGATGCGGGCTGGCTGGTAGCCACGGTGCTGGATGTGGTGCAGGCCGACATGCCCATCGCCATCCTGGACACCTCGGCCTCCTGCCACATGCCCGACGTGCTGGAGATGCCCTATCGCCCCAACCTGCTGGCTCTGGAAGACGGCGAACTGCACCTGGCGGGCGAAAACGGCGAAAAGGCCTGGACCTGCCGCCTGGCGGGCAAGTCCTGCCTGGCCGGGGACGTCATCGGCGAATACAGCTTCGCCGCGCCCCTCAAGGCCGGTGACCGCCTGATCTTCACCGACATGGCCATCTACAGCATGGTCAAGACCACCACCTTCAACGGCCTGCGCCTGCCGTCCATCGGCAGCCTGGCCACCGACCCCGACGCCGCTGACCCGGCCGCCACGGCCCGTTTCCGTCTGGTGCGCCGCTTCGGTTACGAAGACTTCAAGACCCGCCTGTCCTAGGGCCCCGGGGGCACAGACCTTTTCTGGATACGACAGCCCCCGCATGGCATCATGCGGGGGCTGTCTGCTTGCTTCTCTACACCAGCATTCCCTGAATGGGACGCGCGGGGGAAGGAGGGAGCATGAAGGAAGGAGGCTCCTCCGCCTGCGCGAGAAGGCCCTTCAGATTTTCTCTCACTGCTGCGCGGACGTGGCCAGATCCTCGGCAGAGCTCACAGGATGGCTGCCGGGATAGACCTCACCGGCGCTGGTACCGAAGTCGCGCTGGGGCGTCACGGTACCGCGCACGGCATGGACGGGCCCTGCCGGCTGCGACTGCGCCTTGGCCGCTGCGGCCTGCCGTTCCTGTTCCAGGCGCTCCAGACGCCGGGCCTGCTGCTCGCGGGCCTGTTCCGCGGCCTTGCCCCAGCGGGGGCTGCTGCTGCGGGCCATGGGCACCGGCGTGCTGCCCGCGGCCCAGATCAGGCTGGTATCCCTCGCCGAGGAGGCACGCTGGGCGGCGTCGAAGCCGCTGCGGCCCTTCTCCTGTCCGGCCAGCTGCACATCGGGGAAACTTTCCGGCGGCATGAGCTCGCGCCCGTCAGGCAGAGGATGCCGGTCGTGACGGGCCATGAGCAAAGGCGGCTCGGGGTCCAGGCTGCCGTCCAGAAAATCGCTGACCGTCACGAAACGCTGACAGCCCCCAGCCTGCAACTGCGCGATGATGCGCGGCAGGTTCTCCATCGTGGCGTGCACCGTATCATGGAAGAGGAAGATGCCGCGCAGGTCGTTATTGGTGTAGCGCTGGCCCCGCGTGTTGACCAGGGCGGCATAATCTTCGCGCACGCCCCGCCAGTCCTCGCTGTCCAGCGACCAGAGCACGACCTTGAGATCCATCTGCTCGGCGGCCTTCAACGTGATGTCGTTGAACGAACCGTACGGCGGACGCAGGAAACGGGCCTCGATGCCCAGGGAGCGCAAAAAGCGCTGCACCCTGCCGATCTGCTCGCTCTGGGCCGCCAGGTTGAGATGGCGCAGATTGGGATGGGAATAGGTATGGATGCCGATCTCGTGGCCTTCGTCATGGATGCGCTGCACGAGATCCGGCCGGCGCTCGGCATTCCTTCCCAGCACGAAGAAAGTGGCCGGGATATTGTACGCGGCCAGGATGTCGAGGATCTGCGGCGTATTGGCCGAAGGGCCGTCATCGAAACTCAGGGCGCAGAGGTTCTCCTGCATGGGCTGCGCGATGATGCGCACCCCATCATAGACCCGGCACTGGCGCGCACCGGCATCATCTACCAGCGCCGACAGGGGGGCAGGTTCCAGAGGGCCGGGGAGCGTCCGGGCGACAGGGACATGCAGCGGCGCACCGGCATCCGGGACAGCCTGGGCACAGCCCGGCACCAACAGCAGGGCCGCCAGCAGCAGCCCCATGCCCATGCGCGACGGGAAACGCGCATCACGATCTTCGCCGGTCACGGGCCTGCGGCCCTGCCGGAAACGGGAAAACATCATCTTTTCCACCCTGAACTGAAGTGTTTTTCTACCTAACACCGGCCCCCCGGGACTGCAAGGCTATTTATCAGGAACAAATATCATTTTTTTATCCTTTTATTCCAACTAATTATGAATGGAGTAGAACTTTTTTCAAAATTTTCCATTTTTTTCTTGACCCCGAGGGGGGTTTCCCGTACAAACACTTTTGTCCGAAAGGGCAACGATGGACAGTTAGCTCAGTTGGTAGAGCACCGCCTTCACACGGCGGGGGTCACAGGTTCAAGTCCTGTACTGTCCACCACTACGGAGCGGTAGTTAAGACGGTTATAACGCCGGCCTGTCACGCCGGAGGCCGAGGGTTCGAGTCCCTTCCGCTCCGCCATAATTGCGAGAAAAGCGCACTGTGCAAACGGTGCGCTTTTTTTGAGAAAAATACGGGATAGTTTCCCGACTCCATATTTGGAGCGGTAGTTAAGACGGTTATAACGCCGGCCTGTCACGCCGGAGGCCGAGGGTTCGAGTCCCTTCCGCTCCGCCATAATCACGCAAGGCGCCCTGCACAAGCAGGGCGTCTTTTTTATTCCCGCCGCTCCGCACTGCCCGCCTCTTGCTCCTGTCCATGCATGATGGCCGGGACAGGAGCAAGACTCTTGGTCTACCTTTTGCTATACCAGTAACAAAAAGGAGAGCATATGCATCCCATTGCCCATATCATTGCAAAATTTGGTGCCACTATCGGCATGGACGGCCTTGAGACCGAGAACGGCGTTTGCACGCTCCGTTTCGATGACGTGACAGTCACCCTTGAATGCGCCGAAAACGACGGCGCCCTGTACCTGTACAGCCGGGTATGCGGCCTGCCGGAAAACGACGCCGACAAGCTGGCGCTCTATGGCCTGCTGCTGGAACTGGACAGCTTTTTCAAGGGCACGGACGGCGGCGTGCTGGGCATCGAGCCCCTGCTCGACGCCGTGACCTATACCCGCCGCCTGTCGCTGGAACATCTGGACGAGAGCCTCCTCGACCGCCAGGTCGGCCGTCATGTGGATACGGTGGAAGCGCTGCGCGCTTCCATCGCACGACTGCAAGAGCAGGCCCCCACGCCCCAGGCCGCCGCGGAAACGGGCTGGAACGATGGCATGCTGAGGATCTGAACGCTGCTGCCATAAAGGATTCGCCATGAAGATCAACGACCTGAACATCATCGCCCAACGGCTGGGCGCTTTCGGCAAGGAACATCTGGGGATCGATCCCCGGGGCCATACCGTCCCCACCACTTCTTCGCTGGGGGGGCGCATCGTCAACTGGATACGCTCACGCCACAGCGACACGGCCGCCCAGGCCAACCGCGACGTCATGGACGGGCTCATCAATACCATCAGGCAGACCGATGAGCTGGGCGACCGCTTCGCGGACATCGCCCGGAAGAGCCTGGAAGACAAGCTGGCTGCCGGCCGCCCCCTGAGCGGGCGGGACGCGGCCCGGGTGCTGCGGGACGTCATCCGCATCAAGACGACAGAAGACCAGGCCCGTCTGGAGTCCCGGCTCATCAATGTCCGGGACCAGTTCCAGAAGCTCTGCGCCCCCCATGCCGACGGCTCGCCCTCGGATCTGGAAACGCAGATAGCCGCACGACGGCAGCGCTTCGGCCTGCCCCCGGCCACAGCGGAGCAGTTCCAGGTCTATCGGGACACCGCCCTGCGCGATCTGGAAGCCAGGGCCCGGCGCGCCGACCATTCGCTGACACCGGCCGAAAGCCTGGATGCCCTTGGCGAGAGCGCCCGTATGCTGACCCTGAGGGAAGCCAAGGCCGGCATCGCGGCCATGGCGGAGCAGGTCAGCGGCGAAGGCCCCAACGGCTTCATGGCCCGTCTGGGGGCCGCCATGCAGGCCAGGGGCATCGTTGGCGACATCAGTCCCGCCACCCGCGATGTCCTGGTCCAGACCATCCATGACAAGCTCGTCGCCCGCTGCCTGAACGACAGCAACAACATGCACCAGCCCACACTGGCGGAAGCCACCACGGCGGCCGAGAACGTCATCAACAATTTCGTGGCGGCCCTGGACACGGTGGAACACGCCCGGGCCATGCCCCGGGAGGCCAAGCGCATCCTGCAGGACGAGATCCTGCACTCTCCCAAGCCCGTGAACGCGGCCATGGCGCAGGCCATATGCGACGCCGTACTGGATACGGGCCGGTTCCTGCGCACCCTGACGCTGGCCGAGGCCCCCCCCGCCGGACTGAAGAGGGACTTCGATACCTATGCCCAGACCATGCACGCCGCCACCACACAGCCGGACGGCATGCTGCGTCCCGGCATCGAGGGCGGGCCGGAAGCCGGCCTGGTCCGCATCCTGACGGCCCGCGCCGCATGCAGGATGCTGGGCCTCGGCAATCTGGAGCCCCTGAGCAAGGACGAACGGAAGCTTTTCCAGCAGCTCGAACGGGCAAAGCAGCCCGTCCCGCCGGAGCTGGCCGCCCGCGTCGCTGCCCGTATGGACGCCGACTACGCGGCCCGCCGTGCCCTGGGCGGGGGCTCCCCCCTGCATGTCCTGCGCCGTGACCTTGCCCAGGAGGCCGACGAAGGCCTGCGTTCCCGCAACGAACTCCTGCTCATGAACGTCCTGGATACCCTGGCCCAGGCTACGGAAAGCGACGAATTCTATGACATCCTCGACCGGGCTCCCGGTCTTGGCCAGATGCGCATGGCCGAGGCGCGCCGGTTCGTGCCCCAGGGCCTGGGCCTGACCCTGCCCGAAGGTCAGGCCTTCGACATGGCCGCCGCCCGGCAACGCATGCTCGACGGGCTCAATGCCACCGTCCTGTCCACCCCTCCGGGCAACGGGGCCGCCGCCCTGTCCGGACAGGATCTGGCCTCTCCCGCGCTGATCCGCAAGTGCAACTTCTTCTCCGACCAGTTTCTCAAGGACTTCGCCCGGCGCGGCATCACCATCAACGGGCACAGGATCGGTGGCGGGGGCAGTCTCCAGAACCTGCCCTGGCTGGAACAGGAGCTGGACGCCCTCATCGCCATATTCCCTTCCGCCGAAGAAGCCGGGCGCGTCTGCAGCCCGCTGCATCAGGCCAGCGGCGCCGACATCCTGATGCTCCTCATGGCCGACCCGGCCACCGCCGACGAGACCTTCCGCATCAACAACCTCCAGGGCAATTCCCTCTCCAACAGCCTGCCCATCGAGGTCTTCCATCATTCTGACGGCTCGTACAGCGTCAATATCGAACTCTGCTACCAGAGGGTCGATGAGGGCTTGGGCCCCCGTGCCTCCTCCGGCATCAACGTGAGCGCCTCCTTCCTGCTGCCCAACGGCCGGGAACCGCTGCAGTTCCGCATCGAGGATCTCGACGTGCTGTTCAACACCCATCAGGGCTAACGGCAGTCAACGACCAGCCCCGCATCGGGGCTGCCCCCTGCCCGCCTGAAAACGGAACGGGGCATCCGCCAGGCGGATGCCCCGTTTTTCGCCAGTTTGTGGGCTGCCTGCGGATGAGCCTTGCTCCGGCTGTGAGATACCGTCCGCAGGTACACAAAAAGCCCCCGCGAGGCTTTCCTCGTGGGGGCTTGAAATCTGTGGCGCGCCCGGCGCGATTCGAACGCACGGCCTTTGGCTCCGGAGGCCAACGCTCTATCCGACTGAGCTACGGGCGCACACGTGTCTTTCTAGGCAAAGGGCGTGCTGCTGTCAAGCCCTGCCCGCCCGGCTGCACATCCCGTCACAGGCCGGGGAACGGGCCACGCCCCTTCTCCCGGCGCGACGCTGCCCGGAACCACGGCAGGGCCGCTTCTTTTCGTGACAATCTCCTAGTGTTAAGATATAATTTTACTCCCCGTTCCGGGGCTTCCACCGCTCTGCGGTCCCCCCCAACAAGGAGAACAACCATGAGCCAGATCCTCTGGTACGGCCATTCGGCCTTCAATATCAGCTGTGACGACAAGCATGTCGTCGTGGACCCCTTCCTGACGCCCGCTTCCGGCGTCACGGCCGAAACCATCGGCCCGGTGGACGTGGTGCTGGTCACCCATGACCATGCCGACCATGTGGGCGATGCCGTGGCCATCTGCAAGAACACCGGCGCCATGCTGGGCGCCATCGTGGGCACGGCCCAAAAACTGGAAGCCGCCGGTGTGCCGTCGGCCCAGCTGCTCAACTACATCGGCTTCAACATGGGCGGCACCGTGGCCCATGCGGGCTTCGAGTTCACCATGACCCAGGCCTACCACTCCAGCGAATCGGGCTCCCCGGCGGGCTACATCATCCGCACTCCTGACGGCAAACACATCTACCATGCGGGCGATACCTGCATCTTCGCGGGCATGGAGCTGTGGGGCCGGCTCTACCCCATCGACGTGGCCCTGCTGCCCATGGGCGGCGTCTTCACCATGGATGCCCGCCAGGCGGCCCTGGCCTGCAAGCTGCTGGGCTGCAAACAGGTCATCCCCATGCACTGGGGCACCTTCCCGGTGCTGGCCCAGGATACGGAAGCCTTCAAGGCCGAACTGGCCCGCGTGGCTCCCGGCTGTACCTGCATCGACCTGCTGCCCGGCCAGTCCGTGCAGATCTAGCGCTTTGAGGGGGAGCTCCCAGCACATCAGCAGAGGCCTCTCCCGCGACCGTTCCTTCCCCAACCATCCCAGGGGCAAAACAGCCCTTCCTGCCATGGCAGGAAGGGCTGTCCGTTTTTTTCAAAAAACGGGCGTCGGACCGGTTCCGCCCGCAGGGGCGTGGGGCCAGCGCCTCCCGGGCATAGCGCGTTTTATTTCTTCCCGTCGTCGCTGTTCTTGCCGCGGGCCTTGTCCAGCAGCTCGCCTGCCTGCTGCCCCAGCTCACCGGCTTTGCCGCGGGCTCCATGCAGCAGTTCCCCGGCCTTCTGGCGGGCACCGTCCACCACCTCGCCGCTCTGGCGGCGCAGCTCTCCGGCTTTCTGACGCGCTTCCTCCATCATCTCGCCGGCCTGGCCACGCAGGGAATCCATCTTTTCCCGGGCATCTTCCAAAAATTCTCCGGCCTGCTGGCCCAGTTCGCCCGCCTTGCCGCGCGCCTTGTCCACCATCTCGCCGCTCTGGCGACGCAGTTCCCCGGCTTTCTGGCGCGCCTCTTCCATCATCTCGCCGGCCTTGCCGCGGGCCTCGTCCAGCAGTTCCCCGGCCTTCTGGCGGGCCTCGCCCACCACTTCGCCGCTCTGGCGGCGCAGCTCTCCGGCCTTCTGACGAGCCTCCTCCATCATCTCGCCGGCCTGGCCGCGCAGGGAGTCCATCTTTTCCCGGGCCTCGTCCAGCAGCTCGCCCGCCTGCTGTCCCAGGGCCTGGGCACGGGTGGGCGCCGCGGCGGGCTGGTCCGGCGTGGGCAGCAGACGGTCCTCGTCCCCCTGCCCCCGGGCCACGCGCTCGGCCTCCTCGTCACGCAGGATGCGACGCAGCACCTTGCCAATGAGGCTCTTGGGCAGCTCCTCGCGGAACTCGAAGAACTTGGGAACCTTGTAGTTGGCCAGACGCGTCCGGCAATGGGCCGTCAGCTCGGCCGTGGTCAGGGTCTCGCCGGGACGGGGCACCACATAGGCCTTGAGCACTTCACCTCTGGTGGGATGCTTGACGCCCACGGCCACGGCCTCGGCCACCTTGGGATGCTCGTACAGGACCTCGTCCACTTCGCGGGGGTAGACATTGTAGCCGCCCACGATGACCAGATCCTTCTTGCGGTCCACGATGTAGTAGTAGCCCTCTTCATCGTAGTAGGCGATGTCGCCGGTATGCAGCCAGCCGTCGGTCAGGGTGGCGGCCGTCTCTTCCGGACGGTTCCAGTAGCCCTGCATGACCTGCGGGCCGCGCACCAGCATCTCGCCCTCCTCATGGGGGCCCAGGACACGGCTGCTGTCGTTGATGTCCACGATGCGGATCTCGGTATGCGGGAAGGCCACGCCGATGGAGCCTTCCTTCTGCGGGCCGTCCAGGGGGTTGGCCGTGACACAGGGCGAGGCTTCGGTCAGGCCGAAACCTTCGGTGATGCTGGCGTGGGTCATGCTCACCCAGCGGCGCAGGGCCTCGGTGGGGAACGGCGCCGAACCGGAGACGCAGATCTCGATGCAGGTGAGGTCGTATTTCTTGATGTCCTTCTGCTGCATGAGCGACATGTAGACCGAAGGCGCGCCCACGAAGAAGGTGGGGCGGAAACGGGCGATGGTCCGCAACAGGTCGGCGGGCGTGTAGCGCGGCACCGGGATGGTGGTGGCCGCCAGGGCCGCGGGCAGGATGATGTTGCCCACCAGGCCGAAGACGTGGAAGAAGGGCATGATGCTCAGGAAGGACATGGGCTTGCAGTTTTCCCAGTCCATATGGAGGATGGCCAGCAACTGCTGCATCTGGGCCGAAATGCAGGCATGGCCCAGCATGGCGCCCTTGGGCTGGCCGGAGGTGCCGCCCGTGTACTGGAGCAGGGCCAGGGCGTCACCGGGATCTTCGTCGGTGGGCACGCTGAAGCGGCCGCGGACCTTGATGAAATCTTTCCAGCGCAGCACTTCCTGCCCGTAGGGCACCTGCGGCACCTGGCCCTGGCGACGGGCCTTGATGCGGTACAGCCAGTTGAGCGGGAAGGCCAGACCGTCCGAGATGGTGGTGACCACGGCAAGGCGCAGGGGCAGACGGTCGCGCAGGGGCTCCAGTTTGGCCCAGAGCAGGTCCAGGGTCACCAGCACCTCGGCTCCGGCATCATTGAAATGGTGCAGCAGCTCCTTTTCCATGTAGAGCGGATTGGTCATCACCGCCACGGCCCCGGCCTTCATGATGCCCCAGAAGGCGATGACGGTCTGCGGGATGTTGGGCAGCATGACGGCCACCCGCTGGCCGGGCCTGACGCCGCGCAGGCGCAGGGCCTCGGCAAAGCGTTCCGCCGCTTCGTGCAGACGGCTGTAGGTCATCTGGAAATTCTGGAAACGGATGGCCAGACGGTTGCCGTGCGTCCGGGCGGCCCTGTCCAGCAGCGAGGCCAGATGCATGGGCCGGATGACGCATTCCGTGTCTTCGTGCCCCACAAAATGCCGCCACCAGCCGGGGCGTTGGCCGTCGTCCAGGATGTTTTCCATGGCGCCGTCCAAGGGGCGGGCCGTTTCCGTCTGCGAAGGGGTAGTCATGCGCTGCTCCAGATGCATGCTGCAAGGGTTGGCGCGGCCTCACGGCACACGCGTTGTCATCCCCCGGCCCGGAGACCGGGGGCCGTCATCAGGAGGGGCGCCGAAGCGCCCCTGCCGAATCCTCCCGGGAAAAGATCAGGCCAGGGCGGTCAGGTCGTAGGTGCTGCTCTCCACGATGTCGCCCTGCACCAGCGCGCCGGGGGCCACGCCCAGGCCGCTCACGTAGGTGATGCCGTCCACTTCGGGCGCCTGGAACCAGACGCGCCCCACATGCAGGCCCGGCCATTCGTCATGCGGCGCGTCCACCAGCACCGGCATGGTCCGGCCCACCGATTCCTGCAGCTGCTGCTCGCTGATCCCGGCCTGGATCTCCATGAGCGTGGCGCGGCGTTCCTCGCGCACTTCCATGGGCACCTGGTCGGGCATGGCCGCCGCGGGCGTGCCTTCCTCGGCCTGATAGGCGAAGACGCCCAGGTGGCGGAAGCGCGTCTCTTCCACGAAACGGCACAGGGTCTGGAAATGTTCCTCGGTCTCGCCGGGATAGCCCACGATGAAGGTGGTGCGCAGGGCGGCCTCGGGCAGGGCCTCGCGCACGCGGTCCACCACGCGGCGGGGATCATGGGCGAAGGGGCGGCCCATGCGGGTCAGCACCTCGGGATGGGCGTGCTGCAGGGGGATGTCGAAGTACGGCAGCAGCTGCGGTCCGGCCTCGCGCATGTAGCGCAGCAGTTCGGGCGTGACGCCGCTGGGATAGAGGTAGAGCAGGCGCAGCCAGGTCAGGCGGTCCAGGGGCAGCAGCTCGTCCAGCAGGTGGGGCAGGCTTTGGGGCGTATCGAAGTCACTGCCCCACGAGGTCAGGTCCTGGGCCACCAGGACCAGTTCGCGCACCCCGCCGGCCAGCAGGCCGCGGGCCTCCTCGCGCAGGTCGGCGGCGGGCACGGAGCGCAGCGGGCCCCGGATGGAAGGGATGGTGCAGAAGGCGCACCTGTGGCGGCAGCCCTCGCCCACCTTGAGCCAGGCATAGGACGGGCCCGTGGAGAGCAGGCGGCCCGGCGCCGCGGGCGCCGCGGGCAGGCCCAGGGCCTCGCGCACCATGGCGGGCCAGTCCTCCAGCGCGTTGGTGGGCAGCCACAGGTCCACCTCGGGCAGGTCGGCGGCCAGATCCCTGACGCCGTAGCGCCCCACCATACAGCCGGCCACGGCCAGCAGGGGGCGGCGCTTGCAGCGGCCCAGGCGCTCCACGGCATCGAGGATGGAGCGGATGGACTCGCGCACGGCGGGTTCGATGAAGCCGCAGGTATTGATGAAGACCAGACGTGCCCGGCCCATGTGTTCCACGCTGTGCACGGGCATGCCCAGCGAGCCCAGCAGATGCTCGGTATCCACACGGTTCTTGGGACAGCCCAGGCTCAGGGACCACACCGGCAAAGAGCCGGACACACGGGCGCGCGTCAGGGGCGCGGCCGCTCCGGCTGTGGAAGAAAAGGAATGGACAGTCATGGAGACAGCCTATCCGTCTCTGTTTTTTTTGTCATCACAAATTGCACGATATGGTTGCGCAGGCAACAGGATGGCGGCATGTCCGGCAGCAGGGACGCCGCACCGGGACCGCCCCGCCCCGCAGGGACGGGAGGACATGAGGGAAGGCAGGCTAGAAGGCGTGGACGCGCCACGGCAGGGCCAGGAGGCGCAGGCTGTGCGGCTGGATGACCAGCAGCCGTTCCCGCTGCACGTCGGCGCTGCGGGTCACGAAGCTCCCGCGCGGGATCAGGGTCACGGCTTCGTCTTCGTGGCTGCAATCAAAAAGATGCAGCAGATCCCCGTCCATGCGGTCGGCGCAGGTCCAGTGCCGGTTCATGGGCGGCGTCTCGGGCGTCAGGTGCCGCAAAAAACGGAACAGGATGCAGCGGCCCTCGCCCGGGGCCAGCCACTCCCGGCAGGCTCCCCACAGGGCATCGGGCGAAACGGTCGCGCCTTCGGCAAAGGGCTTCTCCACCAGCAGGGGGTAGCGTTGCTGACGGGCCTGGAGCATGTCGTCCACCAGCTGCATGTAGTCCGTGTCCTGCTCCAGCACGGCCCGCAGGGCATCGGGATCCCCGGCCAGGGAAAGCAGGGTCTCGTTGAGGATGTCGCGCGCCTTGAGCGTCTGGATGCCGTGGGTCAGGCGCAGGGCGTTGAGCACGGCATAGATGGCGCAAAACGTGTCCAGTTTCCCCTGGAAAAAAGGTTTGAGCATACGAACCTCCGCATGCTGTTATGCCTGTTCCCCCCGGGCAAGGCAACCGGAAACGCCGGACAGGACAGAAGTTTTTTCTCCCCGGCCCGCCCGCGGGGCTTTTGCGGCTTTACAAGGCCTGCCGCAGCGGGTATAAGGGAATCCCCACTAACTATATCACCATACCTTGATATGCAGATATTCACTACTCCCCAAGATCTGGCGGCCCAGTGCCGCTCCTGGCACGCGGCCGGCGAGGACATCGCCCTTGTGCCCACCATGGGCTATTACCATGCCGGTCACGAAGCGCTCATGGACCAGGGCCGCGGCCTTGCCAAGCGTCTTGTGGTCAGCCTTTTCGTCAATCCCACCCAGTTCGGCCCCAATGAAGACCTTTCCGCCTATCCGCGCGACATCGAGCGCGACACGCGGATCGCCGCCGCCCACGGCGCGGACGCCATCTTCATCCCCGAGCCCGCGTCCATGTACGCGGAAGACCA
Organism: uncultured Desulfovibrio sp.; assembly: GCA_937926875.1. Lineage (GTDB taxonomy): Bacteria > Desulfobacterota > Desulfovibrionia > Desulfovibrionales > Desulfovibrionaceae > Desulfovibrio. Next base: position 44,302 of record CALBAX010000026.1, read on the forward strand.
TGCCACCTGGGTGGAAGTGCCGGAGCTTTCCCGCATCATGTGCGGCCTGAGCCGGCCCACCCATTTTCGCGGTGTCTGCACGGTGGTGCTGAAGCTGTTCATGATCACCCAGGCCGACGTGGCCGTCTTCGGCCAGAAGGACTGGCAGCAGCAGGCCATCCTGCGCCGCATGGTGCGCGACCTCAACGTGCCGGTACGCATCGAGACCTGTCCCATCGTACGCGAGGAAGACGGCCTGGCCCTCTCCTCCCGCAACGTCTACCTCACCGAGGCGGAACGCCGCCAGGCCCCCTGGATCCACCGCGGCCTGCAACTGGCCCGCGACATGGCCCAGAAGGGCCAGAGCAACGCCAAGATCCTGCGCGAGGCCGCCCTCTGCACCTGGGCGGATCACCTGACCCTGGGCCGCCTGGACTACCTCAGCGTGGTGGACCCCGTGTCCATGGAACCCCTGGACACCGTGGACGGCCCGGCCCTCATGGCCTGTGCCATCCGCATGGGCAAGGCCCGCCTGATCGACAACATCCTGCTCAGGGACTAGCGGACAGGCACTCGTGTTTTTTTCGGCAGGGGCCGGGCCGGCTGATGCCCAGGCCCGGCTTCCCCATGCCTGCCCGGCCGCCCGCACGGGCGGCGCAGGCGACCTGCGGCCCGACGACGGCCGCGGGCCATACTGAACCATGGAGAACAGACCAATGCAAACCAAGGGCAAATATTTCTTCACCTCCGAGTCCGTGACCGAAGGCCATCCCGACAAGGTGGCGGACCAGATCTCCGACGCCGTCCTGGACACCCTGCTGGCCCAGGACCCCAACGCCCACGTGGCCTGCGAGACCCTGGTGACCACCGGCATGGCGGTCATCGCCGGCGAGATCACCACCACGGGCTACGCCGACCTGCCCCACGTGGTGCGCGAGACCATCCGCGAGATCGGCTACACCAGCTCCGACATGGGCTTCGACGCCGACACCTGCGCCGTGATCTCCTCCATCGACCACCAGTCCCCCGACATCGCCCAGGGCGTGCTGCGTGCCGCCCCTGAAGACCAGGGCGCCGGTGACCAGGGCATGATGTTCGGCTTTGCCTGCAACGAGACCCCCACCCTCATGCCTGCCCCCATCTTCTGGGCCCACCAGCTCTCCCAGCAGCTGACCAAGGTGCGCAAGGACGGCACCGTGCCCTTCTTCCGTCCTGACGGCAAGACCCAGGTCTCCTTCGAATACCTGGACGGCAAGCCCGTGCGCATCAACAATGTGGTGGTCTCCACCCAGCACGCCGCCTCCGCCTCCCAGGCCGACATCATCGAAGCCGTGAAGAAGCACGTGATCCGTCCCGTGCTGGAGCCCTCCGGCTACTTCGACGAAAAGGACTGCGAGATCTTCATCAACACCACCGGCCGCTTCGTGGTGGGCGGCCCCATGGGCGACTGCGGCCTTACCGGCCGCAAGATCATCCAGGACACCTACGGCGGCAGCGGCCATCACGGCGGCGGCGCCTTCTCCGGCAAGGACCCCTCCAAGGTGGACCGTTCCGGCGCCTACATGGGCCGCTACATCGCCAAGAACGTGGTGGCCGCCGGTCTGGCCCCGGTGTGCGAAGTCCAGATCGCCTACTGCATCGGCGTGGCCGACCCGGTGAGCGTGCTGGTCTCCTCCCAGGGCACCAGCGACATCCCCGACGAAGTGCTGACCAAGGCCGTGCGTGAAGTCTTCGACATGCGCCCCTACTTCATCACCAAGCGCCTGGACCTCAAGCGTCCCATCTACTCCAAGACCTCCTGCTACGGCCACTTCGGCCGCGAGCTGCCCGAGTTCACCTGGGAAAAGACCGACGCCGTGGCCGACCTGCGCACCGCCGCCAAGGTCTAGCCCGCACGACTGATCCTGTTGAAGGCCGGGGCTTCCCCCGGCCTTTTTTTGTACCCGCCGGGCGGCCCGGCCTCCCGTGGGGCCCCTTCCTGCGGGCATCCGCCCCGATGGCCGGGGGGGAGCGCAGGGCCCGTCCTTGGCTCACGGAGCCCCGCCTGCGGACACCGGCGCTGGGGGGCCTTTTGCCAGTCGCCGCAGGGCCGGGCCATGAGGGGCCACGCCGGCCCGACTGCCGCAGACCTGAAGGCAGGCCACGCCGCACGGCGGACCGCATCCCGCCCCGGGCATACCGGCATTCCCCCGAGCGCTCGTGTCCGGCCTGCAACTTGCAAGCCCTGTGCGGATCAAGTATATTGATCGATTACGGATGCCGTGACATCCGCCGCCGCGCCCGGCGCGCGGCACAGCCACCGACCCGCAAGGCCGGCGGGGCCCGCGGGCCTGCCGCCATCCCATCCACCTTTCCGTGTGCCGAGGCATCATGAACCCGCAAACCTACACGGCCCCGCAGGAACAGAAGGAAGCGCCGGCTTCCTTCGCCGCCATCCTGCCCCTGCTGCTCTTTTTGCTCATCTTCATCGGTACGGGCGTCAGCCTGAGCCTGGCCGGTGTGGACATGGCCTTCTACCAGCTCTCCGCCACTGTGGCCATCCTGCCCGCCATCGCCCTGGCCCTGATGCAGGGCCGGGCCCGCCTGTCCAAGAAGATCACCATATTCCTCACCGGCGTGGGCGAGATCAACATCATCACCATGTGCATGATCTACCTGCTGGCGGGCGGTTTCGCCGCCACGGCCACGGCCATCGGCAGCGTCGACGCCACGGTGAATTTCGGCCTTTCGCTGGTGCCCCCGGCCTTCATCCTGCCCGGCCTGTTCCTCATCGGCGCCTTCGTGTCCACAGCCATGGGCACCAGCATGGGCACCGTGGCCGCCATCACGCCCATCGCCCTGGGCGTGGCCGCACAGACCAGCATCGAAGTGCCCGTGCTCATGGGCGTGGTGCTGGGCGGAGCCATGTTCGGCGACAACCTGTCCATGATCTCGGACACCACCATCGCCGCCACCCGCACCCAGGGCTGCGAGATGGGCGACAAGTTCCGCATGAACTTCCTCATCGTCCTGCCCGCCGCCCTGCTCACCGTGGCCCTGCTCTGGTTCTCGGCCTCGGGCGGTACCGAAGTGGCCCTGCACGACTTCGAGCTGATCCGCGTCCTGCCTTACATGGCCGTGCTGGTGCTGGCCCTGACCGGGCTCAACGCCTTCATCGTCCTGGCTACGGGCATTTTGCTCAGCGGGCTGGTGGGCCTGTTCTGCGGCATCCCCGGCGCTGACGGCCAGATGGTGCCCTACAGCCTGCTCCGCTGGGGACAGGACATCTACAAGGGCTTCACCGGCATGAACGAGATCATGGTCCTGTCCATGCTCATCGGCGGCCTGGGCGAGCTCATCCGCTACCACGGCGGCATCGCCTGGCTGCTGGCCCGTGTGGACGGGCTGGCCCGGCGTCTGGCCGGGAAAAACGGCCGCGAGGGCTCCTCGCGGGTGGGGGAATCCTGCATCGCCCTGCTGGCCAGCCTGGCCGACATCTGCACGGCCAACAACACCGTGGCCATCATCCTCACCGGCGGCCTTGCCCGCGAGATCGCCCTCAAGAACGGCATCGACCCGCGCCGCAGCGCCAGCCTTCTGGACATCTTTTCCTGCGTCTTCCAGGGCCTGATCCCCTGGGCCGCCCAGCTGCTGCTGGCCGGTTCCCTGGCCAGGATCTCGCCGCTGGAGATCACCATCAACAACTGGTACTGCATGCTGCTGGCCGTGGCCGGCATCCTGGCCATCATCCTGGGCCTGCCCCGCGTCAAGGCCCGCAGCACGGAGGTCTGATATGGCAGGCAATTCCTTCGGGCGCATCCTGCGCCTCACCTCTTACGGCGAATCCCACGGGCCCGGCCTGGGCGGCGTGCTGGACGGCTGCCCCGCGGGCCTGCCCCTGAGCGAGGAGGATCTGCAACGCGAGCTGGACCTGCGCAAGCCCGGACAGGGCGCCACGGCCACCAAACGCAAGGAATCCGATACCGTCCGCATCCTTTCCGGCGTGTTCCAGGGCCTGACCACCGGCACGCCCATCGCTTTCCACATCGCCAACGAGGACCAGCGCTCCCGCGATTACGGCAACCTGGCCCAGGTCTTCCGTCCCGGGCACGCGGACTGGGGCTTTTTCAAGAAGTTCCACGGCATCCGCGACTATCGCGGCGGCGGCCGCTCCTCCGGGCGCGAGACCGTGGCCCGTGTAGCGGCCGGGGCCATCGCCAAAAAGCTGCTGGCCACGCGCGGCATCCGGATCGCGGCCGGGGCCGTGGAGCTGGGCGGCATCGCCGTGCCCCCTGAAGCGTGCGATCTGGACGCGGCCCTGAGCCGTCCCTTCTTCGCCGCCGCCGGCAGCGTGGTCCCGCTTTGGGAAGAGCGCGTCGCCGCGGCCCGTGCCGCCGGGGATACCCTGGGCGGCGTGGTGCAGGTGGTGGCCCGCAACGTGCCCGCCGGTCTGGGCGAGCCCTGCTTCGACAAGCTGGACGCCCGGCTGGCCTACGCCCTCATGGGCGTGGGCGCGGTCAAGGCCGTGGAGGTGGGCGAAGGCTTTGCCGCCGCGCGCCTCACCGGCTCGCAGAACAACGATCCCATGCTGCCCGGCGGCCGCTTTGCCAGCAATCATGCGGGCGGCATCCTGGGCGGCATCTCCAGCGGCCAGGACATCGTGCTGCGCGTGGGCGTCAAACCCATCGCCTCCATCGCGCAGGAACAGCAGACCATCGACGTCCACGACCAGCCCGCCAGCGTGCTCATCGGCGGCCGTCACGATCTGGCAGCCATCCCGCGCATCGTGCCCGTGCTCACGGCCATGACCGCCCTGGTGCTGGCCGACGCCCTGCTGTTGCAGGAGCGCATGGCCGTCCTGCCCGTGCCCGACGGCGTGGACTGGTTTTAAGTTTCAAGGAAGTCTGGTACGGGGGAAAGGGCCCTTTTTCCTGCGGTGAAAAGGTCTCCCTTCCCCCGCGAACTCCCCATCCCCCAAAAACCGCGCTCCTGGTCTGCCATGCCTGACGATCTTCCCCTGCTGCGCGATCCCGATGCCGTGGAACTGACCGGCACGCTGGAACGTGTGGTCTTCCACAACGAAGAGAACGGCTACACCGTGCTGCGCCTGCTGCCCGACAGGGCCCTGCCCGTGGAGGCCAGGGTCAAGGGCGCGCCCAGCCGCACGGTGAGCCGCGATCCCGTGACCTGCGTGGGCCACATGGTCAACCCGCAGGCGGGCGTCCAGTTGCGGGTCAGCGGCCGCTGGGTCAACAACGCGCGCTTCGGCCGCCAGCTTGCCTTCGACATGGCCGAGGAGATGCTGCCCGCCACCAGCGAAGGCATCCGCCTGTACCTGGCCTCGGGCCTCATCAAGGGCGTGGGCGAGGAGATGGCCGGGCGCATCGTGGCGGCCTTCGGCACGGACACCATCCGCGTGCTGGACGAAGAGCCCGAACGCCTGCTCAAGATCAAGGGCGTGGGCAAGAAGAGTTTCGAGAAGATCAAGGACAGCTGGGCCGAGCACCGGGGCATCCGCGACCTGCTGCTCTTTTTGCAGCCCCACGGCATCACGCCCGCCTATGCCGTGCGCATCTACCGCGCCTACGGCGGCGAGGCCCTCAACGTGGTGCGCGAGAACCCCTACCGCCTGGCCATGGACATCCGGGGCATCGGCTTCGTGACGGCCGACGCCGCGGCCCGCAAGCTGGGCTTTGCCGAGGACCATCCCCTGCGCATCCAGGCCGGGCTGCTCTATGTGCTGCAAAAGGCCACGGACGACGGCAACGTCTTCCTGCCCGAGGAAGAGCTGCTGGACCAGGCCTGCCAGCAGCTGGCCGTGGACCGCGACCTGGCCCGGCAGGCCGTGCTGGCCCTGGAGCAGGAAGAGCGCGTGGTGCGCGAGAGCCTGGACGAGCTGCCCGGGCGCCTGCCCGCTGTCTTCCGCGAGGACGGCGAGGAGGCGGAAGCGCCGGAAGTGGCCGTCTACCTGCGCCGCTACCACCATTACGAATCCAGGACGGCCTTCTATCTGCACCGCCTGCTGCATTCGCCCAAGGCCGTGCGCTTTGCCGGGCCCGACGCCCTGGTGGAGAAGGTCACGGAGTCCCTGTCCATCAGCCTGGCCCCGGAACAGCTGGAAGCCGTGCGCACCGCGGCGCGCAGCAAGGTCATGGTGCTCACCGGCGGCCCCGGCACGGGCAAGACCACCATCATCAACGCCATCATCCGCCTGTTCGGCGAGGTCAAGGCCAAGATCCTGCTGGCCGCGCCCACGGGCCGGGCCGCCAAGCGCATGAGCGAGACCTCGGGCCGCGAGGCCCGTACCATCCACCGCCTGCTGGAATACAGCCCGCAGGAGGACGGCTTTGCCCGCAACGAGGACAACCCCCTGGCCTGCGGCCTGCTGGTGGTGGACGAGGCTTCCATGATGGACACCCTGCTCTTCTACCACCTGCTCAAGGCCGTGCCCATGGGGGCCACCGTGGTGCTGGTGGGCGACGTGCACCAGCTGCCCTCCGTGGGCCCGGGCAACGTGCTGGCCGACATCATCGCCTCCGGGGCGGTGCCCGTGGTGGAGCTGACCGAGATCTTCCGCCAGTCGGCGGAGAGCGAGATCATCTGCAACGCCCACCTCATCAACAAAGGGCAGGTGCCTTCGCTGGAATCCAGCAAGGACAGGCTCTCGGATTTCTACTTCATCCACCAGAACGACCCGGAACGCGCCGCCGACATGGTGGTGGATCTGGTGCGCAACCACATCCCGCGCCGCTTCGGCCTGGACCCGGTCAACGACATCCAGGTGCTCACGCCCATGCACAAGGGCGCCGTGGGCGCGGCACAGCTCAACCTGCGCCTGCAGGCCAGCCTCAACCCCAACGGGCTGGAAGTGCGGCGCGGCGAACGCAGCTTCCGCCTGCACGACAAAGTCATGCAGATCCGCAACAACTACGACAAGGACGTCTTCAACGGCGACGTGGGCCGCATCGTCTTCCTGGACGGCAAGGAGCGTACCCTGAGCGTACGCTACGACGACCGCGTGGTGCCCTACGACTTCGAGGAGCTGGACGAACTGACGCCCGCCTACGCCATCTCCATCCACAAGTCGCAGGGCTCGGAATACCCTGCCGTGGTCATCCCGCTGATGATGCAGCATTATGTGCTGCTGCAGCGCAACCTGGTCTACACCGGCGTCACGCGCGGCAAAAAGCTGGTGGTGCTGGTGGGCGAGAGCCGCGCCCTGCACATGGCCGTCAAGAACAACAAGACCCGTACCCGGCACACCCGCCTTGCCCTGCGTCTGCAACCGTTGACATAGCCTGCCATCCGGTTTAGGAGGCAATAATCCTTACCTGCAAGGTAAGGAATTTCGCCACTCCTGCGCCGGATGACCGGCCGGATCAAAGGTACTGCATGACGCCAAAAAACTATGACCTGACGTTCCACTATTTCAGGGCCTTCGCCATCGTCTCCGTCATGCTCACCCACATGTGGGTGGGCCCCGTCCTCGCGGGCAGCGAGGACGCCGCCAGGCTCCAGGACAGCCTGCGATTATGCCTTTTCCACTCCGCCACCATCTACTTCGTTTTCATCTCCGGCTATCTGTTCGACTTCGTGAACCGCAGGAAAGGCCAGTTCTCCCCCTTGCGCTTCTACAAGTCCAAGATCGTCAACGTCTTCTGCCCCTATCTCATCCTTTCGCTGCTCCTGCTGGCCGCGGGCTGGATCTCCCACCACTGGTTCGGCTACGACATCCCCTTCATCAACGACGGCACGCCCGTGGCCTCCCTGTGGGACGTGCTGCGCTGTCTGGCTTACGGGTCGGCCAGCCTGGTGCCTTACTGGTACATCCCCTTCATCATGACCGTGTTCAGTGTCGGCCCGCTCATCTTCCACCTGCCCACCGGGCTGCTGCAAAAGATCCTGCTCCCGGCCTCCGTCCTGCCCCTGATGGTGCCGCGCCTGCTGGTCTCGCCCTTGCGCAACCTCTGCTTCTTCGTGCCCATCTTCCTCATGGGCGTGTACTGTGCCCGCAACCGTGACGCCTGCATGGCCTTCATCCGCCGCCATCTCAGCGCCATCCGCGTGACGGCCGTGCTGACCTCCCTGCTCATCGTGGCCGACCATTACTTCGGCAGCTTCATGCCCAATATCGAAAGCGCCTACTATGTGCAGAAACTCTGTATCGGCTCCTGGGTGCTGGAACTGCTGGAAGGCATGGACAGGGAAGTGCTGGCCCTGGACTTCCTGGCCCGCTACAGCTTCCCGCTCTTCTTCCTGCATGCCATCTTCCAGGGCATCTTCCAGGCGCCCCTGTTCCAGGTGCTCGGCGCCGCGCTGCCCGGGCAGGTCTTCACCATCGCCAACCTCACCGTGACCGTGGAGATCGGCCTCTGCATCCTCTGCATCCTGGCCATCAAGAAGGTCATGGGCAAACGCTCGCGCTACCTCATCGGCGGCTAGGACAAAAGAGCGTCCGCCGCGACCACGGTGCTGCGGGATAGCCCGGCAATGACGGGACCGGAGCCCCCGGAAGGGCGGGCCCGGTCCCTGTTTTCATCCATCGCCGCACCGGCGGGGATCAAAAAAAGGGGGGACGCTGTCCCCCCTGATGCTTCGTGTCACGGCCATTTGTCCACCGGAGCGCGGCCAGCGTCCCCCAGCGGCAGCCTTGCAGAGCGCATCCCTTCCCGTTTCTTCCACGATGCCGGGGAAGGATGCGCCGTAAAGCCGCTCCCCGCCGCGAGCCGGGCCCCGGAGACGGCCCGTGCCCGTTTACCCGCGGACTCGCAGACAGCCGCACGTGAAGGCATGCCTGCCGCATGCGCCTGCGCCCATCTGGAAAAGCGCGCTGGGGAAAGGATGGGGTCCCTTCCCCCAGCATAAACTGCGGATAAGATCGACATACGCTAGCAGGCCTGGGCCCAGCCCGCCGGGAACACGTCCAGCGGCATGGGGCGGCACAGGTCGCAGGCGGGCTGCAACCAGTGCAGGGCCACACGGCCCTTGCCCCGCAAACGCAGGGGCGGCAGGCACAGCAGCCCGGCCCTGTCCGCCAGGGCGTTGAGCCCGTCCAGCGTCTGCCCGGCCGGTACGGGGCCGCTGCTCCCCCGGCCATCCGCGCACACCAGCACGCACTGGCCGCCGGGCCGCAGCAGGCGCCGGATCTCGCGCAGGCAGGCGGGCAGATCCCCTGCCCAGAACGCGGGCTCGAACGCGGTGATGACGTGGAACATGGCCGCGGGGAACGGCAGGGCGGGGAACGCGCCCCGGCAAATATGGACCCTGCCCCGGGCCACGTCATGGCGGTTGCGCACTGTGGCCGCCGATACGGCCGCAGCGCTGGCGGCCACGCCGTAGACGGCCCCCGAATACAGGGCCAGCTGGGCCAGGGCATGACCGCCACCGCCCAGGTCCAGGACCACGTCGCACGTCCGCAGCCGCAGGGAACGTACGACTTCCCGCTGCACGGCAGCGTGCCCCCCCTGTTTCAGGTACAGGGAAAGATGCCCCCAGACGTCACCGGGATGGATGATATGCTGCCAGAGATCCATGCTTTTCTCCTTGCATGCGGCCGCCCCCAGAAAAGACTTGCCTTGCATGCCCTCTCCGTATATCTTAATTGAAAGTGAAATTCAATTTATTTAAAAGGACCCCTGCATGAGACCCAGCCATGTCTGTGAGGCGCTGCACCATCTGGTGCGTATCCGGCAACCCGTGTTCCTCTGGGGGCCGCCCGGTGTGGGCAAGAGCCGGCTGGTGGCCGACGTGGCCCGCCGTCAGGGCCGCAAGCTCCACGATCTGCGCGCCGTGCTGCTGGACCCTGTGGACCTGCGCGGCCTGCCCCGCATCAGCGACGACGGCATCACCTCCTGGTGCGTGCCGGAATTCCTGCCCCATCCGCAGGACACGGAAGAAGGCATCCTTTTCCTGGACGAGCTCAACGCCGCGCCCCCGCTGGTACAGGCCGCCTGCTACCAACTCATCCTCGACCGGCGCGTGGGCCAGTACCGCCTGCCCGACGGCTGGGCCGTGGTGGCCGCGGGCAACCGCGAGAGCGACCGGGCCGTGACCTACCGCATGCCCTCGGCCCTGGCCAACCGCATGGTGCATCTGGATGTGGAATGCCATATCGACGACTGGCTGGACTGGGCCCGTGCCAACGGCATCCGCGAGGACATCCAGGCCTTTTTGCGCTTCCGGCCGCGCCTGCTGCATGATTTCGATCCCCGCTCGTCGGACAGGGCCTTCGCCTCGCCGCGCTCCTGGGAGTTCGCCTCCCGCATCCTCGATGCCGCCCCAGACGGCCCGCTGGAAGAAGAGCTTCTGGCCGGGACCATAGGTCAGGCGGCCGCGGCGGAACTGAGCGGCTTTTTGCGGGAATGGCGCCACCTGCCCAGCGTGGAGAGCGTCCTCAGCGCTCCCGAGGAAGCCCCCGTGCCCGCTGACCCGGCCTCCCTCTATGCCCTGTGCGAGGCCCTGGCCCTGCGCACAGCGCCCGCCACCATGGGGGCCCTGGCCGCCTATGCCGGCCGTCTGCCCGCCGAATTCGGCGTGCTGCTCATGCGCGATGCCGTCCGCCAGGATCCCGCCGTGGTGGAGAGCGAGCCCTTTGCCCGCTGGGCCCGCGACAACGCCGAGGTCCTGATGTGAACAGGGACGATCTTCCTGCCCTGCCCCGTGCCCCCTCTCCCGGGGCGTGCGTGTCCCCTCCTCCGTCAGCTGCCGGGGTACCGTCCCGACGGCCGGAGACACCCGCTCCTCACCAGACGCCGCGGTATGCCCGCCTTCCCCGGAAACGCCCGGGACAACAGGGCAGGACTACCGGCCGGGACGCCCGTCCGCACCACAGGCTATGCGCCACAGCCTTGCGGCGGACGTTCCGGCCACCCCCCTGGAACAGCGCGCCCTCACGGCCATGATCCGGGCCCGGGCAGAACTGGTGCTCCGGCAGCCCTTTTTCGGCTCCCTGGCCCTGCACCTGGCCCTGAAGCCGGACAGCACCTGCCGCCACCTCTGGACCGACGGCCGCACGCTGGGCTTCAACCCTGCCTGGGCGGCCACCCTGCCCCACGAACGTCTTGTGGGGGCCCAGGCCCACGAGGTCATGCATCTGGCCTGCGCTCACCATGTCCGGCGCAACGGACGCGATGCCCGGATCTGGAACGAGGCCTGCGACGTGGTGGTGGATGCCCTGCTGCTCGGCGCCGGCTTCCGGTTGCCGCAGGGCCATCTGGAACATCCCGAATACGCGGGGCTCAGCGTGGACGAGGTCTATGGCCGTCTTGCCTCCCTGCAGGACGCGCCCCTGCACGGCGGCGCGCAACAGCAGACCGCCGGACGCAGCCCCCGGGAAAAAGGCTCCGGCCAGCAGGAGCATGGCGGCCAGGAACGGCAGGACGCCCCCGCAGCCGCATCTTCCCGTGAAGGAGAGACTGACGAGGCCGCGTCCCCTGAAGCCGCGGGCACCGCCCGCCCTGCCGGGGACAAGCCGGAAAAGGAGCAGCCTGTCCCGTATTTTTCCGGTGAGGTCCGCGACCACCCCCTGCTGGAGGACGGCCAGGGGGACGCGCGCCACAAGGCGGAACAGGAGGCCGAGCTGCGTCTGGAGCAGGCCCTGCAACGGGCGCGGCACATGGGGCGCGAGCCCGCGGGGTTCAGCCGCCTGTTGCGCGGCGGCCGCCACGACGGCGGCACGGACTGGCGCGGCCTGTTGCGCCGCTTTCTGGAAAATTGCGCCCTCAACGACTACACCTGGAACGCGCCCAACCGGCGTTACCTGCATCACGGCATCTACCTGCCCGGACGGCAGGAGCAGCGCATCCCGCAGCTGGCCGTGGCCGTGGACTGCTCGGGCTCGGTGGACGATGCCGCCCTGTCCCTGTTCTGCGAGGAACTCTCGTCCATCCTCGCCGCCTACGAGACGGAACTGGTGGTCATCTTCCACGACAGCCGCGTGCAGGCCGTGCAGACCTTCCGGCGGCAGGATCTGCCCCTGGACCTGAGCCCTGTGGGCGGCGGCGGTACGGACTTCAGGCCCGTGGGCCGCTGGCTGGACGACAACGGCCTGCGTCCGGCCTGTCTGCTCTGGTTCACGGATCTGGAATGTTCGTCCTTCCCCGACGAGCCCGCCTGCCCCCTGCTCTGGGCCGTCTGGGGACAGGGAGGGGAACAGCCCCCCTTCGGCGAGCTGCTGCGCCTGCCCGCCGGGGCCTGACCATCAAGGAGCCTGTATGCGGATCACCTGGAAAATAGAAAAAAAGCGCGGCAACCTGCGCCCTGTCCTGACCTATACCGTCACCCTGGAAGACTTCGAACGCCAGCTGGCCACGCCGCCGCTGAGCATCACCTCGCTCATCCCCCAACCGCCGGAATCCTGGCAGGAACACTGCTGGCCCGGGCAGCACGAACGGGCCGGGCAGGACGATGCAGGTGAGCGGCCCTGCTACCAGCTCTCCATCCCGTCCCACAAGGGACGGCACGGCAGCCAGAGCCTGCGCCTGCCCTGGCGCGAGGACAACAGCTATCCCGAGGTGGAGGCATCCTTCCGCCTGCTGCGCGAAGCCTTTGAAAAAGAACTGGAACGGGCCGGGGCCAGCCGCCCCATGCATGAGGAAAACAGCCTGGAGCTTGGCGGCACGGCCCTGCGCTCCGTGGCTCCGGCCATCCTCGGCCAGCGTTTCCTGGAAGCCGTGGGCAAGGCCTAGGCTTTTTTGACACTTCTCCTGCCCGGAAGGGCAAAACCGCGCCAAAAGGAAAAGGCCTTCCCCCGGGAAGGCCTTTCTCATGCCGTCAACGTCCGGCAGATCTCACAGGGCCGGCCGCCATGCCGTCCCCCCTGGGCAAGCGGGCTGGCAAAAAGCCTGTGGCTCTTCCCCCGCCCTGCGGCAGGACGGCCTGAGCCCTGTCGGCTCAAGTCCTCACAGCGCGTCCCCGGCCGCCGCGTCTTCGGTGAGCATGTCACGCAGGCGGCGTGCGGCCAGGCTCAGGGTGTGGCCGTCGTATTCCAGCAGGCTGATGCTGCGCGGTGGCAGGGCCTCCGTGAGGCGCAGGGCGAACACCTCCCCGGCGGCCAGAGCCTCCCTGGCGGCCACTTCCGGCAAAAAACCGATGCCCAGGCCGTGCCGGGCCAGATCCAGCACCAGGCCCGTGGTGTCCGGCTCCATGGCCGGGGCAAAATCCACGCCCCGCGCCTTGCACAGGCTTTCCAGAAATTCGAAGGTGAGGCTGCCCTGCTTGTGGCAGATGCAGGGATGCCGCATCACTTCATCCAGGGCCACGTCCCTGCCGCGCAGCTGCCCGAAGGCCGGCGAGGCCACGAAGATGTCCCGCAACGGGCACAGGCGCGTCTCCTTCAGGGCCCGGAAACCGCCGCCGGGCACGGCAGCCACGGCAAAGTCGATGGCTCCGGACTTGATCTCCTCGATGGCTTGCCTGGACGTACCCCCGTACAGCCGGAGCCGCACCCCCGGGTACAGGGCATGGAAGCGGTCCAGCCGCGGCAGCAGCCAGTGGCGCAGGGGCGTCTCGCTGGCTCCCAGGGCGATGCTGCCCGATTGCAGGCCCACGGCCTGTTCCAGCTCTTCCCGGCCCCGGCGGAACTGCTCGCAGCCCGCCTCCACATGGGCGTAAAACAGGCGGCCTTCAGGCGTGAGCTCCACGCCGCGCCGGTTGCGGATGAACAGGCGGCAGCCCAGCTCGCCTTCCAGCGCCGCCATGGAGCGCGACACCGCGGGCTGGCTGGTGAACAGCATGGCCGCCGCGCGGCTGAAATTGCGGCAGCGCGCCACCTGATAGAATATCCGGCAAAGCTCCCAGTTCAGCTCCACATCACACTCCTGTCATGCGTTTTTGATATAGCTATGATACCAATTAAGCATTTTACCGTATCAGGAGCCCCTGCTATAGGCAAGCGCAACACATTTGTGCAACAGTTTTCCAACCAGGGACCTTGAACGATGAACCGCGGATACATTTTCATCTTCCTTGCCACCATCTTTTTCAGCTCCATGGAAGTGGCCCTGAAGACCGTGGCCCATGATTTCAACCCCATGCAGCTCAACTGCACCCGCTTCCTCGTGGGCGGCCTGCTGCTCATCCCCTTTGCCCTGCGCGGCCTGCGCCAGCACGGGGCAAAGATCACCGCCGCCGCATGGAAAGGCTTTGCCTGGCTCGGCTTCGTGGGCCTGGTGGTGAGCATGATGTTCTACCAGATGTCCATCCTCTACGCCCCGGCCTCGGTGGTCAGCGTACTGTTCAGCTGCAACCCCGTGCTGGTGCTGGCCTTCGCCTATCTCATCCTGCGCGCCGACATCCGGCCCCAGCACATCACCGCCCTGGTCATGGAAGTGGTGGCCGCCCTCGTCATCATCGACCCGCTGCACACCACGCTCGATCCCGTGGGCATCACGCTGGTGCTGCTCTCGGCCGCCACCTTCGCCCTTTATGCCGTGCTGGGCAAAAAGCAGTGCGCCCGGTACTCCGGCGTGGCCGTCACCTGCTTCAGCTGTCTGGCCGCCAGCGTCGAGATGATCGTCCTCATGCTCATCAGCCACATCCCCGCCGTGGCCGATGCCCTGCAGGCCGCCGGTCTGCCCATGTTCGCCGCCATGCCCTTCTTCAGCGGCTACACCACGGGCAACCTTCTCAACGTGCTCTATATCTGCGTTTTCGTCACCGCGGGCGGCTATGCCTGCTACTTCATGGGCATGGAAGCCACCTCCGCCATGCAGGGGTCGCTGGTCTTCTTCTTCAAGCCCGTGCTGGCGCCCATCCTTGCCATGCTGATCCTTGGCGAGGAGATCCCCTGGAACATGTGGGCCGGCATCGGCCTCATGCTGGTGGCCTCCGTGGTCTCCATGATCCCCACCTGGGAAACGATCCTGGCCGTGCGCCCCTTCCTTGTCGACCGGATCCTGCACCACCAGCACTGATCCTGCGGGGGCGCCCCTCCTCCTTCCCCCGCCGGTATCCGGCCCGGGACATGAAGACCGGACATGAAAAAAAGGACGCTGTACAGCGTCCTTTTTTTCATGCTTGCCCGGCCGGCCTGCCGGCAGCTTTCTTTCCTGGTATGCATCAACTCCAGCCGGCGACCACGGCAAGCCCTGTCCCGGGACAGGAAAAGGGGATCAGACGGCTGGGGCTCAGGCCCGGCCTTCCCGCCGTTCACGCCAGCGCACGATGTCCGCCACGGCCAGCAGGGGCAGGTCGTTGGCACGGGCAAAGTCCGCCACCTGTGGCAGACGCGCCATGGTGCCGTCATCGTTGGTCAGCTCGCACAGCACACCGCAGGGCGGCAGGCCCGCCAGGGACATCAGGTCCACGGTGGCCTCGGTATGGCCGCGCCGTTCCAGCACGCCGCCGGGACGGGCCCGCAGCGGGAACACATGGCCGGGATGGCGCAGATCCTGGGGGCGCGCGTCCTCGGCCACGGCGGCCTTGACGGTGGTCACCCTGTCGGCGGCGGAAACGCCGGTGGTCACGCCATCGGCGGCCTCGATGGAGATGGTGAAAGCGGTCTGCTGGGTATTGGTGTTGTGGGCCACCATGGGCGGCAGTCCCAGGCGGGTGGCGCGCTCGTCGGTGAGGCACAGGCACACGATGCCGCTGCAATGGCGGATGAGGCGGGCCATCTGCGCGTTGGTCAGGCTGTGGGCGGGATAGATGAGGTCGCCTTCGTTCTCGCGATCCTCGTCGTCCACCACCAGGACGCCCCGGCCCGCACGCACGGATGCCAGGGCGCGTTCCATACGCGTTTCCCAATCACCAAAAGAAGCCAGGATATCGGGGGACTGATGCATCATCGTCTCCTTGGTCGGCCCGGACGGGCCGGAAGATGTGCATCAGGGCACGGCTGCCATGCGCGCTGCGGGGCGGCCGACAAGACCGTCCTTCCTTGCGCCCTACACGGCAGAAAAACGAACCGTTCTCTTTCATCCGGACTGTTACCGTCGGCTCCGGGATCTCACCGGGATCTGCTGACCCGCACCACGTTGCATGGTGCGGCGCTCGCGGGCTCGTGCGGAAAACCGCCATCACCGCCGGTGGGGACTTGCACCCCGCCCTGAGAATGGAACCACCATACGCCCGCCTCCGGCGTTTGGCAATCCCCGACCATAAAAGGCGGATGACTTGCGGACAGGAGGAACAGGCCAAAGCGTATGGTGATACCTTTCCCCATTTTTGAAAAAAGTTTTCCACAGCATGTTGACAACTGGCCGTCCCACCTTACCTCTATGGCAACAAGGAAAAATATCAGGAGGCATTGAAATGAGCCTTATCCGTGTATATCCCCAGCATTGGTTCTCTCCCCGCAACGCCCAGCAGTCCGAACAGGGCTTCCAGCCCCTGGACCGCCTGCATCACGATATCGACCGTCTGTTCAATGGTTTCTTCACGCCCGGCTGGCCGACCAGCCTGATGGACAAGCCGCAGGCCGACATCCGTCCCAGTCTGGACATCCACAGCGATGACAAGGCCTACACCATCCACATGGAAGTGCCCGGTGTGGATCCCGATGAAGTCAAGGTCGAAGTCCGTGACGGCATGCTGACCGTTGAAGGTGAAAAGAAGATGGAAAGCTGCGCCGCCCCTGCCGCCGAAGGCGAAAAGGCGGAAGCCAAGGAACCCGTCTGCCATGTGCAGGAACGCGTCTACGGCTCCTTCTGCCGCCAGATCGGCCTGGCGGAAGATGCTGATGTGGAAAACATCAGCGCCAGCCACAAGAACGGTGTGCTGACCATCGTCATCCCCCGCAAACAGCCTGAAGCCCCCGCCGCCCGTTCCATCACGGTGCAGAAACAGTAATCCCCCCTCTTGAAGGACCCTCCTCCGGCTCCCACTCCTCGGGGAGCCGGACCGCCCGCAACGGGCGGACTCCACGGCCTGCCGCGCCACGCGGCAGGCCGCTTTTTTTATGCGCGACCGGACAGCGGTCGTGGATCCCGCCCTCTCCGCACGGCGTTCCCGGGCAAGGCTGCCGGGAAGCGAGAGCCGCACGGCGCTCTGCCACACGCCCCGGCTTCGGGCAAAACGCCCCCGTACTTTCTCACCTCCCAGTCCATAAAAAAGCCTGCGCGCCCCGACCCCGCAGCATACGGTTCCCGGCAGGCAGCCTGCCCCACGACCGGTACCGCAAGGATACCCTCCCTTCCCCCGGTACGTCCCGGCTCCTCCACAGGGCAGGGATGCCCGCCTCCCCAAACAGGCCCGGCGTTTTCCACAGCACGGGCACGAAAAAAGGCGGCATCCCGCGCAGGGACACCGCCTTGTCAGCTTCGCTGTCCGGCTGTGGACTACTTCTTGCCCGCAGGCTCGATGACTTCCACGCCGTCCATGTAGGGCACCAGGGCCTTGGGCAGCACGATGCTGCCGTCCTTCTGCTGGCCGTTCTCCAGGATGGCGGCCATGGCGCGGCCCGTGGGCAGGCCGGAGCCGTTGAGGGTGTGGCAGTAGGTGCTCTTGCCGCCCTTGGGCTTGAAGCGGATGTCCGCACGGCGGGCCTGGAAATCGATGCAGTTGGAGCAGGAGGAGATCTCGCGGTAGGTGTTCTGGGCAGGCAGCCAGACTTCCAGATCGTAGGTCTTGGCGGAACCGAAGCCCATGTCGCCCGTGCACAGGGTGATGACGCGGTAGGGCAGCTCCAGCTTTTCCAGCAGGGTACGGGCATGGCCCACCATGATCTCCAGCTGGTTGAAGCTGTCGTCAGGATGGGCAAAGCGCACCATCTCCACCTTGGTGAACTGGTGCAGGCGGATCAGGCCGCGCGTGTCCTTGCCGGCGGCGCCGGCTTCGGAACGGAAGCAGGGCGTGGCGGCGCAGTAGGCGCGGGGCAGGTCGGCCTCGTCCAGCACCTCACCGGCGTGGATGTTGGTCAGGGGCACCTCGGCGGTGGGGATGAGGTAGTAGTCCCAGGCGGGCATCTTGAAGAGGTCTTCCTCGAACTTGGGCAGCTGGCCCGTCCCGGTCATGGTGGCACGGTTGACCATGAAGGGAGGACAGACTTCGATGTAGTCCTCGTGCTTCACATGCTGGTCCAGGAAAAAGTTGACCAGGGCGCGGTCCAGACGGGCGGCCCAGCCCATGTACAGGGCAAAACGGCTGCCGGCCAGACGGGTGGCGCGCTCGAAATCCAGGGCGGCGCCGCCCAGCTCCCAATGCTGGCGGATCCCGAAATCGAACTGGCGCGGCGTGCCCCAGCGGAGCACTTCCACGTTCTCGGTCTCGTCCTTGCCCACGGGCACGCTGGCGTCCGGGATGTTGGGCACGCCCATGAGCCAGTTTTCCACAGCGGCCTTGGCTTCGGCGGTCTGCACGTCCAGGGCCTTGATGCGGGCCGACAGGGCGCCCAGCTCTTCCATCATGTGGGAGGCGTCCCCGCCTTCGCGCTTGATCTGGGCCACCTGGCGGGAGGCGGCGTTCTGCTGCTGTTTCAGGCTTTCCACTTCGGCCAGCAACGCACGACGGCGGCCGTCCAGTTCGAGGAACTCATCCACTTTCAGCGGCGACTGCCGGTCGGCCAGGGCCTTGGCCAGCACTTCGGGCTGTTTTTGCACCAGTTTGAGGTCGATCATAAAAACTCCTGCATAGCATGCGCAATGTGGGGCCACGCTACCACGAGCCCCCAGACCTTGCAAGACAAGGGCATTGCGTATATAAAAAGTCTCAAAACTTTTTAAAACATCTTCCCTGCGAGACCTTGCCATGAAATCCGCCCGTATCACACGCCTCCTTCCCCTTGCGCTGGCGCTCATGCTGGCCATGTTCCTGACTGCCTGCGGTCCCAGCAACACCGTGCGTCTGCTTTCGCCCGCGCCCGCGGTCAATCCCGTGCTGCCCGCTCCCAACGCTCCGCGCGTGACCGTGGTGCCCTTCACCGACAACCGTCAGGACTCCACCAATCTCGGCGTGCGCCGTGACGGCAGCGCCTTCGTGGCCAGTGACGACCTGGCCCAGTGGGTGAGCCGCGGCCTGGCCGACGAGCTGCGCCGCCAGGGCGTGCAGGTCTCCTACGCCATGGACGAGAACCAGGCCCGCAGCGGCAATCCCGACTACATCGTCACCGGTACCGTGGAACAGGCCTGGCTGCGCGAAGTCTCCGCCACCGAACTGGCCACCTCCATGCGCGCCACCTACCGCCTGGCGCCCCGCAGCGGCCGCGTGGTCAAGGAGACCCTCAACTCCAGCCAGAACCGCAGCGGCATCCCCTCCAGCGGTGCTGCGGAAGAGATCATGCTCAACACCCTGCGTGATCTGGTGCAGCCCATGGCCCGCAAGATCAAGGCCATCGTGGACGGCAAGTAGACAGGATATCTCAGGGGCTCCCCTTCGGGAGCCCTTCGTTTTCCAGGGCCCCGCCGCAGACGGGGCCTTTCTTTTTTGGGATACTTGCCCCAGAATGATGCCTTTCCCGGCCGCCGGACGATCGCTCCCGCTGTCCGCCTGCCGCAACCTTTTTCCCGGAGCCTGCCGTGCGCGATCCCCTGGTCAAAGCTTACGGCCATGTCTACCCTGTGACGGCCGCCCTGTACGCGGCGCTGGAATCGGCCCTGCGCGATGCCCTCAACGACGATGAGGACGTGCCCCTGCTCTGCCAGGAAGGCGACATGGCCCGCATCTCCATGGAGGGCGCCTACTTTCCCGAAGACGAGGTGGTGGATGCCTTCCGCGCCCATCTGACGCCGGACATGCAGGGCAAGCTGGACGTGCTCGACATGGACGGCTGGCGCCTGACCCGGCATGTGTTCGCCGGCGGACAGGTCAAAAGCAGCAGCGCGCCCCTCAACAACGTTCTGGACTATTCCGGCCATTGATGCCGGGCCATCGCCCTTTTCCCCACCTTTTCCCAAGGAGCCCGCATGGATATCGCCGCCTTCATCCGCCACGTCCCCGACTACCCCAAGCCCGGCATCCTGTTCTACGACATCACGCCCCTGCTGGCCTCGCCCGAAGCCTTCGGAAAGGTCATCGAAGGGATGGCCGACGCGGCCCGTCCCCTGCGGCCCACCCGTATCGTGGCTGCCGAAGCGCGGGGCTTTTTGTTCGCGGCGCCTCTGGCCCAGCGCCTGGGCGTGGGCCTGGCCCCGGTGCGCAAGCCCGGCAAGCTGCCCTGTGAGGCATTCGAGGCCAGCTATGACCTGGAATACGGCTCCAATACCCTTTGCCTGCACAAGGACGCCCTGACCCCGGCGGACCGCGTCCTCATCGTGGACGACATCCTGGCTACCGGCGGCACCCTGGACGCCATGATCCGTCTGGTGGGCCAGAGCGGCGCCACCGTGGCCGGCTGCTGCATGCTCATGGAACTGGATGCCCTGGGCGGCCGCAAGGTGCTGGGCGACATCCCCCTGTCCGTGCTGCTGCACGTGTAGGCGGGGACTCGTTTTTTTGAGGGGAAGTGGCCCCTCATCTCTGCTGTCGATGCCCGTAGCTTCCTCCGTCGCAACGGGCACGGCCTTGCGGGCCGCCATCCGGTCGCTGCCAGCGCGAGAGGGGGCTCCCCTCAGACGCCCCTTCCCCAACGCGCTTTATCCCACGGCCAGGCCCTCCTGCAAAAGCAGGAGGGCCTGGCCGTTTCACATGGAACAGGACGCGATATATGGCGGGTATACAATATGAGGGGACATGGAGGGCAAAAGGCCCCCGACGCTTTCCAGCGCCGGGGGCCTTGGCATCAAAAACGAAAGGACAGCCTACAGGTTGGCGGCGTACCAGTCGCCGGCCAGACGCAGGCCGGTACGCACGTCGAACTGGGGCTCATAGCCCAGCAGGGTGCGGGCGCGGGTGATGTCGGCCAGGGAGTGGCGCACGTCACCGGCGCGGAAGTCGCGGTGCGTGGCCGTGGCCGTGGCGGCTTCGGGCATGTGGCGCACCACTTCCTCGCGGATGAGGTCGAACAGCTCGTTCAGGGTCGTGCGCTGGCCAAAGGCCACGTTGTAGACCTTGTTGCGGGCTTCGTCCGTGGCGAAGCTCGCCAGCAGGTTGGCCTGCACCACGTTGTCGATATAGCAGAAGTCGCGGCTGGTCTCGCCGTCGCCATTGACGAAGACGGTCTCTTTTTTCAGCAGGCTGGCGAACCACTGGGGGATAACGGCGGCATACGCGCCGTAGGGATCCTGACGCTGGCCGAACACGTTGAAGTAGCGCAGGCCCACGGTGGTGAAGCCATAGCAGCGGGCGAAGACGTCGGCGTAGAGCTCGTCCACATACTTGGTCACGGCATAGGGCGACAGGGGATGGCCGATCTTGTCTTCCACCTTGGGCAGTTCGGGGGAATCGCCGTAGGTGGAGGAGGAAGCGGCGTAGACGAAGCTCTTCACGCCCGCATCGCGTGCGGCCACCAGCATGTTGAGATAACCGGTGATGTTGCAGCTGTTGGACAGGATGGGATCGTCGATGGAGCGCGGCACGGAGCCCAGGGCGGCTTCATGCAGCACATGGTCCACGCCCTGGCAGGCCTTGCGGCAGGTGTCCAGGTCGCGGATGTCGCCTTCGATGAAGGTGAAGCGGCCCCAGGCTTCGGGGCCCACCAGGGCTTCCACCATGTCCAGGTTCTTCTGGTAGCCGGTGAGGAAGTTGTCCAGGCCCACCACGGTCTGCCCCAGCTTGAGCAGATGTTCCAGCAGGTTGGAACCGATGAAGCCGGCAACGCCGGTCACCAGCCAGGTGGAGGGTTCGGCACGCATTTTTTCGCACAGTTGGGTATAGGCGCTCATATTGCCTTCCTTATCAGAGGTCGTGATTGCCCGCCGGGAGGCCGCGAAAACGGGAGATCCCGCCTTCGCGGCACAGACGGCGTGATTTCCTTGTACGCTGTGCCGCCGCCGCTGTCAAAAGACGGCCCTTTGTCCCGGCAGGGCTTTTCTCCGCATCCTGCCGGAATCGCGTTTTTTTGTCCGCGGCCTGCCGCCGCCCGCAGGGCCCCTTTGCCTCTTTTCAGCGGCAAGGGATGCTGGTATAGCCCGTGAAGAGCCCACCAAACAGGGGGCCGGCCGTACCTGGCCGGCACATCTCCCCTTTCCGGGCCGGCCAGGCGGGGATGGTCTTTGCCCCGCAGGACAGACAGCGCCCCATCACGGAGCGTACCCGCCGGACAGGTGGGCAAAGGATATGCCGTGAAAATACTCATCCTGGGCAATCAGGCCCGCTCCACTTCCAATTTCTGGACCGTCCTCATGCGCCGGATGCGCGCCGCCGGGCATGAGGTGCTTTGCGCCGTGCCCGCGGGCGACGACGCTGCCGAGGCCGCCATCCGTGCCATAGGCGAGGAGGATCCCGCCTTCCGGAAAGGCCCGGCCGTGCGCCTGTGCCATTATCCCCTGGACCGCAAGGGGCTCAACCCCCTGCGCGACATGGGCACCATGCACGCCCTGTACCGCCTGTTCAGGCGGGAAAAGCCGGATCTGCTCTTTGCCTCCACCATCAAGCCCGTCATCTATGGCTGCATGGCGGCACGTCTGGCACGGGTGCCGCACATCTACGCCACCATCACCGGTCTGGGCTACGCCTTCGAGGCAGACAACTTTTTCAAGAAATGCGTCAACCGCCTGAGCATCGGCCTGTACCACTGCGCCCTTGCCGGGGCCGAAGGCGTGTTTTTCCAGAACCGCGACGACGCGGAGCTGTTCCGCAAGGTCGGCATCCTGCGCCGCAGCGCGCGCGTGCTCATGGCGCGCGGCACCGGTGTGGACATCCGCCGTTTTGCCGAAGCGCCCCTGCCGCCCCTGCCCGCCGAGGGCTGCGCCCCCGAGGAACGGGAGATCATCTTCCTGCTGGTGGGCCGCCTGCTGGAGGCCAAGGGCCTGCCCGAATACGCCGCCGCGGCCAGGGAACTGAAAACGCAGTACCCCGCTGCCCGCTTCCAGCTGCTGGGCCCGCCGGAACAGGGCCTGGGCAGCGTGGATCTGGCCCAGGTGCGCCGCTGGCAGGACGAAGGCAGCATCGAATACCTGGGCGAGACCCGCGACGTGCGCCCCTATGTGGCGGCCTGCCACGCGCTGGTGCTGCCCTCGTGGCGTGAAGGCACGCCCACGTCCATCATGGAAGGCATGAGCATGGGCCGCGCCGCCGTGGTCACGGACGTGCCCGGCTGCCGCGAGGTGGTGGAAGACGGCGTCAACGGCTGCATCTGCGCCGCGCACGACCCCCGTGCGCTGGCCGCCGCCATGCGCCGCCTGCTGGACGAGCCCGGGCTGCTGGCCCGCATGGGGGCCGCCGGCCGGGATCTGGCCTGCCGCGAATTCGATGCCGAAGTCGTGGCCGAGAAGATCCTTGCCGACATGCGCGTGCCCCGCGCTGCCGGATAAACAAGAAACGACGCGGGCCCGGGGCGGCCCGCTCCTGTCCCGGCCCTGCCGGGACGACGGTGTCTCGCGGTCACAGGGACAGCCCGCCCGCCACGGGCGGCCCACGGGCCTGCCCCGTCCACTGTACGAAAAAATGGAGAAACTATGATCAGCCGTTACCGCATGGCCTTGATGCAGGTGGTGGACCTGTGCTGCATCCTGCTGGCCCTGGCCGTTTCGGGCATGGTGACCATCGCGCCCGACCTGAGCGTCTTTGACGACTATACCGGCGCATCCCTGTTCACCATCTTCTTTTACCTGCTGTTCTTCTACATCCTCGACGCCTACAGCGTGGGCATGGAAGACTTCAGGGACACCCTGGGCCGCATCCTGGTGGCCTGCGTGCTGGGCATCATCAGCTCGGCCACGGCGTCCTTCGCCCTGGAGAACTGGCGCTTCGACCGCCTGACCGTGCTCCTGCTCTTCGCGCTCTCCTTCGTGTTCTGCCTTGGCTGGCGCTCCCTCTACTACCTCAATGCCGACAAGCTGACCCATCCCCTGCGCGTCCTGCTGGTGGGCGTGGACCGCGGCGGCAAGGTGCGCAAGCTGCTGGCCGAAGGCCTGCCCAAGGCACGCATTTTGGGCTATGTGGGCGAAAAGGATCAGGATCCCGACGCCGGTGAATGTTTCGGCCCGCCCTTCATGGCCCTGGAAGCCGCCAAGCAGAACAACGCGACCATGATCGTGCTCCTGCCCGACGCCCCCATCGACGACGACATCGCCCATGACCTGCTGGAAGCCAAGTTGCACGGCGCCATGGTGGTGGACATCCGTACCTTCTACGAGCATGTGGTGCAGCGCCTGCCCCTTTCCCAGATCACCGAGGAATGGCTGTTGCAGACCGAAGGTTTCTCGCTCAACACCCGCGGCAGCCTGCGCCGCCTGAAGCGCGCCTTCGACCTGTTCCTGTCCCTTATGCTGCTCATCCCGGCCGCGCCCATCATGCTCGTCACCGCCCTGCTGATCCGCCTGGAATCGCCGGGCCCTGTCATCTACCGTCAGGATCGTGTAGGCCTGTATGAAAAGGAATTCACGGTCTACAAGTTCCGCTCCATGCGCACCGACGCCGAAAAGAACGGCGCTGTCTGGGCCGCGGCCAATGACGCCCGCGTGACCCGCGTGGGCAAGTTCATCCGCAAGGTGCGTATCGACGAGCTGCCCCAGATCTGGAACATCATCAAGGGCGACATGAGCTTCATCGGCCCCCGCCCCGAGCGCATGACCTTCGTGAAGCAGCTCAAGGAGCACATCCCCTATTACAGCCTGCGCCATACCGTGAAGCCCGGCCTCACCGGCTGGGCCCAGGTCTGCTACCCCTACGGCGCCAATGAGGAGGATGCCCGCCACAAGCTGGAATACGACCTGTTCTATGTGAAGAACATCTCCATCCTGCTGGACATCCACATCATCTTCAAGACCGTGGGCGTGGTGCTCTTCCCCAAGGGCGCGCGCTAGGCCGGACATCCCGGTACACGCATGACGGGGCGGATCAGCCGGCTGATCCGCCCCGTTTTTTCTTGCCGCCCAAACACGAAGAAGGCAGAGAGGGCTCAGGAATGCTCCTGCCCCGTGTGCTGCTGCCGTGCCTGACAGTACTGGCAGGTCTCGCCGTCGATGAGGCTTTTCAGGATGCCGCAGCCCCCTTCCCGGCTGCCGTCGCATTTGTGGTACAGGGATTCAAGGTGCGCCTTGAGGTGCTCAAGATCCCGTATCTGCTGTGCCACCGCTTCGATATGCTTGCGGATGAGCGCATTGATCCAGTCACAGCTGCCCGTGGGATGGTCGCTGTACACCAGCAGGGTGCGGATCTCGTCCAGGCTCATGCCGTGCTGGCGGCAATGCCGGATGAAGCGCAGCCGCGCCATGTCCCCGTCCCCGTAAAGACGGTAGTTCCGTTCCGTGCGTTCCGGGCGTTTCAGCAGCCCTTCCTTTTCGTAATAGCGGATGGTGACCACCTGACAGCCGGTCATCTTCGCCAGTTCGCCTATCTTCACTTTCATGCGCGTCCTCCGGTCCGGGCCTGTCCGGGACGTGGGGGCAGCTGCCGGAAAAATTTTTCCCCGGGCGTTCCTCCCCTCTTGACCCTATAGTGACTATAGGCCCTATGGTCTGTCTATAGCAAGAACGACCGGGGACGCCGGACAGCGGCATCCCCGCGGAGGAACGACCATGAGCAGTGACGCACTGTTTTTATGCCCCTGCGGTGCCTGGCACCCGCACGGCTTCGTATGTGACAAGGTAGCCACCCTGCCCGCCGGAAACGAACACGCCCCCCACGGCCACGAACATGATTGCCACAGTCATGATCACAGCCACGCGTGCTGCGGCCATGATCATGAACATGGCGGCCACCCGCACGCCCATGCGGAAAGCTGCCATGCGCATGACCACGAAAGCTGCGGCCACGACCATGCGCACGAGCACGGCTCCTGCTGCTGCGGCCATGACGCGGCCCAGGCCGTGGACTGGGCCACGCTGGCGGCCCCTTCCGCCACGCGCGCCGTGTACCGCATCCTCAACATGGACTGCCCCATGGAAGAGGCGCTCATCAGGAAAAAGCTGGCCACTGTCCCGGGCATCACCGGGCTCAGCTTCAACCTCATGCAGCGCGTGCTCACCGTGGAACATGAACTCCCGTCCACCGCGTCCATCGAGGCTGCCCTGAAGGCCATCGACATGACGCCGGAACCGCTGGAGGCCGCCGGGGGCACCACGTCCGTCTTTGCGGTGAGCGGCATGGACTGCCCCACGGAAGAACGGCTCATCCGCAAGGCCCTGGACGGCCTGCCGGGCCTGCTCGGCCTTGAGATCGACCTGATGCAGCGTCTTGTGCGCGTGCGGCACGAGCCCGCGGCCCTCCCGGCCATCACCGCCGCCCTTGAGGGCCTGGACATGGGCGCCCGGCTGCTGGAAGGGACGGCTCAGGCACACGATGCCATCCCGGCCCCCCGCATCCCCTGGAAGCGGCTGGCCGTGGCCGGCGGCTTTGCCGCCCTTTCCGAGATCCTGGAGCTCATCCAGCACTGGGGGGCGCTTCCCTTCGGCCTCGACATGGCCTCCTGGAGCGTGGGCGGCTGGCCCGTGCTGACGCTTTTGCCCCTGTGCTGCGCCATCGTCGCCATCCTGCTGAGCGGCCTGACCACCTACCGCAAGGGCTGGCTGGCCGTCTCCAACCTCGACCTGAACATCAATGCCCTCATGTCCGTGGCCGTCACCGGGGCCGTGCTCATCGGGCAGTTCCCGGAAGCCGCCATGGTCATGGTGCTGTTCAACGTCTCGGAAGCCATCGAGGCCAAGGCCCTGGACAGGGCCCGCAACGCCATCAAGGACCTGCTGGCCCTGGCGCCCGATACGGCCACGGTGCTGCGCGAGGACGGCAGCTGGCAGGAAGCCGACATCCGCACGGTGGCCGTGGGCAGCCGCGTGCGCGTGCGCCCCGGCGAAAAGATCGCCCTGGACGGTCTGGTACTGGACGGCCATTCCATGGTGGACCAGTCGCCCATCACCGGCGAGAGCATGCCGGTGGAAAAGCAGGCCGGGGACACGGTCTACGCCGGGACCCTCAATACCTCCGGCTCCTTCGAGTTCCGGGTGACCGCCGCAGCCACGGACACAACGCTGGCCCGCATCATCCATGCCGTGGAAGAGGCCCAGGGCAGCCGCGCCCCCATGCAGCGCTTTGTGGATGCCTTCGCGCGCTACTATACCCCGGCCGTCTTCCTGGTGGCCCTGCTGGCCGCCATGGTGCCGCCCCTGTGCCTGGGCAGCGCCTGGACGGACGCCATCTATACCGCGCTGGTGATCCTGGTCATCGGCTGCCCCTGCGCCCTGGTCATCTCCACGCCGGTGAGCATCGTCAGCGGCATGGCCGCCGCCACCCGCTACGGCATCCTCATCAAGGGCGGCATGTTCCTGGAACAGGGCAGACGCCTTGACTGTCTGGCCCTGGACAAGACCGGCACCCTCACCCACGGCAAGCCGCGCCAGACCGACTGCCTGTGCACGGGGCAGGAAGATGAAGCGGACGTCCGTTCGCTGGCGGCCAGCCTGGCGGCCCGTTCCGACCATCCGGTTTCCGGAGCCATCGCCCAGGCCGCCGCGGAAGACCACATCCCTCTGCGGGACGTGGACGACTTCACGGCCCTGCCCGGTCAGGGCGTCAGCGGCATCATGGCCGGCCGGCGCTGGTACCTGGGCAACCGCGGCCTTGCGGCATCGCTGGGCCGGTGCCCGGCAGAGATCGACGGGCAGATCTCCCGGCTGGAGCAGCAGGGCAAGACCGTGGTCGCGCTCGTGGGCGACGACGGCATCCAGGCCCTGCTGGCCGTGGCCGACACGCTCAAGGAAAGCAGTCTGGAAGCTGTCAGGGAACTGAAGGGACTGGGCGTGAGCACGGTCATGCTCACCGGTGACAACGCACACACGGCAGCGGCCATCGCCCGTCAGGTGGGCGTGGACAGCTTCAAGGCCGGCCTGCTCCCGGCGGACAAGCTCGCCGTCATCGAGGAACTGGAAGCCCGGGGACACAAGGTGGGCATGGTGGGCGACGGCATCAACGATGCCCCGGCGCTGGCCCGGGCCGACGTGGGCTTCGCCATGGCCGGCAACGGCACGGACACCGCCATCGAGACCGCCGACGTGGCACTCATGGACGACGACCTGCGCAAGATCCCCCGCTTCATCCGCCTGTCCCGGGCCACCTTTGCCATCCTGGTGCAGAACATCACGCTGGCGCTGGGCGTCAAGGCCCTGTTCTTCGCCCTGACCTTCACCGGTCACGCCACCATGTGGATGGCCGTCTTCGCCGACGTGGGCACGGCCCTGCTGGTGGTGGCCAACGGCCTGCGGGCCATGCGGCACTAGATGGCCCGGATGCGGGGCAGCATCCCCGGCATCATGGAGCCCTGCGCCTGCCTGTGAGGCCCCGATGCGTCCCGCCCCTGAATGGCAGACCGGGACAGCCCCCCGAGGGACTGTCCCGGTCTTTTCTTCATCCATACGGCACCTGGATGCCTGTTTTGCCGGAACGGCCAGAAAGCTGCCCGCCGGACTGGCGGCGGGCCGTGCCCTGCGGCGGAAAGCCGCCAGCACGGGAACGTGCGCTCCCGCAGCGTACGGGAGCACCGCCGCACGCGCACAGGCCCGGAGGCCTCACTGCCGGCGCTTGAACAGTTTCTCCAGCGCCACGGCATCCCAGCGCAGGATGCTGGGACGGCCGTGGGGGCAGTATTCCCGCTCCGGCGTATGCAGCCACTGGCGCAGCAGGGCCGCGGCCTCGTCATCGGCCAGACGCTGCCCGGCCTTGATGGCGCCCTTGCAGGACAGGGAAACGAACATGGCGCGTATGTCGTCCTTGCGACCGGCCAGCACCTCGCGCAGGAACTCCCCGGCCTCGCTGCGGGACAGGGAGGGCGGGATGCCCCGGGCCAGCAGGCGTCCGCCGGAGCAGGAGACATCGAAGCCCATGCGCTCCAGATTGTCCCGCACTTCCAGAAAGCGTTCCTCTTCCACCGGCTGCAGGGCCAGCTCCAGCGGCAGGGCCAGGCACTGGGCCGTGCCCGCGAAGGCCCCCTTGCGCAACCGTTCGTAAAGCACGCGCTCGTGCGCCGCGTGCTGGTCCAGCAGCATCAGGGCACCGGAGGCATCACGCAAAACAAGGTAGGTCTCGGCCACCTGCCCCAGATAGGTCAGGCCGCCCACCACCAGTTCATGCCGCCCGGCGGCACTTTCATCCGCCACGGCACTGCCGGGGCCGTACGCGGCATCCCCGGATCCCGGCAGGCCCTCCGGCCCGTCCAGCTTTGGCGCAGGGGCGCGTTCCGCTACGGCCTCGTCCGTGCCCTCATGGCCCGTCACGGTCGCCACATGTCCGGGCGGCACGGCCATGCGTGCCGTCTGCCGGGCGCTCTCGAAAAATTCCTGCCTGTCGGCGGACAAACGTCCCGTCCCCTCCGCGTCCTCCGCAAAGGACGCGGCCGAAAACGCCGGGGGGGCCACGGCTTCCCGCAGGCCCGCAGGGGCCGTCCGCCCGGAGGCGAAGGCCGCCGCACTGCCGGACGATGACGGTACGGACGGGGCATCCGCCGTGTATCCCGTGCCCGTCATGGACTCAGGGGCCGTGCTGTGGTCCGCATCGGGCCGCCGCACCTGCCACTGGCCTTCGTCTTCCCGAGTCTCGTCCTCCGCATGCCGCATCAGGGGCGCGGCATCGGCG
Source organism: uncultured Desulfovibrio sp. (assembly GCA_937926875.1). Taxonomy (GTDB): domain Bacteria; phylum Desulfobacterota; class Desulfovibrionia; order Desulfovibrionales; family Desulfovibrionaceae; genus Desulfovibrio. Next base: position 73,798 of record CALBAX010000026.1, read on the forward strand.
CTGCCCCAGAAGCCCTGCGGGCGCGGGGGCAGGCCGTCCCACAGGCGGGACTGCGCCGCCACCGGACGGGCGTCATCGGCTTCGCGGGCCGCGTCCAGCACGCTTTCCACATCGCTGACCAGAGCCCCCTGCACGGCATGGAGCACGGCGGAAAAGACCGAGGACTCGTCCCGGAAACGGACTTCGCTCTTGGCCGGATGCACGTTGACGTCCACCATGTCGGGCGGCATGTCCACGAAGAGCACCACCTGCGGGTAGTCCCGGCTGGTGATGCGCCCCTTGTAGGCCTCGCGCACGGCGGCCAGCAGGCGCTTGTCGCTGACGCTGCGGCCGTTGACGTACAGCAGGATGCGGTCCCCGCGCTGCTGGCTCACCGACGGCAGGGCCGCCAGGCCCCGGGCCCGGATGCCGTGCCGTTCGGCATCGAACGAACGCAGGGCCTCCACCACCAGACGCGGCCACAGCTGGGCCAGACGGTCGCGCAGGCTCTGCCCGGGCAAAAAGCGCAGGGCCTCGCGTTCCCCGGCCCTGAGGCTGAACCCCACATCGCAGCGGGCCAGGGCCAGACGCACCAGCCACTCCTGGGCCCGTTTGAGCTCCGTGGCCGGGGTCTTCAAAAATTTGAGCCGTGCGGGTATATTGGTGAACAGGTCACGCACTTCCACGATGGTGCCCCGGTGCAGGGCCGAAGGCTCCACCGCCAGCAGGCGGCCGAACTCCACCACGATGCGGCTGGCCTCTGTCCCGCCGTCGGCTGCGGCCACGGCGGATTCCATGCTGAAGCGGGCCACCGAGGCGATGCTCGGCAGGGCCTCGCCGCGGAAGCCGTAGGACGCGATATGTTCCAGATCGTCCATGCTGGCGATCTTGCTGGTGGCGTGACGGGTCACGGCCAGTTCCAGTTCGCCGGGGGCGATGCCCGCGCCGTCGTCCTGCACGCGGATGCAGCTCTGACCGCCGTTCTCCAAAAACACGTCCACGCGCGTGGCTCCGGCATCCAGGCTGTTTTCCACCAGTTCCTTGACCACACTGGCCGGGCGCTCCACCACCTCGCCGGCGGCGATCTGATTGCGCAACTCAGGCGGTAACAAACGAATATGACGAGATACTCCAGACATGCGGCCACTCTATCCGGCCGCCAGATGCAAGGCAAGCGCCCCCTCCGGCGTCCCCTCAACCGCAGACGCCCCCTGCTGCACGGCAGCCGTTCCCTGACCGCACGGCAGGAGGCCCCCCATACGGTCAACGTGCCCGTGCTGCCGCAGCCGGAAGCCTTCGACCCCGACATGCTCTATGTGGAGTGCGGCCATTGCGGCGCGCCCATCGTCTGGGAAAAGGGCCGTACCCGCCGCCTGCTGGCGGCGATCTGATTGCGCAACTCAGGCGGTAACAAACGAATATGACGAGATACTCCAGACATGCGGCCACTCTATCCGGCCGCCAGATGCAAGGCAAGCGCCCCCTCCGGCGTCCCCTCAACCGCAGACGCCCCCTGCTGCACGGCAGCCGTTCCCTGACCGCACGGCAGGAGGCCCCCCATACGGTCAACGTGCCCGTGCTGCCGCAGCCGGAAGCCTTCGACCCCGACATGCTCTATGTGGAGTGCGGCCATTGCGGCGCGCCCATCGTCTGGGAAAAGGGCCGTACCCGCCGCCTGCTGGCGGCCGTGGGCATCGACCCGCTGGAACTGGACGCCAGCTGCGTGCTGATCACCGACTCCTGCCCCCTGTGCGGCGGCAAGGGGCGCTACACCATCCAGATCTACCGCATCAGCGCGGCCAGCAGCGCCCGCCACGTGTTCTACGCGGGCAATGCCTGATCCCTGTTCTTAGACCCCAGACAGGGCGCCCGCCTCCTGAAAGGCGGACGCCCTTGTCTTCTATACTCCGGGCCTGAAGGATGTCTTCCCGCAAGCCCGGCAACAAGCTCTGCGTTCAGGAAGCATCCCTGTGCCGCAGGCACACCACGGCTCCGTATCCCCCAGCCTCGGCCGATCCTGTCAAAACGCGCTGGGGAGGGGATGGGGGCTTGGGGAAAGGGGGACACCTCTCGCATTGGCAGCGACCGGACGGCGGCCCAAAGGGCCCTGCCCGTCAGCGACGAAGGAGCGTTACGGGCATTGACAGCAGAGATGAGGGGCCCCCTCCCCCAAAATCTGCACAGCCCCTAGCAGCCTTCGCGCCGGCCTCTCCGGCCGCCCCACTGGCTGAGCAGCACCCCGGCCACCACCAGCACCGAGGCCATGTACTGGCCGGGCAGGAAGACCTCACGCAGCAGGATGACACCGCTGGCCAGGGTCAGGATGGGGATAAGGTTGGTGTAGGCGGCGGCACCGGCGGCCGAAAGACGGCTGACCCCCACGTTGTAGAGGCCGTAGCCCCCCAGCGAGACCACCCCGCCCAGATAGGCCACACTGGCCCAGGGGGCCCAGTCCGGCACGTCCACATGCAGCAGCACGGGCGTGTAGTCCAGGGGCGCCAGCGCCAGCAGCCCGGCAAAGAAACTCATGCCCACGAAGGACTGCACGGCCGTGATCTGCAAGGGCGAATAGGCGGCGGAAAGACGCCGGGCCAGCACGGTATACAGGGCGGCACAGACCATGGCCAGCCCCTCGAAAAAATTGCCCAGCACGGGCGCCGTGGCGGTCTCGTCCACGGCCGATTGCAGGGAGAGCCAGACCACCCCGGCCACGGCCAGGGCAAAGCCTATCCAGCCGCGCAGGCTGACCCGTTCGCCCAGCAGACGCCAGGCCACCACGGCGGTGATGAGCGGCAGCAGCGAGATGATCATGCCCGCCTGCGAGGCCGTGGTCAGGCACAGGGCGCGGGTCTCCAGCAAAAAGTAGCAGCAGGGCTCGGCAAAGGCCATGAGCAGGAGCCAGCGCCACTGGCCCTTGCGGCGCAGGTCACGCAACAGCCCGCCCCACAGCGGCAGGAACAGCAGCGTGGCCACGCCCATGCGCCCGGCCATGACCGTGAACGGATCCAGCGCGCTGAGCGCGATGCGCAGGGCCACATAGGACGTGCTCCAGAAAACCATGGCCAGCAACAGGGCCAGATGCGGCCAGATGCGAACCCACATGACGATATCCCTCCTCGGTACCCGGTGCCGGAGGTGCGGTCTGTCCGGGCCTCCGTGCGTCGCAGCAGCATGCCAAAGCCGGGGCAAAAGGTCGAGCGAAAGAGCAGCCCGTCCGCGCACATACCGCAGGGGGCCGCCCCGGCAAGATCCGCCCGCCCTGCCATCCTGTAGCGTGCACGGAAGTCCCCACACACATGGCTTGCCCAGCCGTACGATAGGGCGTATTGCAAAGTACCGGGCTGCCCCTGCCCGGTACTTTTTCCATGAAACATGAGGAGATGCCATGAGCATGCGTCTTTCCCGTTCCATCGTGGGCGAAGCCGAGGCCGAAGCCGTCCGGCGCGTCATCGTCGAGGACGGTTACCTGGGCATGGGACACGAGACCTGTCTGTTCGAACAGGAACTGGCCGCCTATCTGGGCGTGGCGCCCGAACAGGTGGTGACCACCAACACGGGCACCGCTGCCCTGACCCTGGCCGTGGACGCCATCGCCCCGCGCGATGCCGCCCGCAAGCCGCAGATCCTGGTGCCGTCCCTGACCTTCGTGGCCTCCTTCCAGGCCATCGTGGCCGCCGGCTGCGAACCCGTGGCCTGTGACGTGCTGGCCGGGACCGGCACCATCGACCTCAGGGACGCCGCCCGCCGCATCACGCCCGACACGCTGGCCATCATGCCCGTCCACTACGCCAGCAACCCCTGGCATCTGGACGAGGTCCACGCCTTCGCCAAAGAACACGGCCTGCGCGTCATCGAAGACGCCGCCCATGCCTTCGGCTGCCTGCACCACGGCCGCAAGATCGGCAGCTTCGGGGACGTGGTCTGTTTCAGCTTTGACGGCATCAAGAACATCACCTCCGGCGAAGGCGGCTGCGCCGTCTTCTTCAACGCCACGGAAGCCGGCTATGCCGCCGATGCCCGCCTGCTCTCCGTGGAAGGCGACACCCGCTCCCGCTTTGCCGGTACCCGCACCTGGGACCCGGACGTGAAGCGTATCGGCTGGCGCTTCCACATGAGCAACATCATGGCCGCCATCGGCCGCGTGCAGCTCTCGCGTCTGGACGGGGAATTCATCCCGGCCCGCCGCGCCCTGGGCGACATCTACCGCCGCCGTCTGGCGGGGCTGGACGGCCTGCGCCTCCTGCAGACCGACCCGCAGGACTTCGTGGTGCCGCACATCGTCTGCGTGCGCGTGCTCGACGGCCGCAAGGACGAGCTCAAGGCCGCCCTCACCGCCGCGGGCATCCCGGTGGGCGTCCATTACAAGCCCAACCATCTGCTGAGCCTGTTCCGCCCTGCTCCGGGCTCCCTGCCCCTGCCCGTGACGGAACAGCTCTACGGCGAACTGGTGACCCTGCCCATGCATCCCGGCCTGAGCGCCGCCGATGTGGAACACATCTGCGACGTCATCACGGCCACCCTGGCCTGACCTTTCCCGGCAACGGAGCCGCCGCGGGCGGCTCCGCCCGTCGGCGCCCTGCCGGTACAGGGCCATGCCCGCCACATGCCATCCAGGACATGCCATGACGATACTGTCCGAGACCACGGCCTTTGCCCGCAGCCTGCTGGCACGCCCCCTGCTCCGTTTCGGCATGGTGGGCAGCAGCGCCACCCTCTGCTATCTCTGGGCGGCCCATCTGCTCGTTCGCGGTGCGCACTGGCCCGCCCCGGCGGCCCAGGCCCTTGCCGGGCTGCTGGCCCTGCTGGCCGCCTATGCGGGGCACTGCTTCTGGACGTTCGGCATCAGGGGCGGCGCCCACGCCCGCATGCTGCCCCGCTTCGTCCTGGTGCAGGGCGCGGGCCTCTGGCTGGGCGACCTGTTCGCCCGGGGGCTCGGCTGGTGCGGCGTCCCCCACGGTCTGGCCCTGCCTGCCGCCTCCCTGGCGGCCCCGCTCTTCCTCTACCTGTTATGCCGGCTCTGGGTCTTCCGGCCCGTACGCTCCATGAACCTGTCGTCCCCGTCATCGCGAGGTACATCCATGCATCATGTCCCCACGTCCGAGGCCCCCGTGGTCTCCGTCATCATGAACTGCCTGAACAGCGCCGAACATCTGCAGGAGACCCTGGACAGCCTGGCCGCCCAGACCTTCACCTGTTTCGAGGTCATCTTCTGGGACAACGGCTCCACGGACAGCAGCCCGCAGATGGCCCGGGGCCATGCCGGGCTGGCCGGACGCCTGCGCTACTTCCGCGGTGAAGAGACCGTGCCCCTGGGCGCGGCCCGCAATCTGGCCATCGCCCGGAGCCGGGGCCGCTATGTGGCCTTTCTGGACTGTGACGACCTGTGGCGGCCCGAAAAGCTGGCCCGTCAGGTGGCCTGCTTCGAAGCTGATCCGCAGGTGGGCCTGGTCTGCACCGATACCGAGATCTTCGACGGCAAACATGTGCTGAAGCGCCTGTTCGCCGAATCCCGCCCCCAGCGCGGCAGGGCCTTTGCCGCCCTCATGGAACGGCAGTGGATCTCCATGTCCTCGGCCATGCTCTCCCGCGCTGCGCTGGACAGCGTGGTCTGTCCGCCCGCCCGTGAGGGCGGCGCACCGGTCTGGTTCGACGAGAGCCTCAACGTCTGCGAGGAAGCCGACATCTTCTACCGTGTGGCCCACGACTGGGCACTGGACCATGTGGACGCGCCCCTGACCCTGTGGCGGGTGCACGGCAACAACACCACGTTCCGCAAATTCGGCCAGTTCGCGGACGAGACCCTGTACATCCTGGAAAAACACCGCCGCCTCTGGCCCGGCTATGACGCGGCGCATCCCGGGCTCGTCAGCCTGCTGACGCGCCGCGCCGCCTTCCAGAAGGCCGTGAGCCTGTGGCGTGAAGGACGCGGCCGCGAGGCCCGCGCCGTCATCCGGCCCTGGCGTGACGGCTCGCGCAAATACCGCCTGTTCTGGTGGGCCAGCCATCTGCCCGGGGCCTGCTTCGACCTGGCCGCGCGCCTGTACTTTGCCCTGCCGTCCGTGATCCGGCGCTAGGGGATATTTGATACAGCAAGACCATCCGCATGGCGGGTGGTCCTGCATTTCGGGCCGTGGCGCCCAACAGGCTAAAGCCCATAAAAAAAGACAGCGGGAACGCCTGATGCGTTCCTGCTGTCTTCACATCTCGCGCGACAACAGGCGGGGCATTCCCTGCATGCCTCGCCTCACATCAATACAATATCACAAGGGACTTGCCCGGGGACGCACGTCCAGACCCACACGCCTGACGTGCAGCGGACATGGCGGTCAGGCCGTCCTGCGGTAACCGGGAAACAGCGCGGCAACGCCTGCCGGTCAGCGCCGGCCCGAGCGTCCCGTGAAAGCGCTATTCGTCGTCCCAGGAAGAAGTATCGTCCACCAGCCTATAGCCGCGGACCTGGATGTAGTTGACCTCGTCCGCCTGCTCCAGCAGGCCGGTCACTTCCACCAGGGCGCTCACCTCGTCGGCCAGATCGGCACCGGCGCCACGAGGGATGATGCGATATTCCACATCGTCCTGTACCACAGCCACACTGGCCTGCCGCGCATCGGCGGCACGGGGCACAGAACAGACATAGCCTTTCACGGTAATGGGATTGCTCATGCCTAGGTAATCCTTTCTCACAAAGCTGGGAAATGTCCCTTCGCCCCTTGTATCCGCTTTCCCGGCCTGCCGCAAGCCTTTGCGCCCTTTTCAGGCAGCGCCCTGCGGGCCTAGAAGCCGTATTTTTTCAGCAGTTCGTACCAGTGCCCGCGGGAGACCCCGGCCATATGTGCCGCGGCCCGGACGTCATCGCCACACAATGCCCGTACCTGGGCCACGTAGTGCCGCTCCGCCTCATGCCGCCAGCTGCGCAACGACGGGAAGGCCTGTCCCTCCTCCGGCATGGGGGGGAGGACAGGCGCGCTACAGGCCCCGGCATCGGCCAGCGGGGGACTTGCTTCCCTGCCGCCGGGCACATCGCCCGTGCCGCGCCCCTGTCCGGCCCGGCTGCGGGCCACGGCCACGCGCAGGCCGGTGGCCAGATGCGCGGGCAGCAGCAGGGGCGCATGTTCCGCCGCAAGGCAGGCCCGCTCCAGCGTATGGAACAGCTCGCGCACATTGCCCGGCCAGTCGTATTCGCCCAGCATCTCCAGCAGCAGGGGGGAAAGCTCCTTCTCCTCCATGCCGTTGCGGCGGCAGCAGCGGATGACCGCCTGCCGTGCCAGCAGGGGGATCTCGTCCCGGCGCCGGCGCAGGGGCGGGATCACGATGGTCATGCCCTGCAGGCGGTAAAGCAGGTCCTTGCGGAAGCGCCCGTCCTCGCTCATGGCCTCCAGATCCTGATTGGTGGCCGCCACAAGGCGAAAATCGCTCTCCACCTCGCGCACTTCCCCCACAGGCCGGAAACGGCGCAGCTCCAGCGCCCGCAAAAAAGCCCCCTGTATGCCCTGCGGCAGGTCGCCTACCTCGTCCAGAAAGAGCGTGCCCTGATGCGCCGCCCGCAACAGGCCCTCGCTGGCCCGCTCCGCACCGGTGAAGGCCCCCCGGGCATGGCCGAACAGATGGCTCTCCACCAGCGTTTCCGGCAGGGAGGCGCAGTCCACGGCCACGAAAGGCCGCGAGGCCCGATGGCTGTTGCGGTACAGGGTGCGGGCGAACAGTTCCTTGCCCACGCCGGTCTCGCCCAGCAGCAGGACGTTGACGTCGCTGTGCGCCGCCTGTTCCAGCTGGGCCAGCGCCGCCTGCATGGCCGGGCCGCTCCCGGCCACCTGTCCCGGCTCCAGTTCCAGGCCCCGGCGCGAGCGCCGCCTGTCCCGGGCCTCCAGCACATGGCTCAGGGTCTCTTCCACATCGCGCACCCGCACCGGCTTCATGAGAAAATCCCAGACACCGCCGCGCAGGGCTTTTTCTGCCGCGTCGCCATCGCCGTAGCCCGTGATGACCACGATGTCCGGCGCGTCGGGCAGGGCCGCCAGCTCCTGCTGCGCATCCAGACCGTTGCCATCGGGCAGGAGCATGTCCAGGAGGATGACGTCCACGCCCGCGGCCGCCAGACGCCGTCCCTCCGCCAGCGTGGCCGCGCACAGGGCCTCGTGCCCCAGGCGGCGGCAAGCCACCTCCACCATGGTGCGCATCAGGTTTTCGTCATCCACCACCAGCACTCGGGCCATCCTTGCCTCCCTGCCCGGTCCTGTGGCCCCGGGCCTCCCCTGTCATCATCCCCGGGCGCGGCACAGGGGGCGCGCCTGCTGCCCGGCATATCGTTCCCGTATCCCTGCGGTCCCCGGCCGACGGGCCGGATACAAAAGCCTTTCGGCATGCTGCCGGCTCTCCTGCGGCTTTGCCGGCCACCAGAGCCCCGCCAACCGGAAAGGACGGCCGGGCAAACATCTGCCTGCATGCCGGACACGGCGGCATCGTCCACCGCGAAGCTGGCGGCATCAGCCGTTGTCCCGCCGCAGGACCTCTGCGGCGCGAGCCAGAGCCGCGGCACAGGCCGCCGCCAAAGGCGCCAGCCCTGCCGCGTTCTCCGGCGCCTCCGCCAGCACCTGCCGTGCCGCCTGTTCCAGGGCCGCGGCCCTGAGACGCAGCTCCTCAAAACAGAGCGTGGCCGCGGAATTCTTCAGGGCATGGGCCGCCCGGCGCAGGGCCTCCGCCGCATGGGCCACCGGGGCCGTGGGGTCGGCGGCCAGTTCCCGGGCCGCTTCCAGATCCGCTTCCAGACGCGGCAGGTCGTCCCGCAAGGCCGTGACCAGGGTACGCAGCAGCTCCTCGTCCTGATCCGCGGCTGCCAGCGCGGCCGCCCTGTCCCAGATGATGGGGACGCCTCCCTCCACCGGCGCGTCCTCCGGCCCGCCGCCGGGACAGCCACGGGGCACGTCCCGCAACGCAGCCAGCAGCATGGCCGGAGGCACCGGCTTGCCCAGCAGGGCCCGCACGCCCAGCGCCCGGAAGCGAGCCTCCTCACCGGGGGCCAGACCGGCGGAATGGACGATCACCGCCTGCTGCCGGGGCGCGGCGCTCTGTCCGGCACGGATGCGCTCCAGCACGGCCAGGCCGTCCATGCGGGGCATGCCGGCATCCAGCAGGATGACGTCCCACGATGTGGCGGCCAGCATGTCCAGGACCTGTTCCCCGTCCGCGGCCAGCCCCACGGTGCAGCCCTGCTCCCGCAACCGCACTTCGAGCAGATAGCGGCCCGCGGCGTCATCCTCGGCCACCAGCACACGCAGGCCGTGCAAGGGGCCCGCCGCAGGGGCCGTGGCGCCCTCTTCCGCCGGGCACAAGGGGCCCGGCTGCGGAGCGGGGCCGCCCTCCACGATCTCCAGACGCACTTCCAGCGTGAAGGTGCAGCCCTGTCCGGGACAGGAGCGCACCAGCACGTCCCCGCCCATGCGGCGGGCGATGGTGCGCACGATGTTCAGGCCCAGACCGGTGCCCTGCTTGCCGCTGGCGGCGCTGCCCCGCCGGAAGCTTTCAAAGACCGCTTTTTCCTCTCCGGGCTCCAGCCCGGGCCCGCTGTCCCGGACGTCCAGCCGCAGCAGGAACACGCCGGAGGACAGGCGCTCTCCACCTGCCTCCACGCCTATGCCGCCCCGTTCCGTGAATTTGACGGCATTGCTCACCAGGTTGCCCAGGGCCTGTCGCAGGCGGAAGCTGTCGCCACGGACCTGCCGGGGCAGCTGCGGCGCCAGATGCAGCAACAGTTCCAGCCCCTTGCCCTCCGCCGCCGGTCTGTACAGATCCGCGCAGGCCCGCAGACAGGCAGGCAGGTCGAAGGTCTGGCAGCGCAAGCGCACCTCCCCCTGCTCCAGCGAGGCATGGTCGGTGATGTCGTCCACCATCTCCAGCAAGGCCCCGCAGGCCCGGCGCAGATAGGCCAGGGCCGTATGCCGCTGCTCCGCCCCGCAGTCCTGGCGGTCGAGCAGATCGCTCATGCCCAGCATGGCCGCCAGCGGGGTACGCATGTCGTGGCTGAGGCGCCCCATGAAAGCGCTCTTGAGGCGGCTCTTCTCCTCGGCCCGCAGACGCCGCAGGGTCAGGTTGCTGGTGATGCCGCCCACGGCCAGCACCCCGGTCAGGGCCAGCAGGCCGTACAGCAGGCCCAGCTCCCGCTGCTTCCGCGCCAGCTCCCGGACATAGCCGGCAGCATCCATGCTGATGCTGATGCCGCCCAGCATGTCCCCTTCCCTGTGCCCCTGATGACAGCGCAGACAGCTCTCCTGCGCGGCCAGCGTCCTGAGCAGGCGCAGACGGCCCTGCGGCAGGCAGTCCTCCCCGCTGAAGAAGACCTGCCCGCCCTGCGTGGCCGTGGCCAGCATGAGCCGTTCCCAGTCGTCGGCCCGGTTGCCCGGCCGCAGGGGGGCCTGGCCCACGATGGCCAGACGGAAGCCGGGCTCGGTGAGGCGTTCGGCCATCTGGCGGCTCATGTAGGCGGGGTTCATGAGCACCAGCGTGCGCCCGTCGGCGGTCTGCAGGGTCCTGTCCTTTTCCGGCAGCCAGGGGTTGGGCTCGCCGTAGGCGCTCAGGGGCACATAGACACCACCGTGGCCCGCGTTCCAGTCACGGGCATCCATGAGCTGATGGGCCGTGGCCGCCAGCCGGGTATGGCAGAGCTCCAGCAGATGGGCCTGCTCGCCCTGCACGGCATGGCGGTACAGGCAAAAGGTCAGGGCCAGCCAGGCGGCACTGGCCAGCACGGGCAACAGCCAGCGCCGCCAGTGTCCGGGCCCGCCGGAGGGCGGGACACGTACGGTGTCGGACATGGTTCCTCCGTCGGCCCGTCAGGCACGCCGGGCTGTCCCGACGGCGGACGCAGGGCCGGAGTTGTCATATTTTTCTGAAAATCTGTCTTTTTTTCCTGAAAATCACAAGAGCCTCGCCGGGGACATGCAGGTAACAGACAATATAATATACTGATAAAACAAGAAAAAATGTGAATATGCGCACATTTGTCCAAACTGGCACGGCCCTTGCTCTTTTTGGAACAAACGCCGGAGGGGACCGGCGTCATGCTCAGATCGTCATCCCTGCCCCCTGGTGCGGGACAGGCGACGATATCAACGAAGGAGGCTCTTTATGGGTACACCCCGCACAGGACCTTGGCTCAAAGTCTTTCTGGGTGGTCTGGCAGCGGGCGCGGCACTGCTGGCCGTGATGGCTTTTGCCATGATCTCGACGGACCAGCGTCCGTTCTGCGCCAGCTGCCACATCATGCAGGAGGCCGCCGTGACGCACAAGCTGTCCACGCATGCCAAGCTCGCCTGCAATGAATGCCACGCCCCGCACAACCTGCTGGCCAAGCTGCCGTTCAAGGCACAGGAAGGGCTGCGCGACTTCATGGGCAACGTGTCCGGCAAGGACATCCCCCGCCCGCTCAGCGCGCGCACCCGCGACGTGGTCAACGAGAATTGCAAGGCCTGCCACTTTGCCACCAACAGCGAAGTGGCCAGCATGGATGCCAAGCCCTATTGCGTGGACTGCCACCGCAATATGGCCCACATGCGCCACAAGCCCATCAGCACAAGGACGGTTGCTTATGACTAATCGACTCTTCGGCCTCACCCTTGCGGCCGCAGCCCTGCTGGCGCTGCCCCTGCTGGGCGGCTGCCAGGACGTGGACACCGAACTGAAGGCCCCGGAATACAAGACCGGCCTGCCCGCGGGCGAGACCCGCATCTCGGCCTACAAGGAGGCCTTCCCGCATCAGTACGCCTCGTACCAGAAAAACAACGAGACGTCCGTCATGACCGAGTACAAGGGCTCGGTGCCGTTCCACAAGAACGACGACGTGAATCCCCTGCCCAAGGGCTACAAGCACGCCCAGCCCTACCTGAAGAACCTCTGGCTGGGCTATCCCTTCATGTACGAATACAACGAAGCCCGCGGCCATACCTATGCCGTCAAGGACTTCGTCAACATCGACCGCATCAACCGCTACGGGGAAAAGGGCGGCCTGCCCGCCACCTGCTGGAACTGCAAGACCCCCAAGATGATGGAATGGGTCGGCAAGTACGGTGACGCCTTCTGGAGCAAGGACGTGAACACCTTCCGCGGCAAGGACGCCATCAGCGAGATGGACGAGACCATCGGCTGCAGCAACTGCCACGATCCGGCCACCATGGAGCTGCGCCCCTACTCCGAACCGCTCAAGGACTGGCTGAAGCGTTCCGGCAAGGACTGGGACAAGCTCTCCCGCAACGAAAAGCGCTCCCTGGTCTGCGCCCAGTGCCATGTGGAATACTACTTCACCCACAAGGACAACGGGCCCGCCGGCCGTCCCGTCTTCCCCTGGGACAAGGGCTTCGGCCCCGGCGACATGTATGAGTACTACAAGAGCCACGGTCCCAGGCAGGCCGACGGCAGCAGCGGGCCCTTCACCGACTGGGTGCATGCGGCCTCCAAGGTGCCCATGATCAAGATGCAGCATCCCGAGTACGAGACCTTCATCGACGGCACCCACGGCGCCGCCGGCGTCTCCTGCGCGGACTGCCACATGCCCTACCAGCGCGTGGACGGCAAGAAGGTCTCCAGCCACTGGATGACCTCGCCCCTCAAGGATCCCGAGCTGCGCGCCTGCCGCCAGTGCCATGCCGACAAGACCGCCGATTACCTGCGCGGCCGCGTGCTCTACACCCAGGAGAAGACCTTCAAGCAGCTGCTCAAGGCCCAGGAAGAATCCGTGCGCGCCCACGAGGCCGTGCGCCTGGCCAACGCGGTGCCCGCTGAACAGCGCGCCGCCAACTATGACAGCCTGATGGCCGAGGCCCGCGAGATGGTCCGCAAGGGCCAGCTCTACTGGGACTACGTGTCCGCCGAGAACAGCGTGGGCTTCCATAACCCCGCCAAGGCCCTGGACACCCTCATGAGCTCCATGGAGTTCAGCCACAAGGCCGTGGCCCTGGCCGAACAGGCCACCGGCTACAGCATCAGCCCCGCCCTGGCCGGGGACATCAGGCAGATCGTGCCGCCCATCCTGGACATGAGCCGCAAGCTGCAACAGGATGCCGATTTCCTGCAGCAGCATCCCTGGACGCGGCTCCTGCCTGTGCTGCCCAAGGCCGAACAGGTGTGGGACGGCCAGGAACTGAACGCCCGCTAGGGCCTCGACAGCCCTGAAACGGGATCGGCAGCCCTGCCGGTCCCGCCTCGTCCTGAGGAAAACAGCAGCGCGGGCACGGCCCACGGGCCGTCACCGGGCCCCATCTGGGAGGGGATTCCCCTCCCCCTCCCCCTCCCCGACGTCCACGCAACGGCCCGGCTCCCGCCCGGCCATGCCGCATCCTCCACCTCCGGGGCCCCGCACGGGGCCCCTTTTTTTGCCCCCGGCCACAGCCGCGCTGCGGCCCTGACGGCGTGGGAACTTTGACGCCCGCCCTGTTTCATGCGAAAAGGATGACAGATTTTTGTCTGCCCCGATGGACAGCCATATGTCCATTTGAACGACATCTATCTGTTTTTGCTTTCTATTTACGAAAGCTTCCCCATGGGATGCTTTTGGCCCGGTATTTGCTTTGCATCTGGAAAACAGGTTTTCCGACGGCATCTCCACGCCGTGACTTTCAAACTTTCAGGCAGAGCGGATCATGAGAACCTATCGCCGTCTTTTTCAGATATTTTTCCTGGCCCTGATCCTGGGCAGCGCATCGGGGTGTGCCATGTTCCAGCCGGCCGACCCCGGCTACAACGATCCCCAGCGGGCCCAGAACATCGTGCGTACGGCCTCCAGCCAGGAAGGCAAGCAATACCGCATGGGCGGGGCTTCCCCCTCCCGCGGCTTCGACTGCTCGGGCCTCATCTGGTGGGCCTACCGCCAGAACGGCCTTAAGGTCCCGCGCGTGACCGTGGATCAGGCGCGGGCCGGATATGCCGTGCCCAAGAGCGCGCCCCGGCCCGGCGACATCATGGTCTTCAGGACCAGCAGCGGCCCCCGCGGCCTGCACACCGGCATCTATGCGGGCAACAATACCTTCATCCACAGCCCCAGCCGCGGCAAGACCGTGCGCCGGGACAACATGGAGCCCTACTGGGGCGACAGGCTCATCGCGGTACGCCGCATCGTCATCTGATCCCCTTGGCAGGAAAGGACGAAAAAAAGCGCGGGTACCCGCGCTTTTTTCATGCCTTTTCCGGGCACCCGGCCCGGCAGGCCGCCTTTCCCGCAGGCCCGCCCATTTTCCTCTGCGGGCACACGGACTGACATCTTGCCATCAGCAGTTTTTTGACGTAGCGTTGCAGTGAGTTTTCCACTTTTTGTTCCAGCTGATCTTGACGGGCGTTTCGCCACGCCCGGCCTTCACATAAAGGGCAGCCTCCGGGCTGCCCTTTGCCTTGTCTGCCCCCCCAAAAAACAACGGCCCGCTCCATTCCTGCCCCGACCGTTCCGGCCACGCCGTGGCGGCTGCATGCAGCACACGCGGCCCTTCCTCCGTGACAGGGACTCCCCTTCAATCCCCCTGAAAAAGGCATTCCTGCTTGTCGCACAAATCCCCTGCCCCGGAAAAACCCGCAGCAGCGCAGGAGCGTCCCCTCCTCCGTTTCCCTTGAAGGGAAGGCCCGTCCAACACCTGCCCCTGGGCCGAAGGCGTAAAAAAAGACCGGCTACGGGGCATCCCGCAACCGGTCTTCGTACCGTCATGACCAGAACTAGCGTGCCGCTTCCAGAGCGATGTCCACGGCCGCTTCGAACAAGGGTTCGGACAGTGCGCCCCGCACCATCAGGCCGTTGACCAGGAAGCAGGGGGTGCCGTCGATCTTCAGCTTTTTGGCATCGTCCAGATCCTGGGCGATGATCCGGGCCGTCTTGTCGCTGGCGGCGTCCTTTTTCAGGCGCCCCTTGTCCAGACCCAGCCTGTCGCAGACCTCGTCCACGAACTTCTGGCCTTCCAGCAACAGGCGGTCGCGGTCGGCGTACATGGCGTCATAGAACTTCCAGGCCTTGCTTTCGCTCTGCGCGGCCACAGCCACGAAGTAACGGGCGGCCAGCATGCCCGGGCCCTGCTCGTCCAGCGGCATGTGCTTGTAGACCAGGCTGACGTTCTTGCCGTATTTTTTCATGACCTCATCCAGCACGTGGGTGGCCTGCTGGCAATAGTGGCAGGTGAAGTCCGAAAAGGCCACGATGCGCACCGGTGCCGCAGCATTGCCCTTGACCGGGCGGCCCGACAGCGAGATCTGCTTTTGCGGCGTGTTCTTCACTTCCTTGTGCCACTGGGCTTCCAGAGCGGCCTTGCGGCGCGCGTTGGCCCCCGCCTGGGCGATGTCCAGCACGTCCTCGCTGTGGGAGCGCAGCACGTCCAGGACTATCTCGGGATGTTCGCGCAGCAGATCCTCCAGCATCTGCTTCAGGTTGGCGTCGGTGACGGTAGCGGCACGGGCGGGTGCCGTGTCCATGACGGGGGCCAGGCCCACCGCCAGCACAAGGACACTGCCCAGCACCAGAGGACGGAACAGTTTCTTCATGCAAAGATCCTATCGTGCCATGTCGCCTTCCGGCCCTTCGAGCCGGCTCTGCATGGCGGCATCTTCGATTTTGAACAGGAGTTCATCAAAATCGACGGGTTTCATCAAGTAGCCGAAAGCGCCTTCGCTCATGGCCTGCACAGCAAGCTGCATGTCCGCATGGCCGGAAAGCAGGATCACCTGGGCGGTGGGCCACTGCTCCACGATGACCTTCAGGGCGGCGATGCCGTCCATATTGGGCATCTTCACATCCATGACGACGATGGGAAAAGGCTGTTCGCGCATGGCTTCCACGGCCTGCAGGCCGTCCGCCGCCGTGGCACACTGGTAGCCGCGCCGTACAAGACGCTTGGACAGCAGTGCCGTCACTTCCTTTTCGTCATCCACCAGAAGAATGCGCGTATCAGCCATGGAACCAACTCCTTGTTGCAATGCGGCGCTGATTTTAGCCAGAAACGGAATCCGGGGCAAGAACCCCTGTCCCGGACGCCGCGGGTGACGCCGGGTGCCGCGATGCCGTTGGCCGTACCGGCATTTTTTTGTCACGGACGGTTCACGTCTTCCCATTTGCCGGGCTTTTCTTTATTTTGTTCCGCAGATGGCGGCCCCGGCAGAGGGGCCTCACTTTTTTGTTTGTTTCCCGTGAAACAGCCCTCCCTGTTTCCTGTGAAACACAGCCCGGAGGACAGTATGGCGCGCATCATTTCCATAGCCAACCAAAAAGGCGGCGTCGGCAAGACGACCACCGCCATCAACCTTTCCGCCGCACTGGCCGTCATGGAAAAGCGCGTGTTGCTGGTGGACTGCGACCCCCAGGCCAACAGCACCAGCGGTATCGGCATCGCCCAGGAAGACCTGCACCACGACCTCTACTCCACTTTCTACACGCCGGAGAACATCCACGAGAGCATCAGCAATACCCGCACGCCCTTCCTCCACGTGCTGCCCGCCAGCACCAACCTGGTGGCCGTGGAACTGGAACTGGTGGACAAGATGGCCCGCGAGTTCTACCTGCGCGACTGCCTCGAACCGCTGGGCGCGGAGTACGATTACATCATCATCGACTGCCCGCCGTCCCTGGGCCTGCTGACCCTCAACTCCCTCTGTGCCTCGCAGGAGCTGCTCATCCCCCTGCAATGCGAATTCTTCGCCCTGGAAGGTATCGTCAAACTGTTGCAGACCTTCGAGCTGGTCAAAAAACGGCTCAACCCCAGGCTGAACCTGCTGGGCGTGGTGCTGACCATGTACGATGCCCGCAACCGCCTGACCCGCGAAGTGCGCGACGAAGTGCAGCGCTGCTTCCCCGACCACCTCTTCGGGACGGTCATCCCGCGCAATGTGCGTCTTTCCGAAGCGCCCAGCCACGGCAAGTCCATCATCCACTACGACATCAAGTCCAAGGGCGCCGACGCCTATCTCAACCTTGCCAAGGAAGTGGCCCTGCGCGATCCCGCCCGTATGCCGCAGCCGCGCTAGAAGGACACATGGCGGCCGCCCGTTCCTGAAAAGCCGGGAAGGCCCGCCGTCATGCCTGTGATGCGGGCATAAAAAAAGCCGGGCAAGGCCCGGCAAAAACAGCGGTAACGCAACCGCCGGCAACGCTAGTCAGGATTGTACGGCGTACATTCCACAGCCATATGGTCGCGGAAATGCTTCTGGCGCACCGTGGACTGGCAGCTCTTGCAGCGGAAGACCAGCAGGCCGCCCAGATTGGCCGTGGTCAGATGGAAAGGATGCGCGGGGTCGTTGCGCCAGTCAGCGGTATGGGCGCCGCAATGCGGACAGGTGACCTCGGGGCTGTACGGATAACGGAAATCCCAGAACTGGAGCAGGCGCTCGAAATCAGCCACGGGCTCGTCGTTCAGGTGTTCCAGGGGGGGCTCCATGGCCTTCAGGGCCTTGACGACGGCCGCCTCGCAATGCGACCACAGGGCGGCAGAAAGCTGCACCCCTTCCAGATTTCCCTGACGGTCGGTCAGGTACAGAAGATGCTTGTTGGACATGGTTTCCTCTGGTCAAAAGGTTTGGGGCAATCACTGTCGTAAAAAGTGCCGCCAGCACGGCATGATGTCAAGGAGAGAGCATGAGTAGCAAAGGTCTCGGCCGCGGCCTGGACGCCCTGTTGCGCCGTACGGATATGGGCGCCGCCCGGCAGGAAAAGAACGGTACGCCGGAAAACGAGGCAGGCACGGAACACAGCCCCACCCTGCTGCCCCTGTCCCATCTGCATGCCAATCCCAGCCAGCCCCGCCAGACCTTCGACGCCGAATCCCTGGCCGAACTGGCGGCCTCCATCCGCGAACAGGGCATCATCCAGCCCCTGCTGGTGCGTCCCCTGGCCGGCAGGCCCGGTCACTACCAGATCGTGGCCGGTGAACGCCGCTGGCGGGCCGCCCGTCAGGCGGGCCTTGGACAGGTGCCCGTGCACGTGCGCGAGATGAGCGACGCCGAAGTCATGGCCGCCGCCCTTATCGAGAACCTGCAACGCGAAGACCTCAACCCCATGGAAGAGGCCCAGGCCCTGCAACAGCTGCGCGAGACCCTCAACCTGACGCAGGAGGCCCTGGCCGCCCGCCTTGGCAAGAGCCGTCCGGCCATCGCCAATGCCCTGCGCCTGCTCCAGCTCCCGCCTGCCGCACAGGACGACCTCCATCACGGCCGCCTCAGCGCCGGTCATGCCCGCTGCCTGCTGGCCCTGGGCACTGACGACCATGCCCTGGCCGCCGCCGAGGTGTTGCGCAGCCATATCATCAGCGAGGCCCTGAGCGTGCGCCAGGCCGAAGAGGCCGTGGCCCTCTGGCGCGAGGAGCAGCGCCTGCCCTGGACCGCCGGCGAAGCCGCCCCGCAGCGGCCCGCCCCCTGCAAGCGCAAAAAGCTGCCCCAGATCGCCGCCCTGCAAAAGAGCCTCTGCG
This sequence comes from uncultured Desulfovibrio sp., assembly GCA_937926875.1. Classification (GTDB taxonomy): domain Bacteria; phylum Desulfobacterota; class Desulfovibrionia; order Desulfovibrionales; family Desulfovibrionaceae; genus Desulfovibrio. The sequence continues at coordinate 92,193 of CALBAX010000026.1, forward strand.
CCGCCCTGCCCTGCAAGGCCCGCGTCAGCGGCGACATGGAAAGCGGCCGCATCACCCTGCGCTACACCAGCCCCCAGGAGCTGGAAGCCCTGCTGAACCGCCTGCACTGCCATATCCCTGAAGACGAGCCCGCCGGGGAGGCCATCGCGGCCCCGGTGGATGACAAGACCCCCCGGCAGTAGCCGGGAGGCAAAGAAAGATCCCAGCGAGAGGGGAAGGGGCGTTTTTTGTAAAAACTGCCCCTTCCCCTCTCGCGCTCTCCCCATCCCTGAAAAAACGTTTCTTCCGGTCTGGCCGGAGGGTCCCCGCCGTTGTCTGGAAGACAGTGAATCCCTCCCTGTAAAAATGGGCAATAACTCTTCCCACCAGAATGACAAAAACAAAAAACAACAGGGGGCACGGTGTATCCGGTCAGGATACACCGTGCCCCCTGTTCGCATCTTTCAGGTCAATCACACTGGAGATCCAGGCTCCCCCCGGAGACCAGCAGCAAGGGGATACCCTCAGCGTTACCGGACTCCATCATCCTCCCCGATAAAGCGCGTTGGGAGGGGGAAGGGGGGACCCTTGTGCGCCAGCCAGCGACCGAATGGCGGCCCCTTGGGGCCGTGCCCGTTGCGACGAAGGAAGCTACGGGCATCGACAGCAGAGATAGGGTCCCCCCTTCCCCCTCAAGAACACCTTACCTCCCCCCTGCCCTCCTGACGTCCTGCCGCCGCAGGCGGGCGGCGAACATGCCTTCCAGCCAGGGGTGGTCGTGGGGCGTCTGCCACTGCACGAGGCGCTCCAGGCTGCTGTCTTCCGCCAGCAGCCAGTCCACGGCCTGCTCGTTCTCCAGCGGATGCAGGGTGCAGGTGATGTAGGCCAGTTCGGCGCCGGGCTCCAGACGTGCGGCCAAAGCCTTGAGGATGGCCCGTTGCAGGCCGGCATGCTCGGCAAGGGCCGTCTGGGGACGGCGGCGCAGATCGGGGCGGCGGGCCAGCACGCCCAGGCCGCTGCACGGCACATCGGCGATGATGCCGCCCTGCCAGCGGGCGACAGGCGGCCGGGAGGCATCGGCCAGGGCCAGATGCGGCAACGCAAGGCCCAGACGGCGGCAATGGCCCGGCACCTGCCGCAGACGGGAGAAGCTGCGGTCCGTGCACAGGCGCACGTCACCGCCCTGCTCCAGCAATTGCACGCTCTTGCCGCCGTAACCGGCGCAGGCATCCCAGACGGGCCAGCCACGGCCCAGCCAGTCTTCCAGCCCCAGCGCGGCCATCACTTCCTGCGAGGCCGCCGCCTGCTGCGAAAGGGCCCCCTGCTCCAGCAGACGGGCAAGCGGCTCGCCCTGCACGATGGCAGGCGTCTGCCCGGGCGCGAAAGCCACGCCCCAGCCCCCCACGGCCTGCGGCGCGGGACCGTCCGCCGGGACGCAGGCCAGCAAGGCCTGCTTCAGATCCGCAGCCTGAGGACGCGAGGCATTGACGCGCAGCGCCTGCCAGGGGCGCGCCCCGGAACGGGCCAGCAGGGCCCGGCAAGCCTCGTCACCATAGGCCTGTTGCCACAGGGCCACCAGCCAGCGCGGCACGGCATGGAAGCGGGCCAGCCGCAGTTCGGCTTCCGGCAGGGCAAGGCTGTGCAGCTTGCGGGCCGCGGCCGCATCCTCGGCAAAAAACGTTTCTTCCTCCGCAGGCCCGGCATAGAAATCGGGAGCCTGGACGGCATCCCCCAAACGCTGCACGGAACGCAGGCTGCCGTTGACCACCCTGGCCAGCCCCGGCCCGTAGAGCTGCCGGGCCAGATCCACGGCCGTATGCAGCACGGCATGGGCAGGCAGACGATCCAGGAACAGCAGCCCATAGGCCGCAACGGCCAGCAGGCGCCGCAACGGCAGAGGCAGCTTGAGCGGCTGCCGCAGCACCTTGACCAGCACGAAGGCCAGACGGTTTTCCATGCGCAGGGTACCGTAGGCCAGCTCCGCCGCCAGATGCCGGTCACGCTCCGCCAGGCCGCCTTCCTGCCGCTGGGCCGTGTCTTCCAGCACCTGTTGCAAGGCCGCCTGTATGGTGCAGCCCGCACTGAAGGCGCTGTCCAGCAGGCACAGGGCCCGCAGGGCCAGGGCCGGAGCCGCGGGCGGGAGCTGCCGCAAACGGCGGCTTTCCGTAAACTGGGCGCTGCCTTCGGCGGCAAAGGCCTGGGCGGCCGTATCCCGGCCTGCTTTCCTTTTTGTTCCTATCATAAGCATCACTTTGAAATAAAATGATTATTTTTAGCGCTATCTCCTCTCTCCGCGCTGTCCTCAAGCCCAAGGAACAGGCGCACGGCCCCTTCCACGGCCGCAAGGGACACCAGTGTGTCCAGGCAGGGGCCACAGGGGCGCTGGTTGAGGATGCCGAAGACCGGCAGGGGGTAGCTGTCCTGGATGCCGGAGGTGAGATCCCGTTCGCAGGCCACGGCGATGATCATGCGGGGCCGCGTCTGGATCACGATGCGCCGGGCGATGGTGCCGCCGGTGGCCAGCGCCAGATGGAAGCCGTAACGGTCCCGCAGGTGCAGCAGGCCGCCCACGGGGCATTGGCCGCAACGGCGGCACAGGTCCACGTTATGGTTGAGCCGGTGCGGGCAGGCGCTGCGCTGGATGCAGTGCGGCAGCAGCAGGAGCAGACGCTCCGGCCGTACGCGCGGGCGGTCGGCCAGCACAAGTTCATTGTTGACCTTGATGAAGGAATGCCGCACCCGCTTGCGCTCCATGCGCACCACCTTGGCCAGCAGCTCCATGAGCGGGAAGAACAGGCGGATGGTCACATGCCGCACGCTCCCCACCCCGGGGAGATAGCGCCCCGTGTAGACATGCCAGACCAGCGTGCCGCACATCCAGAGCAGGGCCAGGATGCCTGCTCCGCCCACCAGCATGCACAGCAGGGGCAGCCAGGTGAGGGTCTGGCCGTAGTCCGACCAGGGCAGGATGAGGAAGAAGGCCAGGGCCAGGCAGGCCACGCAGCAGGAGGCCAGCATCAGACCGATGAAGATGCGCTTGCGCCCGCCGCCATACTGGCTGGCGGGCAGGGAATAGGGTGACTTTCGCAGCATAGGACTCCAGTGAAGGGCAAAAACGGCCATACAGCCGAAATGGCCCGCAGATGCCCTGTACGGCATTTTTTGCCATCAGCCATGCCGGGCATCAAAAAAAGAAAAAAAAACGCTCATATGGCCTGCTGTGACAGGTGCCTTCAGGGCACCCCAGACAGGCCGCCGTCACGGTCGCAGCTTCCCCATCCTACACCAAAGGCCGCCGGGACAACAGATGCCCCTGTCCGCCCCTCCCGGTGACGGGGCGCCTGTCCCTGCCGCGACGTGTCCCGGGCAGGCGGCGGGCCTCCCATGTGTTCTGTCCGGGAGGAGCAGCCCCCCGAACGCCCCGGCCGGATGCGCCCTCTCCGGCACCCGCGCGCAGAGGACGCGGGGAAACTCCCTGACCGGCGGACACGCCGATGGAAAAGGAGGCCATGGAAAAGCCCCCTTCCCCGGACGCATGGCCGCAGCAGGGGCTTCGGGACGCGGATGGCAGGAACGCAGCAGACGGGCCGGTACGGGCCGCCTCTTGACAGACGGCCCGCAATAATGTCCCCTGCCCTGAAAGGAGGACGTATGAGAAAATGCATGGATGCGGAGAACCTGCACCGCCGGATGAAGAAGCTCATGGGCCAGTTGCAGGCCATCGACCAGATGATCGACAGGGACGTGCCCTGTGAGGACATCCTCATCCAGATCAACGCGGTCAAGGGCGCCCTGCACCGGGTGGGCCAGATCGTGCTGGAGGGCCATCTGCAGCACTGCGTGCGCGACGGCATCGAACACGGGGATGCCGACGCCACCATCGCCGCCTTTGCCAAGGCCGTGGAACATTTTTCCCGTCGCAGCTAGCCGGGCCCGCCCGGTTTTTTTTTGGCCCCCGCTTGACTACCCATACCCCTATAGGTATTCTGAGGGCCAGTTCGAAACTTTTCCACCCCGCCTGTCCCCGCGCCACGTCCGCCGCTGCATGCTTCACATTCCCTACCCGGCCGCGGATGCCCATGACGCCCCGGACAGACAAGGAGGCCCCATGCTGGCAGACGTCAAGGAATGGCTCAGGGAAGAACCCCGGCAGGCACTGGCCCTGGGCATCTCGGCAGTGGCCCTGCTGCTGAGTTTTCTGGAAGTTGTCCCCGGTCCTGTGGACCCGGCCTGGCTGGCCGTGCTGCTGTGCGGCGTGCCCATCATCAAAGAAGGCGCCGAAGGCCTGTTCACGCGCTTCGACATCAAGGCCGACGTGCTGGTCTCGCTGGCCCTGCTGGCGTCCGTCATCATCGGCGAGATCTTCGCCGCCGGTGAGGTGGCCTTCATCATGCAGCTGGGCGCCCTGCTGGAGGAACGCACCGTGGCCAAGGCCCGGGCGGGCATCGAGCGGCTGGTGCATCTGACCCCGCGCACGGCCCGTCGCCTGGACGGCACGGCCGAGAGCATCATCCCCGCCGAAGAAGTGCGCGTGGACGACCTGCTGCGCGTGCTGCCCGGCGAGACCATCCCGGTGGACGGCATCATCGTCAGCGGACAGACGGCCATCGACCAGTCGGTCATGACCGGCGAGTCCCTGCCCGTGGACAAGGGCCCCGGCGATACGGTGTCCAGCGGCACGGTGAACCAGTTCGGGGCCTTCGACATGCGCGCCGTCAAGGTGGGCGAGGACAGCTCCCTGCAACGCATGATCCGTCTGGTGCAGTCCGCCGACGCGGGCAAGGCCCGTATCGTGAGCCTGGCCGACCGCTGGGCCACCTGGATCGTGGTCACGGCCCTGACCGCGGCCGCGGGCACCTGGATCGTGACCGGCGAAGTGCTGCGCGCCGTGACCATCCTGGTGGTCTTCTGCCCCTGCGCCCTGGTGCTGGCCACGCCCACGGCCATCATGGCCGCCATCGGCAATGCCACCCGCCACGGCGTGCTGGTCAAGGAAGGGGACGCGCTGGAGCGTCTGGCCCGCGTCAGGGTCGTGGCCTTCGACAAGACCGGCACCCTGACCCGGGGCACCCCCGGCGTGGCAAATGTGCACAGCGCCCTGCCCGGGCTCGCGCCGCAGCGCCTGCATGTCCTGACCGCCGCCGCGGAGCGGCGCTCCGAACACCCGCTGGGCAAGGCCATCGTGCGGGACGCGGGCACGCAGGACATCCCCGAAGCCGAGGATTTCCGCATGCTGCCCGGGCGCGGTGTCTCCGCCCGTGTGGACGGCCATGCGCTGCTGGCGGGCAACCCTGCCCTGCTGCAGGACAACGGCATCAGCCTTTCCCCGGCGGACGAGGCCGCCGCCCGCAAGGCCCTGGACGCGGGCCAGAGCCTCGTCCATGTGGCCCTGGACGGACGTTTTGCCGGTTTCATCGCCCTGGCCGACAGCCTGCGCAACACGGCTGCCTCCACCCTGCAGGGCCTGCGGGACGCGGGCGTGTCCACCATGCTGCTGACCGGCGACAATGAGGCCGCCGCCCGCAGCGTCAGTGCGGGCCTGGCCCTGGACGGCGTGCGCGCCAACTGCCTGCCCGCCGACAAGCTGGAATGGATCGCGGACAGCCAGCGTCAGGAACGGCCCGTCTGCATGATCGGTGACGGCATCAATGACGCGCCCGCCCTGAAAAAGGCCTTCGTGGGCGTGGCCATGGGCGGTATCGGCAGCGACATCGCCGTGGATGCCGCCGACATGGCCCTGGTGCATGACGACATAAAGGAACTGCCGCATATCTTCGCCCTGTCCCGGCGCATGATGCGCACCATCACCCTCAATCTGTCCTTCTCCATGATCCTCAATTTTGCGGCCATCTTCCTGGCCATGGGCGGCCTGCTCTCGCCGGTGCTGGGCGCCCTGGTGCACAACGCCGGCTCGGTGCTGGTCATCATCAATTCGGCCCTGCTCCTCAACTGGCGGCAAAAAACAGCCACGGCATAGAACAGCGGCCCGTTCCGTCATCAACGGCCGGGGAACGCACCACGCTCCCCGGCCTTTTCGTGCGCCCTGCTCCGGCCAGAACGCGATGGGCTTTATACGGGCACAGTATGGTCTGTACGCTGGGAAGGGACCCCATCCCTCCCCAGTGCGTTTTGCCCAGGAAGATGCAAAAAGTCAGGCAGGTCACGGGCTTTCCTCCATGACCGCCCCGGAAAAAATGGGACGCCAAAGGCAGGTCACACCGGATCACGTTGTCCGGCAGTGACCATGCAATAACGGTGTTGGGAAGGGTGAAGGAGAGCACGAGGAGAAGAGGGAAAAGCGTTTTTCAAAACACTTTCCCTCTCTCACGCGCCAGATCCTCCACCGCATCGTTCCTTAAAACTCCCACTTGGCCATGAAGGAGCCGGTGTAGCCTTCACGGACGCCGGTATAGCCCTGCACGGAAAGGTCGACGGTCAGGGGGGTGTCGGCGGAGGGCGTCCAGCTGAGGCCCAGTTCGCCGATGCCGGTATCCCCCTTGAGGGACGGGGCGTCGAGGTCGTAGCCGAGGGAGGTTGCGCGCGCCGTGCCGTCGAATTCATGTTCCCAGGCCGCGCCGACGTAGGGGCTGATATGTTCGTTGACGGCCCAGGTCAGGCGGCCGCCGAGGCGCAGGCGGTGCGAGTTCACGGCATCGAAATGCAGGGCCTCGCCGGTGGAAAGGTCGGTATCCGCGCTGTCCTGCCATGTCCAGAAATACTTGGCGTGCAGATCGAGGGACAAGGCGTCCGTGAGGTTCCAGATGTAGCCGAGGCCCGCATGCAGGCTCACATACGGGGTCGTGGTGTCGAAGTCGGCCCGGCGACCGTCGCCGTCGCGCAGGTCGTCATTGCGGTATTCGTTGTGCAGGCCGCCCGCCCGGCCCGAGGCCTCGGCGTAGAAATGGCCGGGGCCGCAGTCGTTGAAGTCCATACGCGCCAGCAGGCCCGCGCCCATGTACCACGTGGAGCCGTCCCCGCTCACCGAGGCGGCATTGCTGAAACTGTTGTAAGTGCCGGTGGTTGCGCTGCCGAACTCGAAGAACAGGCCGCTGGTGAACTGGCCGAGCACGCTGTCCGCGCCCCACGCCAGACCGGTGAGCAGGGAAAAGCCGCTCACGTCGATGTGCGAACCGATATTGTAGCGCGACCAGCCGCCGGAAAGCGCGCCAAAGGCCGCCACGCCCTTGCCGCCCTCGGCCAGCGAGGCTCGCACGGCCTGCCCGGCCGCGTCCATCCCCTTGCCCGCCGCCAGGTCCGCCCCCTGCAGGGCCAGCGCCGTGCCGCCCAAATGCCCCTCGGACAGAGCCTTGGTCTGGGGGTTGAGGCGAGTATCCGTCACTTGGGCGTAAATGCTGGTGGCGTCCGTCTTCACGTCCAGATCCGCCGTAAGGGTCACGCCCTGCCGTACATCGGCAAGCTGTTGCGTGACGAGCGTCAGGCCCGTCGTGGTAAGTCCGGCGGCATTGCCGAGAAAGGTAAAGCGATCCCCCACCTTCACCGCCGGCCCATTGCCCGCAATGCCCTGCATGGCGGCGATAAATGTCGCCTTGCCGCCGGGGGCCATGTTCGTGCCTGTTTCTGCCGTGAGCGTCAGGCCCGTATCGCCGGGTTTCACTGTGGCGGGCAATTGGAAGGTATACTCTTCAAAATTCTTGATATTTTTGGCCGTCAGGCCGCTGGTTTGCAGGATCAGATGGTTGCCAGTGATTAGGTCTTTTACGTAGACACCTGCTGAGATTCCGCCGAAAATCTCGCTGCGGCTCAAATCAGGCGCGCCGGAGAGGATGATCTTGTTGTATGTGGCTGTGGTTTGATCGTTCCCCCTCCCGCCGATGACATTCCCCAACACCGTGCCGCCGCTGATGCTGACCATGTTGTTCATGGCGTCGCCAGCATCCGAATATCCGCCGATGACCGCCCCCACCGTGCCGCCGGTCACGGTGACCCTATTATTGTAGGCATCCTTAGAGGAACCAATAATGAAGCCGCCGTAGACATCGCCCTGAAAGTCGCTGTCAATGAAGACATTACCGTCGGAGCCGGTCTGCGAGCCGATGTACCTGCCGAAGCCGTCATCCGTCCCGCCGCTGTTTGCCCCTGCGGGCAGGGGCGGCAGGGCGGTCAGGGCGCAGGCAAGGGCAAGGGCAAGGGCGCGCAGGCGGCAGCGGCGCAGCACGGCGCGGTAGCGTTTGGCAAGGCAGGTGAGGGCGTTGCGGCTTTGTTTCAGCATGGCGAACCTCCCGGAACGGCTGGATGGTGAACGACAAAAAGGCCGCGCCCCACACGGGGAACGGCCTGCGGACAGGACAGACGGAAAGGACAAACGCCGAAAGCCGCCCGGCCCGGCATGAGGGGCAGGCGGCAAGCGAGACGGCGGCGCGCGCCATGCGCGCCCGCGCGGAGAAAAAGGCTAGTGAGGGCAAGAAGCGGGCCGGGTTCCGCTCAGGCCGCAGGGAGCGAAGGAGCGCGACGCAAACGCCCGCATATGACGGACGGGCAAGACGCGAACGGACACGGCGCGGACAGATACGGCGGCAGACAAACATGGACAGACTCACGGCAGGGCGGAAACAACAAGAGCGTAATGCTTTAACTTATCCCGGCGGTGTGAAAAAATCAAGGCATTTCATATGGTTGAGTATGCGAACAGTTTTATTTTTTCCATTGTTTTGTCCTTGGATAACGGCTTCGGCCACGCATTTGATCGTGGTCGCCTGTCCGGTGCGGGGTCTGTTCTCCCCTTTCCGCATGGCACGGCAGTCAGCAATAACGGAAAGCCCGTGCGGTACGGCGCCGCAGCAGGGAGGCAGTAAAGCGCGCTGGGGAGGGGGTGGGGGGTGTGGGGGGAAGGGGCCCCCCTCACGCCCCCCACGCGCTAGCTGAGGGGTTCCCCTTCCCCCCACGAAAAAAACAACAAAACCGCCCTGTTAAAACTCCCACTTGGCCATGAAGGAGCCGGTGTAGCCTTCACGGACGCCGGTA